>DATGHF010000028.1:0-151317 GCA_035308125.1 Candidatus Sulfotelmatobacter sp.
GCGGGGCGGTATGTTTTCTGTGGCACTTTCCGTCAACCGGGCTTGAACCCGGCCTCCCGGACGTTATCCGGCACACCGCTCTGTGGAGTTCGGACTTTCCTCTCCCAGCGCCCGAAAGCGCGGGAAGCGACCGTCCGGTCCAGCTGCCAACTTAGTCATTATATGTCAGAGCAGACTTCGGACCTCGGCCCTCGGACGTCAGCCCCGCACGGAGCTTCCGGACCTGGCCTAGACCCGGGCGTCCCTGTTCTGGCAGCGGCTCTGGATTCGCTGATAAACTGATCTCGCCCTGGTCGGGGCCAGAATACCGAGGTCCGAGCTCTAAGTCCGACGGCTGAGGTCCGAGGTCCGCCTCATGAATACCCTCGAAGCCATCCGCATTGCTTTGCAGTCGCTGTGGGCGAACAAGCTGCGCTCTGTACTGACGCTGCTGGGGGTGGTGATTGGCGTGGCTGCCGTGATTGCCGTGGTGACGTTCGTCTCCGGCATCAATGACTACGTCGCCCATAAGATTTTCAATCTGGGTGCCGACGTGTTCATCATCTCGAAGATGTCTGCGGTTGAGACCAATGTGGATCACTTTCTGGCGGCCGAGAAACGGAAGAATCTGATTCTCGAGGACTACCAGTCCGTCGCGGAGGCTTGCCGCGATTGTGAAGAGGTGGGCGCGGTGCTGCGCGGCAGCGGGAAGGTGAAGCACGGCGAACAATCGATCAGCGATACCACGATCCAAGGAATCACGCCTTCGATGGCGACGATCCTGGACACGGATCTTACCGCCGGGCGCATGCTCAATGAAACGGATATGAACGTCCGTACGCCGGTGGCCGTGGTGGGCACCGACATTGTGGAGCACCTGATGGCGGGCGCCGATCCGATCGGGCAGGAAATTCGCATCGACGGCTCGACCTACCAGGTGATTGGAGTCGGAAAGAAAAAAGGCAAGACCCTGGGCCAGAGCGCCGACAACTATGCGCTGATTCCTATTACTGTATTTCTGAAACAGTACGGGTCGCACAATAACAGCATCAGTATTTGGGGCAAGGCATCGGCCACCGGCGTGCCGCTGAATGAGGCCATGGACGAGGCTCGCGTGGCCTTGCGCGCGCACCGGCACGACCGTCCGGGCGAGGACGACAGTTTCGAAATTGAAACCAATGCCAGCCTGCTCGGCATCTGGTCAGGCCTGAGCAATACCTTTTTTATGGCGACCATTGGCATTGCGGGTGTTTCGCTGGTGGTCGGTGGCATCGTGATCATGAATATCATGCTGGTGTCAGTGACCGAACGCACGCGGGAAATCGGCATCCGGAAAGCGCTAGGCGCGCGCCGTGAAGACGTGCTGCTGCAGTTTCTCATCGAATCGGTTGTGCTGGCGCTGGTCGGAGGAGCATTGGGAGTGCTGGGCGGTGCCAGCGTGGCGACGCTGGTCACTCTGGCCATCGGGATGCCTTCGTCGATCAAGCTGTGGGCGGTAGCTTCGGGATTGCTGGTGGCGGCCAGCGTGGGAGTTTTTTTCGGAGTCTATCCCGCGCGCAAGGCGGCGCGGCTGGATCCGATTGTGGCGTTGCGGTTTGAAATGTGATTTCCGGCTTCCGGCTCTGGGCGTCCGGCTTCCGGGAAACAAATTCGGTCAACGATCGTCGATCAACGATCGCCGGGAGCTGGAAGCCGAACTTATGATGCGTAAAAACGAATTCGGCGAGATTGTGCGGATGGCGACGGACACCCTGCGCGGCAATAAGCTACGCTCGTCGCTGACCGTGCTGGGGGTTGTGATCGGGGTAGCGGTGGTCATCGGGGTCTCTTCTATCGGGCGCGGACTCGACGACAATGTCCGCGATCTGGTCGCCAGCATCGGATCGAATGTTATTTTCGTATTCCACCTGGACTTCTTCACCTTTGGCCGCATGACCGACGAAATGCGCATGCGCAAGGAGCTTACCTATGACGACGCGCTGGCGATGCGCGACTTACCCCACGTAAAGGCAGTTTCGGCCGGGTTACGAATTTTCCGGCCCGAGTTGGGAATCGGCAGCTACTCGGTCAAGTATCAGGACAAGAAAGTGAAGAACACCATCCTCGAAGGAGACATGGCATCGGCCAAGAACGTGTTCGACTTGCCGATGGCCACCGGCCGCTGGTTCAGCGACTTTGACGACGAGCACCACTCGCGGGTGGTTGTGGTCTGCTACGAGACGCAGCACGAACTGTTTGGCGATCAGGATCCGCTCGGCAAAGAGATCAACATCGAGGGCCGGCTGTTCGAGGTGATTGGCACGGTGACGAAGATCAAGTCAGTCTTCGGCGGCGGGAAGGACCCGAACGATAACAGGGTCATCCTGCCGTTGAAGACCTTCAAGACCCTGCACCCCGAGATGAAGCAGCATGTGATCAGCGTCAAGGCCACATCGCACGACGATATGCCAAAGGCGATGGACGAGATTCGGGAATTGCTGCGGCGCCGGCGGAGAGTTGCGTTCGATAAGCCGGATAACTTTGCAGTAATGACCTCCGATTCGATTTCGGACGTATGGAACCAGCTTACGGGCGCCTTGTTTGTCGGTATGTTTGCGATTTCCAGCGTGGCCCTGATCGTGGGCGGTGTGGGCGTGATGAATATCATGCTGGTCAGCGTAACCGAGAGGACCCGCGAGATTGGAGTGCGCAAAGCGATCGGCGCGCGCAAGCGGGATATCCTTTTGCAGTTCACGCTGGAAGCGATCATGCTGACGGCCGTTGGGGGAATCATCGGCATACTTGCTGGAGCCCTGGTCGTCTGGGTGATTCCCATGGTCTGGCCCTCGCTGCCAGCGCGCATGTCGATGTTTTGGGTCTCGTTTGGCTTCAGCTCCGCTGCAGCAGTTGGGTTGGTCTTCGGGATCTACCCGGCGTGGAAGGCCGCGAACCTCGATCCCATTGAGTCGCTGCGCTACGAATAGAACGGCCCGCGCGGACGCATGAATCATTTCATCTTCAGGCTCATCGAGGCGGTTGCGGCTTTCGGCGCGGCTTGCAGCTCGGCTTATTATCTTCTTTGCCTGTGGAGTGCAAACGCGTTTTTGCAACAACGGCGCGGCGGCACTGCATCGGGGCAGATCCTGCCGCCTGTTTCCATGCTCAAGCCGCTCAAGGGTACCGATCCGGAAATCTATCAGAGCTTTCGCAGTCACTGTCTGCAGGACTATCCCGAGTACGAAATCATTTTTGGGGTTAGCGATCCTAACGATTCAGCGGTGGCGAGCGTGCGGAAGTTGCAGAGCGAGTTTCCTGGACTGAGTATCCGGTTAATCGTGTGCCGTCAGATTCTGGGCGCAAACATAAAAGTCAGCAACCTGGCGCAGATGCTGGCGGAGGCGCGTTATCAGCTCCTGTTGGTCAACGACAGCGATATTCGCGTGGAGAGCGATTATTTGCGTCGCGTTATGGCGCCACTCGCGGATCCGAAGGTCGGAATGGTGACGTGCCTCTACCGGGGAGCGGCGGCACACACGCTGGGTTCGCAAATCGAGTCGCTGGGAATCAGCACTGATTTTTGCGCGGGAGTGCTGGCGGCCCGTCAGCTGGAGGGCGGACTGAAGTTTGGATTAGGGTCGACCATGGCGTTCCGGAGCGCCGACCTGGAGAAGATCGGAGGCTTCGAGTCGTTCGCCGATTATCTTGCAGACGACTATGAATTAGGCAGGCGGATTGCCGATCAGGGACTCGAGGTAAGGCTCTCCGACGTAGTGGTTGAAACCAATCTTCCGGCCTACAGCCTGTCTCAGTTTCTCTCGCACCAGTTGCGCTGGTCGCGTGGCGTGCGCGATTCGCGCGTCGGCGGCTACTTGGGTTTGGCGCTCACGTTCGGTTTCCTGTGGGCGTGCACTCTGATGGCTGCGTCTGGCGCCGCGCTATGGGCTTGGGCCTTAGCTGGAACTACTTTGCTCTTGCGTGTTGCGGTCGCGATCGTGGTGGGCAGGCGCGTTCTTGGTGACCGGCAACTCATCGGGCAACTCTGGTTGCTTCCGCTTCGGGATCTGGTCGCGGTTGGAGTGTGGGTAGCGGGCCTGGCCGGACACAGCGTGACTTGGCGGGGTGACCGATTTGTTTTGAAAAACGGCAAGCTCAGCCGGACGGATTCATAACAGGGTGCGTTTTCATAGGCTGTTAGCTTGTGGATAGAGTTGGCGGGCAAGAGTGCCCGCCTCACACCGTCACCGATCCACTTGCCATCTACTTGTTCGCCGGAGGCGACGCGATGAGCTCGAACCTGCCGTCGGAAAACAGACGGTAGCGACGTCCGCGCCACGAGATTGTGTTTCCGAAAAATCCTGCGATCCAGAAGCAGAAACTCATGAGGTCCTCGACCGGCAACAGCGGCCAGTTGATTCGGGTGTGCAGTACGCGGCGCGAAACAATGTACGCTGCCAGGGCGCGAACCAGAAACGCAGCCGGCAGAACCGACCACCACGCCGGCGCCACCAAACATGCCAGAATGGCCAAGGGCAGCGGCATGGTGAAGAGTTGCCCGACATATCCTGCAGGACGGGAACGGCGCGTGCTGCGGGCCCAGCGCAGGCGATGTGCCACATTCTGCCGAAATGTGGCGCTGCCAATGTGATGCTCGACTACATAGGACGAGAGGATGACGCCATGCCCGGCTTCAGCGGCGAACTTTCCCATCACGAAGTCTTCGGCCAGATAGTCTTTGAGGCGTTCGAATCCTCCAATGGATTCCAGAATACGTCGCCGCGCTACAATCGTCGGACCAACGGCAAAGCGCATACCTTCCATCATCCTGGCGACGAGGGCGCTTGCCCAAAAGTCCGTGTTCATGCCTAGGGCTTCGAGGCCTGACCAAAAACTGGGCCCCGGCACAGCGCGGTAAGGGCAGGTCGCAACCCCTATTTTTTGGTCCTGAAACTCGGCGGCCGCGCTGCGCAGCAGTGCGGGAGTCACGCGCATGTCGCTGTCGCTCATCACAACCAAGTCGTTAGCGGCGGCGCGAAGCATTTGCTGCAAGCTGTAGACCTTCGCGTTGGGGTACGGTGGTTCGCCCGTGAGCAGCAGTCGCGAAGAAATCTTGGGATACTCACGCTGCAAACGGGTCACGACCTCTACTGCGGGATCGGTCTCCTCCCGCACTGCAAACAGAATTTCGAAAGAAGGGTAATCCTGTTCGAAGAAAGTGCGCAGGTTCGATTCGAGATCGAGATCAAGGCCGGCTAGTGGCTTGAGAATGCTGATGGATTCAAACCCGCGCAATTCAGGTGGACGAACTGCGAGATAGCGCTGCGCCGCCACGATCGATAGAAATGAATAGACGATCGCACCGGTAAGAATAAGAAGCAGCGCGGCAGCCAAGGCTTCTTCCGAGACTTGAAACAAGTTGTGAGAAGCCATGAGCAGGGCAGGCATCGGCAATGCGCCCATCGAGTTGTGGGGCGCAGTCACAGCCTTACAGCAAGCATGTAATTATACCGACGCACTGCAGCATAAGGCTTGCGAATGAGAATCGACTATTGCGGAGACTTCATCAGGGGCGGGCTCACAGGGGTGTGGCCCAACATGGAGCGGACTTTTCCGCATAGCTGTTTCAGCGAAAAAGGCTTTTGCAGGAGATTAATATCGAGGTCTACGACCTTGTGATCGATCAGAGTCTTCCCGGCGTATCCCGAGACAAACAAGACCTTGCTCTCTGGGCGGCGGATGCGCAGTTCCTTGGCGAGTTGCCCTCCACTCATGTTCGGCATCACCACGTCGCTGATCACCAGATGGATGGTGGATCCGTAATCCTTGGCGATGGCAAGGGCATCGAGACCGTCTTTCGCTTCGAGAACCGTGTAGCCGTGAAGGCTCAAGAACTCGGAGACTGCGCGTCGCACCGCATTCTCGTCTTCCACGAGCAAGATGGTCTCCGAACCGTCCAAGGGCAGTTCGATCAGGGGGGCGGCGACTTCGATGTGAGCGCCGCTGGCGGCCACGCAGGGCAGGTAGATCTTGAAAACGGTGCCCACGCCCGCCTCGCTGTAAGCCCAGATGAAGCCGCGGTTTTGTTTCACGATGCCATAAACCGTTGCCAGTCCGAGGCCGGTGCCTTCGCCGGAGGGCTTGGTGGTGTAGAACGGTTCGAAGATGTGCGGCAGGTGATCCGGGGAAATGCCGCCGCCGGTGTCAGTCACGGAAATCAGAGCGTAGTGTCCGGTGGAAACCACGGCCTGTTTGCACTGAACATAGGCGTCGTCGAGATGCGCATCGGAGGTTTCGATGGTGAGATGCCCGCCTTGCGGCATGGCATCGCGGGCATTGGCGGCCAGGTTCAGGAGAATCTGCTCGATTTGGATGGGATCGATGCGAACCCGGTTCTGTCCCGCCGGCGCAAAGGTCAGTTCGATGTCCTCCCCGATCAGGCGGCGTAAGGGCTGAGTGATCTCCGCGATTACCTGGTTGAGATCGACGACCCTTAAAGCTTGCGGCTGCTTGCGGCTGAAGGCCAGTAACTGCCGGGTTAGTTGAGTCGCGCGGCGCGCGGCGGAAAGGATCTCCTTCAGCTTGTTCTCGATGTCGCTTCCGGGATTGGCCGAGTCGAGCGCGAGCTCCGAGTAACTGGTGATGATGGTCAGCAGATTGTTGAAATCGTGCGCAACTCCGCCCGCGAGGCGGCCAATCGAATCCATTTTTTGCGCCTGTAGCAGATGGGCCTCCAGACGAAGACGTTCCGAGAGATCCCGTCCGTTGGAGATAAAGTGAGTGATGACTCCCGCCTCATCAAGCACCGGGCTGATGCTTTGTTCCACGCAAAACAGGTCGCCATTTTTCTTACGGTTTACCAGAATGCCGCGATAGACGTTGCCCGCGAGCAGGGTTTTCCACAGTTCCTGATACACCTCAGGACCGTGCTCCCCCGACTTGAGGATGCGAGGGGTCTTGCCGATCACGTCCTCGCGAAGGTATCCACTAAGGGTCTCGAATGCGGGATTGACATACTGGATGATGCCTTCACGGTCCGCGATCATGACCGTGTCCGCGGATTTCTCGACCGCGAGCGAAAGTTTGCGCAGGGTATCGTGAGTCGACAAAGTCTCCCGTTGCATGGCATGCAGTGCCAGGGCGCAGCGAATCGTACGAACAAGGTTCGCTCCGTTCAAGTCCGACCGCTCCATGCAATTCCAGAGGCGGGCTCCGATGATCTCGGCCACCGACTTCTCATTGGCGTCCTCGGTCAAAAGAATGAAGGGGATCGGCGATCCGCCGTGGAGAAACTGCGAGAGAAGCTCGACGGCGGCGGCATCTTTGATCGCATAGTCGAAAAGCACGAGTCCGTAAGCCTTGCGCAGCAACATGACCTTGGCTTCGTCCAGAGAGTTGGCGTGATCCAGTTCCGCTGAGAACCCGGCTTTGTTACGGGTGAGAATCTCGCGGATCAGAAAAAAATCTTCTTCCTGGTTTCCCACCAGCAATACCGTGAGAGGCGCCGTGGAGAGCGCGGGGCTTGCAGCCGTCGGCGCAGATGCTGCCATATTACTTTTCATCGGAACGCAAGGGCGGAAGGTTGACCCTGGGACGAGCGAGTTAGGAGGGGAGTGGAATCGCCTGTCCGATTTGGGACATGAACCAATTTGGACACGAGTTGGGTCCCAAACAGCTCGGCTGCGGAGGAAATTGGGCAGGCAGGCCAGTTCCGGGTGCTGATTCTTTGGTTAACCAAATTCCGGTTCGGGCGTCTAACAAAGCGAAACGCGGCACGTTTCCGGATCGGATGGTTTGCAGCAAGAAAATCGGGGAACGCCGGGACTGAATCTTGCGTACAGGTTAGTGGGGGTAGCCCTGCCTGCTCGGGAGCACCGGATACGTCGATGTTGGTCATGGTTCGTCAAAGGGGGTTCTATGCTGAGCGAGCACAAGGGAAACGGTGGGACGAAGTCCATTGCGAATTACGGGGATGGCCACGTGCAGGAAGTAGTACGCCAGGCGCATGAGGAACTGCGCCAGTTGCTGAAGCAGCGGGCAGATGTGATGCGACGCATAGGCACGGTGAAGCAAACCATCAGTGGGCTGGCCAATCTATTTGGAGATGGGGTGTTGAGCGAGGAGTTGCTCGAACTGGTGGATCGCAAGAGCAACGGGCGTCAGCCGGGTTTCACCAAGGCGTGCCGCATGATTCTGATGGAAGCGGGGCGGGCATTGAGCGCGCGCGACGTGTGCGATGAGATCCACAAAAAAATGCCGCCCATGCTGGATCGGCATAAGGATCCGGTGGCGTCCGTGACCACGGTGCTCAACCGGTTGGTCGACTATGGCGAAGCTCAGGCGGTGGTGCTCAACAACGGACGGCGGGCGTGGCACTGGATTGCCGACGCAGCTGTGCCGATCACCGAAAACTCCAGCGCAGGATCGGCAGCGACGTTAAGCTGAGTGAATTCTTAGTAGACGGGCACGCTCGCGGCCTATGCCACGAGTGTGCCATTTCTTTTTTCCGGGCTTTTCCATCCTCCCGCTCTTTCCTGCGACAAGCTCGTCGTGAAATGCCCCACAAATCCCCGGCGGCGATCTCCCGGGCGACTTCTGCGGGGCTGTTTCCAAGCCGCTTTTTCGGGTACTTCGGTAACTCGAACCTGAAACCCTCCAGATATATCCTAGGTTTGACTCACTCCGGATTACGCCCGAATTGTGCGTTCGCGCAGAGGGGAAAGGCGTGTCGGGAACGAGGCTGGAAAAGCAATGTCCACAAAGATCGGTCACTTCGAGATTTTAAGTGAGCTCGCGAAATCCGCAACTGGGACGGTGTATAAAGCCAACGACCCGGAGAGCGGACAGACGGTCGCGTTGAAGGCGATTCAGTTAAGCGCCTTTGGGGAAAATGCCGGACCGTTGCAGCAGGCGTTGCTGGAAGAAGCGGAGAGCACCAAGAGCCTATCGAGTCCGAATATCACGCCCATCTTCGGCGCGGGCGAAATCGAAGGGCAGTTCTGCGTCGCCATGGAATATGTGCAAGGCAACAGCATCGCAACAATGCTGGCGCGCAAAGAAGGATTCTCGATCTGGGACCTGCTCGATATCGGCAGGCAAGTGTGCAGCGGCCTGGACAAGGCGCACGCCGCGCAAGTGCACCACTACAGCCTGGAACCGGCCAAGGTAATGTGCGCGTGGGATGGCAGCATCAAGATTCTGAGCATGGGCGCTTCCAGCGCGGGGAAATTCGTCGGGAGCATGCCCGGCGACACGCCCTCCATTCTGCATTACATGTCACCGGAGCAGGTGCTGGGCGACAAGATCGATGGCAGGTCGAATCTTTTCAGCATGGGCGCGATGTTCTACGAGATGGTGACGGATCGCAAAGCGTTTGATGGCCCAGACGCAGACTCGGTTCACCGGTGCATTCTCGACAGCACGCCGGTCGCTCCCGTGCAGTTGAACCAAAAACTTCATCCGCTCCTCAGCGACCTCATCATGAAGGCGCTGTCGAAGGATCCTGCGGAACGCTACCAAAGCGGGCGGGCTTTGTTGGACGACCTGGAAAACTGCAAGGAGTCGAAACCGCAGGCAGCGAAGAAAGCGGCGCCGGTAGCGAAAGCTCCAGTGGCTGCGCCTCCGAGGGCTGTGGTTGCAGCTAAACCCGTCGCACCCAAGCCCGTTGCGTCGAAGGCAGTTTCCGCACCGCCTGCGCCGACGCGTCCCGCTGCGCCGGTTGCGCCCCGGGTTGCTCCGGTCGCGAAACCGGCTGAAAAGTCTGTTGCGCCTGCCGCAGCCAGATCGAGTGTTGCGCCCAAGCGAGGAGAATCGGTCTCGACTCCAGTTAATGCGGAGTCATCCACGCCGAAGGCTGCCGCGGCCGCTGCGGGATGGGGAGCGGGATCGCCCTCGAGTTCCACCGTGCCGGGATTCGACAATTCGATCGAAGTGTCAGAGTCGGAACCGGTAGTGAGTTATGGCAGCGCAGAGCAAGAGTCGCCTTACATGTCCTCTGCGGTGGCCGAGCCTCCCGCGTTTGAGCCGACGGAGACGAGCACTCCGGCGCTTAAGTTTGATCCCATGATGGCCGAAGACGCGCCAGCGCAGGCAGCGTCTACCAGCTTTTCCGAAATTTCTGAATTGCCTCCACTGAAGGAAGTGGTGATTCGACCCGAGACTCCGCCACCGCCTCCAGTTCCTGCGGCGGCTCCGGGCAGAACCGAATTCTCGGGGCACGTGGAAATCGACGATAAGCCGCGGGTGAATCCTCGGGAAGTGGCGCAGAAGGCAATCAAAGAGGTCAAGAGCGTCCCTCCGCAGTTGATGCTTTACTCGATCGCAGGTGCGGTCGTGCTGATTCTGGTGGTCACCATCGGGCTTTGGATCCACATCCATAATATGAATGGCGATGACGATTCCAGCTCCGCTCGCGCGACGACTCCAGCAGCGGAAACACAGCCCGCGCCGGAACAACCGGCGCCCGCGCCGCGCAGCGCACCCGTAACTCATCAGGCGCCGACAGCGCCGCCGGCAGAAACCTCGGAAGCCGTGGAGCCGGAGACGCCACGGTCTGCCAAAGCGCGAAATGCCAGGAAAAAGGCCGCTGCTGCGCCCGTCGTTATTCCTGGGCAAATGACGGTTGACTCCACCCCCCAAGGCGCGCAGGTGCGCCTCGATGGGGCAACTGATCCGACCTGGGTGACTCCGTTGGCTGTGTCGAGCCTGGATCCAGGGTCGCACTCGATCACGGTAAGCAAAGCCGGGTACGTCACCGATTCACGCACCGTGAAAGTAGTTTCTGGCAGCAAGGCTGGGGTAATCGTCCATCTCGTGCAGTTGATGGCGACTCTTTCCGCGACCAGCAATCCCCCTGGCGCCAACATTTACGTTGACGGCAAGGATATGGGGAAACTTACGCCCGCACAGGTAAGTGTGGATAAAGGCCAACACATTGTCTTGATTCGCAAGATGGGATACATCGACGAAACCGCGTCAGCCCAATTTGCTTTGGGACAAACCGTGGCGATGTCGCCGACTCTGCGTCCCATGGGGAACGTGGACAACATCCGGACGGTTGGGAAAATGAAAAAGCTGTTCGGCGGCAATGGCGCCCAACCCGGTCAGGGGACGGTTAGTATTCGAACTCAGCCCAAGGGAGCGCAAATCGCGGTGAACCAGCACATGCTGGAAAAAGCGTCTCCAGTTGAAATCATGCTCGATCCTGGAAATTATGTGATCGACATCACAATGAGTGGATACGCTCCCGTCAGCCGAGTGGTGACGGTGGATAAGGGCGGCAAAGCCGTGGTCGATGAGTCACTGCAGCCGCGTTAGCGTCGCGCCCGATTCAGACTCCGGCAAAAACAGAAACCTATACTTGTTAGGCGTTCTGCTCCAAGGGCCCACTCGGCCAGCCGGGACCGCCTGAGCGTCTGAGCAGCTGAAACGCAGCATTCTTCCCGTTCTATTCACGCTCAATTAATTTTCGTGCAACCGCCGTGAAACATTGGGCGGTTATCTTCCTCTCCTACCCGGAAAGAGACGGAGTCCGTAAATCTCCTGGCAGCAATGCGACGGCGATCTCTTGGATTGACGGGACTTGAGGAGGACGAATGTTTAAGACGCTGAATTTATCGGAAGCCCCCCGGAAAACGACGGCTCTGCTGCTGGCGTTGACCACGGCGCTAGGACCAATCGCCCTGCCCGCTTTTGCGGCTTCGAAGCCGGTCAGGGCAGCTACTGCTTTGATCTCGACGGCAACTCCCATTCAGCACCTGGTTGTGATTTTCCAGGAAAACGTTTCTTTCGACCATTACTTTGGCACCTATCCGAACGCGCTGAACCCAAAAGGCGAGCCGAAATTCAAAGCGGCGGCCAACACTCCAACGGTCAACGGGCTGACCTATGCCCTGCTCAACAACAATCCCAACTTGAACCCTGCTAACGGGTCGGGAGCTTCCAACCCCTTCCGGCTGGATCGTTCGCAAGCAGTTACGTCGGACCAGGATCACAACTACCAGGCAGAGCAGGCAGCATTTGATGCCGGCCTGATGGATGTGTTTCCGCTGGACACGGGGTCGGGCGGCAGCAGTATCGTGATGGGCTATTTTGACGGCAATACGGTTACCGCCGAATGGAATTACGCCCAGAATTTTGCGATGAGCGACAACTCTTACGGCACAACGTTTGGTCCGTCGAGCCCGGGTGTGGTCAACCTGGTTTCCGGACAGACCAACGGAGTGGTCGCGACGCTAAACGGTACGGGAGACGAAGTGAACGGCGGCAGCGATGGTTCTCTGACCCTGATCAACGATGCCGACCCGCTCGGCGACGTGTGCTCCAGTCCGACCCGGGCTCAGGCCACCATGGGAAGCAAGAACATAGGCGATCTGCTGACCGCTGCCGGTGTGACGTGGGGCTCGTTCATGGGCGGCTTCAATTTATCCACGGTGAATCCCAATGGAACGAGCGGCTGCCATCGCAGCTCCGTGAATCAAGTCGACGGCGTGTCCACCAGCGACTATATCCCCCATCACTCCTTCTTCAATTATTACGGCTCTACGGCGAACTATGCGCACACTCCACCGGCTTCGCTTGCCGAAATCGGAAACGCCGGTCCCGCTAATCACCAGTACGACCTGCAGGATTTCTTCACCGTCGCAGCCGCGGGAAACATGCCGGCCGTGAGCTTCCTGAAGGCGTCGGCTTTCCAAGACGGCCACGCGGGCTATTCCGATCCTCTGGATGAGCAGACGTTCCTGGTGAATACCATTAACTTCCTGGAATCACTGCCCTCCTGGAGCAGCACCGCAGTGGTGATCGTGTATGACGATTCCGACGGCTGGTACGACCATCAAATGGGGCCGATCGTAAATACCTCCACCGGCCCGGCGGACGCTCTGACTGGACCCGGCGCTTGCGGCACGGCAGCCACCTCACTCCCTGGCTTCAATCCCGCGAACCCACACGCCCTCGGACGCTGCGGATACGGCCCGAGGTTGCCACTGCTGGTGATCTCACCCTGGGCGAAACAGAACTTCGTGGACCACAGTGTGACCGACCAGAGTTCCGTGATTCATTTCGTGGAAGATAACTGGCTGGGCGGTCAGCGCATTGGCCAGGGATCGTACGATGGAATCGCGAACTCCCTGACCCAGTTCTTCAACTTCACAAAGATGAGGAGCAACGGCGTTCTCTTTCTGAATCCGAGTACCGGCGAGAAGGAATAGAACCAAAGTTGAAAGGCCGAGATGAGGGCATGCGAGAAAGGTTCGCATGCCCCTATCTTTGCCCGTCGAGAGACTGGGTCAAGCAGGGACCTTGCCGGAATAGACGGCCATGCCTACGACAGCGTCGATGCCCATGGCATGCAGCACTTCGATTTCCTGCTGAGTGGTGATGCCGCCGGCGACCACTAGGTGGCGTGTCGTTGCGCGCTGGAGGACCTGAACAGGTTCCAAAGGCAGGCCGCGCATCAGACCTTCCGTTTCAATGTTGGTATAGAGAAAAGTCTTGCAGAAAGGTTCTAATGCGCGGGCCATGTCGCATGCGGTGACGCTGGTCTGCTTGCGCCAGCCTTCGATCGCGACCCGCCCTTTCCTGGAGTCGATGGCAAAAACCAGGGGCGCGGTGCCGAGAGCCTCGGCAAGTTGCTGCGCGTGCCGCGCGTCAACCTCGCCGTTTTTCATTAGCGCCGAGCCAAGGATTACTTTGCGTGCTCCCGCCTTAAGAAGACTTCGCGCGGAGTCGAGGCTCCGGATGCCGCCGCCAACCTGACAATTCAGCCGCTGGAGAATCGATTGCATCACGGCACGGTTGTCGCCCGTACCGCGGGCTGCATCCAGATCGATCAACTGTACCAGCGGGTATTTCGAAAAGCGGCCAATCCAATATTCGAAATCCGAGGACTCCAGTTGTTTTTTTTCGCCTTGTACAAGTTGCACGATCTTGCCGCCCAGCAGGTCAATGGAGGGAATCAGCATGGCCACCTCACCGGCACGTTAGCGGCGTGGAGTTCGCGTTTCAGTTGCCCGATGCTCTCGATGTGAAAGTGGAAAATGGATGCGGCCAACGCCGCGTCTGCACGGCCGTAGCGGAAAACATCGACGAAATGGCTGACAGAACCTGCGCCTCCGGATGCGATGACGGGAATAGAAACTGCCTGCGCCACGGCGCGAACCAGTTCGCAGTCGAAGCCGGCGCGGGTCCCGTCCTGGTCCATGGAAGTGAGCAATATCTCGCCCGCTCCGCGGGACGCGGCTTCGCGGGCCCATTGGATGGCATCACGGCCGGTGGGTACTCGCCCACCGGCAACGAATACTTCGAAGCCTGAATTCACCCGTTTAGCGTCGATGGCAACCACGACGGCTTGCGAACCGAAACGGCCGGCGATTTCACTGATCAGTTCGGGTTGTTGCACGGCTGCGGAGTTGATCGCGATCTTATCCGCGCCGGCGTCGAAGACGGTGGCTGCATCGGCGATTTTGCGGACACCGCCGCCGACCGCGAGCGGCACGAACAGAGTGCGTGCCGTACGCGAAACGGCGTCCAGCATGGTTTCACGATTGTCGCTGGTGGCTGTGATATCGAGCAGCACGATTTCGTCGGCGCCATCGCGGGCGTGAGCCTCCGCGCATTCCGCGGGATCGCCGGCGTCACGAAGGTTCTTGAACTTGATGCCCTTCACCACACGGCCTTCGGTGACGTCTAGACAGGCGATGATGCGCTTGGTCAGCAACTAAACCTCGCAGAAATTCCTAAGAATCTGAAGGCCCGCCGATCCCGACTTTTCGGGGTGAAACTGCACTCCGAAAATATTGTTCCGCTCAATTGCGGAGGAAAACGGCAGACCATAATCGGTGGTGGCTGAAGTGTGCTCGGTCACGGGCGCGTGGAATGAATGCGTGAAGTATACGAAGGAATCCGGAGGCAGATGGCGAAGGAGCCTGGACTGCTTGGGCGGTGACGCCTTCGGCGAAAGGCTGTTCCACCCGACGTGTGGCGATTTTACTTGCGCGGGAAACGGGCGGCATCTTCCTGAAAGCAATCCAGCCCCGGGAAGATCTGGAGCTTCTTCACTGCCTTCGAACAGCCATTGCATTCCGAGACAGATTCCAAGAAATGGTTTGCCGGCATGGATGCCTTCGAGCGCGGCAGCACGCAGTCCTGCGCGGTCCAGCGCGGACAGGGCGAAAAAATGGCCCACGCCGGGAAGCACGATTTTATCGGCCGCAGCCACGGCTGCGGAATGGCTGGTTACGGTGACCTCTGCGCCGAGATAATCAAACGCTTTCCGCACTGAATTCAAGTTGCCGGCGCCGTAGTCCACGATTGCGATCATAGGAGCCCCTTGGTGCTGGGCAGCATGCGGCCTAGTCGCTTGTCACGCGAACATGCCACCCGCAATGCTCGGGCGAACGCTTTGAAGATGGCTTCAATCTTATGGTGGCTGGAGCGGCCGTAGAGCACGCGCACATGAATGTTAGCGCGAGCGCTGCGTGCGAAGCCCTCGAAAAAGTCGGGCACAAGTTCCGTCTGCAAATCACCCACGCGGGAAGCGCGGACTTTGGTGTCCACCACCGCAACCGCGCGGCCGCCGAAATCTACGGCTGCGAGTCCCAGGGTTTCGTCCATGGGCATCAGGAAATAGCCTGCCCGCAGAATGCCTCGGCGGTCGCCAAGAGCCCGGTCAAAAACCTCGCCGAGGGCGATGCCAACATCTTCTACGGTGTGGTGCTGGTCGACATCCAGGTCTCCGCGTGCGGTGAGCTTCAGATCGAAGGCGCCGTGCCGTGCAAAGAGTTCCAGCATGTGATCGAGAAAACGGATTCCAGTTGAGACTTCATATTTCCCCCGGCCCTCAATGGCGAGATGAATACGAATTTCTGTTTCTGCAGTCTTACGGTGCACGCTGGCTCGCCTCACGCTCGCACCTCCCGGGTCAGAGCCAGGTCGTCGGCCACGCCGCGCATCGCAGCGATCAGGATGCGGGTATGTTCGTCCGACCCCACGGTCAACCGGACGCAGCCTCCGCATCCCGGGTCCGAATTGCGATCGCGAACCAGAATTCCACGATCCCGCAGAGATCGCACGAATTCCTTGTGCAGCGGGCCGATGCGCGTCAGAACAAAATTGCCCCGGCTGGGCCAGTAACGGAGGCCCATCGCGCGGAGTTCTCCTTCCAGCACGGTCCGGTTGCTGCGCACTTCGGCGGCGTATCGTTCGACGAAATCGGTATCGCGCAGCGCTTCGGGTAGCACCGCGAGCGCAACCGCGTTCACGTTGTAAGGCGAAGCGACACGGCGCACCATTGCCATCTGCTCGGTTTCGCCCACGAGTACGCCGATTCGCAAACCGGCAAGACCGTAGGCTTTGGAAAATGTGCGCGCCACGAAGAGATTGTCTGGACGCTCAGAATTGGCCAGCAACGTTTCACCGTGAAATTCGAAGTAGGCTTCGTCCACCAGGAGGGCGGCTTGGGGAGCGGCCTCCGCGATCTGGAGAATGAGCGTTTCCGAAACCGCGGCGCCAGTGGGATTATTCGGATTCGCAACCGCAATGAGACGCGTCCGCGGGGTAATTTTTGCCTGTAACGCCCCCATGGGGAATGAAAAATCTGGACCGCTGTGAACCTCGACGATCTGCGCTTCCTCAGCTTGCGCGAAGAGTGAATACATGGCGAACGTTGGCGTCACGATGATCGCTTCGTCTCCCGCTTCGAGATACGTTGAGCAGAGAAGATGAATGGCTTCGTCTACGCCGTTGGTGAGGAGGAGTTGCGCGGAGTCGAGTCCCATGAAGCGGGCGACTTCCCGTTCGACTGGCTCGCGATCGGGATAGCGCGCCAGGGTTTCTGCATCCAGCGAACGGATACAGGCCAGCACACGGGGTGAGCAGCCTACGGTGTTCTCGTTGAAATCGAGCCGCAGGCCTTGCCGTCCGGCTAGCGGCGGATGATAGGCCTGCAACTTCCGAACTGCCGCCCGGGCCTCAAGCATGGGAGCACCTCACCCGGAGAGATTCGGCGTGTCCGCGTAAGCCTTCCGCTTCCGCCAGAGCAATTGCTGCGGGTGCGATTTGGCGAATGCCTTGTGGGCTGACACTTTGGCACGCGATGATCTGAACGAAATCGAGCACGCTCAGTCCGCCCCGAACGCGAGCCATGGCTCCGGTGGGCAGCACATGATTCGGGCCGGAGACGTAGTCGCCCGCAGCCTGGGGTGAAAACTCATCCAGAAAAACGGAACCGGCATTTCGTATGGCCGATACCAGCGCCGCCGGAACTGTCAGATGTTCAGGCGCGATGCGGCTCGCGGTTTCGATGGCCTCCTCAAGAGATGCAACCAGCAGAATGGCGCCACGGCAAGTGAGCGACTGTCTGGCAATCGGGTTCTGGCGGGTGCGCGTTTGCACTTCTTTTTGCACACTCTTCGCCAGGTCGCGCGCAGGCGTGATGAACACGCAGAGCGCGTCTGGATCGTGCTCGCCTTGCGCTACCAGGTCAGAGGCGATGCAGGCCGGGTCGCCTCTTTCGCTGATCACGGCTGCTTCCGTGGGCCCGGCGAGAAACTCTATGGCGCAGTCGAACGCAACTGACTTCTTAGCCGCGGTCACATAGCGATTGCCGGGGCCAACGATTTTCGTGACCGGCGCGATAGTCTCTGTTCCGTAAGCCAGCGCGGCAATGGCCTGCGCGCCTCCCACGCAATAAAACTCAGAGACCTTGAGGAAGCCGGCCGCGGCAAGAGTGATGGAGGCGGGTTTTGGCGAGACCACACGAATCTGACGCACACCGGCAACCTGCGCAGGAATTACGGTCATCAGCAACGTAGAGGGCAAAGGATAGCGGCCGCCGGGGACGTAGCAGCCGACGGATTCCAGCGGACGTATCAGTTGGCCCACACAAACGCCCGGCTCGATTTCGCGTTGCCATTCCTGCGGTTTCTGCCACTCGCAATAACGGCGAATGTTTGCCGCAGCCTGGTGGATTGCATTTTGCAGTTCCGGGGATGTTTGCTGCCACGCTTGCTGCAGCTCCGCTTCTGGGACTCGCAAGGGCTGGCTCTCGCTCAAACCGTCCCAGCGCGCGGTGTAGCGGCTCAGGGCGCGGTCACCGCTCTTGCGAACTTCATTCACGATACACCGAACGGTGGATTCCACGTCGGCGAAGTCGGTTGTCGCGCGCCGCTCGAGCGCGCGGACAAAACGATTACAACGTGCGCCTTCGAGAATGCGCATCACATCACCACCTTGTTCAGCGGATACTCGACGATCCCTTGCGCGTTCGCTTGTTTCAGCTTGGGAATCAGAGTCCAGGCGGTTTGCTCTTCAATAATCGTGTTGACGGCGACCCATTCACCATCGGCAAGAGGCGCGACCGTCGGGTTCTTCAGGGCGGGCAGCAGGCTCAGCACGGCTGCCAAATCAGGCTTGCGTACGTTAAGCATTAAACCGACCCTGCCATGTGCAGCCATGGCACCACAAAGCATCACGGCCAGATTTTCGATTTTCTGGCGCCGCGCGGGATCGGCCCACGCGGCCTTGTTGGCGATCAGTTGAGTGTTGGACTCGAGCACCGTCTCGATAATTCTGAGGTGATTGGCACGCAACGAACTGCCCGTCTCGGTGACTTCAACAATTGCGTCGGCCAGCAACGGCGGTTTGACTTCGGTTGCTCCCCAGGAAAACTCAACCTGCACGCCGACGTTGCGGGTCGCGAAATAGTTCCGCGTGAACGTAACCAGTTCGGTCGCGACCGTGCGGCCTTCCAAGTCTTCCGGCTTGCGGAATGCGGAATCCTCGGGCACGGCGAGCACCCACTTCACTTTGCCCATGCTCTGCTTCGAATAAATCAGGTCCGTGACGGTCACCACTTCCAGACCGCTTTCCAGCACCCAGTCATGGCCGGTGAGTCCGGCATCGAGCGCGCCGTGTTCGACGTAGCGTGCCATCTCCTGCGCGCGAATGAGCATGCACGCGATTTCGGGATCGTCCGTGCCTGCAAAATAAGATCGGGCGTTCGTGTAGACGCGAAGTCCGGCACGAGTGAAGAGGCTGAGCGTGGCTTCCTGCAGACTGCCCTTGGGAATGCCTAGCCGGAGTTTCATGACCGAGCCCCTGCGGGCAGAGTCGCGGCGTCTGCGGCCAAGGGCAATTCTTCGGTGAAGCAGGATCGGCTCCCGGTATGGCAGACCTTGCCTTCTCCCAACACCCGAACCTTGAACAGTATCGTGTCCTGATCGCAATCGGTCCATGCGTTGACTACATGGAGGTAGTTGCCGGAAGTTTCTCCTTTGGTCCACAGAGTTTGGCGGGTGCGACTGTAGAAGGTGACCAGGCCGGTGCGCAGAGTGGCCTCGAGGGCAGCGTGATTCAGGAAGCCGAGCATCAGCAGTTCGCCGGATTCTGCTTCCTGCACGATCGCGGGCACGAGTCCTTGCATTTTGTCGAAATCAATTTTCATTCGAGACCTCCGCTCAATACCTGCCTCTTACCGTCGACGTTCTAAGCATTATCGGAAACAAAAAAGCCCGCTGATGCGATTCTCGCGTCAGCGGGCTCGGATTTCGATAAGTGCTAGCTTCTTATCCGCGCTCCTCCGCTGACACGCTCGAGGCGTGATGATGGTGGTGATGGCGATGTGCCAGCAAAGTCATTTCAGAGAAATGCTAGGCGAGAGGAACGCAACTGTCAATCTCGATCTCGCGTTCTGCGGTCTGCGCCGCCGCGGTTCATCTACCTGGGCAGACAGGCAACAGCTGTTATGGCCGATAAGTGACTGATTCCACAGACAAAACAGCTGCCCAGGAATCACTCTGCGATTTTTATGATTCCTCGCATCGAAAATATTCATCCAAGGCATTACGTTAGTTCGTTGACGGCGCAACGTCGGGCCAATAGAATCGCAAGCACTGTGTCCATGAGCCAAAATTTACGTCAGATGTGTATGTGCACTTGTTGTTGTTGTGCATGCGTGCGCTCTGGCGTGGGGAGGCTGCGGACCTAAGAGTTTCTTCTTAACACCGGCACTCATAACCCACCGCCAGAGCAATCTGGCGGTGGGTTTCTTATTTTCCGCAGGTCCCTAAATATGACAAGTTCAGCAGCGGTGAAAGAAACTAAAGCGCAGCGAGTGGAGCGGTTGAAGCGGGAGAAGAACCCCTGGGAAGGCCTGGAGGAGATTCGAAGTTTTGCGCGCAAGGGCTTCGACTCGATTCCTCCGGAGTGGATCGGCACTTACTTCCGTTGGTGGGGAGTTTACACGCAGGGCGATGGGACCGGCGTAACCGGGGGAAAGAACGGAGAGGGGAAAGCGCTGCCTTGCTTCATGGTGCGGATTCGCATTCCCAATGGACAGTTGCGGTCGCAACAGCTTCGCACCATCGCCGATGTTACGCAGCGCTATGCGAAAGGGATTGCCGACATCACGGTTCGGCAGAATATCCAGCTGCACTGGGTCACGATCGAGGCGCTTCCGGAATTGCTTGAAGAACTCTGGAAGGTTGATCTGAACACGATGGGCGCTTGCGGCGACGTGACGCGCAATGTGACGGGTTGCCCTGTTGCGGGATTCGACGCAGACGAGATCTGCGATGCTTCTCCGCTCGCGATCGAGGCATCGCGCATGCTGGCGGGCAACGCCGAGTTTTACAATCTGCCGCGCAAATTCAAGATTTCGGTTACTGGATGCCAAGTGTGGTGCCCTTATCCGGAGATAAATGACGTCGGGCTCACTGCAATTACCCGCATTGTCAGCGGGAAACCGGAAGTCGGGTTTTCTCTGCGCGTGGCGGGCGGACTTTCCACCGAGCCTTACCTGGGCGCGCGCCTCAACGCGTTCGTCCGCTGGAGCCAGGTGCTGCCGGTCATTCGTGGAATTGCGGAGTTGTTCCGCGCCTCAGACGTGTTGCGCGAACATCGTGAGCGAGCGCGTTTGAAATTCTTGTTTCTGCGCCACGGATGGAATGCGGAGACCTTCCTGAAAGATCTGGAACGCCGCATCGGATTTCACCTCGATCCTGCCGAACCAGAACAGCCGCCAGCCGACGTTTATCGAGATCACATTGGAGTTCATCCGCAACGGCAGCCCGGCTATTGCTACGTGGGAGCGAGTGTGCTGCGCGGCCGAATTACCGCCGAGCAGATGCACGCGGCGGCCGATCTGGCTGAGCGTTTCGCGGGCGGCGAACTGCGCACCACCAACATGCAGAACCTGATTGTGGTGAATGTTCCCCTGCTTAACGCTGATGTGCTGGCTAAAGACCTGGACGCTGTTGGGCTGCGGGTTGAGTCCTCTGTGTTCGCGCGAGGAACGATCGCCTGCAGCGGAACGGAGTTTTGCAAGCTGGCGATCACGGAGACAAAAACCTTCTCGCGCTGGCTGGTGGAAGAACTGGAGGATCGATTGCCTGGGTTCGATCAGCATTTGAAGCTGCACGTGACAGGCTGCCCAAACAGCTGCGGGCAGCACTGGATTGCCGATATCGGCATTGAGGGAAAGAAGACCAAGGTGCAGGAACGCATGGTCGACGCTTATTACTTTTGCGTGGGCGGGGCGCTCGGATTGCATCAGGCGACGGCTCGGCCCATCGGATATCGCTGCGCAGCCACTGCGGTTCCAGACGCAATTGAACGACTGCTGCGGCAGTATCTGGCGGAGCGAGGAGATGGAGAGAATCTGCGCCAGTTCTTCGCTCGTCACAGCGATACGGAACTGCGGGAGTGCCTGGCTGGCGAACTTGTCGAAGCGGTAGTACGCGACATCCCGTCTGGGCCGGTGCCACGCGCGCTGGAACTTTAGCAGGGAGGCAACGAATCGCGTGGAAAGTTCGAATGAGGAAATCAGGGGTGGAAAACCGATGAGCAGCTTGTTTCCGATGTTTCTGAAGCTTGCGGGACGGCAGGCGCTAGTCGTGGGCGCGGGAAAGGTTGGCGAAGGCAAAATCGCTGGGCTTTTTGACACAGGCGCTCGTGTTCGTGTGGTGGCGCGCGAGGCTAGCGTTGCTGTCCGCGAGTGGGCCCGCGATGGGCGAATCGAGTTGGACCTGCGGTCATTCTCTGTGGGGGATCTCGATGGCGCGTTTATTGCGGTGGTCGCGACCGCATCGCGCGACTTGAATGAGTTTATCTACCGGGAAGCGCAACTGCGGGGCGTGCTTTGCAACGTGGTAGATGTGCCGGAGTTCTGCGATTACTTTTATCCCGCTGTGGTGCGGCGGGGCGATTTGCAAATCGCGATTTCGACCTCTGGGCAGAGTCCCGCGCTCGCACGAAAGCTTCGGCAGCAACTCGATCAACAATTTGGGCCCGGATATGCGGCGTGGGTCGCGGAACTTGGCGAGACCCGGAGGCTGGTACAGGCCAGCGACCTGGCTCCCGAACGCAAGCGAGATCTGTTGCTCTCGCTGGCCAGCAGGGAAGCGCTGGAAGCGGCGCTGGCTGAAGCTCCGGCCCTGGTTACAACCAAAGGAGAGATCGCATGAAGGGGAAAGTTTATCTGGTGGGCGCGGGGCCGGGAGATCCGGAGTTGCTGACGCTGAAGGCCCTGCGCCTGCTGCGGACAGCAGAAGCTGTGCTGCACGATGATCTGGTGGGGCCCGAGATTCTGAGATTCGTGTCCCCGGCCGCTCAGATCCACAATGTGGGCAAACGGAGTGGACGCAAAAAAATCAGGCAGGAAGAAATTAATTTTCTGATGATCGAACTGGCCGCTTCCGGACTTGACGTGGTTCGTTTGAAGAGCGGCGACCCTCTGATCTTCGGCCGCGCTGGGGAAGAGATTGACGCCCTGCGCCGGGCCGGCATTGCCTGTGAAATTGTTCCGGGCGTGACCTCGGCTTTGGGTGCAGCCGCGGCTACGCAAATTCCGCTCACCCATCGCCAGGCTTCGCATGCCCTGGTGCTGATCACGGGGCATCAAGCTTTCGAGAGTAATCCTTCAGAGTGGAGCAAGTTTGTGGGCAGCGGCGTCACACTGGTGATTTACATGCCCGGCCAGAATTATGCCGATCTCGCCGATCGGCTGATTTCGGCGGGACTCGAACGCGAGCTGCCGTGCGCGGTCATTTCGCAGGCTACGACCGAGCATCAGCAGGTGCATCGAACATCTATTGCAGATCTCCCGCGCGCCCCCCGTCTGGCCTCGCCGACGCTGCTCGTCGTGGGTGAGGTTGTGCGTCTCGCGGATCCAGCTGTTTTGTTAGAGCAGTCGATGATGGTGGGCTCTACGACCGGTAACGAGTTGTCTGCAGTGAGTGTTCTTCCTCAAGTCAAAGGCTCGAGCTTCGAAGAGGAGTCCATTCGGTGAGAGAAAGAATCGCAGAGGTGCAATCCGCCGCCGAGGCCTGGGGACCTGACCAGACGCTCGCATGGGCTTTCAAGGTTTTCGGCAATCGTGTGGCGATCTCTTCGGCATTCGGCGCCGAAGGCATGGTGCTGATCGACCTGGCCGCGCGCACGCAGAAAGATTTCCGCTTGTTCACGGTTGACACGGAATTCCTGTTTCCCGAAACTTACGCACTCATGGACAGGATCGAGCAGCGTTACGGAATCGCAATCGAGAAAGTGTACTCGCTGCTGTCGCCCGAAGAACAGGAGCGCTCACATGGTGCAGCGCTATGGAGCCGCGATCCTGACCGATGCTGCAATCTGCGGAAGGTCGAACCGCTGAAGCGGAAACTGGGCGAACTGGACGCGTGGATTACCAGCATCCGTCGAGATCAGACGTCGGCGCGAGCAGGAGCGAAAAAGATCGAGTGGGACGAAAAGTTCGGGCTAGTGAAGATCAACCCGATTGTGGATTGGACCTCAAAACAAGTGTGGCGTTATATTCAGCAACACGAAGTGCCCTATAACGCGCTCCACGACCAGAGCTATCCGAGCATCGGTTGCACGCATTGCACTAGCCCGGTAAGACCGGGAGAAGATCCGCGCGCGGGCCGCTGGCCAGGGTTTGCGAAAACTGAATGCGGACTTCACATCATTGTGCCAGCATCAGCGTCGCCGGAAACCGAGGTGTGAATCACGCTGGATCGATCCGTGATTTGCGGAAAACGCCCCCCGATCAAGTCTTCGAAAAAAACTTGAACCACAGAGGGCACGGGGTCGCATAGGATCCGCAGCCCTCCGGCGAGCTTCAATTTCCGCTTACGACTTGACTGTCTTTGATGCAGCGTCCCATGAGACTGGTTTCTTGCGGAAGTAGGATTCGTTAGCCATGTGACAGGCAATGGCGGCGTTGTTGCCAAAGACTGCGTCCTCGACGACGGGCTTGCGTGACTTCACCGACTGGAAGAAATTGTGCAAGTGGGGACGCATGTCATCCCAATCGTGGCCGCGATACACAGTGTCTTCCCGCACAGGTTCTTTTCCGAGTTGCGGATCGTGTTCGGCATGCCACTGCTTGAAATACTCCTCTCTCATCTTGCTCGGGAATGAGGACGCGTAGTAACTCGGGTCCGTGTCGATCCCGGCTTGAGGGGAGTGGCGAAGCTCAAACTCGCCGGCATCGAGAATTCCCTTTGGTCCCATGAACCGCGCGAGTTCCGGAGTTTCCGTTCCGAGGCCGAGGCGAACATAAACCGGGATGCCGTGATAGTCGAAGAGCACGGTGTGCAGATCGGGCATGTCGCGGCCGTCATTCCAGCGGAAGATGCCGCCCATGGCCGTGGCCGAGCGCGGCGCTTCGTTCCACCCCAGCGTGACCAGCATGCCGCTGATTAGATGCACCATCAGGTCTCCAGCCACACCGGTGCCGTAGTTGCGCCAGCACCGCCAGCGCGCGAAGTGATACTTGTTGAAGGGAATCTTGGGCGCGTCGTTGAGCCAAGTGTCCCAGTCAAGCGTCTCGGGAGAAAGATCGAACGGAGGCGGATATTCCCAAGCGCCGGTGGGATCGTTGCGTCCCAAGGTGAGTTCGACCATCTCGACGTCGCCAATGGCGCCGTCATGATACATCTCGCGTGCCTTGGCGCAGAGAACCGAACTCACGCGTTGGGAGCCAATCTGCACGATTCGGTTGTTCTTCTGGGCCGCGTCGACCATGGCGAGTCCATCCGCCACGGAATGCGACATCGGTTTCTCGCAGTAAATGTCTTTGCCGGCGTCGCAGGCGTCGACCACGACGCGCTTGTGCCAGTGATCGGGGACTGCGGCGACGATGCAGTCGATATCCTTGCGGACGAGTAAGTCTTGGTAATGGCGACTGGTGGGCAAACTAGAGTTGCCGGTGATTTCTTTGGCCAGCGTGTGTCGGCCGTCGTACAAATCAGCCGCGCCGACGCATTCGACCCCGGGAATCGTGATTGCGCCGGTGAGCAGGCCGGAGCCTTGCATCCCGATGCCGATCATGCCGAAGCGAACGCGGTCGCTCGGTGCCACCGATTGCGGCGTGCCCGTGAGGGGACGGGCGTTGAGCAGGACAGTCTTGGGAAGCAGTGCGCTACCAGCAACGGCGGCCGTTCCGCCCTGCAAGAACGCGCGTCGCGAAAGATCTTTCTTCATGCGAATCCTCCGATATCAGGTGGCTGATATGAATTGGCCGCCCAGAGAGTGCCAAACCCCACGGTGACTCTACTTTTTTGCTAGCGGCTTGATGGCAACTTCTTTGAAAAACACGATGTCATTGTCGCTGTGATTCTGCAGTCCCATATAGCCGAAGTTCGGGCGCGGACCGCGTTGCGGCTCGAAGCCGAACTTCTTGTCGGGCACTGGATCGCCGTCGTGATAGTCCGTCACTTTCACGCCGTTGAGCGTCACGATGGTGTGCGATCCATCGAGGGTAATCTCCATGGTGTTCCACTCGGGACCAGCCTTCCACGCTTTGGCCAGGGGCTTGGTCAGCGAGTAGAGCATTCCGGTCGAGTGATATTCATCCTCGGACGGATCCGAACGTTCGGGGTGGTTGTCGATCTGCACTTCGAATCCGTAGTGAACCGGCATCCACTCTTCGCGCGGTTCGAGCGGAATGCGAATGAAAACGCCCGAGTTGTCATTTTCGTCGCGCATCTTATAAACGACGTGGATGATGCAATCGCCAATCTTGCCACCAGTCCAGTAGAGCAGCCCCATGCCGCCGTGCGTGCGGATCAGGCCGTCTTCCACGGTGTCGCCGCCGGGCCCAACGTGCTTCCATCCCGTGAGATCTTTGCCGTTGTAGATTTGCCGCCACTGGTTCGGATCGCCGGTGCAGGCATTGTGATCTTCATCGGCGGCAAAGCCGGGCGTTAGGAAACAGAGGAGCAGAAATATGGAAACCATCGTGGGTTTCAGCATTGGAATCTCCGAAGTTCCTTACAGTATGTTGTGAGCCACACCAATCTACTCGCACCCGAGGCCGTCAGGCAATGCAGACGCCACAGGCTTTCACGGAGCGAAAATCATGGAGGGTGGAGCAAGCTGCAACTCTAATCTTTCTCCCACGCGTCTCTGGCCGACTCCGCTCCCGCGCCTGAGCCTGAAGCCGCTTCGGCTTCGCGCTTTTTCTGCCAGTCTGCTTCGGACAGCACCGCGATCGCTTCCAGTTTTTTCTTTTTCAGGCCAGCGTTAATCGCGGGTAGCGAGGTCTCCGTCAGTTTGCGAAAATCCACGATCACATCTTCCAATTCATGCCCAAGAGAATCGCTGCGAGCCGCCTGATAGTCCGTGGGACGGCCGTCGTAGCCGTCAATGTCGCCATAGAGTTCTCCGAGCAACTCGCGGATGCGCTCTTCGCCGGTGACCATTCCGCCTTCTTTGGTGGCAACTATCCTTGAGCGGAGTTCGTCGCATTTTGCCGAAAGTTGTTGCAACGGTCGGCGCAGCAGGTCTTTTTCTGTTAGCTTGCTGGCGCGTTCGTTGGCCGCGTTGCGGACGTCTCCGATCACACTCACCGAATACGTCATGCGCTCGATCAGCTTGTAGACCTTCATCTCCAGATCGAACTGAGCCTTGCGATCCTCCACTGTGTACTTTGCGCGAGGATCAAGCGCAACTTCGAGCTGTTCGGTATAAACATGATCTCCTTTGGTCATTTTCACGGTGTAAGTTCCGGGCAGCACGCGCGGGCCCTCCGTGGCCTCGCCGAGTGCTGTGGCCGCGGGAGCAACTGCCGGGGCCTTCAATCGCATCGACCAACTCGCGCGATTCAAGCCGCGGTGTTTGCTTCCAGGGACACTGTCGATCAGCTTCCCATCCTTGTCGAAGATTTCAATCTTGAGATCACCGAAAATGTGGCGACCCTTCTGATAGTAAGTGATCATGGCTTCGTTGGGCCGATTGCGCCCGCGAAAATTCTCATTTCCTTCTGGCCAGCCTCCTCCGGCCTCGAAGTACTGCCTTGCTGGCCGGCCTGCGATTAGCGCGGCCTCTTTCGACATCAATTCAGGCGTGAGGGCGCGGAAGGGAGAAATGTCGTCAATAATCCAGATGCCACGCCCGTGCGTCGCCAGCACAAGATCTCCTTCGCGAGCCTGCACCGCAATATCGCGCACGGCGACGGCGGGGAAATCCGAGCCTTTGTATTGTGCCCAGCGCTGGCCTCCATCCGCTGAAATCCAAAGGCCGAACTCCGTGCCCACGAACAGCAGACTGGGATTGACGGTATCTTCCTTGATTACGTGGGCATATCCGCGCACTCCGCTTTCTTGCAAAGGAAGTGCAGTCCAAGTCTTGCCGTAGTCGGTAGTCTTGTAAGCATAGGGCGTGAGGTCGCCGAAGATGTGCCGGTCAAACGTGGCGTAAGCAGTGGCCTCGTCGAAGCGACTGGCCTCGATGGTTGAGACCCATGAATTCTTGCCCAGCCCGCTGATGTTGCCCACAACGTTGGTCCAGGTCTTGGCTCCGTCGCGTGTGATCTGTACGTTGCCGTCATCTGTGCCGACCCAGAGGACTTGTCCATTTTTTGGCGATTCGGAAATGGAATAGATCGACGTGTACATTTCGGCGGAGGAGTTGTCGATGGTAACGCCGCCGGATTCCTCCTGCTTCTGCTTCTCTGGATCGTTAGTCGTGAGATCGGGAGAAATGCGCTCCCACGATTGCCCGTGGTTGCGCGAGCGAAACAGGAACTGCGCGCCGATGTAGATCGTTCCCTTTTCATTAGGGCTCATATGAATGGGCGCGTTCCAGTTGAAGCGCAATTTCTTCTCACCGTAGTTCGGAAACGGCTTGATGGTCCGGTCCTCGTGGGTGTAACGGTTCACGCGGCCGATGTCGCCGCCCTGCGCCTCGGCATAGATGTAGTCCGGGTCGGAGGTGTCCTCGAACATCCAGAAACCGTCGCCGCCGTACATATTTTCCCAGCGCGAGTTGGTGATACCGCCGGGATAGGAGGAATCGCCCACCCACGAACTGTTATCTTGCAGTCCTCCATAGACGTGGTAGGGATCCGAGTTGTCCGTGCTGACGTGATAGAACTGCGAAACCGGCAGGTTCATCTGATGTTTCCAGCGGTTGCCGCCATCTTCGCTGCGCCACAAGCCACCATCATCGCCGGCAATCACGATGTTCGGGTTCTTGGGGTTAATCCAAACATCGTGGAAGTCGCCATGGACTCCGCCGGAAACCGCGTTGAAACTTTTGCCGCCGTCGGTGCTCAACAGCAGGATGAGATCCGGTTTGAATATTTTGTTCTGGTCTTTGGGATCGACGATCAGGTTGCCGAAGTAAAACGGACGCCAGACCACGAAGTTGCTGGCATCTTCCTTGACCCAGGTCGCGCCGCCATCCGCAGAACGATAGAGACCGCGTTGGTCCGCTTCAATGTTGGCGTAGACCACTTGAGGATTCGAAGGCGCTACGGCGATGGCTTCGCGACCCCACGGTTTGGGCGGCAATCCCTTGGCATTGCTGTCATTGATTTCTCTCCAGTGGTCGCCGCCGTCCGTGGACTTGAAGATGCCACTTCCCGGACCGCCAGAACGAAACGTCCAGCCTTGGCGGCGGAAATCCCACATCGAGGCGTAGATCGTTTTGGGCTCCTGGCGGCTCATAGCCAGCAATCCGCATCCCGTGGAACCGTTCGCTCCGGCGAGCACTTTGTTCCAGGTTTTGCCGCCGTCGCTGGTTTTGAAAACTCCCCGCTCCTCGTTGTCGTTCCACAGGTGCCCGGTCGCACAGACCAAAACGTTGTTGCCATCCGTAGGATCGACGATGATCTTGGCAATGTGCTCGCTGTCTTTCAATCCGACGTTGGTCCAGTTTTCACCTCCGTCGGTTGACTTGTAGACGCCATCGCCCACGGAGACGCTGTTCCGCATCCAGGCCTCACCGGTGCCGACCCAGACTGTTTTCGTGTTCGAGGGATCAATCGCCACGGCGCCAATCGACTGAACATCTTGCCGATCGAATACCGGGCGGTAAGTTGTGCCTCCGTTCACCGACTTCCAAACCCCGCCGCTGGCCGATCCCACGAACACAGTGATCCGTCCATCCTGCTCAAACGCATCCAGCGCAGCGATGCGACCGCTCATAGTGGCGGAGCCGATATTGCGCGCCGGAAGGCCTGAAACGGTTGCGGCGTCGAATTTGTAGGTGCCCTGGCCCGGCGCAGGGAGGCACAGCGAAGCTCCGGCAAACAGCACAGTCATTGTCCAACGGATAAAAGCGGGTGCCTTCATGTTACGATCCTTTTCGACGCAGGTAATTTTCGTTGCAGCGTCCATCCAGTAAATCAGCGAATCCCAACTATCCCGGAGTTCTTTTCTTCCGTCCTCAAAGAGGGTGGCAGAGCAAACTCGCTCGCCTCAATTGGCACATTCGCTTCTATCTTTTCGATCGTGGTATTTTGCGCGCCGGGATTGCTCTTCGCGCCCTCCGAGATAGAAAACGGATACATCACCCCCGCGACTGGCTTGTACGAACCTAACTCCACGACCGTCTCGCGCACCGAGCCGCGAATGAATTCCTGGATCTCCTTGCGAATCTCCAGGTAGGTATCGGGATCGAGATAGTAGTAAATAATGTCGCCGTCCTTCAGAGTGACCTTAAGCCGCAGCGCGTCGTCCCCGTCGACGACGTCGTGCCCGAGATATTCGACGGAACTACCCTTTTCTTTGTAGTCCACCAGAGGGCCATCGAAGTCGGCGTCGAAAAGCAGATCTCGAAGACTGTCCTCGCCCATGAGTTGGGGATCTTTGTGGCCGCCGAATGGCTGGATCTGCCAGCCGTGAACGCCGTCATAGGCCTGCACGCTGGTCATGCCCTGCAGAGAAAATGTTTCACGAACCAGATTCGGCCGCACGTTGTCCTGTCCCGTAGCAGCCGTGAAACCGCCACCAGTGAGTTTGCCGGTCATACGCAACGATTTGATGGCTTTGATCTTGTCGATACCGCCTTTGGCTTCGATGTTTTTCTTGACCAGCTCTTCGGCGGTTTGACTCCGGGCGCTGAAACTGAGGCACGAGACTGCCATCAGCAAGGTCACTACGTAACGCATGAAGAAACTCCTGTTGTGGGGCTTGGGACCTGGAACCGTCGACACAGTACTCTACGTGGTAGAGGACGTTCCTGCCAAGTCCTGGTAAGCAGTAGGGGTGCGGGTGAAGTGCTTTTCTCCGCCTTGGTCCGGAACAGGGAAATTGGCCGATGACTGACATGCCGCGCCTACGAAGATTTTCGTTGACGCTACGAAGGCCTTCGTAGTAAGGTGCTGCGCTATGAGGAACTCGCCCCTGAAACCGACCGCATCCGAACTCGAAATTCTGCATGTTCTCTGGTCTCACGGCCCTTCCACCGTGAGAGAAGTGCATGCCACGTTGAGCGAGAAACGATCTTTAGGTTACACCAGCGTGCTGAAGCTTTTGCAGATCATGACGACGAAAGGCACTGTGCGGCGGCGAGACGAAAGCCAGAGGGCGCACGTCTATGAAGCATGCCTGCCTGCCGAGCAGACCAAGCGCCAGTTTGCGGGCGACGTATTGCAGCGGGTGTTTGAGGGGTCCGCCAGCCAGCTCATGATGCACGCGCTGGCGGGACGGCGGGCGTCGCAGGAAGAGATCGACGAGTTGCGGCGCTTGCTGGATGAATACGAAAGGAACCGGCGATGACAATTCTGACGAGTTGGCTTTCCCCCAATCTCATGCGTGACGTGGCTTGGGCTCTGCTCCATTTTCTGTGGCAGGGCGCCGCTCTGGCGGCGTTGGCCGCGGCCGCCATGGCTCTTTGCAGGCGTGCTTCGGCGCGCTACGCGATAGCCCTGAGCGTTCTGGTGCTGATGCTGGCGGCGCCGGTCGCGACTCTGGTTGTCACTGGCCAACTCCAACCCAGTGCCGGCTTCGCCACCGCCCACGACGATCAAACTCTTCTGTCTGTTAGCTTCGCGGGAGATCGCGCCGCGCACGTTGTAAATGCTCTTGCTCCGAAAGTTCGAAGCGCCGCCTCATCTTGGAATGCGTTTTCCTGGATGGTTGAAGTCTGGCTGGCGGGCGTGGCATTTTTCAGCCTGCGCTCGGCGGGTGGATTTTTGCTTCTGGAGCGGCAGCGGCGGAAGCAGTCCATAGCCGTGAACGCGCGAGTGCTTGCGATGTGCCGAGCGCTGCAGCAGCGGATTGCACTGAAGTGGGCAATTCGCTATTGCGAAGGCGAGTGGCTGCAAGCCCCGGCGGTGGTTGGCTGGTTTCGCCCGATCGTTTTCCTGCCGATTCAAGCGCTGACCGGGCTCTCGCAAGCGCAACTCGAACTAGTTGTGGCGCATGAACTGGCTCACATTCAGCGGTTTGATCCGTTCGTCAACGTTTTCCAGGTCGTCGTCGAAGCGCTGCTTTTCTACCATCCCGCCGTGTGGTGGCTGAACCGGCGGATTCGAGCCGAGCGCGAGAATTGCTGTGACGATGTGGCAATTTCGCTTTGCGGCAATGCCGTGGAATACGCTCGCGCCCTCACACTTATGGAGGAATGGCGGAGCGTGCCGGTTTTCGCCATGGCTGCCAATCGCGGTCCACTCACCGATCGAATCCTGCGCCTCTTGGGCCTGAGGACTTTGGGCGCCGGAATGCGAGGGATCGGAATCACTGGCAGTGCGGTTTGCCTGACGGCAGCGCTGGTTGCCGGAAACGCTCTCTTTGGTCTCGCTTACGCGCGGCCGGTTCTTCCGGGTGCAGCCTTTTCGCCGCAGGTCGCTCAGGAATCGCCCGAGGCCTCTCAGGCGTCTCCGGCATCGAAGCCTTCTCCGGCGCGCCCGCAAAGCAACGCGCAGCCCGCGAGCACCGCCACTACCGCCACTTCCTATATCGATGCTATGAAAGCTTCGGGCATCGGTGAACTCACCATCGACGAACTCATCGCCATGAAGATCCAGGGAGTGACGCCCGACTATGTCCGCGAGCTTCACGAACAGGGCTTGCATCCGGATGCCGATACCATCATCGCCTTTCGCGTTCAGGGTATTACTGCCGCCTACATCCACGAACTGCGCGGGCTGGGGTTTGATCCGGATCCCGACGAGATCATTGCTTTTAAAGTGCAGCATGTGGACGCAGGTTACGTCCGAGGTTTGAAAGACGCCGGCCTTAAACCCAACGCTGACCAGATCATCGCGCTTAAGGTGCAGGGAGTCACTCCGGACTACGTCAAGCAGCTGCGTTCCGCGGATCTGAACCCGGACGCGGACCAGATTATCGCCATGAAGGTACAGGGCATCACGCCCGCCTACGTGCACGATCTCCATGAGCTAGGCTTAAAGCCCGATGCCGACGACCTGGTTGGCATGAAGGTTCAGGGTGTCAGTCCGGAATACATTCGGGCGATCCAGGCCACGGGCCTTAAACCCGGCGGAGACGATCTGATCGCCATGCGAGTGCAGGGCGTTACTGCGGAGTTCATCAAGTCGCTGATGTCGGCCGGTTTCAAAGTTGATATCGATGACGTGGTGTCCGCGAAGGTTCAAGGCCTTACCTCCGAGTTCATCGAGAAGGCGCGCAAGCACGGGTTCAAGGATCTCGACCTGGAGAAACTGATTGAGCTAAAGCGCCTGAATGTTCTCGAACCGCAGGCTGACATTTAGGAGACGACTTATGAGACTTCGCCAAACCCTCGCATTCCTGGTATTCGGTTTCTGCATCATTATCGGAGTGGTCGCGAACCGTGCAGCGGAGACGCGGAGCGGCGACTGGACTGTCGCCAAGTCGGACGAGCCTGGCAAGGTTGAATTTTCTCTGATCGAACGTCACCACGGCGGCATGTCAAGCCACCAGTCGGACTGGCCGGCGAGCGCTTTTCAAGGAGTGGACTTCTCGAAGCCGGGCCGGCAGGACGTGCGCTTCACCATTTCCCGCGACGCGGGCAAGATCGAATGCGAGGGTTTCCTGCACGATGGCGAGGGCGCAGGCATCTTTCATTTTCAGTCCGATCCAAACTATCCACGCGAAATGCAGGCTATCGGCTTTCCCGTGGATGACGAAAAACAATTCAGCATGGCCGTGCAGGATGTGAGCCTGGAGTTTGCCCGGCAGATGAGGGACGAGCGCCTCACCGGACTCGACACCGAAAAGCTGATTGCATTCCGCATCTTCAACGTGAATGCGCAGTTCATCGAAGACCTGCGTGCGGAAGGACTGAAGATTTCCGACAGCGACAAACTGGTGGCGTTCCGCATCCACGGGGTCACTCCGCAGATGATTCGCAGCCTTCACCAGGCGGGATATTCTCCGGATGAAGATACGCTGATCGCGATGAGAATCCACGGCGCGACTCCGGAGTGGATCGACGCGCTCAAGAAACGGGGTTACGACCATATCACTCTCGATCAGTTGATCGCGTTCCGCATTCATGGGGTTTCGCCGGAGTTCATCGAGAAGGTGCAAGGCCTGGGCTATCCCCACCCCGATCCCGATCAGCTGATCGCGATGCGGATTCACGGCGTCACCCCGGAATACATCAGTGACATGAAAGCGCGAGGAATCCGCGACCTCAGCGTTGATCAGCTGGTCAGCATGAGGATCCACGGCATCAACTAGAACTCCCGAACAGCCAAGAATAAAAGCCGCCCTGATGGGGCGGCTTTTGCGCTTCGTGCTTGACCCCACCTAGTGCGCGAAGGAAATGTTCAAGCCAGTGCTAAAGATGACGTCATTTTTCTTCGCCGTAGAAGGTGGGTTGGTCACATAGACGTCGGCGAACTGGTTTTGCCATCCCAGCCACTTGCTGATCTTGGTCACGGTTCCGAAGTTGAAAGTGCCGCGATACTGGCTGGTGTCATTCAAGTCGGGATAGAAATACAGTTTCTGCGTCACCACCGTGCTGGCTCCCAGTTTTCGCGATAGCTCCTCACCCAAGGTCAGGGCGGCAAACTTATCGGTCTTGCCGTACGAAGTGAATGTCGGCGGCGTGGTGGGTGGCGTTACCGGAGGGCCGTTTGAATACGTCTCGTGGGTGAAGTTTGCGCCGGCAAAAAGATCGAGCACCGTCTTGTCAGTCTTGATGGCGTGGAGTCCGATACCGCCGTCGTACACAGCGCGCAGATCCAGGAACTGCAGCTGATTGCTCATAAAGTCCGTGCCGACAAAGCCAAACATTCTAGGATTGATGTTGCGGTCGTAGCGAAGGCCGCCCGTCACCAGATTGGCGATCGTGCTGGGAATCGCTCCCGGGGCGTTGTTCTTGGTGTAAATCGAACTCGCGGAGAGCGAGATTTTGTCATTCAGCGTGGGATGGTCCGCATTGAACGCCAGCGCCAGGTTCTCGGTTTGACTGTTGCCGCGAGCCAGCGAGAAGCCGATGTCGGTCCCTCCGGTCCATCCGTGCCGCAGAGTCGGATGCAACGACTTGTCGTAGGCGGTCTGTTCCGCATCGTTCCGGATCACGGTGACCTCTTCCTTGGGGGTCTCGACCGTGCCGCTGGCCTTGGTGGCGATCTCCAATTTCCCGTCGCTGGTCGTAACCGTGCCGACCGCGGTCTTCCCGCCCTTCAGGTCAACGTGCAATTCCTGATCGGTAGTGATTTGCCCGATCGCAGCGAACTGGATGGTTACATCTCCTGCAAACTCGGTGTGCAGAACCAGCGTCTTGCCATCGGACTTCACAATCTTGCCGGTCAGATGGTCACCATTTTTCAGGGTGATCTGGTCAGCCAGCATCAGGGTCGACGAAATGGAGACGAACAGGGCAACACGCAGCAGCTCGCGCAACACAGACTGGTCCTCCAGGGATAAAAGGCAATTTCGTTAACGATCAATGGGCCCGGGTTCGCTGGATATTCACCGAATGGAAAAACTCAGGAAACCTGACGAAAGTGGCAGAGATTCACCGGAGTGACGCTGCTGCGGGCTTCCCTTGACGAAGAGCCACCACGAACAACCGCGACGTAGAATCACGGCAGGAATCGAGTCAGCTCTTGGTCTCAGGTTTTTTGCTCTGATCGGTCGAAGCCTGCGTGGGCGGTTGATCTTTCATGCCATCTTTCAGGGCACGGATCCCCTCACCCAGACCTTTTCCGAGTTCAGGCAGTTTCTTCGGACCGAACACCAGCAGGGCGATAAAGAAAATCACCAACAGGTGCATCGGTTGAAATAGACCTTCTAACATGCGAAGCCTCCAGCCATAAGCAACTTATAGCGTACGGAAGGATGCTGGGGAAGTCAATTGAATCACAGACGCCTGTGACTCTGCCCCCCATTAGCCCGCAAGAGGCTGTATCCGTTCAGTTTAGAGGTTTCCCAGGAATGCCCTCGCGAAGGCGCCGGAAGCGTAGCCACTCCTCGCATTGTCACCCCAAGTTACCTCCGTGACCTTACCGCGAGGCTTGCCGGCAGGCTATGTTTTAAGAGGCGTTTTCTGGGATCGGCAATTCTCTCGAAGGGTGCGACCAGCGGTCCAAACTGTAGCAGGCCAAAACGTTAGAGCAAACCGTCGTTATTGCGAACCGTCATTATTCCAAACCAGGGGTCGGGGAGTCCGGTGAAATTCAGGTTTGTGGTGTTTCTTGCTTTCCTTGGTTCAGCGGTCGCCTGCGCTGCCGATTCTGCCGCAGTCAAGCCGATCACTTCAGTTGAGCTCGCAGCGTGGTTGACTGGCGGTGTATCCAACGGCCGGCTGGTGTGGTTGGTGCGGGAACGCGGGCTGGCCAGCGCTCCGGGGAAAGACGAACTTCGTCAGTTGCGATCGGCCGGGGCGGATGAGAATCTGCTTCGAGTTCTTAGTTCCCTGAAAGCTCCGGGGGCGATCGCAAACGCTTCGATCCCGCCGGCACTGCTGAAAGCCGCAACGGCCGCGGTGCAGCAGAATTATCACGAAGCGGAACTGAATTTGCGCGAAGCCCTGCGCGACGATCCGCAAAACGGTGCCTTGCACTTCGCCCTCAGCGCGATGCTTCGTCAGCAGGACCAATGGGACGATGCCTTCGATGAGATCGCCCAGTCGCTGCAGTTGATGCCCGATTTCCCCGAGAGCCACGGCAGCCTCTCCTACATTTTTTATCGCCTGGACGACGGCGCGAATGCGGTCGCTGAGGCGCGCACGGCGCTGAGCATGGACCCGCAGAATTCCGAGGCTTATCAATATCTGGGACTGGGCTTTTACTCAGGTGGCCAGTATGCCGCGGCGGTCCACGCGTTTGCCGCGTCTCTGTCGCTCGATCCCGAGAACGCCGATACGTATTACGACATGGGCATTGCATTGCACGCCCAGGGCAACTTCCCCGCGGCGCTGGCGGTTTACCAAAGGGCCATCGAACTCCGCCCCAACTTCTGGGAGGCACACTCCAATCTGGCCTTGACCCTGCACGAAGAGGGCAAGCTTGAGCTAGCCGCGGAGGAATATCGCAAGGCCAAGAAAATGGCTCCGGAAGAAGCTTCTGTCCGGAACAATCTGGGCAATACCTATTGCGACCAGGGGAACTTTGACGAAGCGATCGCCGAGCTGCGCGAGCTTTACCGCCAGCACCCGGAATGGCAGGAGGGGCACGGTTGCCTAGCCAGCGCGTTCATGGCGAAGAAAGAATACGAGAATGCGGTTGCGGAATTGCAGTTAGCCTTGCGCCAGAATCCTTCGGGCGCCACCGAGCACCGTGTTCTGGGCCAGGCTCTTCTGCTGGATGGCAAGCCGGAAGAGGCTTTGCGCGAGTTGCGCCTGGCGGTTTCGCTGAACCCGGATTCCGACGTGGCTCATCACTACCTGGGAACAGCGTTGTTCGAGCAACAGCAATTGCACGCCGCTGAAAAAGAATTCCGCGAAGCTTTGCGGTTGAAGGCCTCCGCAGACAATCACTTTTCGCTGGCAGCCTGCCTGATGAGCCTGGACCGTTACGAAGAAGCTCTTTCCGAGTTGGACATGGCGGCTCGGCTTGATCCCGACCGGACGCTTTACCGCGCACGGCGTGAGGAACTTCTCAAGCTCATGAAAGCCACTGGCAGCAGCGCTCGCTAGTGGGCGATCGACCACTCCGCCATTTCACGCTGGCGGCGCTTCCTTCCGTTGCCGTTGCAAAAAGCATCTTGTCTCTGGCAGCCATCTTGCGCGGCCGAGACCGGGCAGTGTCCACCGGGCCAGTACCCGCCAGTGTACTGCTGATACTTCGGGCTGGCCTGCGATCTGCTTACACTAAGGGAAGATTCCCCGGAGATTTACGATGGAAGCAACACAGGCCCAGCCCGGAGCGGTTCGCACTCAACCACCCCACGCCGTCACGCACGGAAATGACGCCAGGATTCTCAATCACTCTGCGTTGCCCAATGGGCCAGCAGCGGCTGCGCATAAATCGTCTGCGTACGGCCTGCCCTGCGCCAGTTGCCACTTGTACTACGCAGCCGACTTGGATGCTTGTCCCACCTGCCAAAGTAAAGAACGGGTCGCTGCGGTTATGGGTATTCGAGCCGGCCAAGTCCCAAAGGACAGCACGGCGACTGCACCTGCTCGCAAGAGCCCGGAACAAGAGCACGAGCAGTTTCTTCGCGAAGTCAAATCTGAACTGGTTGCCATGCATGCAGAGTCCACTAATTCGCCTGCATACACCTGCAAACTCGATCACAACCATCCCGCTGGGTCCCAACCTGCCGAGGTTTGCCTGTCCTGCCATGAACGCCTGCAGGGGCGCCTGGACGTTTGCGAAGCGGTCTTACACATGGACCTGAAAGAAGCTGCACAGATTATTTACGATGCCGTGTGGGCTGATCCCTCCGACCCCAGCAAAACGTATCGTAACGCCGCCACCGCATTGCTCAGCGAACTGCGCAAGCGCGCCGGCATGAATGGCGTGCACGGCCTGTTCCATCCCCTGGCTCATTGACGCGAGCGTCATTGAACTCGGGCTCGCGTAAACGGCACCGGCTGAAGAAGCAAATCTGATCTCCGCGTGAACGGCTTCAGGATCGGGCGCAGTCATTTCCGTGCACGGCGAAATTGCGTATCGTGCCGGCAGTGGCTAAAATGTTCCGTCATCACGCCGGGACGTTTCACTCACAGTTCCACTCCCCGATGATTTGTTTCCGCACGATCGCGCCTTCACCGACTCACGCTCGTGCCGTGACTTGCCTGTTGCTGGCCTCGCAATTCGTTTTCGCTTCGCTTAAAGCACAGACTCCATCGTCCCTTGCCTCGGCAACGCTGCACGGAATCGTCCGAGACGCACACGGGCCGCCGGTGGCCGCCGCCACAGTTTCTCTGCGGAGCGAGGATGGGACGCGAGTCATCACCACGCATACCGATTCGCAGGGCGGATACGATTTCTCGGCGGTGCCTCAAGGAACGTACACTCTGCGTGCGGAAATGGCCGGATATCGCGCAGCAACTCTCAGTTCTGTAGTGCTCGCGGAAAGACAGGACAAGCAAATTGACCTCCAGCTCGAGCCGGCAGGAACGGCCGCGTCGCAGTCGCCTTCTAACGCGAGCCCCGAATTTTTCGACGAGCCGCGATTTACCGTCGCGGGCGTCACAGATACCACGAGCCTGGGTGGACACGGTTCCGACACCGTGGTTCGCACCCGGGATGCGCTAGCCAAGGAAACCGCTGCGCTCGGGGCGTCGTCACCGGGGATTTCTTCGCCCGCTAGCTCGCACCCGCCGTCATTGCCCGCCGCATCTGCAGTCGCCACGGAGAGAACACTGCGTGCCGCAGCCGAACACCATCCCGAAAGCTTCGATGCCAATCATAACCTCGGAAGGCTGCTGCTCGAAAACGGGAGGGGCCGCGAGGCCATGCCCTATCTGGAGCGCGCTTTCCGGCTCAATTCCGGCGACTACGGGAACGCCTACGAATTAGCGCTGGCACGTTGCGCCACGGGTGACTATGAACGAGCGCGCGCAGAGGCGCAGGCCCTGCTCGCTCATCAGGACCGAGCCGAATTGCATCATTTGCTCGCCGAAATCGACGAAAAAACCGGCAATCCACTGGAGGCCGTCCGCGAATATCAGCGCACGGCCGAACTGGATTCCAGCGAGCCCAATTTGTTTGATTGGGGGACAGAACTTCTTCTGCACCGCGCGCCCGAACCTGCGATCGAAGTCTTCCAAAAAGGCACCCGACTTTTTCCACGATCCGTCCGCATGCTGGTGAGCCTGGGCGTGGCTTGGTATGCGCATGGTTCTTACGATGAGGCGGCCCACCGGCTATCCGAAGCCGCGGACTTGAGTCCGGCTGACTCTGTCCCCTATCTTTTCCTGGGCAAGATTCAGAGTGTGGAGACCTCTCCCTCCGATGCGGTCGCCGAAAGGCTGGCGCGGTTTGCCCGGCTCCAGCCGAAAAATGCGATGGCCAGCTACTATTACGCCGTAAGCCTCTGGAAGCGCCGGGGAAGCCCCGAGGACAATTCCAACCTGGCGCAAATCCAGTCGCTGCTAGAAAATGCAGTTCGCCTCGACCCCAAGCTCGGCGTTGCGTATTTCCAATTGGGCGTCCTTCTTTCCGACCGCAACGATCTTCCGGCGGCAATCTCCGCCTATCAACAAGCGATCGAGGCGAGTCCCCAACTGGAGGAACCGTATTTTCGTTTGGCGCAGGCCTATCGCCTAACTGGAGAGAAATCGAAGGCGCAGGCTGAGATGCAACTCTACCGGGAAATAGCAAAGGCTTCGGCGGGACAAGTGGAGCGCGAACGGCACGACATCAAGCAATTTGTATACACGCTGCGGAATGAGCCTGCCGCGCCGTAGCGATTCTCTGCGCTCCGCGGCTAATGCGCTGGCGGCGTGGGCGCCTTCATCAGGCTTATAAACATTTTGTAGAATTTCTCAGTGTCCAGGTCCACCTGGATTTCGACCGGGAGCGCCTCCAGCTTAGGTTGGTCTTTTTCGGCCCAGGTCAGCGTGTTTCCGTAACCCGCGCCCTTGTCGAGATCGATGCTCATATAGCGAGTTTCGCTTTTCGTGATCAGGGTTGGATCGATCCACGCCGCGGCGGCCAGTTCGTCCCACATGATGTCGGCGCCCGGCCAAAATTGGGCAAAATGAGCGATGTAGTGCGCCAGCGGTGTGCCGCTGGCGTCGATCTCTTTTGTCATCGCCGGCGTCAGATGCGTCTTGATCGAAATGTCCGTCGGCGTGCACACGATCTTTTTCCACGGCGCTCGCAAGACGATCTGCGCCGCCTCCGGATCAAACCAGAAATTGAATTCATGGCGCGGATTGCTGGCGAACTCCGGGTTGTCAGTATCGGGGCTCAGGCTTCCGCCCATAAACACCAACTCTTGCGCCAGTTCCGGAAACTGCGGATCGATGGAGATGGCCAGTGCCAGGTTGGTCATCGGCCCGCCTTCATAAATGGTTACTTCGTGGGGATACTTGCGCACCATCCGGATCAGAAAGTGAGCGGCATCCTCGTCGGCAGGCTTGGTGGTCGGTTTTCCTTCTGGCAGTTCCGGCACGACGAACGGCTCGTGCCACCAGCGGTCGTCCCATGCGCCTGCGTAAGCAACTTTTCCGTAACGCTCTTGCCAAAGTTGAGTTTCCTCGCGGTTGCGGACCAAGGGGAAGGCTGCTCCCGGCACAACCGGAATGTCGGTCCGTCCGATGATTTCGAGCAAGCGCAACGTGTGTGCCACTTCTTCGTCGCGCCACTGATCTCCGCTGACCACCGTGATCCCCAGTACTTCCACTTGCGGAGATTGGATCATCACCAGCAGCGTCTGCATATTGCTGCCGCCTGGCCCCGAGCAGTCCTCGTTGATGATTATCTTGCGACGCGGCTGCGCAGACCCGAAAGAACTCCCAGGGAAAGCGGCCAGTAGAAATATCAGCGCGAGTTTCCAGGTGTACCGCGTCATCGTGCCTCGTTCCTCCCGTAGATTTTCGATTGCAAACTTAAGGGCAGACCGGGCTCGTACCCGATCTGCCCGAAAAAAAGCCCTCAAATCAAGCCACCTAGAACCTAAGCTTCAGAGCGAACTGAATCAGGCGGGGATTGTTTACGGTTGAATTAACGACGCCAAACTGGCTGCCCGCATTTATGTCGCCGGTTGGAGTGCCGAACTGCGCGTGGTTGAAGAGGTTGAAGAACTCAGCCCGGAAATCCAGCTGCATTCCTTCCCGATAAGGCAGCTTGAAATGCTTGATCAGCGAGAAATCAGTATTCACGAAGTCAGGTCCGCTGACCGGAGCGCGGGGCGCGTTTCCAAGCTCCCCCGGAGTTGCAGCCGCAAAGCATGAAATATTAAACCACTCGGTCAGAGTTGGATGGCCGGACTTGGGGTTGCAGGTCATGTTAGGCCGGTTGTTATTGCTCGCGTTCTGCATGAAAGCAACTCCCGACTGATCGTTGCTGTTCATGACAAACACTGGAAATCCCGAGAGGACGCGCTGAATCACGTCGACTTCCCAATTTCCAGCGATAACGTTGACAGGTCCACTCCAACCACCCCCGAAGCGCTTGCCCTTCCCAAACGGCAGATCGTAAGTGAGGCTGGCGGTGAACTGGTTATCTACATTGATCTGAGAGAGGCTCCAATCCGCCTTGGTTGTGCCGGGAAGCGGCCAATACGTGGCTCCCAGGTTCGTGCCCAGGCCGTCAGAATAGCCGCTGTCATAAGTCTTGGAATAGGTATATCCGAGCAGGGCGTAGATGCCGTACCTTGCGCTCTTTGTTTCCGCCTTGATCTGAAACGAGTCGTACTTGGCTGCCCCTGCATCGTTGGCATTCAGGATGGTTGGCGGGAAACCGGGAAAGTATCCGAGGTTGGTTCCCCAGGGAGCCGAGAAAGCGGCTCCGCCCGGGCCACAACCGAAGGTGTATCCGGGCTGTGGTTCACTGCCGCCGGCGCACGCCTGGGGCGAGCCGACGTTCAGATTCATGCCGTCCACCAGAATGTGCGAACTGCGAGAGCCGGCATAACCTGCGGTCAGCACTATGTTGCCAGGCAGCTGGCGCTCAAGGTTTGCGTTGAACTGCTGCACTCGACCCTGTTTGAAATTGAGGTTCTGCGATTGCAGGGTTCCTGGGAAGACAGGAGGAGTCTCAGGCGCCGTGATCACCGGCAGAAACGCCGTCTGGATGCCGCAGCCCGGAGTCCCCATGTTCTGAAACAGACAGAGCCCGTTGAAATTGTCGGACTCGGCAAGGTACGGGGGATTTTCCCACAAGCCCTGCGCTCCCTGATTCCAGGATGAATCGTGGAAAATCGCGTATCCCAGACGGATGGCGGTCTTCTCGCTGCCCGCGGGTTTCCAGGAAATTCCAACGCGCGGCTCGACGGCGGTCTTGTCCAGTTGAATACCCACACGGGCGTCAGAGGCAACACAGATCGTGCATCCTGCGAGAGCTGGGCTGTTTCCGGCTACCAGGAGCTTTCCCGTGGCAAAGTCGAAGTTCGCCTGGCGATTGTGGTTCTCAGTCTCCGGCGTTACAAAGGCCCACGCCAAACCCAGGTTAAGCGTCAGATTGTTTGATACGCGCCAATCGTCCTGCACGAATGGGCGGAACAACTTCCAGCGGCGGCCGGTCGTAGCGCCATCGAACGTTTGATCATGGATTGCACCCCCGATCTGGCCCAGCAGCAGGTCGGCCGCGGCATCTCCCGTGTATCCGCCGAACATCAGAAAGTAGCCGTCCTGGAAAGCGTTGGTTTCCACATTCATCTGATTGGCGCGAATTCCCAGGCCCAGGCGCACGTTGTGCTTGCCCCGAATCATATCGAACGTATCGGAGACGGAAAAGACGTTGGTGCCGCCTTGAAAAGGAGCGAATCCGCGGTCGCCCAGAGACAAATAACCGCCAAACATCTGGGTCGAAGACATACCGCAACTCATGCAATCCTTCGTCGACTGATTCACGATGCCCGCAGGCGCGCCCGGACACTTACTGTTCAGGTCGGCCCCTTGAATGCCCAGGATGGCCGATTCGCACGTGCCATTGCCGAAGGAAAGAATGTGGTTAAAGATCCGGTTGAAGCCGGCGTTGAACTGATTGATCGTACGATCGGAAAAAACGTGAGTTTCCGACACTGCCACATTGCGTCCGTGATTGGTGATGTTCTGGTTGCTGGCAAAGGCGTTGGCCTCGGCAAACGCCGGCGCACCCCCAGGAACAACCGAAACCGCCTGGTCGTAACTGAAGCGTGCAAACATAGAATCTTTACTGGAAAAATTGTGGTCCAGGCGGATATCGAACTCACCTTCGTTCAGCTTCCTCACCGGCACATCGGCATAGTTACCTAAAGCAGAGCCGGTCACGTTGGCGGTGGGGTACAGCTTGATCATATTTTGGCCCACCGTATCGATCAGAGCGGACGGAATAAAATTGCAAGAAGTGCCCAGCGTCTGGCCTCCGTGCGCATTAACGGGTTCTGCGGTTGGTGTTGCCAGAAGCTCAGTGCCCGGCACGCATTGGAAATTCTTTGACGGGTCCGCAGTGGTCGCGTATGGATTGGTGAGAAGTCCGGAAATGATTGGATCCTTCCGGAAGTCGCCAGTCATCATTGCAGGGGTCGGAACCGTGCCCAGTTCGGGTATTCCGTGCCGTTGCATTTTCGCCTGGTAATCGAGGAAGAAAAACGTCTTGTCCTTCTTGATTGCGCCGCCGAGCGCGCCGCCGAACTGGTTCAAATTGAACTGTTCTTTCGTCGAAGCGAAATAGCTGCGGGAATCGAGCTTGGTGTTGCGGAAGAACTCGAACAGCGAACCGTGAAATTGGTTTGACCCCGACTTCGTAGTTACCAGAACCGTCGGACCCGCGCGGGTACCATATTCCGCCGAGTAGTTGTAGGTGAGAACTTTGAATTCTTGGATCGCGTCAATCGACGGCAGAATCGCGATGCCACCCGCGGTTAGCTCGTTGTTGTCGTTGCCGTCAAGCAGCCAATCTGTGCTGCTGGCTCGCGATCCGCCAACCGAAAGCGAATAAGTGCCGCGCGCCGAAACTTCGCTGCTGGGGCCGCCGTTGAAGAAGCTGTTCGGGTTGGTCTCCTGCGTGGTTCCCGGAGTCAGGGTGGCCAACTGCACAAAGTCGCGTCCGTTCAGCGGGAGTTCAGCCACCTGTTCAGACGTGATTACCTGACCCAACGTCGCGTTGCTGGTTTGCACCGCGACCTCGGTCGCGTTCACTTCTACGGCAGTCGTAACCGACGCCGGCGCGACCGTGAAATCCACTTCGCGATGCTCATCCACCTGCAGACGGACATCCTTCTGCTCCACGGGGCCGAAGCCCTGGGCGTCCACGCGAATCGTGTAGAAGGCGACGGGCAGCAAGGGGATGAGATAGTGCCCCGAATCGTCGGTTCTCGCCTCGCGCGACACGCCTGTGCCTTGCGACGTGGCTTTCACCGTCGCTCCCGACACCACCGCGCCCGCTTTGTCAGAAACGGTGCCCGAAAAACTTCCGCTTGCCTGGCTGTGGAGGAGAGGGCAGAGTGAAAGAACCAGCCAACCACAAAAGCCGACGAGCAGCGCCTTCTTGTTCAGCATTCGAACCCCTTTCGGCGGCCCCCAACCGAACGAAAAAGTTCCCCCTTGGTCCTGGAAGTTGAAGGCCTTAGCCGTAGAAGGGCCTTATAAACGGGCGCTCATTGCGAAGTCAAGACTTTTCGGTAGTGCATAAATACTACGCGCAGTTATTGTTTCGTATCGACGGATGCAAGAATTGCAGTTGACTTTGTCAGGTCTGAACAAATCGACGGAGCACGCTTCGATCCGCGCCAAGTGCAACAAATACTTGCGCCTTCTGGCTTGATCGTCCACTGTGAGTTGTTAGTGTTAAGTCGATCTCGAAACGGCGCTGATGCCGGATCGGGACTTCCATTCTGCATCGAAATGCGCGCGATCATGGAAAGACTTCTGAGTCCCAACTCCGGTAGTCGAAAGGCCCGCGTATAAGTTGGCGCGACGCGCCGCCTCCCGCTCCGGTATCCCCTCGCCGAGAAACACGGCGAAACTTCCGATGAAGGCGTCGCCCGCCCCGGTGGTGTCAATGCTCTTCATTGGAAACGCGGGCACGTGCTCGCTGCCGTCACGGTCTGCCAGCAGACACCCCTTTGCCCCGAGCGTGATGATGACCCGGCGAATGCCGCCCACGATCAACTTTGCGGCGCATTGTCTTGCATCTTCCACGCTGTGCACGGCGGTTCCGGTGATGGTCTCGGCTTCGCTTTCGTTGGGAACGAAGTAGTCGAGGTCAGCCAACGCCTTCAGATCGACCGGTTGCGCGGGAGCGGGATTCACGATGCATCGAACGCCATACTTTCGCGCGAAGGCGACGGCGTAGTAAACCGTCTCCAGCGGAATCTCAAACTGCAGAACGATGCAGTCGGCGGTTTTCAGGGTTTCGGCGGCGGCGTCCACATCGGCCGGTTTCAGCGCGTCGTTCGCTCCCTTGACCACCAGGATGCGGTTTTGTCCGCTGGGATCAACGAAGATAGGCGCAACGCCGCTCGACAGTCCTTCCACTTGCTTGACGTGCGTGGCGTCGATGCCAAGTTTCTTGAAGTTTTCGATGGTGGCCGGACCGAACAGGTCGCTTCCCACGCGCGCTACCATGAATACTTCAGCCCCGCACAAACGGGCCGCCACGGCCTGGTTCGCACCTTTGCCGCCGAAACCCAGGTTGAACTTCTGCCCAAAGATGGTTTCGCCCGGCTTGGGGAATTGATCGGTAAACGTCGTCAGGTCAACGTTGGCGCTTCCGATGACTGCGATGCGTGGCCGCTTCGCCATACTAATATCGTGCGAAACCGTGAAGAACGCCGAGTCTATTCAGCTCGGGGAATAGTGTCAACGGAGATCTCGCGGCTGGGGTAAATCCGTCCGGGATGAATTCCCCCGGTGAGCGTTTCTTGCGGCCGAGCCTTCCTACGGCAGACCTTTATTGCGACCAGCAAAATCATGATCGGCTTTTGCCTTGACACCATTTCCGGCGCGACGTAGGCTACCTCGCTGCTGCAGCGCAAAGGCCGCTTCCGCGGATCGATGCCCGAAAAGGAGCCAGAAGATGTTCACTCCACAGAGTCTTAGCGTTGCGCTCCTCATGATGGCCACCAGCGCCATTTGCTGGGGCTCTTGGGCAAATACTTACAAGGGCGTGAGGAATTATCGCTTCGAGCTTTTCTACTGGGACTACGCGATTGGCATTTTCCTCATCTCTCTGATCCTCGCGCTGACCATGGGAAGCAGCGGGCATGATTCGTCAAGCTTTCTGAACAATGTCCGTGCCGCGGACAATTCGAATATTGTGAACGCAGTGATCGGCGGCGCTCTGTTCAACCTTGCCAACCTGTTGCTCGTTGCCGCGATTGATATGGCTGGACTGGCCGTCGCGTTTCCCATTTCCATCGGCATCGCGCTGGTGGTTGGGGTGGTGTTGAGTTACGCGCTTCAACCGAAAGGGAACGCGGGCTTCCTTGCGCTGGGAGTTGTTTGCGCTTTCATCGCGGTAGTTTTGGACGGCAAGGCATACGGGAGCCTCGCGGCCGCGGGTCGCTCCATCTCGAAGAAGAGTATCGTGACCTGCGTTGTTTCCGGCGTTCTGATGGGCTTATGGGCACCGTTTATGACTCGCGCCATGACTCACATCACAACACACGGCAACTCGCTCGGCCCATATAGCGCTGCCGTGTTCTTAACATTCGGAGCTCTGCTCTCCTGCTTCGTCTGGAATATTTATTTTATGAAGCACCCGCTGGTTGGGGAGCCAGTGAGCTTCGCTGGATTTTTCCGCGGGCCAGCCTCGGGACACCTGCTTGGTCTTCTGGGTGGATTCATCTGGGGAACAGGAACGGTCTTCAATCTTGTGGCCGGCAGCCTGACTGGAGTGGCGATCTCCTACGCCATCGGCCAGTCTGCTCCGATGGTCGCGGCGCTCTGGGGGATTCTTGCGTGGAAGGAATTTGAAAACTCAGGCTCGCGCGCCAAGTTGTATCTGGCGCTCATGTTCGTCTTCTATGGGCTGGCGATTTTCCTGGTGGCGCGGGCGAATGGTTAGGGCCGCGTTCCGCCTCTATTTTCCTTTGATGCGGCTTATGAATAGCTGCAGGAAACGATCCGCGTCCGACGCCACGCACACTCTCGCGTTTGGCTTCAGGTAATCGTAGCCCTCAATGACATAGTGATCGCCGTGCAACACATTTTTCTCGTTTGCGCCCATGCGATTCGCGACCGTTTCTCCCCGGCTGAACTCACCTTTGGTCTCGACGTCGACATGCATTTCTTTCAGCGTGACTAAGGTCGGGTCAACGACGGTTCCTATCGCCAACGGGTCGTACATCGCGGCGCCCGGGTATCCGTTCTTCTCGGCGCGCGATAAATAGAACTCGCCGAGCTTGGCCACAAAATCGTTCTCCGGTCCGTGCGTGGATTGAATTTGCGTGAGATGCGTCCGTGTCATCAATGTCCGCTCGCCCACGTCGGAGCCGACCATGGTCACGATCCAGCCTGCATTGAACACGATCGCCGCTGCTTCGGGATCGTTATAGATATTGGCCTCGGCCGCGCCGTTCACATTTCCTCCACTGATCGAGCCGCCCATGATCACGATGTCTTTGACCAACGTTGCAATCGTTGGATCCTTGGAGACGGCGAGGGCAATATTGGTGAGCGGCCCGACCGGAACCAGCGTGATTTCATGCGGATACTGGTGAACGAGTTCGATGATGAGGTCCGGCCCAAATCGCGGATCCTGTTTGCATTTGGAAGGCGGCAACTCGATGTTGGCAAGGCCGTTCTGTCCATGCCAATATTCCGCGGTGATCAGCTTTTGATTCAATGGATGCTGCGCTCCGCCCGCAACTGCGACGTCGCATCGCCCCGCGAGCGAAACCAGTTTCAGCGCATTCTCCAATCCCTGGGCCGCAACCACGTTTCCAGGGACCACCGTCAGCGCCTCCACTTTGATCTCTGGCGAATTCAAGGCCAGCAGAATCGCCAGCGCGTCGTCGGTGCCGGGATCGGTGTCGATGATCACGCGCCGCGGAGAAGACTGGGCGGATGCGATGGTGAGAAGAGCCGCGACTGCGTAAAGAGTAAGAATGGAAGTAAGCCGAAATCGTTTCATCGAAGGAGTCCTCTACAGCAGCATGCCCGCGATCGAGGCCGACATCAGGTTCGCCATGGTTCCCGCCAGCATGGCGCGAATGCCGAGACGGGCCAGTTCACCTTTTTTGTTCGGCGCCAGCGCACCGATCCCGCCAATCTGAATTCCGATGGAACTAAGATTTGCAAATCCACACAGCGCGAAAGTCGCGATAGTGAACGAGCGCGGATCGAGGCCCGCCCTCTGAGGGCCGAGCTGTGAAAAAGCTACAAGTTCATTCAGTACCATACGCGTGCCCAGCAGATTTCCGATCGCCGGACAATCATGCCAGGGAATTCCGATGACCCAAGCCACCGGTGCGAATAGCACGCCAAGAATGCTCTCCAGGCTCGCGGGGAACCATGCGATGTGGTGGTGAATGCCGCCCAGTATGCCGTCAAGCAGAGCCACGAGCGCGAGAAAGGCGATCAACATAGCGCCAATGTTGAGCGCCATATGCAGGCCATCTCCAGTGCCGCGCGCGATAGCGCCGAGCAGGTTTTCGCGGCTCTCTTTCTCAGTTTCGTCTTCGCTCATCACTACGCGCCCGGCAGTTTTGGGCTGCTCGGTTTCGGGCACGAGCATCTTCGAAACCAAAATAGTTCCTGGCGCGGTCATGATCACCGCGCTGAGCACGTGGCGCGGTTCGGCGCCGAAGGCGAAGTAGGCTGCCATGATCGAACCGGAAACGTGCGCCATGCCGCTGGTCATCACGGTCATGAGTTCGGAGCGGGTAAGGTCTGGAAGAAAAGGACGAATGGTCACCGGCGCTTCCGTCTGCCCCATAAAAATGCTGGCGGCAACGTTCAGCGACTCAGCCCCGCTGGCGCCCATGATGCGCGTCATGCCCCAGGCCGCGATCCGGATGATGAACTGCATGATCCCGTAGTGATAGAGAATTGCGAACAGAGCGCAGATGAAGATAACCGTGGGCAGCACCTGAAAAGCGAAAATAAAGCCGATGCTCGAACCCTGTTTGCCCAGAGGGCCAAAAACAAATTCCGAACCGACGAAGGCATAGCTGAGAACGCGATTGGCGGCGTCGCCGGCGACCTGGAAGATGCGGCGGCCGTACTCCACGCGCAACACGAAAATGGCGAAGGCGATCTGCAGGCCCAGTCCCCAGGCGACGGTCTTGACGCGTATGGCGCGGCGGTCCGTGGAAAAAGCGTAGGCGAGCCCCAGCATGGTCAACAGGCCGAGAATTCCGGTGAAGCGTCCCATTCAGTTTTCTCCTGGCTTCCCGATCACTTCCCGATCACCTTCCAATCACTTGATGAATCAACGGTCGTTTCTCAGTCGGCAGTGAGTCGCTAATTTGGCAACTCTCTCTCAGCAATTGTTGGGCTCGCGCGACTCGCGATTCGGAATTGTAGTAGATCGTCGCCAGCGGTTCGCCGGCAAAAACGCGGTCCCCGACTTTCTTGTGCAGGACAATTCCCACGGCGGGATCGACCGGATCTTCCTTGCGCTCGCGCCCTCCGCCGAGAATCACGCAGGCGGTACCGATCTGCTCGCATTGCAGAGTGGCAATGTATCCAGTGCCCGGGCTCAAAACTTGCTGTGAGTGCCGAGCTCGCGGCAAGCTTTTTGGATCGTCGATCACTCGAGGATCGCCACCTTGCAGTTCCACCATCTGGAGAAATCGTACGAGAGCTTTCCCTGACGCAATCAGTTTCGCGCTCTCTTGCTTTCCTTCTGCAACCGTTTTCGAAACCCCGCCCAGATGCAGCATCCATCCCGCCAACTCAACACATAGGTCGCGCAAATCCTGCGGCCCACCGCCTCGCAGGATATTGACCACCTCGACCACTTCGAGCGCGTTGCCGATCATGTTTCCCAGCGGCTGATCCATGTCCGTGATCAACGCGACCGTTCGCTTACCCATGCGCTCTCCGGTCTCCACCATCAGTTCCGCCAGGAACGCTGCATCTTTTTCGCTCTTCATGAACGCGCCTGAACCGGTCTTCACGTCGAGCACCAGGGCGTCGATCCCTTCGGCCAGCTTCTTACTCATGATGGAAGCGCAAATCAGGTAGGGACTTTCCACCGTACCCGTCACGTCGCGCATCGCATAAAGCTTCCGATCGGCGGGCGCGATTTCTGCCGTTTGTCCGATCATGGCGCAGCCACACGTCTCAAGAACACGCCGGAACTCTGGCACCGGCAAATTCACATTGAACCCTGGAATAGCTTCGAGCTTATCGAGTGTGCCTCCGGTGTGCCCGAGTCCGCGCCCGCTGATCATCGGAACGATCACGCCCGCCACAGCCGCTAACGGCGCGAGCACAAGGGATGTCTTGTCGCCAACTCCGCCCGTGGAATGCTTGTCAACTTTCTTTCCGGGGATAGCCGACAAATCCAATACTTCTCCCGAGCGCAGCATCGCGTCTGTTAGGGCCGCTGTTTCCGGGCGCGTCATGCCACGCAGGACCACGGCCATTAGCCACGCCGAGACTTGATAGTCGGGAATCGAACCTTGCGTATAGGCTGCAACCAATGACTCGATTTCGAACCGCGACAATTCGCCGCCATCGCGCTTCTTGCGAATCACGTCGATGGCGCGGAAGGTTTGTGTGGAAGCCGTCAGTTCGCTCACTGGAGGCGAAATCCTTCCGGTAGAAGTTCGGTAATGTGGGCTTGCTTCGGACCTCTCGCCCCTTGGAAGAAGACCACGGCGTCGGGGCCAAATTCGTAGATCACCTGGCGGCACGCTCCGCAGGGGGAGCACGCAACCTCGTGGTCGCTGGCGACAACGACGGCGCGAACCTTAATCTTCGGTCCCAACTTGGCGACGGCAGAAAAAATTGCCGTCCGCTCGGCGCAATTGGTCATCCCATAAGAGGCGTTCTCGACGTTGCAGCCGGCAAAGATCTTGCCGTCCGCCAGCAAGATCGCGGCGCCAACGTGAAAGTTGGAGTAGGGTGCGTGCGCATTCTTCATCACTTTTCGCGCCGCTTGTTCCAGGCGCTTGCGAGTCGCGGCGGGGAAACTTTTCTTGGGCATCTTGCTTTCTTAGGGCCGGATAAATTAGGACCGGATAAATTGTGCGTCATTGTAAACCCTGCGCAGCCATCGCAAGTCGTTCTTGAAAACAAGAAGGAGCACGCGTGCCGATTTTCATCGAATACCCGATTTGCAGTGCCTGCCGTACAATTGCAATCTGTACGCTCTTAGGTAGAGTCGTCCATGTCAGTGGATCACCATCTTCCGGCCCCGGCCAGTGAACTTCGGAGCGGGTCGCGCGGCGACGGTCGCGGTTCTGATCTTGCCGCCGGCTCGATTGCCGTTCTCTCCGGGCGCGCTCTGCAACCCAACTCTGGCATTCCTCTCGATCTGCATTGGGTGCGGGACGTGCAGGCGAACACCAGCGCTATTGAACGCCGCGCCCAGTCGCAGGTTGCGCGCAGATCGCTTAAGAAAGAATGGCAGGCGGCATGGCTTCTCCGGGCCATCACCTGCATGGATTTGACCACGCTTTCCGGGGACGACACCGACGAGCGCGTTCGCCGTTTGTGCGCCAAGGCCGTGCATCCCGTCCAGCGCGATCTGCTGCGCAAGTTGGCCATTGAAGAACTCGAAGTGAAGGTCGCCGCCGTCTGCGTGTATCACACATTCGTCGAAACCGCCCTGCACTCTCTCGAGGGTAGTGGCGTACATGTCGCGGCCGTGTCCACGGGTTTTCCCGCAGGCTTGTCGCCGCTGGCCGAGCGGGTTGCCGAGATTCGCCGCTCCGTGGAAGCCGGCGCGGACGAGATCGACGTTGTCATCACTCGCGCCCACGTGTTCGGCGCCAGGTGGCAAGCGCTCTATGACGAGGTGGCCGCCTTCAAGCAGGCCTGCGGCAGCGCGGACATGAAAGTGATCCTCGCCACGGGCGATCTACTGACCTTGCGCAACGTGGCGCGAGCCAGCGTCGTAGCCATGATGGCCGGAGCCGACTTTATCAAAACCTCAACCGGTAAAGAGGCCGTCAACGCAACCATGCCTGTGGGCCTGGTCATGACGCGCGCCATTCGTGAATACGCGCAGCAAACTGGCATGGCTGTGGGCTTCAAAGCGGCCGGAGGCCTCCGTACTGCCAAGCAGTCCACGGATTGGCTGGCCATGATGAAAGAGGAGCTTGGCCTGTCATGGACGCGCGCAGACCTGTTTCGCTTTGGCGCCAGCAGCTTGCTGGGAGACATCGAGCGGCAACTGGAACATCATGCAACCGGGCGATATTCCGCGGAATATCGTCATCCGATTGCGTGAAGCGGATTTGTGTGAAGGGACGAAGACTGCCGCGATGATTTTGCTGCACTGAAGAATCGAGTCGAAACAAATGAGCATCGCCGAAAAATTCCTGACCATGGAGTACGGTCCCGCGCCTGAAGATCCGAAAGAGTCGCAAGGCTGGCTGGATCGCCACAGCCGCCGATTCTCTCACTTCATCAACGGAGCGTGGCAACCGCCGACTGCGGGCGAGTATTTCGACACGCTCGATCCCTCTACCGGAGAAAATCTGGCTTCCGTTGCTCAGGGTTCGGCCGCTGACGTCGACGCCGCAGTTCTAGCTGCGCGGACTGCGTCGCCCAAGTGGCGTGCGCTCACTCCGCATGCCCGGGCTCGCTATTTGTACGCTCTGGCACGCCTGGTGCAAAAACATTCTCGCCTTCTCGCGGTTCTCGAAACCATCGACAACGGCAAGCCCATCCGCGAGAGCCGTGACATCGATATTCCTCTGGTCGCGCGGCACTTCTACCACCACGCAGGCTGGGCCCAACTACTGCAAAAAGAATTCCCCGAATACGAGCCCTGCGGAGTGGTCGGGCAAATTATCCCTTGGAATTTTCCTTTGCTGATGGCTGCGTGGAAAATAGCGCCAGCTCTAGCCACAGGAAACACCGTGGTCTTGAAGCCCGCGGAGTACACTCCGCTCACTGCGCTGGCCTTCGCCGAACTTTGCCAGGAAGCCGGATTACCCGCCGGCGTGGTCAACATCGTCACCGGTGACGGCTCGACCGGAGAAGCTCTGGTGAAGCATCCGGACGTCGATAAGATCGCGTTCACGGGTTCTACCGAAGTCGGCCGCGCAATCCGCGCCGCGACCGCAACCACCCACAAGCGTCTTTCACTCGAGCTGGGAGGCAAATCTCCCTTCATCATTTTCGACGACGCTGACCTAGACAGTGCAGTCGAAGGGCTCGTCGACGGAATCTGGTTCAACCAGGGTCAAGTCTGCTGCGCTGGCTCGCGTCTGCTGATGCAGGAAAGCATTGCCGAAGCGTTGATGGGCAAGATTCGCGAGCGCATGAGCACGCTACGGATCGGCGCGCCTCTCGATAAAGCAATCGACATCGGGGCGATCGTGGCGCGCGTACAACTGGAGCGCATCCAGCGCATGGTCGAACAAGGCGTGGCTGACGGCGCAACCTGCTGGCAACCGCAAGTCACGCTGCCGGCGCGCGGCTTTTTCTATCCGCCGACTCTTCTCAGCAATTTGCATTCCACATCCATCGTCGCGCAGGAGGAAATTTTCGGCCCGGTGCTGGCGGCCATGACGTTCCGCACTCCCCGCGAAGCCGTGGAGCTCGCCAACAACACAGTGTACGGTCTGGCCTCGTGTGTGTGGAGCGAGAACATCAACCTGGCTTTGCATGTGGCCGCGCAAATCAAGGCCGGCGTGGTCTGGGTGAACTGTGCCAACTTGTTCGACGCATCGTGCGGCTTTGGCGGCTACCGCGAAAGCGGATACGGCCGCGAAGGCGGCCGCGAAGGCTTGCTGGAATATCTGGAGCCGTCGTGGTTTAAGGGCGCGGCCATGCTGCCGTCCGTCCACTCGCCCTCGGTCACCCAGGTGGAGGATGAAGCGCAAGCCAGCACTCCCGCCATCGACCGCACCGTGAAGCTCTACATCGGCGGCAAGCAGGCGCGGCCCGATTCCGGGTACAGCATGGAGGTTCGTTCGCCTGACGGTCACCTGCTCGGCGAAGCTCCGCTCGGCAATCGCAAGGACATTCGCAACGCGGTCGAGGCCGCGCGCAAGGCCGAAGCCTGGGGCAAGGCTACGGCGCACAATCGCGCACAGGTTCTGTATTACTGCGGCGAAAATCTTTCGCAGCGCCGCGACGAGATCGTTCGCCGGCTCTCCGCAGTCGTCGGAGAAAAGCAGTCTGCGGCAGAAGTTGATATTGGAGTCGAGCGGATATTCTCTTACGCAGCGTGGGCCGACAAATTTGACGGCGCCGTCCACAACCCGCCGTTCCGCAACATTGCGATCGCCATGAACGAGCCCATTGGAACTGTTGGAGTCATCTGCCCGAGGGAAGCGCCGCTGCTGGGTTTTCTGTCGCTTGCGATGCCGCTGCTGGCCGTGGGGAACACCGTGATCGCCATCCCTTCTGAGGCCTATCCGCTGATCACTGCGGAGCTCTACCAACTCTTCGACACCAGCGATCTACCCGGTGGAGCGCTCAACATTGTGACCGGCTACACCGCGCAACTGCTGAAAGTTCTCGCCGAGCACGACGACGTGGACGCCCTCTGGTGCTTCGGAGACGAGGCGAGTGCGGCCGCGGCCAAGGCCATGTCCACCGGCAATCTGAAGCAGGTCTGGACCAACGAGGGCCGCGAGATCGACTGGTTCGATTCCAATCTGGCGGAGGGACGCTGGTTCCTGGAGCACGCCACGCAGGTCAAGAACGTCTGGGTACCTTACGGCGAATAGCGGACGTGCAGTGAAACGATTTTCTTGCGCCCGGCCCAGCCGCATGGACATTGCTTTTACCCCGGTCTGGGTCTAGCATGTTGGCGGTTCTTATCGTCTGTCGGGTCGTCCTTCCTGATCGCCCCCGGCATCTTGAGTTCGTCAAATGACAATGTCCGCATGGTTCCTTTTGCTTAACGAAGGAGGTTGTATATGGGTATCGCACTTTCCCCGCAAATTCACCCTCAGGTCGCGGATTTCATCGATAAGCCCCGAAAGATGTTGATCAACGGCCAATGGGTCAACGCCGCTTCCGGCAAAACTTTTCCCACTTACAATCCCGCCACCGGCGAGGTCCTCGCGCAAGTCGCTGAAGGCGACCGTGAAGATATTGAACGGGCGGTCAAGGCCGCGCGCAAAGCGTTCGATCATGGACCATGGCACAAGATGACTGCAGCCGAGCGCGCCCGCCTCATCTGGAAACTCGCCGATCTCATCGAGGCCCACACCGAAGAACTCGGCTATCTGGAAAGCCTCGACAACGGCAAGCCGCTCGCGGTTGCCAAAGCCGCGGATGTGCCGCTGGCTGCCGAACTTTTCCGCTACATGGCGGGATGGGCCACCAAGATCGAAGGCAACACGATTCCTTTGTCGGTGCCTTACACGCCGGGGGCAAAGTACTTGGCTTACACTCTGCGCGAACCAGTCGGAGTTGTGGGCCAGGTCATCCCCTGGAATTTCCCACTGCTGATGGCCGCATGGAAGCTGGGCCCGGCCCTGGCCACGGGATGCACGGTTATTCTCAAGCCCGCCGAGCAGACGCCGCTCTCCGCTCTGCGTCTGGGCGAACTGATTGTGGAAGCCGGATTCCCCGAAGGCGTGGTCAACATCGTCCCCGGCTATGGTGAAACGGCGGGTGCCGCTCTCGCCGCGCATCCGGACGTCGACAAGATCGCGTTTACCGGCTCTACCGAAGTCGGCAAACTGATTGTTCATGCCGCGGCCGGCAACCTGAAAAAAGTCTCGCTGGAACTCGGCGGCAAGTCACCCAACGTCGTGTTCAAAGATGCCGATATCGACGCCGCCATCGCCGGTTCCGCCAGCGCGATTTTCTTCAACCATGGCCAGTGCTGCTGCGCCGGCTCGCGGTTGTACATCGAGAAACCAGTTTACGATCGGGTCGTGGAGGGAGTCGCCGCGAATGCCAAGAAGATTCGCGTCGGTTCGGGTCTTGACCCACAAACCCAAATGGGCCCGCTGGTTTCCGAGGAGCAACTGAATCGCGTTTGTGGATATCTCGAAGCGGGATTCTCCGAAGGCGCGACCGCCGCTGCCGGTGGGCACAAGGCCGGCGACAAAGGCTATTTCGTTGAGCCCACGGTCCTGGTGAACACCCGCGAAAACATGAAGGTCGTGAAGGAAGAAATCTTCGGGCCCGTCGTTACGGCGATGCCGTTCGATAGTCCAGAAGAGATTCTGCCTCGGGCCAACGACAGCGCCTATGGCTTGGCCGCTGCCGTCTGGACCCGCGACATCAGCAAGGCTCATCGCATGGCCGAACAGCTCCGCGCCGGAACGGTGTGGATTAACTGCTACAACATCTTCGACGCAGCCCTGCCCTTCGGCGGTTACAAGCAGTCCGGATGGGGCCGTGAGATGGGCCACGACGTTCTCAACCTGTACACGCAGACCAAGGCAGTTTGCGCTAACTTGGGGTAAGAGATTGGCGCGGCAGTTCGGCTTGCGATCGAACGCGCAAAACTAAAAGGACGGCAGCTCGCTGCCGTCCTTTTCTTTTTTTCTCAACAAAAGCCCATGTCCAGCCCGGATCATTTTTCCATCATCAAGACCTTCTCGGCCTCGTCGATCTCTGTCAGCTTTACTTCAATGACTTCATTCATCGTGGTCTGCACGTTACGTCCCACGAAGGTCGCCTCGACCGGAATTTCCCGATGGCCGCGATCGATCAGCACGCACAACTGCACCCGCCGCGGACGCCCGTGGGAAAAAAGCGCATCCAGCGCCGCGCGCGTGGTGCGGCCGGTGAAGAGAACGTCATCCACCAGCACGATGTTCTTATCTTCAATCGAAAAGCCAATCTCTTTCTCCTGTACCACTGGCTTCGGTCCCAGCGTCGAAAGATCGTCGCGATAAAAAGTAATATCCAGCGTCCCAACCGGCACCTTGGCGCTCTCAATGCGGGCGATGATCTTGCCCAGGCGCTCGGCGAGGGGCACGCCACGCCGCCGGATTCCTACCAGCCCGAGCTCCTCCACGCCGCCGTTCTTTTCAACAATCTCGTAAGCCAGCCGCACCAGCGTGCGCTCGATCTCGGAGGCGGACATCAGTTGCGCCTTCTGCCGAAGGCCAGTCTTGCTGGGTTTACTTTTCACATTCATTGATGCAGATGCCTCGTAGACTTTCTTCAATCACGCCAGACCACAGGCCACTGCCTGTGTGCCGCGAATCACCGGCTTCTCAATGTATTCAACAGGCAAGGTAAGGTCAAGCTCTCGCTGGAAGCGGTGTCTCAATTTTGGAGTTGTTCATGTGGGGACAGCCGCCCTCGGCTGTCCGTGCGAGCGAAGCTCGACGATCTCGCCGGTCGGTTCAGAAAAAGAAGCTACGACTTCTTTGCGTGATCAACGGGCTCAACCACTTCGGTGGCTTCCCCGGCCTCTTCCGGGCACGCGGTTCGCACGATCCGCGACAGTGGGCTGCCTTCCTCGTGCGCCGACACCAAGCTGACCGCGGCTGGAGTCGTGCCCGCTGCCTCGGTCGGAAGAATCCCGACACCTTGGTTTCGGCCCAAGCCCTTCGCTCGATACAGTGCGGCATCGGCGAGGGCGATGACTTCTTCTGCGCACATGGCCTCGTAAGCCCCTCGGCACCACGGATACGGCGCCCATCCCACCGAGCACGTCTTTGTGACGCTGATTCCATATCCCAGGTCAAACGGTTCCCACGCCATGATCTCCAGGATGCGGCTGCAAAACGCCGGCGTGCCCGACGGATCCGTCGATCGGCTCATGATCAGGAATTCTTCTCCACCCCAGCGCACCAGCACATCCGACTTGCGCACCACCCGCGAGAGCCGCTCGCCGACCAGGTACAGCAGGCGGTCTCCTGCCGGATGGCCGTGCCGGTCGTTCACCTCTTTGAAGAAGTCCACGTCAACCATGATGAAAACCAGGTCGCGATGATCAACTTTCCGTATGTCTCCGCCACGAGCTCGCTGGTAGTTGCGCAAAACCTGGCCCGCTTCCGCAGTCAGGATTTCTTCCAGGTATCGGCGATTCCAAAGTCCGGTCAAAGGATCGGTAAACGAGATCTGCTGCAACTCAAGATTCTTGCGCTGCAGCTCCAGGCCATGCCAGCGCAGGGAATGTTCCTTGCTCTCCAATTCGTCTTTCAGAATGCGCATCTCGTCCAGGTTTTGCCGCGACAAGCGAAGCAGGCTGAGCAATTCCTGGTCGAGCAGATGCTGCTTCAGAAAAACCAGGCCTCCCATCAGAACCATCACCGCCACCGTCAACAGCAATCGATAGGTGCGGACCCGCTGCGGGGCCTGCCCGCCAAACTGGGCCCACGCCACCATCAGCGGCGTAAAGAAAACCGCCCCCATAGCCAGTCGCGTTTTCCAAATGCCATCGCCTTGGCCTGTGACTCCCCGGATCGAATTCTGCTCAGACGTCTCGCGCGCCGCGAACCCGATTCCTGCAAACCATGACATCGCCGCCACCAGCGGAACGTCATACAGACTGCCCGTGTAGTAAGCATGCGAATCGATCGCGCGGCTGGCGATGTACGACCCGGTGCAATACAGCACCGCCGCCCCGAACAGGTGCGCATAAATGCCCCGCCATGCGCCGGAGCTTCGCCGCCATACCAGAATCAGGCCGAAAAACAGAACCAGTTGTTCCCCGGCATAGAGCACGTCAAACGCCCGGCCGTACTCAGCCTCCACCGGGTAGGCGTATTGCCACGGGATCACCACAAAAAGGTAAAGATACAGCCACCACGTAAACAGCATCAGCAAATCGAGAGACCCCATGCGGATGGCGCGGTCGTCTTCCTGAAAATGCGGCAGCACTGCCACCGCCGCCATCATGGGCACCACGTGCAGGAACAACACAACGTCTCCCACAAATGGGTTGGGAGCCTCCTGCCGCAGGAAGACCTCAAAATACGTCCACAACACCTGCGCGCAGAACCACATGGCGCAGCCCAGACCCATGAGCCCCCAAAAAATTCGGGACTTGGTGTGAGCGCGTCGAACATTGGAGAGCACTCCAACCGTTGCTCCCAACAAGAGAAAGCACTGGGCGAGATCTCCGAACGCAGTGAGGCCAAACCCACGCGGAGCCAGGAAGGAAACCAGGCTGTGCAGACACACCACGGCGCACACGATCACGGTCCACTTCCGAGCGTGGTGAAGCGGAGAAATCCCCACGCTAGGATTGTATGTTTGTTAAGTAGGCCGGAATTGTTACTGAAGTAATCTTCGCGGGCTCTCGTTCGGGTGATCAGCCCTTCATCGCAGCACGGCTGAGAATCTCCGTACAAACTCATAAACATCCTGATATGAGTTATATAGCGGTACCGGCGCGACCCGAAGAATGTCCGGCTCGCGCCAATCGCCAATCACCCCAACGGCCGCCAGCCGCTCACAAAACGCCCGCCCCCGGTTAGGTATCCGGATGGAAATCTGGGCGCCCCGGCGATCCGGCTCGTTCGGCGTTATGATTTCAAACTTCGGCGAAGCAGCTTCTCGCAGCAAGAATTCCAGATAGCCGGTGAGCGAGATACTCTTTGCCCGCAGCCGCTCCATCCCGGCCTCACGGAAAATCTCCATCGACGCGCGCAAAGGCGCCAGGGCCAGGATCGGCGGATTGCTCAGTTGCCACCCTTCGGCGCCTGCCATCGGCTGGAAGTCAGGCTCCATCTCGAATCGCACTTTTTCTTCGTGTCCCCACCACCCCGCGTAGCGCAGTAGTTCCGTTGCCCGCGCGTGGCGTTCATGCACGAAACATCCGCCCACGCATCCCGGACCACCATTCAGATATTTGTAGTTGCACCAAACCGCGAAGTCCGGCCCCCATTCGTGGAGCTTGAGCACCAAGTTGCCGGCCGCGTGTGCCAAGTCGAAGCCCACCATGCATCCCTGCGCATGACCGCTTTGCGTGATTCCTTGCATATCAAAAGCCTGGCCCGTAGCGTAGTTCACGCCACCAAGCAGAATCAGCGCAATCGATTCGCCTTCGCGATCAATCAACGCCTTTACGTCTTCATCCCGAATGCAGAATTCTCCGGGGCGCGGCGTCAATTCGACTAACGATGATGCCGGATCATATCCATGAACGACGATCTGTGATTTGACGGCGTACTGATCGGACGCGAATGCTCCGCGCTCCACAACAAGCCTGTGTCTTTGCCGGGACGGCCGGTAAAACGACACCATCATCAGATGCAGGTTGACCGTGAGCGAATTCATCACCACAACTTCTTGAGGCTTTGCGCCCACAAGCGAGGCCGTCTGTTCAGTCAGCAGCCGGTGGTAGGGCATCCATGGGCTTTTCGCGCGGAAGTGTCCCTCCACACCGAGTTGTGCCCAATCCTGCAGCTCCTGCTCGATGTAATCTTTCGCGTTCTTCGGTTGCAGTCCCAGGGAATGGCCGCATAAATAAATGCACTCCTCGCCGCTTGCGGCTTTAGGGAAGTGAAAACGCCAGCGGAAACCTGCCAGCGAATCGTCTGCATCCATGCTGGCGGCAAAGGCCGCGTTGATTTCGTAAGCCGGGCGCGTCACGCGACCTGCTCCAGTGGTGTGAGCTCGCGCTGCACGAGACGTTCGGCCAGGCCCCAGTCTAGATCCTCGACCCGCTCAATCGAATCGCACAACTCCGAGAGCATTCGATCCTGCACTTTACCTCTTGCCAGCGCGATCGAGTAAGGCACGCGGTGAAACGTCACCATCGCGTATTTGGGCACGAACTGGCCGGGATATTTCGCCTCCAGCGCGAGTTCCACCTTCTTGCGAAAAAGAAATCTCGGATCTCCAACCCGATCGCGCATTTCCGCGAAGTTTTCCACCGCCATGTCGGCGATCGCGTCCGTGTTGACCTTTCGCGCGGCTTCGAACTCTTGGAAAACGCTGAGCCAATCGGACTCCTGGCGGTCGACCAGTTCCATCAGAGTTGTGCAGTCTTCGAATCCACAATTGATTCCCTGCCCGAAGAACGGAACAATGGCGTGCGCCGCATCGCCGAGAAGCAGAGCCTTGCCCTCGGTGTGCCACGGCGAGCACTTGATCGTCACCATGGCTCCGGTGGGGTTCGCGAAATAATTGTCACCGAACTGGGGCATCAGCGCAAAAGCATCGGGAAACCGCGACTGAAAAAATTCGAGGACGTCGGAAGGCGTCGCTAGACTGGCAAAACTGTCCGCGCCTTCAAACGGCAAAAACAGGATACAGGCGAAAGTGCCGTCGGTGTTGGGTAGAGCAATCAACATGTAATTGCCGCGGGGCCAGATGTGCAACGCATGTTTCTCCAGAAGATGTTCGCCCGCCGGGCTCGCCGGAATCGTCAGCTCTTTGTAGCCATAATCGAGATAGCGTTGCGCAAAATTGAAGCGCGTCTGCTTCAGCATTTCTGCGCGGATCGCCGAAGCCGAGCCATCGCATCCAATGGCCACATTGCATTTGCCTTTGGTTTCTTCTCCGGTTTGCTCATCGCGCAGGCGAACCGTGCCGGTCTTGAGGTCGATTCCGGTGCACCGCCGTTGGAAATGAAGCTGAGCGCCTTGCGCCTCGGCAGCAGACATCAGCGCCATATTCAACTCAGCCCGCGAGATCGAATAAATCACTTCCTTCGTATCTTTCCCGTAGGGCTGAAACGTCAGCTCGCCTGCGACCGAATGAATCATCCGGCCCTTCATCGGGATCACAATTTTCTGGAGATCTTGCCACAGTCCCGCTTCCATCAGAGCGTGAATCCCGCGTGTCGACAGGGCCAGGTTGATCGAACGCCCTGCGCTTGCACGCACCTTCCGCATGTCCGGCCGGCGCTCGTAAATGTCGACATAGAATCCGCGTCTCGCAAGAAAGATCGCCAGCAGCGGACCGTTCAGGCCGGCGCCGATCACTGTGATTGTTTCCGGGTGCTTCATGCGGAGATGACTTGTCGAAATGCGGTTCTCGGAACGGCGCCGCGTGCGCCATCACTTCATCAACAAAGTTCTCGCCTCCCAAAGCTCGGGAAAGAATTTCTTTTCCAGCGTGAGCTTCAAATACGAGGCGCCTGCGCTCCCGCCCGTTCCCATGTTGACCCCGATCGTGCGCTCCACCAGTTGGATATGGCGCAGCCTCCAACTCACGACCAGTTCGTCGAACTCCGTCAGGCGTTCGCACACGTCGATCCAGTCGCGGTGGTGGCGATCGTCCTGATAGAGAGACTGAACCGCGCGGGCTCGCGCTTCAAATCGCTCGCGCTCGGTGGCGCCATCGGGCAATACGCCCAGCTTACCCAGACCTCGCAAGGCCTCGAAAAACACGTCGTGCAGCGAAGGTTCGCGCAGCCTGCGTTCGAGTAGCGCATGCGCTTCCGGCGTCGGCTTGTGATAGCGCAGCATCTTTTCGTCCTTCAGGCCGCACAGAAACTCGAGCTCACGAAATTGTTCCGATTGAAAGCCGCTGGCCGGTTCCAGCTTGCCGCGAAACGCGAGAAAGTGCGTGGGCAGCATGGTTTCGAGAATCGTGAACTGTTCCACCAGCACGCGCGTGATTTCCGTGCACCGCCGCAGCAGCCGCGCCGCCTCGTAAACTTCATCGCGCGAAGCCGGGTTCGCTCCTGCCGCATGCAGATTCGCAACCACAGCGTCCAGGTCGTGCAGCAATTCCTTGAACCACAACTCATAAGTCTGGTGCACGACGATGAACAGCAATTCGTCATGGTGCTGTGGCGAAGACTGCGGCTGCTGCAACTCCAGCAACTCGGGAATCTTTAAGTAGGAACTGTATGTAAGCCGTCCACTGTTTGGCGGTGCCGGCGGCGCGGTCGCTGTTTCCGCGCTCTGCTCCAGGTTTTCACGTTGCCCGTCAAGTCCCAGAAAGCGGTGCGCATTCTCGCCCAGCAATTTGTTCTTGGCTCGCGGCGAAAGATGGCTTTCGCGAATCAGCGCGCCAACGCTCGCCTCTCCTAGCGGAAACGGATAGTCCGACCCGAGCATTACTTGATCTGCTCCCATCGTCTCGACCAGAAACTGCAGCGTACGCGGATCAAAAACCGCGGAGTCCACGAAAAAGCGGTTCAAATAGTGACTTGGCGCGAATTGGCAGGCGCCGCGTGCCACAGGATGTCGCCGCCACGCGTTCTCCAGTCGTCCCAAGAGGAAAGCGAAACTTCCTCCGCCATGGGCAAAGCAAATCCGCAAACTCGCGGGCAGTCGATCGAACGCTCCGCTCAGAATCAACGCTACGATTGCCAGTTGCGTTTCAGCCGGCATGCCCACAGTCCAGGGCATCATGTATTTCGGCATGCGCGCTTGGCCCAGCATGTCCCAGGGATGAACCAGCACCGCGGCCCCCTGGTCCGCGCAATGATGCAGAAACGTAACGATCCCCGGATCGTCGAGGTTCTTGTCGCCAACGTGATTTCCGATCTGCACGCCCAGATGTCCAGCCTTCAAGCACCGGCTAAGTTCGGTGCAAGCCGCATCGATGTTCTGCAACGGAACCTGGCACAATGACTTCAACCGGCCTTTTCCGCGGCTGCAAAGCTCAAGCGCCGCGTCATTGAAAAGCCGCGCGCAATCCAGTGCATGTTCCACGGGGCGGTCGTAGGCAAACAACACAGGCGTCGCGGAAATCACCTGCATCTCCACGCCGTCGCGGTTCATTTCCTCCAGTCGCACGTCCGGATCCCAGCACGCCGAGTAAATATGCCGGAAGAATCGCTCGCCGACCATGATGTCGGCCTTGCCGGCCTCCGTGTGTTTGATCCAGGGCCAGTCCGGCGTGCCGTAGCGCTCAGCCAGGTCCGGCCATGCGGCCGGGAAAAAATGATTGTGGATATCGATGACCATCTACGCCTTGACCATCTACGCCTTGACCATTACGCTTTGCCCATTAGGTTTTGCCCGGATGCACCGTGCCACAGTGTTTGCACTTGCGCCGGCTCTCGTTGCTGTAGAACTGATCGAACAACGGCGGCAGGTCGCGCACAATGCTTTTTAACTTCACTTCGGCGCGATGCACCAACTGATGGCAATTCGGGCAGTACCACTCGAAACCATCCAAAACGCCCTCTGGGCGCGGCATCTCAACCACCACCCCGATGCTGCCGGCCACGCGCTGCGGCGAGTGCCGCATATGTTTAGGCAGAAGAAAAATCTCTCCTTCTTTGATAGGAATTTCCAGCGGGGGTTGCCCCGGGTTTTCCATCACGCGAATAGAAATATTACCCTTGAGCTGGTAGAAAAATTCTTCGGTGGGATCGTCGTGGTAATCGCGCCGCTGGTTCGGCCCGCCGACAACCGTGACCATCATTTCACCGTCTTCCCAAACCTGCGCATTGCCCACGGGCGGTTTGAATTTGTCTTTGTTCTCTTCGATCCACGCCTGAAAATTGAAAGCCTTCAGGCTTCGTATGGACGGCATAGCGCCTCCTATTTCAACGGCTTGTAGGCCGTAGCCCGGATTTCAATCAGCAAATGCGGATGCGGCAACTGGTGCACCGCCACCGTGGTTCGAGCCGGGCCATCGTGCCCGAAATATTCGCCATAAACTTCGTTGTACCCGCCGAAATCGTTCATGTTCACAAGATAAGTGGAAATCTCGACGACATCTTCCAGTTGCGCGTCCACACTTTGCAGAATGTCGCGTATGTTCTCGATCACCGCTCGCGTCTGCGCCTTGATGTCGAGCCGCGTGGTTCCCAGTTCATCGACCTCCGCGCCCGCAATCGTGTTGTCGCCGCGGCGAGCGCCCGTTCCCGACACAAAAAGGAAATCGCCCGCCCGCTTGACGTGCGGATATTTTCCTCGTGGCACGGCTTTGCCTTTTACGACAGTGCTCTCGGGCTGGCTTGCGTTTTGGTTCATACTCTTGTGTGAGTTCGGCCGTCTGTCGACACGCCTTCCGTCCCGGTCCTCAAAGCCGAATACAAATATTGTTCAGTTCGGAGTAGAAATTCAGCGAATGAATTCCGCCCTCACGTCCAATTCCTGAAACTCCCACTCCGCCAAACGGCGTCCTCAGGTCGCGCAGAAACCAGCAATTCACCCACGTGATGCCCACATTCATTTTCTGAGCCACCGTGTGCCCGCGCTTCAAGTTCGTTGTCCACACCGAAGCGGCGAGGCCATATTTCGTGTCGTTGGCCATGGCCACCGCTTCCTCTTCGGAATCGAACGGCGCGATGTGGCACACTGGCCCAAAAATTTCTTCCTTTACACAGCGAGCCGATTCCGCCAACCCAGTATAGATGGTTGGTTGGACATAGAATCCCCCGTCGCGCCCATCGCCAAACTCTTGGATTCCACCGCCGGTGACGACCGTGGCGCCTTCTTCCCGAGCCAAGCGGTAATATCCCAACACCTTCTCGCGATGCTGCGCCGATATCAGCGGTCCCAGATTTGTGTCTTGCTCCATCGGCCAGCCTGCACGCAGTTTCTCAGCTCTCTGCTTCAGGGCGTCGACAAATTGCTCATAAAGTTTGCGCTCCACATAAACACGCTCTGCGCACAGGCAGACCTGCCCGGTGTTCAGGAATACCGCGTCGGTCAATCCGCGGACCGTCTCTTCGAAATCGCAATCCGCAAAAACGATTGCCGCATTCTTGCCGCCCAGTTCAAACGATACTGGTTTCACCGAAGGCGCCACCGACTTCATAATTGCCGAGCCCGTCCGCGATTCTCCGGTGAACGTCACCGCATTTACATCCGGATGCTGCGTGAGAAATTCTCCCGCGGAGTCCGCTCCGAAACCGTGCACCACGTTGTAGACGCCGTTCGGAATTCCGGCTTCCTGCATTGCCTCCGCCAGCAGAGTCGCGGTCACCGGAGTTTCCTCGGAAGGTTTCACCACCACGCTGTTTCCGCAGGCCAGCGCGGGTGCAACCTTCCAGGTCAGCAGCAGCAGCGGCAGGTTCCAGGGTGTGATAATCCCGACGACGCCCAGCGGCTTGCGCACTGCGTAGTTCAGGGCGCTCTGGCCGTCGGGAGTCTCGGTTTGAAACGACTCGATGCCGGCCATCTTGATCATGTCGGCGAATACTCGGAAATTTGCCGCGGCGCGGGGGATGTCAAGTTGCGTGGCCAACGCAATCGGCTTGCCGGTGTCCGCCACTTCCGCCTGCAGGAAACAATCAAACCTCGCCTCAATCGCGTTCGCCACTTTGTGTAATCGAGCCGCGCGTTCCCGCGCTCCCACTCGTCCCCACTCCCCGCGGAACGCTTTGCGGGCGGCCTGGACCGCTTGGTCGACAAGGCTCTGGTCCGCTTCTGTCACCTCGGCGATCACGCTGCCGTCAGCGGGATTCACGTCCGCAAACTGCCGCGGGCCGGGCGCGAACTTTCCATCAACGTAGTTGAGGATCGACTTCACAAGTCAGACCTGGGCGATGGCCTTGCTGTTCCTCGTGGGCTCACGATTCCCGCGCCGAATCGTAGCAGGGGGCTTAAAGTGGCGCAATCTTGCCGGCCTTTCAACCGCGCGCTTGCAGATATCGTCGCAAGGCGTCCTGCCACGCAGGAGTAGCGATCCCAAAACGCTGCAAGCTTTTCAAAGAAAGAACCGAGTACGCCGGTCGAGGCGCCGGACGTGCCATCTGCGTGCTGCTCACTGGTCTTACTTCAGTTGCGAGTCCTTGTCTGCGTACAATCTCGCGGGCAAATTCGAACCACGTACAGTCCCCGCTGTTGGTCGCGTGCACAATTCCGCCGGCGTTGGCGCGGCACAGTTGAATGATCGCCTCCGACAGATCTGCAGCGTAGGTGGGGCAGCCGCGCTGATCGTTCACCACATCGAGCGCGGGGCGGCTGGCGGCCAGCTTCAGGATCGTATCCGGGAAACATTTCCCGTCCGTGCCGAACAACCATGACGTGCGCACGATGCAACATTCGGGCGTCACGTCCAGCAGGAGCAGTTCCGCTTCGGCCTTGGTTCGTCCGTAGACGCCTTGCGGATTTCGTGGGTCATCGGTTTCATAGGGCGAGATTTTCCGTCCATCAAAAACGTAGTCGGAACTGAGAAACAGCAACCTCGCTCCAGCTTCTTTAGCCGCGTGTGCTACGTTCACCGCCCCGTCGCGGTTCACCGAGAATGCCAATTCCTGATTGCTTTCGCAGCCGTCAACATCGGTGTAAGCGGCCGCCAGCACGATCCAGTCCGGATGCATCGCCTTCACCACCTCGCGCACCTTCTCCGCGCCTCGAATGTCGACGTCGCGCGAGCCAAGTCCCGTCACCTCGTCACCGCTCCATGCTCGCACGAGAGCTTTGCCCAGAAGCCCGGACCCCCCGAAAATCGTGACTTTCATACTTTGAAGTTGCTGTGATGTTCCGCTACGAAGGTCCGTTATGAATTTTCCGTCGATGATTTTCGCCGACTAGTCGAAAGTTTCGGCGTCGCGCAGAGCAACGCCGCGCTGGTCTCTGTCGGACACAATGGGGTCGCCTTCCAGTTGCCAGTCGATCTTCAGCTGCAGATCGTTCCAAATCACTGTTCGTTCGCGATCGGGAGCATAAAAGTCGGTCGCCTTGTAAAGCACCTGGGCCTGTTCCGATTTCACGCTGAACCCGTGGGCGAAGCCCAGCGGAATCCACAACATGCGCTTGTTTTCCGCCGACAACCGAACCGCCTCCCACTGCCCAAAGGTCGGCGAACTCCGCCGCAGATCCACGGCCACATCCAGAATTTCTCCCTCCACTACTCGCACCAGTTTTCCCTGACTCTGCTGCACTTGATAATGCAATCCGCGCAAAACGTTATGGCGCGAACTGGAATGGTTGTCCTGCACAAACCGCTCCAGAATTCCAGCTTCCGCCATGGTCTGCTCGTTGTAACTCTCGAAGAAAAAACCTCGCGCATCACCGAACACGCGCGGCTCCAGCAGGAATACCCCTGGCAGCGACGTCGGAATTTTCTTGATGGCTTGCATGGTTGAAAGAGCCGCAGCGGAATCACACAAACGAACTCACACCAGCGAACTCAGCTCAGAAAACTTTTTCCCGCAGCATCTGCAGCAGATACGCTCCGTAACTGTTGTTCTTCATCGAATTCCCAATCTTTTCCACCTGCTCGGCAGTGATGTATCCCGAGCGATACGCAATCTCTTCCGGGCAAGCCACCATCAGTCCCTGTCTTTTTTCGATGGCCTGGATGTAGAGGGAAGCCTCCAGCAGGGATTCGTGCGTGCCAGTATCGAGCCAAGCCATTCCGCGTCCCAGCACCACAACGTCCAGGTCGCCTTTTGCGAGATAGGCCTTGTTGACGTCGGTGATCTCGAGTTCACCGCGCGCACTCGGCTTCAGTGCCTTGGCGATTCTCACCACCTGACTGTCATAAAAATAAAGTCCAGTGACGGCGTAGCGCGACTTCGGATGCTTCGGTTTCTCCTCGATGCTCAAGGCCTTGCCATCGCCATCGAATTCCACAACGCCATAGCGCTCCGGATCGTGCACCCCATAGGCGAACACGCGTGCCCCGCGGTCTTTCTTTGCTGCCTCGCGTAGATCCTTCGCCAGATCATGTCCGTAAAAAATATTGTCGCCCAGAATCAATGCGCACCCGCTGCCGTCAATAAACGGTTCGCCCAGCACAAACGCCTGCGCAATTCCCTCCGGCTTTGCCTGCACCTGATACTGCAAGCGGATTCCGAACTGGCTGCCATCGCCCAGCAAAGCCTTGAATTTGGGAAGATCTTCCGGCGTCGATATCACCAGGATTTCCCGAATCCCCGCCAGCATCAGCGTGCACAGCGGGTAATACACCATGGGCTTGTTGTAAACCGGCAACAAACTCTTGCCCATGGCATGCGTCACCGGATACAGGCGAGTGCCCGACCCGCCCGCCAGGATGATGCCCTTATGGTGTGCGCTGCTTTTCATGGTCTAGTTCGACGGAATCGAGTTCAAACCGGCAACTCAAACCGAGTAGTGCGTCGCAATCCACTGCCGGTAGCTTCCGCTGGTCACATCCTTCACCCATTCGTTGTTCTCAAGATACCAGCGAACGGTTTTGCGAATCCCAGTCTCAAACGTTTCTTTCGGCCGCCAACCCTGTTCGCGCTCGATCTTGCGCGCGTCCATGGCATAGCGCCGGTCGTGTCCCGGACGGTCTTTCACGAACGTGATCAGTTCGCGCCGTGACCGGCCCGCCCTCGGCGCCATTTCATCCACGAGGTCGCAAATCGCGTGCACTATTTCCAGGTTAGGCTTTTCATTCCATCCGCCAATGTTGTAAGTCTCTCCGGGATTTCCACGCGCCAGTACCAGTGAAATCGCCTCGCAGTGGTCCGCCACGTAGATCCAGTCGCGCACATTCTGCCCATCCCCGTAGACGGGCAACGGCCTCCCGTCGCGCGCGTTCAGAATCATGAGAGGGATCAATTTCTCGGGAAACTGAAACCTGCCGTAATTGTTGGAGCAGTTCGTGGTCAGCGTCGGCAGCCCGTAGGTATGGTGATAGGCCCGCACCAGGTGATCGGACGCCGCTTTCGACGCCGAGTACGGGCTGTTCGGCGCATACGCCGTCGCCTCGGAGAAAGGCGGGTCGTGGGGGCCCAGCGATCCATACACTTCATCGGTAGAAACATGCAGAAAGCGAAAACGACTGCGTGCCTCACCACCCAAGCTCGCCCAGTAAGCGCGGACTTCTTCCAGCAACGCGAACGTTCCATCCACGTTGGTGCGGATAAAATCGTCCGGCCCGCAAATCGAGCGGTCCACGTGACTTTCCGCGGCGAAGTGCACAATCGCGTAGGGTTGGCGCTGCTCCAGCACTCGCCGAACCAGGCTGCGGTCGCCAATATCGCCGTGTACGAATTCGTAACGGCGATCCGCCGCTGCGGCCTCAAGATTGCGCAGGTTTCCGGCATAAGTCAGCTTGTCGAGGTTCACCAGCGAAGTGGCCGCATCTGTTTCCAGCTGCTGCAGGATGAAGTTGGATCCGATAAACCCCGCGCCACCGGTGACGACAATCGTATTCTCCATGAATAGTAGATCGAAACTTTCCTGCTGCTTGATAGCCGCTTCGGGGAGCCCCAGGAGCGAACTGCAATTGTAAATAAAATAAATAAAAAAGGACGGGAGAGACCCGTCCTGGTGCGAGCCAACATTTTATCTACGCCAAGAAGAGATCGTACAAGCACTAATCACTAATCACTGATCTTTCAGCCGACCTGACCGGTCCCAAGCGTTCCGAGTCGCGTTAACCGGCCCGCCGTCCGGCCTTGTCGCCCGCGTCAACTACGCCCACGCTCGGTTTCTTCATCGCCTTAACCTGCTCCAAACCCAGCACCTGAAAATAAACCTTCTCGATATCCGCCGCAATCTTTGGCCACAAATAATAATCCCGAATCCGCACTTTTGCCGAACGCCCAGCGGCCGCGCGCACCGCTGGATTGGCGATCAGGAAACTCAACCGGTCCGCCAGGTCGGCGGCATCGCCCCGGCGAAAAGTATATCCCGCTTCCATGACCACTTCGCGGTTTTCCGGAACGTCGCTGGCCAAAACGCATAGGCCCGCGCCCATGGCATCCAGCAGCGCGAGTGACAATCCCTCCATCTCCGACGGCAGGACAAATATCATGGCGTTGGTTAACAACTCATCAAGTGTGTCGCCCGAAACCCAGTCCAATATTTTGACCCGATCGCTGGCGTGCGTGCGTAACTCGCGGCTATAGTCGTCGCAATAACTGGACGCCCCCGCCATCACCAGTTTCACCTCAGTCGTCAGCCGCTCGTAAGCCTCCACCAGCAAATGGCAGCCCTTTTCCGGCGAAAATCGGCCCAGAAACAGAATGTAGTTGTCCGGCTCCAGCCCCCAGTCAAAAATCTTCTGCGGCGCGCGCTTTTCCCGCAACGCTCCCCCGTTCGGCACATAGCAGGTCTCAACCCCGTGTTCTTTGCGATAGCGATGGTGCAAAGCCTGCGACACCACCATGGTTTTGTCGGGCAAACGTGCTGACGCCCACTCTCCCAGCCGCAACACGTGAGCCGCGAAGCGTCCCCATTTCCCGCGCTGCCAATCCAGTCCCTGCACGGTGACCAGCGTTTTCTTCCCGAACCATTGCGGAAACCTCGAGAACAACGCGGGCCCCAGCGTGTGATAGTGCACAATGTCGTAATTCTGCGTTAGCGCGTGCGCCGTGCTCAACGCAGTGTGAACCAGGGTTTCCAGATGTTTCGACCGGATCGTCGGGAGCCGGACCAGCCTCATGCCCGAGAATTCCTTATGCGTCGGCGTGAAATAGTTGCGGCAATACACCGTGACCTCGTGCCCCATTTCGGCCAAGCGAGAGCCCACTTCCTCGTAATAAGCCTCAATCCCGCTGTACTTCGAAACCACCCCGCGCCCGCCGATGAACGCCACACGCACGCGCGGCTTCTTGGTCGGGGCCGGACCCGCGTCCGGAACGAAGTCCGGAACCGGGAAGACTCCCACGCTCCGCAATCGCCGCGCCCGGTGCCTGCCCCCAGAAACACTTTTCGCTACGCGCCTGGCTTCGAGGAGTTCCTCATAAAATCCCGCCATCACCCGGTAATTCGCTTCTGGAGTGTATTGCTCTCTAACCAGTTGCCAGCCCGCCAGTCCCATGCGTTCCGCCCGTCCCGGCTCATTGAGGGACGCGATTGTTTCCGCCAGCCGCCCAACGTCCCCCACCGGATACAGCAGTCCAGTCTCGCCTTCGTGCACCAACTCCCGCCGCGATCCCAGATCCGAAGCCACCACCGCCCGCCCCCTGGCATAGGATTCGAGAATGCTCTTGCCCAGCGTTTCATAGGCATGTGACGGCAGAACCGTGAAGCGCGACCGCACGATCAACCCGTCTAGTTCCGCACCCCGCACGTGTCCAACGAACTCCACCCTATCGGCGCCGGCTCCGGTTAATCCCATTAATCCCAGTTGTGCCGCCAGCGCCTGCAACTCGCTGCGCTGCGGACCATCGCCCGCCACTATCAGGCGCTGACTCGGCAAGCGCTGCATCGCCCGCAACAGATCGCCCACGCCTTTTTCCGCGGACAACCTTCCGAAATAAAGCATCGGTCCGTTCGCGGCCGGCGGCTCAACCGAAGACGCAACCTGAAAGTGCGGCAACACGCGGAATTTCCGCGTGTCCCATTTGTGCTCGGCAAACTTATCGCGCACAAATTGACTGGGAGCCAGGAAAAGGTCCACACACTTCTCATACGTACCCAGCCAGCGCTGGGCATAAGCTTCCGCCATCAGCGCCGTGCGTGCCCCCAGCCCCGGATAGCAATCCGAACCCACCACCCGCCAGAATGCCCCCGCCTGGCAGTCTTCACAGGCTTCCCCCTGCCGCACCAAGTTGTAGGTGGGACACAGCAGTTTGAAATCGTTGACGTGATACAGCACGGGAACGCCCTGCGCCTTCAGCTCCCAAAGAATCGACGGCGAAAGATGGTGATAGATGTTCCGAACATGCGCCACGTGGGGATTGAATTCCGCGATCATCGCCCGGATTCGGCCGCGTGCCTCCGGGGAATAAACTGCGTGCGCCGCCAGCCCGATTTTTTCGATCAGCCCGGCCTCTTGGCGGAATTCGATATGCGGAACGAAATTGTGATCGTAGGAGGTAGGAATGCCCCGCGGATCGGCCATCGAAAACAGCGCCACCTGGTGGCCATGCGAGCGCATCAGCTCCATCAGTTCGAACAGGTAAACCTCCGTGCCGCTGAAGGGATAGTTATATTTGTTGCAGTAGAGGATCCTCATGTGCCGAGTTCTCCTGATTTGCCGCGGTTCGGTCCAGAGTTGGTTCCAGAGTTAGCTCCAGAGCACGCTCCAGAAAAAGATCCGCGAACGATTCCAGATTCTTCTTGCGGTTGAAGTACCGGCGAACGTGCTCTTTCGCCCTGTTTCGTATCCGGTCGAGTTGGTTGACAGCGGAGGAGACTTGATGACCGGATCCGGCAGATTGGGAACCCGGCGTGAGCGAACGGAGCCAGAGAACCCGCGCCACAAAATCTTCGGCCGATCCCGGCTCATAAAGGAATCCGGTCTCTCCTGCGACCACCAGTTCCGGAATGCCGGTGATGGCTGGCGCCAGCACGATCTTTCCACGCGATATCGCCTCCATCAGCACTAGAGGGATGCCCTCGCTTCGGCTGGTCACCACCACCACGTCCGCCGCCTGGTAGAGCGGTTCCAGCTGTTTGTGGGGTACATAGCCGAGCAGACAGACGTGCTCCGCCAGCCGATATTCCCGAATCAGCCGTTCCAGGTTGCGCCGCTCCGGTCCCTCACCTGCAATTTCACACCGGAAATCCAGGCCGCGCCGGCAAAGCTCAGCACATGCCCGCAGAAAAAACGCATGATCCTTCACCGCATGCAGCCTTCCGACCGCGAGGAGGCGAAACGGCGACCCACCAGGTCTCCGGAGGATTGATGCGCGTACTCCTGCGGCATAGGCCGCGGCAGGTTCCGGCAAGTCCACTCCCAGCCTGGCCACAACAACCTTGCCGGGATCGATCATCGGATAGTGACCGAGAATGTAGCCCCGGTTGAATTCCGAAACCGTCACGCAGAATTGGCAGTTGTTCAGCTTGGCGTCGAGATAGGCTGCGTGCGTCAGCAAGTCTGATCCATGCAGCGTGATGCTGTAACTCACGTTCAGCAGCCGCGCCGCCACCATCGCGACCCACGCGCCGAAGTAGCCGTGATGCACGTGGATATGCTGGACATCCTTCTCCTGCAAACACACCGCGTAGTAAGCCCCCAGCCAGGTGTGCACCAGGGCCTTCAGTCTCTGCCCAGTACTTTCGCGGCCGTGCACAATCACGCGCCCGACCAAGTCCGAAATTCGCCGCCACCGGCGCAAGCACAGCCACGCCGCTCTGGCCAGGAGCGCGATGTGGAATGGTTGCAAAACAACCAAGTCCTGATCACGGCCTGCAGCAGAGTTCGACCTCGCCCGCTCATCCGGCCTCCACACGCTCCCTGCGATCACCCTGACTCCACGACGCCGCAGTTCTTCGATCTCAACCGTCACGTACGGCTCAACGGGAGAAGGGAACTGATTGGCGAGATAAGCGACGGTCATGTTCTTTCCCCCCGCGCTTCCGTCTGGCCTGCCGCCCAGGCTTCCGCCGATGCCCTGCGCTGCTGCGCGGCCAGCATCCCCGCGAGGGTGAAGAGAAGTCCATTCACGAACTGGTAGTTCATCACCACCAGCGCTGCATTCACCCAATACACTCCCAGCAGAATTGGCCACAGCATGTGGAAGTGTTCGTCGAGAAAGCCGCTTCGTTCCGCGCGAGGAATGCGCCCGTGCCCCAGCCGCCACATCTCCCACATCAGCCACACATAAAGAGCCAGCCCGGCCACGCCGTGCTCCACCAGCAGCTCCAGATAAGTGTTGTGCGGATAAAGCATCTTCTCCTTGTATCCACCGACATGGCGCGCCAGTTCCGTCGGCATCTGGTTGATGCCCCATCCGGTAAGCGGACGTTCCAGAAACATCTCCCATCCGCCGGCGTAGACCGCCTGACGGAAATCCACCGGCCCTCGTTCTTCAAAGCGGTCGGCCAGCGTGCTCTCCAGACCGGGACAGGTCAACAGGCAGAACAATCCCGCGCCCCCGACCAGAGCCAGCCCGACGACAGCTCGCCACCAGCCCCCGCTCCGCAGCCGCACCATCAACAACAGAATCGTCCCGGCAAACGACAGCCAGACCGCCCGGGTCATGGTGGCCAGAATCGCCACCGGCAACGATGCCAAGAGCAGCCATGCCTTCAGCCCGCGGAAGCGCCCGCGCTGAAATGCGTGCCATGCCAGCAGACCCAGCATGTTTAGCGAGACGCCGTTGGCCACGGCCTGCAGCAGTGGCCCGCGCGCGCGGTCGGCATGATGACCCAGGCTCGGGTCCAGGATGAAGCTGGGAAAAATCAACTCCTTCGCGCCCACCAGAAACGCGATCGCCGTAAAACTCAGGTAGGCGAGGACGGCAACCGCGAATATCTCGAACTGCCGCAGCGCCCGTTCTTCCTGGAACACCAGCCTCGCCAGATGAAACAGCGTGAACGGCACCAGAAATTTCGCGGCCAGCAGCGACCATGTCTCGTTATCGAACGGCTGTCCCGCAACGCTCGCGATTGCCAGCAACGTCAGCCCGGCCATGGGCCACGAAGCCCGCTCCATTACAAACAGCCGTTCTCTTAGAACGACCGCCCGCGCCAACACGCCCCCCACCAGAAGTCCGAACGCCACGCGATCGATGGCATAGAACGGAACATCCGGATGCCGCAACAGCATGGCCGCCAACGCTCCCAGAAACAAAAGCGAAGGCGCCGCCATCAGAACTTGCAAAGGTTTCAGTAGTACCGCGGCCACCAACCGCGTTCCGGCATCGCTCGCCCAGTTGTGCTGGGTTTGATTCGAGACTGAAGCTGCCTCCATCAGTCTCCGCTCCCCTCGATCAAAGCCAGCAGCGTCCGAAACATAATCCGCAGATCCTGCCCCAGACTCCACGTCCCGATGTATTCCCGGTCCAGGTCCATCCCGCGCTGGAAAGAGGGATCACGACGCGCCATCACCTGCCACAGCCCGGTAATTCCGGGCATTACATCCAGCCGTGCCAGGTCTTCGATCTCGTAAGCCGCAAAGTCGTCCAACGGATGCGGACGCGGGCCGACCAGGCTCATCTCTCCTTTCAACACGTTCCACAGTTGCGGCAGTTCGTCCAGGCTGTACCGTCGCAGGATCCCTCCCAAACGCGTGATCCGGGGATCGCCGGCGATCTTGAAGCATGGCCCCGACTTTTGGTTCTGCCGCCGCAAACTCAGTTTCAGCTCGTCCGCGTTGCTCACCATGGTGCGGAACTTGTAGCAACGAAAGGGCCTGCCCTTATATCCGGCGCGCGGCGCGGCATAAAGCACCCCTCCTTTCGAATCCAGCTTGATCATCCCCGCGATCAAGCCCAGCAGGGGACTCAGCACCACCAGCCCAATTCCAGCTCCCACCGCGTCCACCAGCCTCTTCACGAACAGGCCGACGGCCGGCTGGCACTCCTGATGCAGGCAGATGGAAGGCTGATCGCCAACCCGGTCTGCTTCGCTGTTCTCCGACCGGCATCCGATCAAGTCGGGCACCAGGGTCACATCCAAGCGAAGCCGCCGCGCTTCCCGCAGCACTCGCAAGATCAACTCGCGGCTGTCGGGCGCTGCCAGGATCACTTCGTCCACGAATCCCGCGCGTGCCAGCTGCGCCAGGTTGCTAACCCGCCCGATCACCCCATTTCCCATTGGCAGTTCGTCATCCAGGAATCCGCAAACCGCCCGGCCTGACTCCGGATGGCTTTCCACATACGCCACGATTCCGCGTCCCACCGGCCCTGCGCCCACAATCAGCGCATTCCTCGAACCCTGCCCAGCTTCACTGGTGAGCCGCGCCTTTCGCTGGTTCGCCCTTCTCCAGGCCAGGAGCGCCGCAAAATGCAATGCTCCAACGGCACAAATCTCGATGCTCGATATGGAGGAAGCTCCCAGCAGGCGAATCCCGACGCACAGAATGACGGTTGCCCAGGCCGCCGCCTTGCCCAGCGCGGTGACCTGCCGGCGCCATCCTCCGCTCCTGGTGTAGAGCCCCTCGGAATAGCCGAGCAGCGTAATCAAAGTGGCGTGCAGCAGCGCGATCCCCAATACTTGCCGCGCAGCGGCTCCCGCCGGATGCTCGAATAACCACGCGTGTGCGAACACGCGGTGGAGTTGCAGAAAAACCGCGGCCACCAGCAGCCAGTTCACTCCCACCAGCGCGAAGTCCGCGGCCATGGCGTTCAGCCAGCTTCCCGCCCAAAGCTTTCGGAAGGGTTGCGGCAACCACACGGCCAACGGATTTTCGGGGGACGCCACTTCCCGCAAGGATGCCCATGAAGGCGCCGTCAGCGGTTGCAGGCCGGACCCCGCCCGCGCGGGAGGCTTTTTCGCATTTCGGCGGAACAGGCTCGCCGCCGCTCCGGGAATCAACCGCGCGTCCCAATCGCGTCTTTGCGGTGACCGCGGATTAGGATTCAGATTGTGAGAAGACATCTCAGACCAACTCAGGGTCTGTCGCTAGTGCATTGTGAACGGGCAAAATTGCCCCAGTCGGTCGCGTAGCCGGAGCCCTACAGGCGCCGGTAAAGTCCCTCTGGAATCGGAAATCTTCGCTCCGCCAGAATCGTGCCCAGTAAATGCGTCTGCGTCGATTGCAAGGTTTCCTGGATGCACTGCACGGCGGCGCGCCGGGTTCCGTGCGCGGTCAACACTAAGATCATTCCGTCCGCCACTTGCGCCGCGATCGCCGCATCGCTGGATTTCCCCGCCGCCGGTCCTTCCAGAATCGAATATTCAAACTCTCGCCGCAGTTCGCACAGGCGGGAATACCAGGCGGTGCTGCTCAACATTTCCGCCGCGACGTCCCCCCGGCGAAGCCCGGGGCTCAGCCACAAATTGGTCCGCACCCGAGTCGCCAGCGAATCTCGCTTCGAAGTCTCCGAAAATTGCCCCTCAGTCGCCGGCAAGCACGAAAGATCTCCAGCCACCACCGCAATGTTTGCAGGCGTCTCCCGCGAAAGAATTTCCCCGACCTGGCGGCAGATGCCGGCCACGTCCGTCCGCGACTCGGCGGCGCTGAACACTACCTGCCGCACCGGACGCGTGCTGCCCGAAAAAAATATCCTCTGCACCAGCCCGCGCAATTGTTCACGGGCGAACTGATCAGGACTCCAGATCCATTCCTGGCGCGGAATTTCCGCCTCGGCTCCAACCGCCTCTTGCGCCGCCGTCTTTTGCGATTCCGGGGTTTGCAAAGTCTGGGATTGCGAAATCTGGGTCTGCAAAGTCTCTACGTCCATATGTTTTTCCTTTCCTCAAGCCAGAAAGCGCAAGTTCTCTGCCTTTCTCGGCAGCGATGCCAGCACCGGAGTTCCCAGGTAGGCCAGCACTTCTTCCGGGGTGCGGAAAGCCGGATCCAGATGGTCGGCGGCAAACGCCGCCGCAGTTCCGGTCGCTCCCCCCGCCACCAGCCCAGCTGCCAGCACCACCCACGCCGACCAGAGCGGCAGCGCCGGCACCACCGCCGGTTCGGCGATGGCAACGTTCACAATGCCGCGCTCATCCAGCGCATCGCCCATGCGCGCTTCTTCGCGCTTCTTCACGTATAAGAGATAGCTTTCCTCGGCCGCTTTCTCCGTGCTGGCCAGGTCGTCCTGCGCGATTGCGTCCGCGCCCATGTGCTGCGCCCGGCTTTGGTATGCGGCCACCTCGGTCGCCGTCGCGGATGCCTTCGCTTCCAGGGCTTCCAGTGCCACCTGCCCTTGCTGCAACTCGCTCCTCGCCCATTCGTAGTTCTTGTCTTTATCGGTGGTCTCATCGCGCAGCGGGTGTGCCGCTTCCACGGCGATCAGGGCATTGGTCTGGGCGATTTTCTCTTCCGCTTCCTTCACCAGCCGGTGGCTGGGCTCGAACTTGGTCAGCAATTCCGTTCGCCTCAACTCCTGTTCCAGAAGACGCGCCTTGAGCGAACCCAGCAACTCGGGATTGTCCGCCGTCCGGACCTGCGTGGTGGTACGTTCCGCCAAAGTCGCCAGCTGCTTTTTCAATTCCGCAACGCGCTGGCGAGTTTCCGCAATCGCGATCTGCGTCTGCCGGTAGCTGGCGTCCGCGTCGCTCAACTTGACCAGGTCAAGATCGCGTTGTTGTGACGCCACCACGATCCCGTGGCTTTCGGTAAACTCAAGCAGATCGTTCTCCGCCTGTTCCAGCTGCCGCCGCGACTCCGCCGTCTGCTGCTCAAAAAAATGGAACTCGCCCCTCGGACGGTGCACCTCCTTATGCTTCTCGAGATAGACCTGGGCCAGCGCCTGCAGCACCCTCGCCCCCTGCGCCGGATCAGCCGACGAATACTTCACCGCGATCAGGTTGGTTTTTTTCACCGACTCGATTTCCAGCTTCTTGCCCAGCCGGCGGGCCGCCCGCTCCACCCGCGCCGCGCGACTCTCCCCCGGCCGCAGAAAACGCGTCCAATCCTCCTTCGCTAAGTCGCTGGCCTCCACCACTTTACGCATCACGTCGCTGTCCTTAAGCAATTCCACTTCGGAATTCAATTCTTCCTCCGTGATAGCCAGCCGCGTCAGATCCACGGGGGCGTTTTCCTGCGCCGTGACCGGGGTGTCCGCGCGTTCCCGCCCGACCAGAACCTGCATGTGGGCCTGATAACGATTTCCCGCCACCAGATAGAACACCGCGCCCGCCAGCACCAGCACCAGCGCGCCGAGGAATACTCTGCGCTGCCGGAACAAGACCATCGCCACTTCGCGCACCGTAACCTCGCGCCCGCTCACCTCGCGCGCCATCACGCCACGGTTCGGCCGCGAGGTTCTCGGCAAGTCTCTGCGCGTTCCGTCTGCGTCGCCCATTCGATCCAATCAGCCCGTCATACCGAACGCCGCGTTTTTCTTCGGCGGGGGGATCTCAGTCTCCCCTGCCGTGGGGCGCGCCGGCCTTGCTCAAAACTGGCTAGGACTCACATACATGCCAACCGAAGGCCGGGTCAGGAAGCGATCCAGCTTCGAGATCGCATTCTGGGGTACGAACACCAAGTCGCCCGGACGCAGGTGAACGTCCTCGCGCAAGTTGTTCTCCTTCAACATTTTTTTCAGGTTCAGCAACCGCGTCTCGACCAGGTCGTCATTCACCCGCCGGAACACAATCACCTGCGAATGTTTCGCCGCGGGCGTGAACCCGCCCGCGATGGCCACGGCTTCGGCCACGGTGGTATCGGATCGCAATTCAAATCTGCCCGGCCGTCCCACCTGCCCGCCCACGATGAAGTAAGGATGTTCGAAGTCCTTCAGCGCCACTGCCGCTTCCGGATCGTGCAGATAGCCGCGATACGCCTGCTGCACTGCGTCCCTGAATTCGAGCACGGTCAACCCCTGCGCATAAATCATGCCCGCGTCTTTCAAGGCGACGTAGCCGTCGGGCTGCAGGGTGAGTGTCTGGTTGAATTCGGGGGCAAGAGTGAAACTCACGTCGACAGTGTCGGTGGGTCTTAACCGGTAAAGCGGACGGCGCTCCCCTCCGAGCCAGGGGTTTCCCTGGCCGTCCGCTTTCCCGGGCGTTGCGGCGGTGGTTGTACAGCTCCCCGTTCCAGCTCCGGTCAAGCAGGACTGGGAAGTCTCCTTTTCTCCGCCCAAGTGATCCCCTTGGGCGAAGGCCGCCAAACAACCATGCAGCACCAGCACCACTGGTGCGGTGAAGCGTACGAATTTGGAAAGGCGCGTCATTCTTCTTGCTCTCTGTCTTCTTGCTCTCTGTTTGGTTGCATCCCTTTTTCTCGCGCCCCAGCTTCGTTGGCTCACAATCACCTGTACTGGCGTTCTCCAGGTCGCAAGCTAAATCTTCGCCGCCGCATCGGCAAGACATGAGAAGTAGAGTCCACAAAAGTGGACGCTGCCCCGAATCCGGAAACTGCACCCAAGTGGCCGCGTTTTGTGGAGGTTCGTGGGCAGGCATGGCTCCCCGGCCGCTTTCCAGGAACACAGACTTGGCCTACCCACAAAAGTAGACTTGCATGTTTGCCGTCTCACAGGGTTAGGCCGTTCCCCGAGCTTTAACGCTTCGCGGAGATTTTCGCCCGGGACGGTCTCGACCGTGCGGAATGCCGCGTATTCACGCACCGCGGCGCAAACCACGCCAACCTATTTCGCTGCGTTCTTGGTTTCCGGGCAGCCTGGTTCTTGCACAGGCGCAACAGCCCGGCCGCCGAATCCACAGCACAGAAGGCTGCATTCCCGATTCGGCAGGGCGCACGAAATATACCCGTGCATGTCCTTGTGGATGCCTTTTGCACATCCCTACAATCGCTGCATTATGGACTTCAGTTGGGAGACCCGGTATGAGTTCGACACCATCCGCCACTGTGAACGCCGCCCTGTGCGTCCTCGTCGCGGACTCCAATCGCATGCAGGCGCGTTTGCTCACCAATGCTTTGCGCCGCCGCCCGGAGTTCCGCATCGCTACTTGCCGGATGGAGACCGAATCCATTCTCCACAGCATTTCCGCCTGCCCGGCCCAGGTTGCCCTCTTCTCGCTGAGTCCTTCCGACAGTCTGGCGGTGAACATGGCCACGCTGCGCCGCTTTCACTTTTCTCATCCTGAAGTGGTGAAGGTGCTGCTCTCCGAGTCCTCCGACCGGGAACTCGTGGTCAGCGCGTTTCGCTGCGGCGCCCGCGGCATTTTCTGCATCACCGACGCCAGCCTGCGTTCGTTGTGCAAATGCATTCAGCGCGTCGCCATCGGCCAGATCTGGGCGGATGCCGAGCAGCTCGGCTTCCTGCTCGACTTGATCGTAGAAGCTCCCTCCCTGCGGGTGCTCAATTCCCAGGGAGACTCCCTGCTCACCCCGCGCGAGGAGCAAGTGGTCGCGCTGGTGGTCGAAGGCCTGCCCAACCGTCCCATTGCCCTCGAACTCAACCTCAGCGAGCACACCATCAAAAAATATCTTTTCCGGATCTTCGAGAAGCTCGGCATCTCCAGCCGCGTGGAGCTGGTGCTGTATGCCGTGAACCACGGCGACAGACCACCGGAATGAGCAGGGTAGGTCGCCAAGACGCTGCCGGTTTTCTTTGCGATCTTCGCGGCGTTTCTTCGCGCTCTCGTTAAAAGCTTTTGAAGCTTCCAAAATCGAACCGAAAAGCTTTGAACCGCAAAGTGCGCAGAGGAAATCCGCGGAGGTCGCAGAGAAACCCAGGTTCAACGATCGCGGGTGAGCAGGAATTTGAAAGCGCGCCTCCACCCCTGTATAACTTCCCCAAAGGAATTCCATTGCCCGACGCTGCTTCCAACCCGTTGCCCGCGGCCAAGTCCCGACGGCCGACCATCCTCGCGGCAGGGCTGCTGTTGCTGGCGCTGGCATTGGTGGTGATCTATACCGGACGCGGCGCGTTTCGCAGTCCTATCGCTTTAGTGGTGGTCGCCGCCATCGGACTGGCCGCCCTTCTGCTGCAGGTTCGCTTGCGGCATGACCTCCCGCCCTCGGTTCGCGCTCCGCTATGGCTCAACGTGCTGGGAGTGATCGCGGCCATGGCCGCCGTGATCGCAGACGTTTTCCGCCTCAGCTTCACCCTTTTGCTGGGGACAGCACTGGGCGCGGTCGTTTGCTTCGCCATCAGCGGCATCATCGTGCTCGACGCTCTGCGCAAGCCCCGCACGGGTGTGAAGTAAGCACGGCAAAGCAACCACGCAGTGTGTTGAAACTAAAAGGCGAAGCGCCGAAAGCGCCGCGCCAGAGCAGAAACCGATCATGTGGAATCAACAAGTTAGCGCTAAGTTATTGAAAGCAGGTGATGAGGGCGGAAGCTGCTGCCTGTGGAAATTCTGCCTGCCGATCATGCTCCAGGATGGCATTTGCGGAGGCGCTGACGACCCTAGGATCGACGATCGAGGCCAGAGTCGACTCGAAGGGGCATCCCGCTCCGCGGGGCCTTGGAATCGCGTCCCAGGAAAACGGCTTTCTGTGGAATCAACGACTTAGCCGCAAGTTATTGATAACATTGGAAGGCGAAAAACCACGAGCCGCCACGATTTTTGTCGTGGCCGGCTAAATCTTAAACTCCACCGCGACAGTCGTTTCCACGACTGCGGGTTTGCCTTGCCGCTGATACGGTTCGAATTTCCACCAGCGGACGGCGTCCATTGCGGCACGCGCCAGAACTTCTGGGCCATTCATGGCCCGCGTCTGCAGGACTGACCCGTCGCGGCCCACCACGACATCGAGCACGATCACTGCCTGCAGCTTTTCCTGCCGCGCCGCCGCGGGATATTCCGGATCGACGCGGTGCACCAGCAGTTTCTGCATCTCTTCGGCGGGAACCTGGACTTCGGGAGTTAGCGCCACCGGCGCGTCGTTATCATTATCATTGGTTGCCGAGTGATTCGGCAGGCCGGATTCCAATTCCTCCCAGCCGCGATTCCAGCGCCACCAGGAGACGCCCGCCAGAATTGCCGCCACCACCGACAGAACAATCCACATCACTCGGCGTGACCGTTTCCGGACCGGTCTGCCTGGTCCACCTGAGCCTGGTCCACCCGCACCCGGTCCGCCGGCACCTGATCCATCCGCGCGTGACCCGCCCGGCGCGGAGGCTTCCGTTTTCTCGTCCTCGGCGGTCCCGGCAGCGGAGCTTACCGACTTGGCCGCCGCCGGTTCCGGTTCGGTTGCGGTCTTCGACAATTCCGCCCAGGTGCGAATTGCTGCCTGCTGTTCGGCGGATAAGCCTACGAACTCCAAGCCACAGCGCAGCTTGTCCTGATATCGCACCAGGGCCCGGGCCCGCAGCGGCTCCGGCGAGAGCGGCAGCCGGACTTCTACGCCGACGGTGTCGCCGGGTGTGATTTCTCCTGCGATCACCGCCGCGAGCCCGCGTTCGCACAAATTCAGCGAGCGCCCCGGAACTGTGTCCGGAATGCCGGAGCGCAGCATAGTTACGTCCAGGGGAACGTGCACGCCGAAGCGAGGCACACGCCTGCGCGACGGTTTATCCCAACTCCGGGCTTGTGCGCCTGCCGCCATGTTGAAAATCAGTGGTTAGTGGTTAGTGGCTAGTGACCGGTAAAAGCCTTATAACTAGCCACTAGCCACTAGCCACTGGGTTTCCTCAGCTCTACGATCTCATTTCCTCTGGCGAACAGTACTACGCTCGCCATGCCGATGAACAATCCGTGTTCCACCACTCCGGGCATGTTACTGAGCTGATGGGCCAAGCGGTCGGCGTCGGCGATTTCTCCGAAGCGGCAATCGAGGATGTGATTGTTTTCGTCGGTCACAAAGGGCTTGCCGTCCGCTCCTTGCCTCAGTTGCACCTGCGCTCCCAGCGCTGCGATCTTTTTCGCGACCAGCGCCTGGGCGAACTTGATTACTTCCACGGGCAGGGGAAAGCTTCCCAACCGCGCTACCTGTTTCGACGCGTCGGCCACAATCACCAGCTTCCGAGTGGCCGAGGCTACGATCTTTTCCCGCAGCAACGCGCCGCCACCGCCTTTGATCAGGCGGAGTTGCGGATCGACTTCGTCGGCGCCGTCGACCGTGACGGCGATTTCCTGGCATTCGTCGAGCGTGGTCAGCGGAATGCCCAGGCTCTGTGCCAGATCGCGCGAGCGGTCGGAAGTGGGAATGCCGCGAATCTTCAATCCGTTCTTTACGCGCTCGCCCAGGAGTTTGATGAAGTGAGCCGCTGTCGAGCCTGTGCCCAGTCCGACCACCTGGCCATCTTCGACGAAGCGCAAGCTCGCCCGCGCCGCGGCTTCTTTTTCCTGATCGTTTTTGTTGCGGTCGTCTTCTCTGAGATCGCTCGCCATTTTTCGGGAAGCTCCGCTTAGCCCAGACTCTTTTGCGTGTAAATCAAATATCCCGCCAGCGCTAAGCCGAATAGAACCATCAGGATAGTGACCAGATCCAAGACAAATCCGGCGGGCTGGAAGGTTCCGGCATCCAGTTGAACCCGCGTCTTGTGATAACGCGCCAGGCCGGCCACTGCCAGCGCCACGCCTGCGACGATGGTTGTCGAGCCCATCCACACCGAAAGCCCCGCCGTGCGCACGGTGTGCCCTTGCAGTGCGGTCAACTGCCGGATGGCAATGGAGAAGCGGCCGATGGCAAAGCCGAACACCACGATCGCCGCGGCCGTGCGCACCCAGGCCAGAAACGTGCGCTCGTTGGCCAGGTGGTCACGGGCGCGGTTGGAGTTTTCGGGCAATGAGCCTCCGGAGAGCGGCTGCGTTGTTCGGGGAGAGGTTCCGTTTGCTGGCCGCAAAAGAGCCCTTCGAGCTTCGCTCGAACGGACAGCCGAGGGCGGCTGTCCCCACATGAGCATCTCCCAGACTGAGACGCCATTATTCCACAACCTCTTCCATCCAAGGAGTCGGGTTTTGATTATGATAAGGTTCGGGTTCGAGAAGGCTGCTATGAATCTCGGCTGCCACTGTTTCCTGGGCTTTATTCGTCGCGTCCTACTACTGCCTCTGCTCGTTTTGCCGATGTTACTGGTCTCGGCTGTCGTCCCGCTCGATTCGCAGACTGCGTCCGCCGACTCCAGCAACGCCTCGCCTACGATCAAGGCCAAAGTGCGGCTGGTGCTGGTGGATGTGGTGGTGACCAATGGAAAAGGGGACCCGGTCACCGGACTGCATAAGGAAGATTTCGAAATCCTCGAAGACGGCAAGCCGCAGACTATTTCCACGTTTGAGGAGCATCACGGCGCGCCGCCCACGCAGATCACACTGCCTGCACTGCCGCCGCACGTCTACACGAATTTCCCGACCATGCAGACGGCGGATGCGGTGAACGTGCTTTTGCTGGACGCGCTGAACACACCTACCCGGGACCAGACTTACGTGCATTCGCAGATGCTGAAATATCTGAAGACCATTCCGCCAGGGACGCGCGTGGCCATCTTCACCTTGGCGTCGCGCTTGCGGATGCTGCAGGGTGTGACCACGGATTCCTCGGAATTGCTGGCGATTCTCAACAGTTCGAAAGCGAACCCGCAGGCGTCGCCGTTGCTGGCTTCCGACACGGAGAACGAGGCCAACCAGGGCCTGGTCGACTTCATGATCGCGAACAGCTCCGCTCCTGCGTCCCAAACCCAGGCGCAAGCGGCCAGGGATCCGATCAATGTGATGAAACAGTTTCTTTCCGATAGTGCCGCGTTTCAGACTGAGCAGCGCATCGGCATTACGCTCGAAGCCCTGCAGCAGCTGGCGCGCTATCTCTCTGGAGTTCCGGGCCGCAAGAATGTGATCTGGTTCTCTGGATCTTTTCCGGTGAGCATTCTTCCCAATTCGGATTCGGATGTCCCCGACCGATTTACTATTACGCGGAACTTCCAGGACGACATCCGAAAAACCGCCGACCTTCTTACCGCCGGCCAGGTCGCCCTCTATCCGGTCGCGGCGGAGGGACTGGCTTCGGATGCGGCATTTGAAGCCAATGGCGGGGAAATTGGACAGAAACGACCGTCGTTGGCCATGCGGGACCAAGTGAAGCAGTTGCAAGCCGGCGAAGCGGATCGCGACTTGAACCGCAACTCCATGGAGGAGTTGGCTAAGGATACCGGCGGCCAGGCTTTCTACAATACGAACGGGCTGAACGACGTTCTCACCCGCGTGGTCAACAACGGAACGCGCTACTACTCGCTGGCCTATACCCCGAGCAATGCCAACATGGACGGGAAATACCGGCGCATTCAGGTGAAGCTGCTGAAGGGCAAGGACACGCTGGCCTACCGCCGTGGATATTACGCTGATGATCTTGAAACTGCCCTTGCCGCCGGGCTTAAGCCGGATACGGACCCGTTGCTGATGCTGATGGGACGCAACCTGCCCGACTATTCGCAAATTCTCTATAAGATCAAGGTGGTTCCTGCAGATCCGCAGCCGCCAGCGAATGCGCCCCGCCTCGGGAGCAATCCTGACCTCAAAGGACCGGTTACGCGCTACGGTGTCGACTTTGCCATCTCGGCGCACGACCTGAGGCTTGACCCGACTCCCGACGGGGCACGCCACGGCAACGTGGAAATCGTCCTGCTGGCCTACGATCGGGAAGGGAAGCCGCTGAACTTTGTGGTCACCAAAGGCAACATTGACCTGGATGCCAAGCTCTACGCCAGCGTGCAGCAGGTGGGCCTGCAGATTCACAAGGAGATCGACGTGCCCAAGGAATATGTCTACCTGCGGACGGGCATTTACGATATGAAATCGAATACCGCGGGCACGCTGGGAGTTCCGTTGACCGAGGTTGCTGCCCCGGCTGGTAAGTAGGCGGCCAATCCGATCAGGGGAGGAACGCCCTGGTCGGTTTCTTCTGGCAGTGTCTTTTCCGAGGAGATTCCTGATTACTTTGCGAGCTTCGCGAAAGCTTTGCGTTCTTTGTGGTCAAGGGCTTTTGAAGCCTTTAACCGCTGAGATCGCGGAGAAAGGCCGCGGAGATCGCAGAGATGGGTGACAACCTCTACCTCGAAAAGCATCTCGCTAACGAAAAAGGTTACAACGGAGTCTTCGTGACATTTCGTTTGGGCGCGGGTCGTTCCTACCAGTCGCCCCAGTGTGTGGGCGTGGTTTGCTGAAACGTCAGTTTCCATTCTCCGGCGTGCTTGACCCATACCGAGCTGAAGTGCTGATAGCGCGGCGGCGGGCCTTGATCTTCTTCCGGCGGAGTCTGCACGACGGCGTCGTAGGTGACGATGGCGGTGTCGTCGCCCGCGGCTACGACTTTGAAGGTGTAGGGCGTGATCTCCGTTCCGCCTTCGCTGAGTTCATCGATGACTTCCTGGCGGTCGTGCAGCTGGCCATCGATTTCGACGTTGGAGAAATCGTCGGACAAGGTGCGCTTTAGAAACGCGGCATCGCCTGTTTTGGCGGCGGCGATGAAGTTTTTCTCGGCGCCGATCAGGGACTGCTCAAAAGCGGTCGCGGCCTTCGGCGGAGTGGTTGCGTTCTTCGCGCTTGCAACCGAGGCGAGGGATAGCGCGACCAGGCATGGTGCGACGGCGCGGTTCAAAAAGAAATGCTTCATCGATCGTCCCCTGTTTTCGCCAAAGAATATTCTTCTTAGCTGATGCGAGCAATTACTCCGCAACTCCCGGCAAGCCGTCGATACTGCGCCGGTTCTTCTGCTCGCGATAGATCTTCAGTCCTTCGGTGCCCCGCTTGCGGCACCAGGCGGGCAGAGTGGGCCGCTGGGATTCGAACTTGAGCAGCGGCACGCCGTAACCGCAGGAGTCGCTGACGCGGGTGAGTTCGACCACTATGATCGCACGAGTTCCAACCTGGGCGGGAAAGTGAATCTGCAGATCGGCGAATCCTGGCTCGTGCGGTTCGACGACGCGTCCGTGGCCATGCAGGCGTAAAACCTTGGTTGGTCCCTCAAAGGCGCAGAACATGATTACGATGCGGCCATTCTCCCGCAGGTGGGCGATGGTCTCGACGCCGCTGCCGAAAATGTCGAGATAGGCGACGGTTTTGGGGCCGAGGATGCGGAGAGTGTCGAGACCTTTGGGAGAGAGATTGACATGGCCGGCGGCGGCGAGCGGCGCGGTGGCGACGAAGAACACGGATTGCGCCTGGATGAACTGGCGGAGGGAGGCGTCGAGTTCGGGATAAGTTTTTGCCACGGTATAAGAGAACTTGTAGCGCCGGCATCTTGCCGGCTGTCCCGAGGGTGTCTCGCCCTCGGCGCGGCAGGCGAGGACGTTGGCCCCTTCGGCTTTCGCTCAGGGCAGGCTCCCAGCCGCCGGGACGGCGGCGCTACGCTCCACGAATCTTCTGCGCCAACTGCGCGCGCGGGACTGAGATCTGCTCGCCGGTTGCCAAGTTTTTTAAGGCGAAGGCGTCGGCTTTCACTTCATTCTCGCCTACGATCAGAATGTATTTCGCTCCGGCCTTGTCCGCAATCTCGAACGACTTTTTCAGGCGGAAGGTTTCGTCGCCCAGGTCGGCCACAAGATCGTTACGGCGCAACTCCCGCGCCAGGCGGGCAGCTTCGGGGTTCATGCCGGCGCCGAGCGGGGCGATATATACATCCGGCTTGCGAAGCACGCTTTCGGCCGGGGACTTCTCTTGCAGCGACATGACCAGGCGGTCTTCGCCGATGGCGAAGCCGATGCCCGGAGCCGCGGGACCGCCGAGAGCTTCGGAGAGGCCGTCATAGCGGCCGCCGCCGAGGATGGCATTTTGGGCGCCGAGCGCTCCGTGGGTGAATTCGAAGGCGGTGCGGGTGTAGTAGTCGAGGCCGCGGACCAGCCGGTCGTTGATGTGAAACTCGACCCCGACTGATTTCAGGATTTTTTGCACCGCGTCGAAATGCTGGCGGGAATCTTCGCCGAGAAATTGCGTGATGCGCGGCAGGGTCGCGATGATGGGCTGGTCGGCTGGAACTTTGCAGTCGAACACGCGCAGGGGATTAGTCACGGCGCGGCGCTGGCAGTCGCCGCACATTTTGTCTTTGACCGGATCGAGGGCGGTGCGCAGGGCATCGTTGAATTTGGCGCGGTCGGCGGGCGTGCCGACGGAGTTTAGTTCGAGATTCCAGTCCGTGATGCCGAGGCGGTCGAGGAGCGTGGCAAGCATTTCGAGCACTTCGGCGTCGCGTGCGGGAGACTCGCTGCCCGCCGACGGCGGACCGACCACTTCGGCGCCGATCTGGTAGAACTGGCGGTAGCGGCCTTTCTGCGGACGCTCGCGGCGAAACTGCGGGCCGATGTAGTAGAGCTTGTTGAGACCGTTCTTTTCAAGGTCGTGTTGAATGTAGGCGCGGACGACCCCGGCCGTGTTTTCGGGGCGGAGGGTCAGCGATTGTCCCTTGTCGCTCTCGGCGCGGCCACGATCTTCCCAGGTGAACATTTCTTTCGAGACGATGTCGGTTTCTTCGCCCACGCCGCGCGCGAATAATTCCGTCGATTCGAAGATCGGAGTGCGAATTTCCTGGAAGTTGTAGGCGCGGAAGACTTCCCGCACCGTCGACTCCACGAAATTCCACAGCGCCGTTTCCGGCGGCAGCAGATCGCGCGTTCCTCGGACGGCTTTAATCATTTAAGCTCTCAGTCTTCCGTCCCGGAGGGACGATTGATAATAGCCCGGCGTTTCAACGCCGGGTTAGCCGCGCATGACGCCCGTGCCGTAGGCACGGCTGAAACGTAATCAAACTTCGTGCGCATGATTTCAACCGTCCCTAACGGGACGAAATTCCTAATAGCGATACGCGTCCTGGCGTTGAAACGCCGGGTTATGGTCAGGCGTCCCTCCGGGACGCTCCCAAGCGTACGCCGCCCGCCGCCGATAGCCACCTGACACTCGGATGCACCGTATTCCTACTGACGGCTGACGGCCGATGGCTGACGGCTCTCTTTCAGGTACTCGTCTTTATATCCCAGATAATTCCTCGCGTAGCGCAGGATCGTTTCCTGATCGGCCGCTTCCAGCTTGCGGCGGAATTTTCCGGGGGAGCCCATCCAGAGCGATCCGGGCTCGACTACTGTTTTCTCGGGGATCAAGGTTCCGGCGGCGATGATTGAGCCGGCGCCGATCTTTGCGCCATTCAGGATAATCGATCCCATGCCGATCAGGCAGCGGTCTTCGATCGTGCAGCCATGCAGCGTGACCGAATGGCCCACGGTGACGTACTCGCCGAGATAGACGCCCCATTTTTCTTTCATGCCGTGGAGGACGCTGTTGTCCTGGATGTTGGAGTGGGCGCCGATGCGGATTTCGTGCACGTCGCCGCGCAGGACGGCGTTCATCCAAATCGACGCGTGCTCGCCGAGGACGACGTCGCCGATGATTTGTGCCGAGTCGTCGACGTAGCAGGTGGCGGGGACGGTGGGGGTCGTGCCTTTGAAGGAGCGAATCATTTTGAGCGGGAGTGCGTACGGATGGTGAGGCCGGTTTCAATGCGCTTCAGAGTGCATGTGAAATATCAGCCGTCCCTCCGGGACTGGTTCGCTTTCCTCAGTTTACCCAGCGCTGGAAGCGCTGGGCTATTATCGCGGCGCCCCTCCGGGGCTGGGACCATTCCGAGGAGAGATCACTCGCGCGACCGCGCCGCTACCAACTGGCCTTCGTTCGCCGCGCCCAAATGCTGGCGCAGAATATTCAGCATGCGCCGCAGCGGCTCAGCTGCGCCCCAGAGCAACTGATCGCCGACGGTGAACGCGCCCAGGTATTCCGGTCCCATCTTTAATTTGTGCAGGCGTCCGATGGCAACTTCCAGAGTTCCCGAGACAGCAGTGGGCGTCAGGTCGCGCAGCGTGGCTTCGTTATTGTTGGGGATGACACGCACCCATTCGTTGGTGTCGGCGAGAATCTGTTCGATCTCGGGCAGGGGCACGTCGCGCTTCATCTTAATAACCAATCCCTGGCTATGGCAGCGCATCGTGCCTACGCGGACGCAGATTCCATCCACCACCACCGGCGGATTGAGGCCCAGAATCTTGTTGGATTCGGCCATGCCTTTCCATTCTTCGCGGGTCTGGCCGCCGGACACTTCTTTGTCGATCCAGGCGAGAAGGCTGCCCGCCAGCGGGGCGCCGAATTCGTCGGTGGGCAGCGAAGGCGAGCGCTGGGCCTCGATCACCATGCGATCGACTTCCATCGCGTTCTCCGACGGCGATTTGCGGACCGGTTCGACCAGGCAGCCCAGCTGCTTGACTAGTTCGAGCATTTTGGCTGCGCCCCCGCCGGAAGCCGCCTGGTAGGTCATGGTGCTGATCCACTCGACCAGACCGGACTGCAGGAGTCCGGCCACGGCCATCAGCATCAGGCTGACCGTGCAGTTGCCGCCGATGTAGTTGCGCAGGCCGCGGGCCAGGCCCTGCTCGATTACGCCTGCATTGACGGGATCGAGAATGATGACGGCGTCATCCGCCATGCGCAGGGCGGAGGCGGCGTCGATCCAGTAGCCGCGCCAGCCGGACTTCCTCAATGGCGCGAAGACTTCCTTCGTGTAGTCGCCGCCCTGGCAGCTGACGAGAACCTCGCAGGCGGAGAGTTGCTTAAGATCGTGGGCATCTTTCAGAACCGTGCCCGGTCCGGCTTCTGCCGGCGCGGGGCCGCCCACATTTGAGGTGGAGAAGAAAACCGGCTCCAGGCCGGCGAAGTCGCCTTCCTCACGCATACGCTGCATGAGGACGCTGCCCACCATCCCTCGCCAACCAATGAATCCGACGCGCATCTTTGGGCTCCAGTATTTATAGTTTACTAGAAGCGGTCGCGATCTCATAAATCGCCGTCTGGCGCGAGCGAAGCCTCAGGGGCTAAAGCCCGGGTTTGTTGTATTGGTTAGCGGCACGGCTGGAAGCCGTGCCCTTCCCGAAGCCTCCCTTGCCGGGCGCCTCCCGTTTTCCGCACCCCTCTCTTCCAAGCCTACGTGCTGCGCGATTCCCGCAGTGGGAAGGTGTGCAAAAATGCTGCGCCTCGTCACAGCTTTCTGGGTGCGCCTCATGCTATACAGAAGGCGGTTTCCCGACCGCGCGGCTTCCGGTGAGTTACGCGGAATGACCTTCGAGCCATCACGACTGCAGGTGAATTCCTATGTCGCGTGGCTCGCATGCTGTAGCTGGTGGGGTTTTCTCGTTTTTTCTTTCTTTGATCTTCACTGTGGGAGGCGCGGTCGGGGGCGCGGTCGGTGGCACGGCCTTCGCCCAGGACGCCGCCACCGGGGCCCTTCGCGGGACCGTGGTTGACCCTTCTGGAGGGCGCGTCGCGCAGGCCAGCGTCGTGGCGGTGAACATCGCGACCGGGCTGCGCTACTCAATTACGACTGACGGGGAGGGCCGTTTCGCGTTCGACCTTCTGCCGCCCGGCGATTACTCCGCCCGCGCCACGGCCAAGGGCATGTCGCCACAAGTTACGCCGCAGCTGCATGTTGAGGTTGGCGGCATCGCTGATCTCGAGTTTCGCCTGGCCATTGCGGGCGCCCAGGAAAGCGTTACGGTGTCAGACGCGCCGATGCTGGTTGACACGAAAACGAGCGCGGTTTCCACCGTGCTCGATGAACGCGCGCTGGCCGATATTCCGCTCAACGGCCGCCGCTTTTCCGATCTTGCGCTGTTTTCGCCGGGCGTCACGCAAGACCCGCGCAGCCTGACTTCGGCCACCAACGGCGATCTATCGTTCGGCGGGATTCGCGGCTTTCAGAACAGTTTTCTGGTCGATGGCGGCGACTACAACAACGCGTTCTTTGCCCAGGCCCGCGGACGCTATCGTGCTCCCTACCAGTTCTCGACGGAAGTGGTGCAGGAGTTTCGCGTCTCGTCCAACTCTTATGGCGCAGAACTCGGGCGAGCTGGCGGCGCCGTGGTCAACGTGGTGACCAAGTCGGGATCCAACCACGTGCATGGCACGCTTTTCGACTTTTTCCGCGACAGCGCCTTCGGGGCTACCGAGCCGTTCCTTTCGTTCAAGCCGCACGACCAGCAGCAGCAAGCCGGTGGAACCCTCGGCGGCCCGCTCAAAGCCAACAAGGCTTTTTTCTTCGCCGGATTCGATGACCACATATTCCATGTTCCGGACGTGGTGGAATTTCTCAACGGAGGATTTCAGGTGGTTCCGCAACCCGGAGCCGGACCTTACACGCCTGGCGACTACGAAGCTACGGATCAGGATCTGGTCTTCGCCTCGGCTGCCCATCTCACCTCGCTGGCGGGGGCCTATCCGGCGTCGCAGATCGGCAACGCGGCCTTTGGCAAGCTCGATATCAATCTCACGCCGCGGCATCAACTCGCATTGCGGATGAACGTGTCGCGCTATTGGGGAGCCAACAACGTGTTCCTCGACCCGGCCAGCCCGGTTACGTTCGACTCGATCAACGACAATGGACAGGAAACCGTCTCGACCGAAACCGGCTCGCTTTCGCTGATCAGCGGCCTAACCCCGCGGCTGATCAGCCATCTGCGCGCCCAGTTCTCGCGCGACCTGCAACAGTCGTATACCAACACCAGTGACACGCTGATCAAAATTTCGAATATCATTGACGGCATTGGCCGTTCCGATCTTTTGCCGCGTGCCACTCGCGAGCACCGGCTGCATCTAGCCGAAACCGTCAGTTTCGACACCAGCCGACATTCCTGGAAATTCGGCGGCGACACGTTGCGCACCTGGATTTACGATTTCTTTCCCTCGCAGCAAAGCGGCGAATATCTTTTTCATCCCATCAAGGTCGATCCCTTTTCCTTTCAGCCGATGGAGGCGGGTCTCCAACTCACGCCACTTCGTGCCTATGCTCATGAGGTTCCGCACTATTACATCCAGAATTTCGGCAACGCGGCTTCACATCCCGACAGCGACGACTACGCTGCTTTTTTGCAGGATGCGATCCGGGTCACGGACCATCTTGCTCTCAATCTTGGGGTGCGCTGGGATTTGCAGACTTTTTCTACTGCCGGGCTTGTCTCGAATCCGCTGTTTCCGCCGTCGGGTAAAGTACCGTTCCAGCCTTACAATTTCGCTCCTCGGGCGGGATTCGCGTACTCGCTCGGCAAACAGCATCCGCTGGTGGTGCGGGCCGGATACGGGATTTTTTACGTGCGCATTCCGCAAATCTACAATTCGGTAATTGCCACCGAGAATGGCGTCACCGACGCACAGGTGTTTCTCAACAACTCGCACTATTACGACCACCAGGTTTTTCCCACGTACCCCAACCCCCTGGTCAGGTGCTCGCTGACGGCGCCGTCGTGCTCTTTGCCTATGGGATTCACGCAAGGAGTCACCAACGATGTCTCCGCCTTCGCAACCAACTTTGTGACCCCGCGGGTGCAGCAAGCCAGCTTCACGCTGGAGAAGGAAGTTGCTGGCCGGACCACGGTGGCGGTTTCTTATCTCTACGTTCACGGCGAACATCTCGTTCGCGCCCTGGATGTGAACCTGCCGCCACCGGTGGCGCTGACGTATCCCATCTTCGATTCCACTGGGTCAGGTTTTCAGAACGGCTACTACACCGTCGATTCCTTCGCTACCTGGCAGTTCAGCCAGACGCTCGACTGCCCTTTTCCGCCATGCATCAATCCGCTGGGACGGCCTATCGCCCAACTGGGTGCGATTAACGAATTCCAGAGCGCGGCTTCGAGTGTCTATAACGGCGGCACGATCTCCATTAACAGGCGCATGGCTCGCGGCGCTTATTTGCGGATCGCCTACACCTTTGCCCGCGCCATTGACGATGGACAGGACGCGCTGGTCGCGGGGCAACCCGCCACGGTGCAGAATTCCTACGATCCGACTGCCGAGCGTGGACCCAGCGTCACCGACCAACGCCATCGACTGGTTGCCGCAGTGGCGTTCGAGCCGCATCCCTTTCATCGCGGACACCAGTTTCTCGGCCACGCTCTGAATGACTGGAAATTCTCCAGTGTTGTCACGGCGGGCAGCGGCCGGCCGGTGAACGCCACCGTGGCGGGCGATCCCAACCAGGACGGCAACGGTCTCAACGACCGCCTGCCGGGATACCGCCGTAACGGTTTCACCGGGCCTGACTACACCAGCACCGACCTTCGCGTCACCCGCAGGTTGCGGGTCGGCGAGCGCTGCAGGCTGGAGGTGATCGGGGAATCTTTCAACCTGCTCAACCGCGACAACCAGCGGGTCGAGATCACGTCGAACGGGATGATCGTCAGCGCAACGACTTTTGTGCAGAACTCGACTACCGTGGGGATTGCGCCGTATCCCGCCTATTACCAGCAACCGGGGAATTTTCTTAAGCCAAATGCGGCTTATGCGCCGCGGAGAGTTGAGGTGGCGCTGAAATTTATCTTCTAGCCTACGAGATATTTCCACGGAAAATCCAAGACGGCAGCGGCGCAGGGGACGGTAGGCTGGCGCGCGACGGTTGAGGATGGTGGGATTCTTGAAGAAACGACGCTGGAGAGCGCCTGTCTCAAAGTGAGTCTCTGGCTTTCTGCGGCGTCGTTTTGGGCCTGTATGCAAGGATTTTCATTGCCTCCTACTTGACTTACGGTCAAATCCTTGTAATAACTATCCGGTCCTACCGGACGAGTCTGGGGGTGTGTCAGTTTGGCGGAAGTTCGACTTCAAGAGGGCGAATCTCTCGAGAACGCTCTGCGTCGCTTCAAGCGCAAGGTGCAGCAGGAAGACATTATCAAGGAGGTCAAGCGCCACTCCTTTTACCTGAAGCCCGGCGAAAAAAAGCGGGTGAAAGCAGCGCTGGCTCGCAAGCGCGCACGCAAGAAAACACGCAAGGAACAGGACTGAAGCAGTAGAGGGCCGCTCCTTCCCCGGGGCGGCCCTGCTCAATCTGGCCCCCATCACATTGAGCTGCAACGGGAATTGTTCTTCCGCTACTACGGCACCGCGTATCCGCGGTGATGTTTTGGCCGCGCGCTGTCCTCGGTGCGCGGCGGGCCGAGTCCAAGGGGTAGTTGAGGGGGATGTAGACAACCTGCGAATCTCTCTGCCACTGCAGCTTCCTCCCATGCTTTGGCTGGCGGGAGCGGGCTGAAGGGAGCCATCCTCGATGGAATTTCAGGACAAGGTACTGAAGTGTATCGACTGCGGCGCCGATTTCGTCTTCACCGCCGGGGAACAGTTGTTTTTTCACGATAAACAATTCAAGAACGAACCCAAGCGCTGCAAAGCCTGCAAGACCAAGCGCGTGGCCGTGCTGGGCGCGCCTCCGGCTCCGGGCCAGAACTACCACTACTCCAAGGTAGAGACCCGCGCCACCTGCTCGCAGTGCGGCAAGGAAACCACGGTGCCCTTCCGTCCCACGCAGGGCCGCCCGGTGTTTTGCCGGGAATGTTTCCAGTCGCGGAGAACCGCCGCTTCCGCCTGACATCCCACTCCACCCCTCTGGGCTGCTGAAGGTACACTCCTCCGGCGTTTGCCGGAGTGTGGGCGCACGCGTCTGTGGAGAGAAAGCATGGACCACAGAGACACAGGGAAAACCAAAATCTTAAATAAATCCCATCTTTCGCTTTTACAAGGTGTGCCGTTTCTCTGTGTCTCTGTTTCTCTGTGTCTCTGTTTCTCTGTGTCTCGGTGACTCTGTGGTGAAAAGGCTCTTACGGAGGAGGGCCAAGAGCCGGGCGCCGAAATACGCTACCATAGAGATCGTGTCCGCTTTTTACGTGGAAAATTTCGGCTGCCGAGCCACCCAGGCTGATGGCGCTGCTCTGGAGCGCCAGTTCGAGGAGCGCGGATTTTCCCGCGCCTCCGCGGCTGATGCCGACCTGGTTATTCTCAACACCTGTACGGTGACCGCGGCCGCGGACCAGGATGCCCGCGCCGCCATTCGGCGGGTGCAGCGGAAGAATCCCAAGGCCAAGATTGTCGTTACCGGATGCTATGCCCAGCGCGCCCCGGAGGAGATCGCGGCGCTGCCCGGCGTGAGCTGCGTGGTTGGCAACTCGCACAAACACCAGCTTGCTGAGATTGCACTGCGGAATGTCTTCGCACGTAGCGAGTTCGCGAAACCGGCTTCCGGCTTCCGGCTTTCGGCTTCCGGGAACGTCGCGTCGGACCTCGGACTTCGGACCTCGGGCCTCGGACCTCGGATTTCAAGCTTCAGCGATACGCCGGTAGCCGCGGAAGTTTCGCTGCCCGACCCCATCGGAGGCTTTGTCCCGCTTGCGAGCCTCACATCCGAAAACCGGGGGCCGGAAGCCGGGAGCCTGATTTTTGTCTCCGACATTTTTGCCCACACCGAACTTATCGCGGCTCCGGTCTTCGACGCGTCGAGTGAGCGAACGCGGCCCAACCTGAAAGTGCAGGACGGATGCGACAATCGCTGTTCCTTCTGTGTGATCCCGTACGTGCGCGGCCAGAGCCGGTCGTTGCCGCTGCCGCAAATCCTGCGCGAAGTGAATGCGCTGGCCGAGTCGGGCTATCGCGAAGTCGTCGTCAGCGGAATCAATCTCGGCCGCTGGGGACGGGACTTATCACGAGCGGCTTCCGGCTTCGGGCCTCCGGCTTTCGGGTTTGAGAGCTCAAATACCGAAGCCGCTTTTCCGGGAGCCGAGGGCCGAAAGCCGGACGCTGGCTTTGAAGATTTACTGCGCGTCATCCTCGCCGAAACTTCTGTCGAGAAACTTCGCATCTCCTCGGTCGAGCCTATGGACTGGACCGACGAACTCATCTCTTTGGTAGCCGAGTCCCCGCGCATCGCCAAGCACGCGCACGTGCCGCTGCAGTCCGGCAGCGATGCTGTGTTGCGCCGCATGCATCGCAAGTATCGTCCCTCGCACTATCGCGAAAAGATCGAGAAGATTCGCGCCGCCATGCCGACTGCCGCTATCGGCGCCGATGTCATGGTTGGCTTCCCCGGCGAGAGCGAAGCCGAATTTGAAGCTACGCGCCGTCTGATTGAGGATTTGCCGTTCACCTATTTGCACGTATTCACCTATTCGGCGCGGCCAGGAACGCCCGCCGCGGCCATGCCAAATCAGGTCCCGGTGCACGTGGCTCGCGAGCGCAACCGCATTCTGCGCGAACTGGCAGCCGAGAAGAAGCTGGCGTTCATGCGCGGATTTGTCGGAAAGACGATCGAGGCCATCACGCTTGGGACGTGTGGCGTGGGCACTCCCTGCGACACGCTCAGGGCAGGCTATGCCCGCGCGCCGGGTGGCATGGACCTGGTGGAAGAGGATTCCACCTTCACCGAAGCGCTCACGGACAATTATCTGAAGCTGCAGCTCAGCGGACACCATGCTCCCAACCGCTGGTTGCGTGCCAAAGTTGAAAACGTGATCGACGGTTCGCTAACCGGCAAAGCCGTTGCCTGACGGCTTCAATGCGCGAGGTAGGATACAAAGCCTTGCGTCTTCAGGTCGAGGCGATATACGGAAGTGGTCGCGGTGATGTAGAGGGTGCGATAGTCCTTGCCACCCCAGGTAAGATTTGCCGGTTGTTCCGGCATGACGATGGTGCCGAGGTGATGGCCGTTAGCGTCCCAGACCCAGATGCCCTTCGGGCCAGTGACGAATAGATTTCCTTCTTTGTCTACTTTGATGCCGTCGGGCACGCCTTCGTGTTTTCCTCCGGACTCGTCGCCGAAGATGCGGCCATTGGTGAGAGAACCATCGGCCGCAACGTCGTAGACGCGAATGTTTTTCTGCTCGTCGTCGTCGACGTAGAAGCGCTTGCCGTCCGGAGAAAAGGCAAGACCGTTGGGCTGGGTTATGTCCTTGGTGAGCAGCCGCAGGTTTCCCTTGTCGTCTCCGTTCACACCCAGGCGGTAGACTCCCTGAAACGGAATTTCCTGTTTTTCGCCGGCGACCAGATCTAGTGTGGGATCGGTAAAGTAGAGCGCGCCGTCCGGGCCCACGACCACGTCATTCGGGCTGTTGAGTTTCTTGCCGTCGTAGTGGTCGGCGAGGATGGTGTACTTTCCGTCGGGCGTCACGGCGATGATGGCCCGCAGCACGCTGGCGCAATCGATCAGACGATGCTGGCGATCGAACGTGTTGCCGTCGGGATCCCCCAGGGCGAGGACTTCCTGTTTCTTGCCATCGGGATCGACGCGGAAAATCTTGTTCAGAGTTTCGTCGCTCACATAAAGAAATCCGGCCTCATCCCACATGGGGCCTTCGGTGAAACCGAAACCGGTAGCGACGGTGACAAGTTTGGACGCTGGATCGATGAGGCGTGAGAACCCAGGCGAAAGCGCTTGGAGCTCGAAGGTGCGTGGAGGCTTCTGCGCCAGGGCAGAGCCTGATAGGAACATCGAGCTGACGATCGTCAAACTCAGCAGAACGGCGGTGAGGCTGAGAGTCGACTTCATTTTCAACATCGGTCCTTTCCAGACGCTTCGTTTTCAGACGCCTCATCGGTGGCACAGCGGAGAATCCTCAGTCTTCTTCGCTGGGACCACGCCTGGAGCTTCGCCCAGCGCTCACCAGATAACTGGCGACGTCGTCCAGTTCAGCCGGGGTGAGCTTTTTGCCGTAGTCGGCGGGCATGACCGGATGATCCTGATACTGGAGGCTTTGCAGATCAGACTTAGAGAAAAAATGAAATGCGCCGTCGGCGGTTTGCAGCTGAACGGAGAAATTGTCTTCGTTGCGAACCGTTCCGCTGACGCTGTGGCCGCCGTGAGTCACCGCGGTCGCAGCTTTGCGCTTCCACTCGGTATTGCTGGCGGGATCGAGAATTGCGTTGAGAACTTCTTTCACCGGGCGATTCGAGCCGTAGGTGGAGAGATCGGAGCCAATGAAACCGCCCTGACCCTGCACCATGTGGCAGGAAGAACAATCCCCTTTTCCGAAAAAGATTGCCTTGCCGCGCTCCGCATTTCCCCGGAGTTGCTGGGATTTTTCGTGGCCCTGGAGGAAACGCAAATAAGAAACCACCGCTTTCACTTGCGCGGGGCCGAAAGCGTGAAAAGCGGGCATGCCGGTGCCGGGAACTCCGGTCGATATGATGGCCGCGACCTCCGCGTTCGACAGGCGCTGGAGTTTGGCGTTGCCGGCGATGTTGGGGGCGCGCTCTCCGCCCCGGCCGTCCAAGCCGTGGCATCCCGCGCAAGACGCGTTGAAGGTTCGTTTTCCCGGCAGGGAACCGGGTTTGAAGTCGTCCTCCCAGGTGCCGTGCTGCAGAGTCTGCGAGCTGGCCACGAAAATGCCTGCCGCCCAAAAAACCAGAAGGGCCGGGATGAGAAGGCGACGAAGGTTGGCGCGCAATGGCATGGGGTTTTACCTGATGAAAACTAGGAGTCGGTTTGTGAGAATCCGGGCAATCAATGAAATGACGGTTTATCGTAAATCCGGCGCTGAAGTCAACCCTTTCTTCTGCGGAAGATTTCCCCCGGCAATGTCAAGTCCCGATGCCATCGAGTTCGCTAGAGGTCGAGTCCGCCGAATGCCGTTGCGACGATGCCGCGGGCTACTTCTGCGATTTTACGGCGATAGCTGAAATCTCGATGCGAGCGTTGTTCACCAGGGCTGCAGCTTGAATGGTCGCGCGCGCCGGTTTCGGATCGGGCATGACGCTTTTGTAGATCGCATTCATGTCCCCGAACTCATGAATGTCGGCAAGATACACCGTGACGCTGACAATGTCTTTCAGTTCGAAACCTGCGGCCTTAGCAACCTTTTCGATGTTGGCAAGAGTGGCTTTGGTTTCGGGGCCGATTCCGCCGGCAGCCAGTTTGCCGGCGTCGTCCGTGCCCTCTTGGCCGGCGATGTATAGAGTATTGCCGACAAGCACCGCATCACTGAAGGGAAGACCGCGGGCGGGGGACAAGTTGATGGCCTTACGCTCCTGAGCGGAACTGGTTTGCCATGCAGGAATTATGGTGAGAGCAATTGCGGCGGCTAAAAGAAAAAGGCCGGAAGTTGGAGAACGCATTTTCATTTCTTATGCTCCTTCGCGTTAGGGTGTTAGTCTCTTCCACGCGTAGAAAAACGCAGTTAGAGACCGCGCATATGTATACAACCTGGAGGATGGAATGGACAACTGGTATTCCTTCGTAAAATCTCGCAAGGGCTCTTTATTGCTGATGTTTATGGGGGTTGTGGCCCTGAGCGTGGGTGGAGTGCGACTGGCTGGCATGCAGCCGGTGGCAGCGGCTTCGGCGTCATCCGGCGACAGCGCGCTGATCGCAGAATTTCGCAGAGTGGAAGTGGCATCGGTTTCGGACGCGATCGAACAACTTCTGGGCAAGCGCATGTACATGAGCCACCGGATGCAGCCGATCTTCACCGCGAAGTTTGCCGGCTTTGCCCGTACCGTGCAATTGAAAAAAGATGAAGGCAACACCGACCCCACGGCGCTGAACGGAATGCTGACGGCGATCGATGAAGGCTCGACCGATTCTGTTTACGTGATGGGCGTGGAGGACGGTGCCGACATCGCCGGAATGGGAGGGCTGATGGGCACGGCGATGGCCGCTCGAGGCTACTCGGGGGCGGTGATTGATGGCGGCGTCCGCGACGTGGCTTATCTGCGCAAGATCGGATTCCCGGTGTTTGCCACCGGAATCGTGCCGTCAACGTCGGTGCATCACTACCGCTTCGCCGGGGCGCAGATCCCTCTGACCTGCGATGGCGTCGTGGTTAACCCGGGGGACATTGTTGTGGCTGACGGTGATGGGGTCGTGGTGGTGCCGAGGGACAAGGCTGACGAGGTGCTGAAGCTGGCGCAGCAGATGGATTTTAAAGAGCATTCGATGTATCCCGTGATCGAAGAGATGAAGTCGATCGTGGAGGCGGTGAAGAAGTTCGGGCGGCTATGAAGCAAACAAGTTCTTGCGCAAACGCGAATTCCATCAGATAATTCGCACTTTCATTTTGTATGTTTGAGGCGAACTGACGCACATCATGCCGCACCGTCCAAAACGCAGCTACAACATCACGGCTCTGCAGCGTGGGCTGCGTCTTCTGCAGCTGTTCAGCCAATCTTCGCGCGGGCTCACGGCCAAGCAAGTGGCGGGGCTCTCCCGACTGCCAGTGAGTACAGTTCACCGCTTTCTGGCGAACCTGGAGTCGGCGGGATTTCTTAACTGCGGCGGAGACGGCATCTATCACCTGGGAATTGCGTGCTTCGCCATCGGCCAGTCTGCGTTGGGGCAACTGGATATTCGCCGCGTGAGCCTGCCGCATCTGCGGGAACTGAACCAGCAGACTCGCGAGACCATTCACTTGACCGTCAGGCACGGCCTCTCCGCAGTTTACGTTGAAAAACTGGATTCGCCGGAACCGTTGCGCATCCACTCGCGCATTGGGGCTGCGGTTCCCCTGTATTGCACGGCCGTGGGCAAGGTGATGCTCGCCCACATGCCACGCGAAGAGCGGGATCAGGTGCTGCCGCAACTGGAATTGAAAAGGCTCACGCCCAACACCGTGGGGAGCCGGCAGGAATTGGAAGCGGAATTGTTTCGGGTGAAGAAGAACGGGTACGCCTGCGATCTGGAAGAGAACGAGTTGCATATCCGATGCATCGCGTCGCCCATTTGGGACCACACTGGCAGCGTGCATGCCAGTTTGAGCATTACCGCTCCGACGGTGCGGATGGCGGTCAGCCGCTTGCGGCAACTCGCTCCTATGATTCAGGCCGCCGGGCTGCAAATTTCGCGCGAACTTGGATTCCGCCCCATGGAAGATTCCGGCGATCTGACTCGATTGCGAAAGAATTACAACGAGGAGGCGGCGCTGAGGAAGCCGGCAGTCTAGATTGGTCCAGATCATGAAACCGCAGAACCAACTCATGAGCATGCCAACAGCAGCGCGCGTGGTGGTGGTATTGGCCTGCCTGGTGTGCATCTTTGCCACGGCGGTCGGCGAGAACGATCCCGCCGCCGCGCTTAACACCATCGATCTGCGGGCTGAAGACCTGCTGGGGCAGCCACCGGCGGCGAACTGGGTTTCCTACAACGGCGATTATTCTGGGCGCAGATACAGCAGTCTTTCTCAGATCAATGTGGAGAACCTTCCCCAACTGCGCGCGGAATGGGTGTTTCACGCGCGTAACAGCAGCCGGCTTGAAGGCACACCTGTGGTAGTGAATGGAATGATGTTCATGACCGCGGCTAACGATGCTTTCGCTCTCGATGCGGCCACGGGACGAGTGGTGTGGCATTTCTCACGGCCAGTTTCAGAAGACCTGATCGATGATGCGTCCAGTCACATCAACCGCGGGGTAGGCGTGTGGCGAAACCGCGTCTACATGGAGACGGACAACGCCCACCTGCTTTGCCTGGATGCGCGATCGGGCAATCTGATCTGGGATGTTCCCTACGCCGACTGGAACAAGAATTACGGAGCGACTAGCGCGCCGCTCGTCGTGAAAGACAAAGTTCTGGTAGGGACTTCTGGCGGAGATGACGGCGTGCGAGGATTTGTGGCCGCCTACGATGCGATGACCGGCAAACTGGCGTGGCGCTTCTGGACGATTCCGGCTCCCGGCGAATTCGGAGCAGAAAGCTGGCCGGGGAAATTGTATCTGCATGGTGGAGGCACCACGTGGATGCCGGGCACTTATGATCCAGCGCTGAATACGATTTATTGGGGCACCAGCAATCCTGCGCCGGACTTTGACGGGACCGTGCGCCCCGGGGACGACCTGTACACGGACTGCGTGCTGGCGCTCGATCCTGACACGGGAAAACTCAAGTGGTACTTCCAGTTCACGCCGCACGATCTTTTCGATTATGACGCAGTCGAAACGCCAGTACTGTTCGATGCGGTGTTCAAGGGCGAAGCGCGGAAGTTGCTGGTGCACGCGGACCGCAACGGTTATGTCTATGTGCTTGACCGCACCGACGGAAAGTTTCTCTCCGCGATTGCCTTCGTGGAAAAACTGAACTGGGCCAAAGGGATCGACGAGCAAGGCCGCCCGATTCGCACGGGACTCGAGCCCACGCCCGGCGGTTCGCGGATTTGTCCGGGATACGCGGGCGCGACCAATTGGTATTCACCTTCCTACAGCGAAGCTACGCATTCGTTTTATTTCCAGGCTTTGGAGGAATGCGAAAACTTTTTTTCGCAGCCTACACAACCGTTTAAAGAGGGTAAGGGCTACTACTCGACCGGAGTGAAGCGCATATCGGGCGAGGACTCCCAGAAAAACCTTGTGGCCTACAGCCTGGACACGGGGGCGATCGCGTGGAAATATCCGCAAGTCGGCCGTGGCCACTCTTCCGGCGGGACGATGACAACCGCCAGCGGCCTGGTATTTTTCGGGGACGACGCGGGTTCTTTCGAAGCCGTCGAGGCCCAGAGCGGGAAGCCGCTCTGGCACTTCAATACCGGACAGGATATGAGCGCGTCTCCCATGAGCTACGCGGTCGCGGGCAAGCAGTATGTGGCGATCGCCGCAGGGAGTGATGTCTTCAGCTTCGCGTTGCCGTGATCATTTGCAAGTCACGAACGGATGTCGATGGCTAGATCAGAAGGAGGAAATATATGAACTTGACTGTGACGCGCAGAACGTTTGCCGTGCGGATCGCTTCGGTGCTTTCCGCGCTGGGAGTGACCGCTGCCGTGCTGCCCGGCCGTGCTTCGGCCCAGGGTGCCGCGCAGAGTGGGGGGGGAATCCGCAAGCTGAATGGCGAAGGCAAACCGGGCAGCGAAAAAGACGTCATCATGCCGATCATTGTCAACAACGGGTTGATTTATGTTTCCGGCGTCGGCGCTCATGATCCGCGAGATTCCAAGGAGTGGACAATTGAATCTCACACCGGCATGGTCATGGACAAAATCAAAAAACTGGTTGAGGTTGGCGGAGGAACCGTCGACACCATTCTTCAGCTGAACGTTTTTCTGGTGAAGATTGAACATTGGGACGGCATGCACAAAGTGTTCTCGACGTATTTTCCGCATGGCGGCCCGGCGCGCACCACGGTTGCAGTGGCCGCTCTGCCGGGGGATTCTTTGGTGGAAATCAACTGCATCGCCGCGGTGGCTAAGTAAGCGGCAAGGAGCTTCGTTCATGCGACTCAACTCGAAGTGGAACCGCCGCGGCTTTCTGGGCACAGTGGGGGCGATTGCAGGTTCGGTATTATCCGGATCGATTTTCTCCGGATCAATCCTTGCGACTCGCAAGCTTTTCGGCTCAAGCCCTACCGGTACTGCTGCCGGCGTGGCGGTAAATGGTTTTGGTCAGAGCGGCAACCCGTATGAAGAACTGGGCGTGACCACTGTGATCAATTGCGAAGGCACCATGACGATGCTGGGCGGGTCCTTGCTTCGCCCGGAACTGGAAGCAGTGATGGCCATGGCGGGGCAACACTTTGTGAGCATCCCAGAACTGGAGGTCGCCGCAGGCAAACGTATCGCGGAGATGCTGCAACTGCCGGAGGGTTATACCGCTCTGGTGACGTCGGGGGCGGCGGCCGCGATTCAATCCGGATTGGCTGGAATCCTCACCGGCAACGATGAAGCGCGGATTCGGCAACTTCCCGATTTAACCGGGATGAAGTCGGAAGTGATCATCCAGAAATCGCATCGCAACCCGTTCGATCATCAGCTGCGATCGACCGGCATCAAGCTCATCGAGATTGAAACCCGCGATCAGTTGCACGCCGCGGTGAACCATCGCACGGCCATGATGCACTTTACAAATTTCGCGAATGCCGCCGGACAGATCAAGGTCGACGAGTGGCCGAAGCTTGCGAAACAATTCAACGTGCCCTGCATGAACGACGCGGCAGCCGACACGCCTCCGGCTTCGCATCTCTGGGATTACACCAACATGGGTTATGACCTGGTGACGTTCAGCGGCGGCAAGGCCATGCGCGGGCCGCAATGTGCGGGCCTGCTGGTCGGGCGCAAAGATCTGGTTGCAAACGCTTTGTTGAACAATAGTCCGCATGAAGACACCCTGGGGCGCAGTCAGAAAGTAGGGAAAGAAGAAATCATTGGGATGGTCAAGGCGCTCGAACTCTACTTGCGAGAAGACCATGACGCGCTGGCCCGAGAATGGCAGGCACGCTTGCAGGAGGTTTCGGACGAAATTACCAAGATTTCCGGCGTGAGGTCGACGTTTTTTACTCCCGACATTGCCAATCACGTGCCGCACATGCGCATCAGCTGGGATTCGAAAATCGCGCTGACGCCGCAGCAAGTTTCCCAGTTCCTCAGGAATTCGAAGCCCTCAATTGTGATGAGCGGCGGTGAAGAACGGCCCGAGCTGGCAATGAATTCGTTCATGCTGAAGCCTGGCGAACACAAGATCGTGGCCCAGCAGCTGGCGAAGATTCTGCGCGAACATTCGGCCTGAGTAACAAAGTGAATCCGCGAAAAATGAAAGCTGGGTTCGAAAGGGAAAGGCGTGACCGAAGCGAGAACGAGCAACGTGCGCTGGTTTCTGGTGCTCTGGCTGTTCGTTCTCAGCGCGGTGTCATACCTCGACCGCGTCAACATTTCGATTGCGGGCGGAGCCATCGCCGACGCCTACCACTTATCCGACGTTCAGCTCGGCAAAGTATTCAGCGCAATGCTCGTGGGATATGCGCTGTTTCAAACCACGGGCGGGCGCCTCGCGGACCGCTACGGGCCACGTTGGGTGCTGGCCGCGGGTGTGGTCTGGTGGGGAGTTTTTACCGCGCTGACTGCGGTGGTTCCGGCGAATTTTAGCGGCGCTCTTTTCTTTTTTGTAGCCGTGCGCTTTCTCCTCGGTGCTGGCGAGGCCGTGATCTATCCGTCGGCGAATCAATTCATCGCGCGCTGGATTCCGGTGCGCGAACGCGGCCTCGCCAATGGCTGGGTCTTCGCGGGCGTGGGCGCGGGCGCAGGGCTCACGCCGCCGCTCGTCACCTGGATGATGATTCACCACGGCTGGCGGTCGTCGTTCTGGGTCTGCTCGATCATCGGCTTTTTCGCTGGAGCTGTGTGGTTCCTGATCGCACGCGACACGCCGGCCGGCCACCCGCAAGTTTCTGCGGCAGAGTTGGCAATGATCGAGTCGGGGCTAACACTGGCATCGACGCCGGCGGCATCGACCACCAACCCGTCGACCATGCCGCACGACGCGCCTACCGTCCTCGTGCCGTGGAGAAGAGTCGTGCGCAGCAAAGAGGTCTGGGCTGTAACTCTCAGCTACTTCTGTTACGGCTACGTGGCCTGGATTTTCTTCAGCTGGTTTTATCGCTATCTCGCCAAAGTTCGCGGCCTCGACCTGAAGACGAGCGCCTTTTACTCGATGCTTCCGTTTTTGGCGATGCTGGTGGCCTGCCTGCTCGGGGGAACTCTCAACGACCGGCTCACGAAGTGGAAAGGCCCGCGTCTGGGACGCTGCGTTCTTGCGGCATTCGCCATCGCGCTGGCGGGAATCTTCATCGCTCTGGGGTCGCAGGTCAAGAGCGCGCGACTGGCCAGCGTGGTACTTGCCGGCGGCGCGGGCGCGCTCTATTTATCGCAAAGTTCTTTTTGGTCGCTGACCGCTGACATCGCGGGTCCGTCGTCCGGGTCCGTATCCGGATTCATGAATACGGGCTGTCAGATTGGAGCTGCGATCACCGCATTTCTCACACCCTGGATCGCGGCGCGGTTCGGCTGGACGGCCTCGTTCCTGGTGGCGGCAGTTTTGTGTTTTGTGGGCGCGGCAAGTTGGCTGGTGGTGGATCCGGAGAGATCGCTGATGCCTGGGCAGGGCACACCGATTGCGGAGTCCGGCCAGGTCCCCGTAAATGCGAGTCTCTGAGTTACGAGTGGTGAGTCTATGGCGAAGTTGAACGTCAAACCGAAACAAGATTGCGCATGGGATTTGGTGAGCCTTGGCGAAGTCATGCTGCGGCTCGATCCGGGCGACCAGCGAATCTCGACGACTCGCCAATTTCGCGTGTGGGAGGGCGGCGGCGAATACAACGTGGCTCGCGGTTTGAAGCGCTGCTTCGGACTGGATAGCGCCGTGGTCACGGCTTTGGCAGACAATCCCGTTGGACGGCTGGTGGAAGATCTGATGTTTCAGGGCGGCGTGAGCCAAAAATATGTGCGCTGGGTTCCTTTTGACGGAGTCGGGCGAACCGTGCGCAACGGTCTGAACTTCACGGAACGAGGTTTCGGTATTCGCGCCGCACTGGGCTGTTCGGATCGCGGGCACACTGCCGCGTCACAAATGAAGCCCGGCGACGTCGACTGGGCGAAAATGTTTTCAACCGACGGAACACGCTGGTTCCACACCGGCGGGATATTTTGCGCACTTTCGGAATCCGCTCCGCTGGTTACGCTCGAAGCTATGGAAGCGGCGAGGCGCGCGGGCGCAGTGGTGTCCTACGACTTGAATTATCGCCCTTCGTTGTGGAAATCGAGCGGTGGAAAATCGCGGGCGCAGGAAGTAAATCGCCGGCTCGCTCCACTGGTCGACGTGATGCTGGGCAATGAAGAGGACTTTACTGCCGCACTCGGTTTCGAAGTCGCGGGACTGGACGAGCAACATTCCAAGCTCGACCCCGCGAACTTTCAGCAGATGATCGCCAAGGTTGTGCAGGAGTTTCCGAATATGGCGGTGATTGCCACCACTCTGCGCCACGCAAAGACGGCCACGCTGAACGACTGGGGAGCCATGTGCTATTACGATGGCCGCTTCTACCAGGCTCCGGTGCGCGAGAATCTGGAGATCTATGACCGCGTTGGCGGCGGCGACTCTTTTGCTTCGGGATTGATCTATGGATTTCTGTCGGGGAAGGATCCGCAATGGAGCGTGGAATGCGGCGCCGCGCATGGAGCGCTGGCTATGACCACTCCCGGCGATACCACCATGGCAACTCTGGCGGAGGTGTTGCAGGCAATGAAAATACAGACCGCGCGCATTGAACGCTGAGGAGCTAACTGAAAACATTAACGACGAGGAAAACTGAGAACTGGCGAAGAAAATGGTGCGGAAACCGAGCCTGGGGATAGCAACGGGATGAATATGGAAAGTGTGGTTCGCAGAATCGGGGAAGTTGGCGTCATCCCCGTCGTGCGGGCGGCGACGGTGGAGGAGGCTATGGCGGCCGTGCAAGCCGTGCATGCGGGCGGCATTCCCATCGTCGAAATTACCATGACCGTTCCCAACGCGGTTTCGGTGATTCGGAGCGTGGCCCAGCAACTCGGCAGTGAGGTGCTGGTTGGAGCCGGCACGGTGACATCGGCGGAGCAAGCCGAGTTGTGCATCCGTGCAGGCGCGAAATTTCTTGTGAGTCCCGGGCTCTCGATTGCCGTCTTGTCCGTTGCACAGGCGTGCGCAACCCTGGCGATTCCCGGTGCGCTTACTCCTACTGAGCTGATGACCGCTCTCGATCACGGCGCGAAATTGGTCAAGATTTTTCCCTGCGGCAATGTGGGCGGGCCTAAATATCTGAAATCGTTGCGTGGTCCGTTTCCCCATGTTGCGCTGATTCCAACCGGTGGAGTCAATGCGGCCAATGCTGGCGATTTCATCGCTGCGGGAGCATTTGCTCTTGGCGTGGGCGCGGATCTGGTTGATGTTGCCGCATTGCGCGCGGGGCATCCTGAGAAGATCACACAATCGGCCCAGGAACTGGTTCAGGCCGTGCTAGCAGCGCGCGCGGCTCGGGAGAAATAATTACCGACCGCGCCAGCGGGATTCCACACACATCAACATCGATAGATCTGCGCCCTTAACGATTTACGGCGCTGGCGAGCACGCCACCGTCGACGGCCAGTATATGTCCCGTCACAAAGCTGGCAGCGTCGGACGCGAGAAAAACCGCCGCGCCCACCAACTCCTCGAGTTCACCGAAGCGGTTCATCGGGGTGCGCATCAGCACTTCCTCGCCACGGGGCGTGCCGACCAGAAACTTCTCGCTCAGTGGAGTGCGAAAATATCCGGGAGCAATCGCATTCACGCACACCCCGTGCCGCGCCCACTCAATGGCCAGCGACTTTGTGAGCGAAGCCAGTCCAGCTTTGCTGGCGTTGTAAGCGGCGACTTCATAGAGTGCCAGAAACGCTCCCATGGACGCGATCGTGATAATGCGACCGTAACGTCGGCCGATCATGTGGCGTCCAAATACCTGGCAGGCGCGCAGAGTGCCAGTCAGGTTCGTATCCATCAAGTGATTCCAATCGGCTTCGGAAAAATCCAGCGTAGGAGCGCGTTTGCTGACCCCAGCCGCACTGACCATGATGTCGACCTTGCCGAATTTCTCGACCGTCGACTCCAGCACTTTCTCCAGCGATCCGCGGTCGGCCACGTCGCAACTCACGCGCAGCGATTTGCGCCCCATCGCTTCGATCTGGTCCGCTATGGCGTTCACCAGGTCCAGTCGCCGCGCGCTGGCCACTACGTCAGCCCCGGCCTCCGCCAGTCCAAGCGCGAGTGCGCGGCCGATGCCAGAACTGCCTCCGATCACTACTGCCACTTTGCCGCTAAGGTCCAGGCCTTTGTAACCCATGAGTTCCTCAGATCTATTGGAATCCAGATCAAACTGAAATTTAGCTCGAACAGGTTCGGATCGAATGGCCCTTCCAATCCTTGGCTGCTACCAGTTGAACATGCTGCCATCGAGTTTCCGGTTGACGGGCAGATACGCTCGCTCGTACTTGTAGTGTGCTGCAAGCTTTTCGTCGTAGTCGACGCCCAGCCCGGGCGCTTCGCCCGGATGCAAGTATCCATCCTTGAAGTAATAAGAATGCGGAAAAACTTCATCGGTTTGGGGAGTGTGCCGCATGTACTCCTGGATTCCGAAGTTGTTCACCGAGATATCGAAGTGCAGCGCGGCCGCCATCGCGACCGGTGAAAGATCGGTTGCGCCGTGACAACCGGTTCGCGCATGATAAATCTCCGCTAGGGCAGCAATCTTTTTCAGATGCGTAATGCCTCCGCTGTGAACCACGGTCATGCGGATGTAGTCGATCAGCTGTTCGGTGATGAGAATGTGAGCATCCCAGACTGCATTGAAAACCTCGCCGACGGCGAGCGGCGTGGTGGTGTGCCGTCGAATGATGCGAAAACCTTCCTGCAGTTCCGCGGCCACGGGGTCCTCGAGCCAGAAAAGATGGTACGGTTCCAGTTCTTTTCCCAGGCGAGCCGCTTCGATGGGTGTGAGCCGGTGATGAACATCGTGGAGCAGGTGCAGGTCGTCCCCGAACTTCAGGCGCAGCGCCTCGAACAGCTTGGGAACATGCATCATATATTTTTCGCTCGACCACGTGTTCTCCGGTGGCAGGCCTTTCTCCGCCGGCTCGTAGAAGAGTTTGTCGCCCGCCACTCCGTAAGTCGAGGGCAATCCCGGAATCCCGCTTTGCGCGCGCACCGCCAGATAGCCGAGGTCCTTATATTTCCCAACCTCATCCACAGTCTGTGCAATATCGCGCCCGTTGGCGTGCCCGTAGACCATTACACCCGTCCGGCTCTTTCCACCCAGCAGGTTGTAAACCGGAGTGTTGAGCGCTTTGCCTTTGATATCCCACAGCGCCATGTCGACCGCCGCGATTGCGGTCATGGTCACGGGGCCGCGCCGCCAATACGCCCCGCGGTAAAGGTATTGCCATGAGTCTTCCGTCTGGAACGGATCGCGCCCTAGAATGCAGGGAATCACGTGGTCGGTCAAATACGATGCAACCGCCAGTTCACGGCCGTTCAAGGTCGCGTCTCCCAAACCGCAGACGCCTTCGTCGGTAAGAATCTTCAAGGTGACGAAGTTCCGTCCCGGGCAGCTGACCAGCACTTTTGCATCGACAATCTTCACAGATCTCCTTAGTTCGCGCTCGCGATCGTTCCGCCGAGTGTACCGAAAATCTCAGATGCGCCGCACCAGACCTTGATCCGTGGCCGCAGTGTTGCGCATCAGCAAGAGCACCAGCACCATGCCCACCAGCGGGACCAGGCCTGCGACGATGATAATCGGGTCGAAGGAATGCGTGCCCGTGGCCTGACGGGTGTCCGAAAAATAGCCGATCAGTTTGAAAGCGATGATGGTTCCAATCCCCGCGCCCGTACCGGTCATCCCGCTGACCGAGGCTACCGACTGGCTGTTGAAAAGGTCAGCCGGCATTACATTTGCCATGGTGGTAAAGCTGGCATACGTGAAGGTGGTGATGGCGAAAAGCAGGGCGATCACGTACAGATTGGTCGTGAAGATCGTCGGGATGATCATCATCATCCCGATTCCGCCAAACACAATCAGCGCTTTGCGCGCTTTGCCCAGCGGCCATCCGCGCTTGATCAGAGCTCCGGAGACACCCCCGGCGATGAAGCTGCCCACGTCGGCAGCGATAAACGGAATCCACACCGCGATCAATCCACTCTTCAATTCGATACCCTTCGCCACCAGGTAGATCGGGAACCATTCGGCGACGAAAAAAAACACCGGATCGGTGAAGGCCTTCGCGATAATCGCTCCCCAAGTCTGTGGAAGTTTCAGCAAGTCCCACCAGCGCAGACGAGGTTTGCCCTCGTGCTCGGCGTCGGATTCCCGCTTGTCGGCCACGATCATTTCAAGCTCGGACGGGCTGATTCGTGGGTGCTGGTCGGGAGGATGGTAGAGCCGCCGCCAGGCAATCAGCCAGAGAAATCCCAGCGCGCCCGGAATCATGAATGCCGGGCGCCATCCCCAGCGGAAATAAATCGGCAACACGATGAAAGGCGCCACCGCGCCGCCAATTGAAGAACCTGTATCAAAAAAAGCCGTGGCCAGTGCGCGCTCGCGTTTCGGGAACCATTCCGACACGGCCTTGGTGGCTGCGGGCCAATTTGCCGACTCTCCCGCACCCAGGAAGAATCGAAACCCGGCAAAACTGAAGAAGCCTTGGGCCAGCGAAGTCAACATCGAGATGATGGAATACCAGATGACTGTCAGAGTCAGGCCGCGCCGCGTGCCGATGCGGTCCATGAGTCGCCCGAATACGGACTGTCCGATGGAATATGCAACCCGGAAGGCGATGGCGATGTTGGCGTAGTCCGTGTTGGTCCAGTGGTATTCAAGCTTAAGAAAAGGAGCGAGCAGCGAAAGAGTTTGCCGGTCGATATAGTTGATGACTGTCGAAGCGAACAGAAGCCCGGCGATCCACCAGCGTAGTGAAGGAATCGACTTCCCGGCGGTGGACATGCGTTGACTTGGCAAAGCGCTACGAGTGCACCATCACTTGCGATTCGTGGTCGAGCGTATTCCGCAAGGCTGGGCTCAACAGAGCAGCCGAGTCTTGATCGAGGTAAAGAGTCGCGTTAGCGTGCGTGCGCAGAATCGATGCGGGCGCCATCGGGTTGATTGGACCTTCGACGCTCGCTTTCACCGCATGCGCCTTGCGCGGGCCGGGCACGACAGCGAGAATCTCCGTGGCTTTTAAAATTTGCCGCGCCGACATCGAGATAGCCCGTGTCGGGACCTGCGAGATGTCGGCGAACCATGCCTCGCCCACCTGCTGCTGACGGCAGGCCTCGTCGAGGCTGACAATGATGTACGGATCTTCGGTTTCGAAATCCGCCGGCGGATCGTTGAACGCGATGTGAGCATTCTCGCCAATCCCCAGAAATACGATATCGATGGGTGCCGAGGCGAGTGCATTTCCCACGCGTCCTACAACTTCGGCAGGATCGGGAGCGTCGCCGTCGAGCAAGTGGAAACTGGTGATTCCGGTTTTCTTCACGAACTGCTCCAGCAGCATCTTGCGAAAACTTCCCGGATGCGTGATGGGCAATCCGATGTACTCGTCGAGATGAAAGGCCTCGACCTTGGTCCAGTCGATATCCGAAGCCTTCGTCAGCGCGGCAAGAAATTCGGCCTGCGACGCGGCGGTTGCAGCGACGATCCGGGCATGGCCTCTAGCCGTGATCGCTCGGCGAATCGCTGTGGCCGCCTGTTCCGCTGCGGCTTGACCCAGCGTATCTCGGCTATGAAATACCTTAACCAGCATGAAGAGTGACTCGATGTTCCGCCGCAGATTTTCCTGGCCGCAGAATCGCCAAATTATACAAAAGACAACGACCAATACTGTGCAAACCTGAAACGTTGTTTCATCAAGTGAAAACGCCAAGGCGACGAATGGCAAAGCTCCTGGTATCTGTTGTATGACTTTTACGCGCGACGACGCGGCTCGACCAATTTCTATAAAAGGTTACTTGCCATGCTTCTGAGTTCGTTTACAACAAAGGTACTTGCTCTCGGGCCGAAAATCGTTACTGCAGCGCTGGCCGCAGTCGTCTCAGGTTTCTTGTGGGCCTCAGCTGCCAGCGCGCCCGCGCAAACCGTTACGGTCGATGCCAGCCATGTCGTGAACACGTTCAGTCCTCTTTACGCGCTGGGATCCACCGTCGACCGCGTACCCAGTAACGCCACCGACGTATTCTTTCGTCCCGACCAGATCCAGCAAGTGCTGTCGGCCGGTTGGGGAGTGATCAGCTACCGGCAAAACACTGACTTATTCGTACAAGCGTGGCATTGGAATCCGAAGGGCACATGGAGCGATCCCTCGGGCAAGGGATATTTCACCGGCGACGCCACTCCTTCGAAAGAAATGATCCGTCACTCGTATGGCTACTCTTTGAGGCACCGTGGTTTTACCCGCAACGGCGGCACAGAGTTTGACGGGTTCTCGCGCCTCGATGATGGCGATCTGCAATCGTATTGGAAGAGCAATCCCTACCTGACCAAAGAGTTCACGGGAGAAGACGACTCGCTGCACCCGCAATGGGTGGTCATTGCGCTCGACAAGAAAGAAAGCGTCAACGCAATTCGCATCGCTTGGGCGGAACCGTACGCGACCTCTTACGAAGTGCAGTACTGGGTGGGCGCGGGCGACGCCATGGACGATCAAGACCAGGGAACCTGGAAGGCCTTCGCCTCAGGAACTGTGACCGATGGAAAGGGAGGCAAGGCAATCCTGCGCCTGGATCGCGAACTAGTGAATACGAAATATGTGCGTGTGCTGATGAGTCGCTCTTCCAACACCTGCGATACCCACGGTTCCAGCGATCGCCGCAACTGCGTGGGCTACGCGATTCGCGAACTCTATCTGGGAACCCTCGGCGAGAACGGCGAATTCAAAGATCTGCTCCAGCACTCGCCCGATCAGAAGCAGACCCTCACGTTATGTTCCTCGGTTGATCCCTGGCACGACCCTTCCGATCTTTATCTGGCTCCCGACCGTATGGAATCAGGCGATCAGCCGGGCTTCGATCTTTTCTTCACCAGCGGAATCACGCGCGGCTTGCCTGCCATCGTTCCGGTCGCGATGTTATACAGCACGCCCGAAGACGCCGCCGCGCAGATGGCCTACATCAAGAAGCGCCGCTATCCGGTTTCCTACGTCGAGATGGGAGAAGAGCCCGACGGCCAATACATGCAGCCCGAGGACTACGCCACGCTGTATTTGCAATTCGCCGCCGCGCTGCATCGCGTGGACCCGAATTTCAAGCTGGGCGGTCCCGTGTTTGAAGGAGTCACGGAAGACATCAAAGTCTGGCCTGACGCGCAGGGGCGGACATCGTGGCTGGGCCGTTTCCTCGATTATCTGAAGGCGCACGGCCGCCTTCAAGACCTGGCGTTCATGTCATTTGAGCACTATCCGTACGACGGTTGCGAAACGCCCTGGGAGAATCTCTACCAGGAACCGGAATTAATCACTCACATCATGAAAGTGTGGCGCGACGACGGGCTGCCTGCGGGACTCCCGCTCCTCGATACCGAGACCAACGACCACGGCGGCGAGGCTGCAGTCGATATCTTTGGTGCACTGTGGCTGGCGGATTCTTTTGGAGGCTTTCTCACCGCGGGTGGAAAATCAACGCACTACTACCACGCCCTCTCGTATTCTCCACCGCACCCGGCTTGCGCCAACAGTTGGGGCACTTACCACATGTTCATGGTCGACGATCATTACCAGATCCTGCAGAAGACTGCGCAATTTTTCGCCGCGCAGCTTCTCACGCAGGAGTGGGCCGAGCCCAAGGATGCGGAGCATCGCCTCTACGTCGCTTCCAGCGATGTGAAAGATTCCGCCGGACACCTGCTGGTAACGGCGTATCCTCTCGAGCGTCCGGATGGGCAATGGGCCGTGATGCTGGTGAACAAAGATCACGACCATCCTCACCCGGTGCATGTGGTCTTTCACAATGACAAATCAGGTCAGGACTTGTCGTTCACCGGGCCGGTCACGATGATTACCTTCGGCAGCGCGCAGTATCAGTGGCATCCCGATCGGCGCAAAGGCCACGCCGAACCGGACAATCCTCCCGCGACCACGATGCTCACTGGCGTTCGGGATTCTCTGTATACACTGCCGGCTGCCTCCGTAACCGTGCTTCGCGGAAGGCTTGCCAAACAGTAGATTTAAGATTTCTTGCGGCAGTTACTGCACGTTGACCGAATCCCTGGTCTCTGCCGGAACGTAATTCACGGCCGCGGTACGCTCCAGTTTGTCCCACGCGAACCTCCGCCCTTCCAGGGCGCGTTTCAGCGTCTTGAAGAGAACGACCGAGAACAACTGCCGATAGGCGAAGCGCTGCAGCCAGACCTGGCTCAACAGCCAGACGTCTTCCTTGTCGTCGGGGCGGCGGCGTTCGAGAGCGAACGCGATCGCCGACGTGAAGAAGTCAATCACCAGGAAGGCGAAGAAAAATGCCACCAGCTTGTGGAAGTCGGCCGGATCGGTGGAGTCGGGGTGAAAATGCTTCTGGATGTAGTACCAGATCGTGCCCACGGCAAACATGATGTCGATGAGCGGCGACACCAGCGGCAGCAGAATCTGGAAAACGACGATGTTGGGCAGCGCCACGAAGCCGAGCGCTCCCTTACGCGCGAACACTCCGCGATGCTTGTACACCGCCTGCAAAATTCCGAACGACCAGCGGAAACGCTGGCGCATCAGGCCATTCGCGTTGGTCGGTGCCTCGGTGAAGGCCAGAGCCATATCTTCATATTCCACGCGATAGCCGCGGCGCAGCAGAGCCATGGTGAGGTCGGCATCTTCGGCGACGGTATCGATGTGATAGCCGCCAGCCTCGCGCACGGCAGAGACGCGCCACGCTCCGATGGCGCCCGGCACCACGCTCACCGCGCCCAACACGTCGAGCGCGCGCCGCTCAAAATTCTGGCTGGTGATGTATTCCAGGGCCTGCCAGCGCGTCCACAGATTCACGCGATTGCCAACTTTCGCGTTGCCTGCAATTGCCCCAACCTTAGGATTAATAAAATGCGGCACCAGCCGCGAAATCGCGTCGTGGGCGATCACGGTATCTGCATCAATGCCAACGAACAGCTCGGCATCGGCAATGTGCTCGATCCCGTAATTGAGAGCGGAAGCTTTGCCGGCATTCGGTTTCCCCAGGATGAGAACTTTTCCCTGTGCCTGCTCCACCGCAAACGCAGTCCGCGCCACATCAAGCGTGCGATCCTTCGAGCCATCGTCGATCACAATCACGCGCAGATTGGGATAGTTTGAGTTCAGCGCGGCCCGCACCGTGCGCTCAATGACTTTTTCTTCGTTATAAGCCGGAATCAGGACCGCGACCTTGGGCTTGTAGGAAGCGACTACCGCTGGCTGCCCAAAAATCTTTTCGTGTACGCGGTCATACACTGCCGCCGCTCCGATGAAGATTAAGCGTCCGGTCATGAGCAGGTCGCCTAGCAGGAAAACCCACGTTATTCCTACAAGCGCCGCGTCGAACAGCCAGAAGCCCAACCGGTCGAGGCGCGCCAGCCAGAGTTCGCCAGTCGGCAAGGGCGGCATCACGTCGGCTCGGGTCTTGCCCAACAACTGGTAAACCGGCACCACCGTCAGCCCGCGGGCGCGAATGCCGTCAATGATCATCGGCAAGGCGCGCACCGTTTCAGCCCGGTTGCCCCCGCCATCGTGCAGCAGAACAATGTTGCCGCAGCGCAAATCGTCCGGCTGGCAGGGTGGCAAATGCTTCAGCACGTAGGCCGAAATCTGCTCGGCCGAGCGCCGCGGATTGTCGCTCCAATCGTTGGGATCGATGCGGTTGCCCACCGTGATGTATCCCATGTCCTGCGCGAACTCGAGCGGGTGGACCTGGTCGGCCGTATCGGGTTCTTCGTCGATGGCGTAGGGCGGACGCAGCAACGTGGTACGAATCCCCATCAGGCTGGCGAACAGCCGTTCGGTCAGATTCAGTTCGAGCTTGAGATGGGCAGACGAAATATTGCTGACGTCGGGATGGGTAAACGTGTGATTGCCAACCGCGTGGCCCTCGGCGTAAACGCGCTTGGCGAGTCCAGAAAATTTGTCAGCCTGGATGCCGATCAGGAAGAAAGTTGCGGTCGCATTTTCGCGCTTCAGCGCGTCAAGAATCTTGGGCGTCCACTCCGGGTCCGGCCCGTCATCAAACGTGAGTACCACCTCATCCGGGCTGTAGCCGTAGCGAGAGACGCGATAGGGCTCGGGCAGCGTTTGAAAAACCTCGTCGGTAATCAGTTTGCTGTCAGGGTCAATGGTCAAATCGCGCGTACCATGCGCCGGCCGGGCTTCGATGCGCAGAATCTCGCCCTGGCCCTCCATATCCACGTCCTGCCCGGGAGGAACATCGCGCAGTTTATCCGTGGCCCCGGGATCGCCGGGCACGTCCCAAATGCGCCACAGGGTGCGGTCTTCGCCTCCCAGTCTCCACAAGGCGAAAGTCTTGATCCCAAGATTCTGCGCGGCCCGCATGTGATTCAAAGCCGTGACCCCATCGAGGAACCAAATGTCGTGACGTATGCTGCGCTCGTCGAGATAGCTGAAATGCGGATTCATGGCGTCATCGTCGAAGGTGACGTCGACTTCTGAATCGCGGGCGGCCAGCCAGGCGTCCTGGGGAGTCGCGGGGCCGTCCTTCTCCCCGGGAGGCAGTTTCCCGTTCTTCGGTTTCAATACCCAGTCGTAGCCATAGTTCGCGATGGCGCAAATAATCTTTTGTTTAGGAATTACCTTCTCGGCGTTCGTCAGGTTTTGCACGAACCAATCCTGTGACGCCACCGGGCCAGATTGCCCTCCGGGATAGTGTTCGTCGTAGTTCATGAGCACGACCCCATCTGCGGCTGCCGCAACCTTCGTATAGTCGTACTCGTCGTTCCGCGGCGGTACCGCAACGTAGAGCTTCATGCCGCGGCCGTGCAGATCGGAAGAAAGTTCCTGCAGCAAAGCGACATAACCAACTTGGCCGCTCTTTGGAAAAGCCTCAAAGTCCACCATCAGACCCCGGAAACGGCCGGAAGAAAGAAACTGAGACACCTGACGGCGAAAAAGGGTGCGGGCATCCTGATTGTTGAGGAAGGCAGTAACGTCCACCCAATCGACCCCATTGTGATTGTTGACCATGGGGAAGACTTCCATTTGCGGAGCTTCCAGGTTCAGCAGGGGCATCACGCGATCGTCGACCGGGCGAACCGAGTCTGCCTGTACGACGTCGAAAAACTTGTTGGTCTGATCGTCGATGGCTTGCAGGCGGCCGTCTGTCGTGGTGACGTGCAGCCAGTCGGGATACAGTATGTCGATCTGCCGCGCGAAATCGCGCAGGGAAGAAAAACTAGCCGCGTCCCAGGGCACGTAGAACGCTGCGCGGATGCCTTCTTCCTGGTTCAGTGTTACCTGGGATGGCGCCAGCTTCGACTTGCGATGGGTGCGGTTGGCCAGCTTGCGCAGGCGTTCTCGAGCCTTCTCCTTCTCGCTTTCTTTTAGCGCCTTGAAGGCCCGCTTTTGCGGAGACAACAAGAGTTCCGGCAGAGGCTCCCCGCGCAACGCCGTGAATACGAAGAAGATCACGAGCATCGAGAAAACGACCGCGCAGGCGTCAAAAATCCGCCGCAGCCGCTTCCATCGGGCGCGTCGCGGGTCATAAAAGACAGGTTCAGCCATGAGCACGCAAAGTTAAGGCTATCGTATGCCGCTAGCGGCGTACGGTCAATTCTAGCCAGTCGGACCTGTATCCCAGGGAGACGCTAGCGACGCATCGAGTTGGCTCCCCTGAGTCGCCAGTCACGCTTTCCTCCGTTCATGTCTACGCCAAACGCGTTATATTCGCTCGGTGCGTGAACAGGTACGGAAACACGCGCGATTTTTTCTCGGCGCAAGCCTCGCGGCGCTGGGGCTGCGCCTGTTCTTCGTGTTTCGTTTCCCGGCGGTGGTCGACGATTCCCGGCTCTATGCCAACGTCGCCGAAAACTGGCTGCATTATGGAGTGTATGGCGTTACCGACTCGGGCCAGGTTGTGCCAACGCTCTCCCGTCTGCCCGGATATCCAGCTTTCCTGGCCGCGATCTTCACTGTCTTCGGAATTGGAAATTTTCGCGCCGTGCTGCTCATCCAAGTGCTGATCGATCTGGCAACCTGTTTCCTCATCGCAGACATCACCAGGCGCCTGGTGTCCGCGCGTGCGGCAAGAGCGGCTTTTCTGCTGGCCGCGGCCTGCCCGTTTCTTGCCAACTACGCTGCGGCTGCCCTCACCGAGTGCCTGGAAACTTTCTTCACCGTGCTCGCGTTGGATCTGGCTCTGTCCGCAGTGAGAGAAAATGTTCGCGACCCCGACCCGCGCCCGGGGTTTCCCCCATCCAGACATTGGATCTGGCTGGCCTGCGGTCTCGCTTGCGGCGGCGCCATCCTGCTTCGCCCCGACGGCGGAATCCTGCTCGCGGCCATCGGTGGATACTTGCTGAGTCTTATGCTCAAAAGCTGGGCCCCCACATTAATCACAGACGCGACCCCCGGCCCCGCCACTTCTCAAGGCGCGATCCGGAAGCCGGAAGCCGGAAGCCAGAAGCCGCTTTTCTTACCCATCCTGCGAACCGGCCTGCTCCTGGCTCTGGGAGCCGTGATTCCGCTTATTCCGTGGACGGTGCGCAACCTGCACACTTTTCACCGCTTTCAGCCGCTTGCGCCCCGTTATGCCAACGATTCCGACGAGCCCGTCATGCTCGGCTTCAATCGTTGGGTCAAGACTTGGATGGCGGATTACGTCTCGGTAGAGGAGATTTACTGGAACGTCCCCGGCGATCCCATCGATCTCAGCCGCTTACCCAGGCGAACGTTCGATTCCGAGCAGCAGCGGCAGGAGACTGCCGCGCTGGTTGCAGATTACAACCATGACCGGGACATAACTCCCGAACTCGACGCCCGCTTCGCCGCTCTCGCGGCGTCGAGAATAAAAGCCAAGCCGTTCCGTTATTACGTCTGGCTGCCGGCGGCGCGCATTGCCGATATGTGGTTGCGCCCGCGCACGGAATTGCTTCCGCCCGACCCGCGTTGGTGGGAGTTCAACGATGAGTGGCGGCCCGCGGCCGCTGCCCTTGGTTTAGGCGTGCTCAACCTGATTTACCTGGGAATGGCCTCCGCCGGATGGTTCCGCGCGCGCGAATATTTCGGCATTGGCCTATTGGTTTTGTTTCTACTGATCCGCTCGGCGTTTCTGGGAACCCTGGAGAATCCCGAGACTCGCTACACGCTGGAGTGTTATCCAGTAGTGATTATTCTTGCGGCTTCTGTGTTTCGCTAGCCCAGCCAAGCTTCCAGATTCGGTACGTATCCATACTGAAATAGGCAGATCCGGACTCCCGGAAAACTCCAAAGCATTGAAAATTAAGCTTGAACTTGGTGGCCGCGGAGTTGCAAAATAAACCCCCATCAGGCCCCAGGGTCTCACCTCTGTCTTTTGTTTCCTGGGCAACAAAATCTTAAGAGGTCATACCCCCGTGGGTAAAGGAGCTTCCCCCCATGCGTTCTGGCTCACGTGTTGTGGCTGTGTTGTTGTCGCTGGGGTGCTGCGTTGTGTTGAGCACCTTGATCTTCGCCCAGTCTGCCACCAGTTCGTTGCGCGGCACAATAACGGACTCCAAAGGCCTGGTGGTCGCCGGAGCTACGGCGACTCTGAGTAACGAGGCCACGGGCTTCTCCCGCACTACCCACAGCGATGACCAGGGCACCTACCAGTTCCTCGAGATTCCACCCTCCAGCTACGTGCTGACCGTAACCGCTTCCGGCTTCGCGACCACCAAGCGGGAAAACGTGGTCCTGCAGGTGAGTAGCCCCGCCACCGTGAACATGACCCTGCAGGTGCAGGGCGGCTCCGTCGTGGTGGACGTCACGGGTGAAGCGCCCATGGTCAACACCGTGGATGCCACTCTGGGCAACAACTTCAACTCGCGGCAGTTGACGGATCTGCCTTCGGAAGGGCGCGATCCGGCTTCGATTCTCAGCCTGCAGCCGGGCGTGGTCTACATCGGCAAAACCACCGATGCACAGCAGGACAACGACAGCCGTGGAGGTGCCGTCAACGGAGCCCGCAGCGACCAGACCAACATCACGCTCGACGGCCTGGACGACAACGATCAGCTCAAAGGCTATGCCTTCGAAGGCGCCATGCGCGCCACTCTGGATTCCCTGCAGGAATTCCGTGTCACCACCAGCAACTACGATGCGGCGTCCGGCCGCTCCTCGGGAGCACAGGTGAATCTGGTCACCAAGAGCGGGACCAACACCGTTCATGGCTCCTTGTACGAGTATCACCGCCCCACCTTCGACGTGGCCAACGATTGGTTCAACAAGGCGTCGCAGTTGAGCCTGGGAAATCCCAACCGACCGCCGCACATTTTGCGGAACACTTTTGGCGGGACGTTTGGCGGCCCGATCCGGAAAGATCGCTTGTTCTACTTTGGGGCCTATGAAGGCCAACGCACGGCCGACCAAGTCCAAACGAACCGGGTCATCCCGACCCCAAGCCTGGCTGCGGGAGAGCTGAAATACCTGTGTCAACCCAGCGACCCGAACTGTTTCGACGGCAACAGCGGGACCGGCGGCGGTGGTCAACTCTTCTCGGTCGCAGGTGATGCGAGATTCACGCCGGACCTGGTGGCCACGCTCTATCCCGCAGGCATCACATCGCTGGACCAGGGCTGCACCGCGAAGTCAACTTGTCCCGCGACGCCGGGGAACCCAGCGGGGCCTGGTCCGAATGGGCTGATTGCCAACATCGGGGGCGCCAATCCCAGCGCCCTGTTCACGAAATATCCGGCGCCCAATTGCCCCAGCTGCGGCAACGCTACCAACGGTTCCGGAGATCTCCTCAACTCCTCAGGGTTCACCTTTCCGGGGAACAATCCCACAAAGCTTGACACTTTCATCCTCAAGCTTGACTACAAAATCAGCGCGGACGGAAACCATTCGTTGTTCCTGCGCGGCAATCTGCAGAACGATCATCAGTCGCTGCCGCCGCAGTTTCCGGGTTTGCCCCCGGACGTCTTCAAGACCAACAACAGCAAAGGAATCGCCGTCGGCTACACCTACATTATTCGCAACAACTTGATCAACAACTTCCGATACGCGTTTGTCCGGCAGGGTGTCGGTGAATCCGGTCTGAATAGTCAACCGTATAACCGACTTCGCGGCCTCGACGACACTCAGGCTGTCAGCCCCAACGACACGCCCACGATTCTTACCAACGTCCCGGTGCACAACTTCATCGACGATGTGTCCTGGACCAAGGGGCGGCATACCATTCAGGTCGGCACCAATTGGCGGCTGATCAACAACAACCGGCAGTCCAACGCGCAGAACATTTCGGAAGGTTTGGCCAACTTGTACTGGATGAACCCCTCGTTCATCTCAGGTACCGGGAAAAGTCTGGACCCAGGTATCAATCCGAGTTTCCCGGGGGTAGATCCGGCGTTTGGAACTTCCTATGATTTTGCAGCGGTCCAATTGATGGGCTTGATGAGCCAGGTGTACACGGTCAGCAATCAGGACAAGAACGGAAATGCCATCCTCAACGGATCGCTCGTGCCTCGCCACTTCAAGAACTTTGAGGGCGAGATGTACTTGCAGGATAAATGGAGTGTCACCCCCAACCTCACCGTAACTTACGGAGTGCGCTATTCGCTGCTGCAACCTCCTTATGAGACGGCAGGGAACCAGATATCGCCTACCGTAGACATGCACCAGTGGTTCACCGATCGCTGGAAAGGTATGTTGCAGGGAAATGTAGTCCAGCCGAATCTGACTTTCGACCTTGCTGGGCAGGCCAACGACAAGAGTCCCTACTGGGCCTGGAATTACAAGAATCTGGCTCCACGTTTTGCCATCGCCTATTCGCCGCATGCGGCCAGCGGATTCTGGCACGGCGTGTTTGGCGATACCGGGAAGAGTTCCATTCGAGCCGGCTATGGTATGTACTTCGACCACTTCGGCGAAGGAGTCGTGAACACATTCGACCGGCAAGGGTCCTGGGGCCTGACCACCACCATCAGCAATCCCGCCGGCGTAACCAACGTAGATAATGCTCCACGCTTTACTGGCTTGTTGGGCGCGGCGAACCTCCCTCCCAGTCCGGGAGTCCCGAGCCCTCACGGATTTCCCTACACGCCTTCCGTCAACCCAAACACCTACGGCCTGGCTATTGCCTGGGGAATCGATAATCACCTAAAGACTCCCTACTCCCACGTGGTGGATTTTTCGATCACGCGCGAGTTTGCGCACAACTTCGTGCTGGAGGCCACATACACCGGGCGTTTCGCCCATCATCTGCTGCAGGAAATCGATTTGTCGCAGCCCCTCAACCTGGTCGATCCAGCCAGTAAGACAAACTACTTCATGGCGGCACAAATGTTAGACAAGGCGGCCTATGCTGGAGTCCCGGCTGCCACCCTGCCGAAAATTCCATATTGGGAGGACATGTTCCCACGGGCCGCGGGACCGGGGCTGCTATCTGGTAGCAACGGGACGGCTTGCTCTGGAGGGCCGAAGCCGACCAACGCCACCGCTACCCAGAACATCTACGACCTGTATAGCTGCAATGTAGGCAATGAGACGCTCTCGCTGGAGATCTTGGACGCGTTCTGCTTCCCTGCCTGCGCAGGGGCCACGGGCACGAATGCCTTCCAGTACTATCAGCCCCAGTTCTCCTCGCTGTACGGCTGGCAGAGCCGGGGTAACAGCGACTACAACGGTTTGCAGGTGTCATTGCGGCACGCCATGTCTAGCGGTCTCTTATTCGATTTCAACTACACCTACTCCAAGTCGATTGACGTGGGGTCAAACGCAGAGCGGGTGAACGGCTTCGAATCTTCTGGTCTGGCCTTCAACAGCCAGGTGATCAACGCGTTTTCTCCCGACCTATGGCGTGCACCCTCCGATTTCGACACCACTCATCAGTTCAATTCCAACTGGGTCTGGGACGTGCCCTACGGAAACGGGCGTCACTGGGCCGCCAAGGGGCTGATGAATGGAGTCTTCGGCGGCTGGGGTCTGAACGGATTGTATCGCTGGACGAGCGGATTCCCCTTCTCCGTCGAAGCCGGCAACGGATGGGCTACTGATTTTGAACTGCAAGGATCCTCCATATTGACGGGGCCGAAGCCCAAGACCGGAGTCTTCATTGATTCGAGCGGGAATCCTACCGTCTTCAAGAACCCTCAAAGCATTACCTGCGCTTGCTTTGCGGGGGCTGCTACGAACTCAACAAACTTCCGCGCCACCTACGCGGGCGAAGCGGGACAGCGCAATAACTTCCGTGGCCCCGGCTTCTTTGGGATCGACGCCGGCCTCGCAAAAACCTGGAGCGTGCGTGAAGGTAATACACTGCGGTTCGCGTGGGAGGTATTCAACGCCACAAACGCAGTGCGTTTCGATGCCTCAGGCTCGTTGATTGGCCAAACTCTCGTGGGGATTACCGGTTTTGGCAAGTTCAACTCAACTCTAACCCAGCCCCGAGTGATGCAGTACTCACTGCGGTTCTCGTTCTAGCTGCGTAGGTTGGCTGACGCAGTTGGCCAAGTTGACGAACCCAGTTTGACAAGCCTAGTTTGATAAATCAGGGACGGCGAAGGCCGTCCCTGTCTTTTGCGCTGCTGGGTTGCCAATATGTAGGAAGATTGCTGCCGGTCTACCCCAGCGGTGAGTCGCTCATCCTGAAGCGGGTTCGAACGTGCTCCGAGATCAGTTCGATCGCCGGGCGGTTCTTCACCGGATCGGAATGGGCCAGGTATTTCATGGCTTCCACCAGCAGGCGCTGGCCATCCACGTAGCGGGGGTCGGAAGTGCGTTCTCTGCGCTTGTTTCCCAGTTTGGGAGGGACTGTAATCGTAAAAACTCTAGCCATGAATGAACCCGTGAATTGACCGATTAAACTGGACCAGTTAAGACTGTGCGGCCAGTATAGCTCCCCCCTCGCAGTTTTCAGCACACCTTCTTGCTCTTTGTATTCAACCACTTAGCCGCGCGGCGAGAGAGTTTGGGTCTTGCTGGTGGTCTTTAAGTGAAAAACTTCGTCGGGAATCTTGTCTTTCAGCCGTATCGAGGAGTACTTCGCCAGCTTGTAGTTGCCATCCGGCTCAAAGAACTGCTGCTGCAGAGAGATCCCGCGATCCAGGTCAATCCAGAGCAGGATTCGGGCGAAAGTGTTGCGCACGCGTTCCGATTTGGGAATAAGCTGCAGCCTGGCCGTGGCCACGCCGTCGATCGTCTCTGCCCCCTGGTAGGTCACGTCGAAGGCCTTGACGAGATCCTGGCCACTGCCTCCGAAGCCCAGCACGAGGTAGGCCTCAAACTCGGAACGGTTCTTGCCAACGTCGTAGACTGTGACCTGGTCCGGCTTGGGCAGGTACATCTGAACCTTCCCCTGGCTGAACAGCACAAATTTTGGCTCAGGCTTCAACTTGTCGCGACTGGGGCCGTCCGTTTTGATGTCGGCTTTCATCTCGACGTCTTTGCCCACCCGGCGATAGTAAATAGTGCCCAGCTGGATATCGTCGACTTCGTCGATCACTTTCTCGTAGCGGTCCCACTCGAAGTCGGCTTGAGTGGTGTGGAAGCTGGCGGCGGCCGCGTCCATGGTTTTGAGCGTAGCTTCGAGACTGCCGGGGACGGAGGGCGTCTGCGGTGGGGCCCAGTGTCCAGCGAGGACATGCATCGCGAACAGCATCGGAAAAGCGAAACAGGAAAGTTTCATTCGGAAGTTCTTGTGTTTCAAATTCTTTGACTGCGAAGCCGCTATTCCCGCCGCACCAGAACTTTATAACTCTGCACGTGCCCCTTGCCATCTTTCACCATGTCATATTGCACGATGGAGACCCCGCCTGAAATCGGCTCGATAATCTTGAGCAACTGGTCGCGAACAGAGTGGTCATCCCCGGGCGAAATCGCGCTGGCCTCGATCTGATACAACAGCCGCCCCTGGGCATCGGGCGTGACTACGACGTCGGTTGGATGCGGATTCCGCAGGATAGGTTTATCGTTGAAGTTGATCACGCGCGGCGAGAGAAAAATAAAAATCAAGATGAGCGTGACCATGATGTCGTAGTGCAGCGTGCCCCGCTCATACTGCCACAGGACGTATCCGCGAATTGTGCGCCAGATGGCGTTCATCGGCAGGGACGGCGCGCTGGGCGCGACGGTCGTGAGTTCGGTTCTCTGCAAGTCTAGTGACCGTTCCTTATCTTGGCAATGTGGAAGCAGTTGCTCTTGGCTATTGGCTCTTGGCCTTTAGCTCAACCCTCTTGAGTCTGTCATTCCGACCGAAGCGAAGAGCTAAAAGCTCTTCTTTGTAATCCGCTCCGCTCCGATATACGGCCGCAATACTTCCGGAATAACAACGCTGCCATCGGCCTGCTGATAGTTCTCCACAATCGCGACCCAGGTGCGCCCCACCGCCAATCCGCTGCCGTTCAGGGTGTGGACGAATTCCGTTTTGTTCTTGCCCTCGGGCCGGTAACGAATGTTCGCCCGCCGGGCCTGATACGACTCAAAATTTGAGCACGACGAAATCTCGCGGAACAACTGCTGCCCCGGCAGCCAGACTTCAATATCGTAGGTCTTCGCCGACGCGGCCCCCATGTCGCCCGTGCAGAGGGTCACCACGCGGTAGTGCAAACCCAGTTTTTGCAGAACCTCTTCGGCATGGTGCGTAAGCTTCTCGTGCTCGTCGTAGGAATTCTCAGGCCGCGAGAATTTCACCAGCTCGACCTTTTGAAACTGATGCTGTCTGATAATTCCGCGTACATCTTTTCCATACGACCCGGCCTCACTGCGAAAACAGGACGTGTAAGCGGTGAGCGAAACCGGCAGGCGCGCGGCGTCGAGCACCTCGTCGCGGTAAAGATTCGTGACTGGAACTTCCGCAGTAGGAATCAGCCAGAGATCTTTTTCTCCATGCGGAACGCGAAATGAATCCGCCGCGAATTTCGGCAACTGTCCCGTGCCATACATGGAATCGGAATTCACCAGATACGGCGGCAGAACCTCGGTGTAGCCATGCTCGCGGGTGTGCAGGTCGAGCATGAAGTTCGCCAGCGCGCGCTCGAGTTTGGCCCCCAAGTCCCAATAGACGGCAAAACGCGCGCCGGTCAGCTTGACCGCGCGTTCCAGGTCGAGCACGCCCAGTTGCTCACCTAATTCCCAATGCGACTTGGCAGCGAAGTCGAACTGCGGTGGTTTACCCCAGCGGCGAACCTCTACGTTTTGTTCCGCGCTGTGGCCGACCGGCACACTCGCGTGCGGCAAATTTGGAATGCCGGAAAGAATGTCGCGCAGACGGACATCGAGATCGTTGGCCGCTTTTTCCAGCGTCTGAATTTGCTCGCGTAGTTCTTTGGTCTGGGCCATCGCGGCGGCGGCGTCCTGGCCGGCCTTCTTCGCCTTGGCGATTTCTTCCGAAGCCTTGTTGCGCTGGGCCTTCATGGTTTCGGCGGCGGAGATCGCATGGCGGCGCTGCGTGTCTACCTCACGAAAATCCTTGAGCACGGCAGCCGGATCCATGCCGCGCTGGCGCAGCTTCTCTTCCACGAACGGCAGGTTGTCGCGAACAAAACTGAGATCAAGCATGGGTTCACATCAAACACGATCCAGACGAAGAACAACTACTTTATCGGAAACAGGTCAGGGAATGCACGTCGACGGCGGCGTTACGCTGTATTCCTCCGTGTCCTCTGTGGTTATGATTCCCAGGCAGCGGCCCTCCCGTAGCAAATGCGACAATGACCACGCCCGTATGCCAATGAGATTTTCCCACCGCCAACTCGCAGTTGCATTTTTGCTGATTGCCCTGACACAACGGCTCCCGGCGCAGTCCTCGTTCCAGACCCATGCGTCCCGGCCGCCCGAGTACACATTCAAACTGGTTCGGGTGTTCCCCCACGATCCTGCAGCTTTTACCCAGGGCCTCGCCTACCGCGACGGGTTTTTCTACGAAGGCACGGGCATCAAAGGCCGGTCATCACTGCGCAAGGTTCGCCTGGAAACCGGAGAAGTCATTCAGCGCGTGGACCTGGATCCTGAATTTTTCGGCGAGGGAATTACTCTCCTCAAGAACGAAGTCGTACAACTCACCTGGCAGTCACAAACCGGATTCGTCTATGACTTGAACGACTTCAAACTGTTGCGCCGCTTCTCCTATTCCGGCGAAGGATGGGGCCTGGCCAGCAATGGCCGCGAGATTTTCATGAGCGACGGAACGGCCCAGATTCGCGTTCTGGATCGCGACACACTTGCCGAAAAACGGCGGTTTACCGTGCGCGACGGCAATCGCCCGATCGACCAGTTGAACGAATTGGAATTCGTTGAAGGGGAGATTTTCGCCAACGTGTGGCAGACCGACCGCATCGCACGCATCTCTCCGCAAACCGGCAAGGTGGTTGGCTGGATCGATCTCAGCGGACTCCTGAGCCCGGTCTATCGCCGTGAACCGGGCGCAGTGCTCAACGGAATCGCCTATGATGCGGACCGCAAGCGCCTGTTCGTCACCGGCAAACTGTGGCCCAGCATATTCGAGATTCAAGTCGTCCCGAAATCCCCCAAATAGCGATCTTGGTCTCAGCATCGCGATTCGCTACTTGGCCGGCTCCAGCGATTTCAAATAAGCCACAATCGCCTGCGCGTCCTGTAAATTGAAGCGATACTGCGGCATGGGCGGGTGCGAAGGCAGGCCATTGTGGGCGATTCCCGTCATCATGAACTTGATGGCTGCATCCTTGTCCCATCCCGGCAGGCCAGCGATGTTGGGAGCTTTGTCCGCCCATCCCGGCACGGGTTCGGTCGGCTTGAAGCCGAGAGTGGCACCTTGCAGCCACTGTTCCTTCACTGGTTCGCCCTTCTCGTTGGTCGGCGTATGACAATCGCCGCACAAACCCACGTTGTTCACAAGATATTTGCCGCGGGCAATCTGTGAGGGCAAGGCGGCGCCGAGCTTATGCTTCTGCCCTGCCAGAAGGGGCGCCAGCAAAAGGATGACGGCCATCCCTGGGATGATCCTGTTCCGCATAAGGAGCCTCTCCTGTCGATGAACCTGGAGCCGATGAACCTCGACCCGATGAAGGTCGGATTCGAGAAAACGGAGGCCGCATCTTATCACTCGCCGGGGCTTCGGCGACACGCTTCCCTTTGGCGTATTCCGCCCGCGTGTGTAAACTAACTTCGCGATGCGATCTTCCCCCGGACCTGTCGGTCTGCGCCTCATCTTCGCGTTAGTTGCGCTGGCCTCTGCCCTGCTGCTCACCGTTCCCGCCTTGGCCTCGGCCTATAACGGCCGTCCCAAGCTGGTGGTGGTGATAGTGATCGACCAGTTTCGCGGCGATTACCTAGAGCGCTACCGCGATCTGTTCGGTGACTCCGGTTTCCGCATGCTCCTCGACCACGGAGCCTATTTCACCGACTGCAACTACGACTACGCCAACACCCGCACCGCGCCCGGGCATGCCACGCTATTCACTGGTGCTTATACGAACGGGCACGGCATTGTCGCCAACGAGTGGTGGGATACGAAGAAGAAGCGCATGGTCACATCGGTCGAAGATGACGCGGTGAAACTCCTGGGTGCTCCGGGAGACCAGTCCGGCGGCGAGAAGGCCGGCGCTTCTCCGCACAACCTGATGGCCGACACTCTCGGTGACGAACTGAAGCTGGCCACACAGGGCAAAGCCCGCGTGTTCGGCATCTCTCTGAAAGACCGTGCCGCCGTTCTGCCCGCGGGATTCGGCGGCGACGGCGCCTACTGGATTGACCCCAAGAGCGGTGCGTGGATTACCTCCACCTACTACCGCAGCGAATTGCCAAAGTGGGTGCAGGACTTTAACTCCAGCAATCGCACTGCGAAGTATTGGGACCGCGAATGGCGGGATGCGCAGGGAGCCGTTCTGCGCTCCACCGCGCACCGCAAGGCGAAAGACGGATCGGAGGCCGGCTTCTACGAGGTCATCGGCTCGACGCCCTTTGGCAACGAATATGAGTTTGATTTCGCCAAGGAATTGATGGTTTACGAGAACATAGGCCGCGGTCCGGCGACCGATCTGCTGGTCATCAGCCTTTCGCCCAACGACATTCTCGGCCACCAGGTAGGACCAGACTCTCCGGAAATGCAGGCCATGGCACTCGACCTCGATCGGGACCTGGCCGACTTCTTCAATTTTCTCGGGCATCAAATCGGGCTGGTCAACGTGTGGATTGCGCTTTCCGCTGATCACGGAGTTTCTGCTTTACCCGACGTGGCGAAAAAGCTTCACATCCCGGCGGAGAATCTCGATGGTCATAAGCTCGAAGCTGAGATCAATAGCGCCCTGACGGCGAAGTTTTCTCCGGCTCATCCGGCCGCGTACGTGAAGCTCGACTATCCCGTGGCGTGGCTCGATGCCGACCTGTTCGCGGCAGCGCATGTGAAAGAGCATGATGCGGAAGCCGCGGCGGGTGAGGCTATGAAGCAGGCCGGCCTGCGCGACTTCTACACCAAGTCACAACTGGCCGAGGGCGAAGTCCCCGACACGCCCCTCGGGCACAAGTTCCTGAACAGTTATTCTCCCGAGGGCAGTTGGTATGTAATGGGAGTGCCCGAGCCCTACACGGTGGGCTCAACCAGAGGCACGGACCACGCTTCGCCATACACCTACGACACACACGTGCCGCTGGCGTTTTACGGATTGCCGTTCCACGCCGGAACTTACCGTACTCACGCCGAGCCGGTGGATATGGCTGCAACGCTGGCGTCGCTGCTGGGAATCAACGCGCCCACACACTCGGTAGGGCGCGTGTTGACCGAGGCCCTATCCTCCTCGCACCACGAAAATCCTGATCACGCAACGAGCCCCGCTGGAGGCGGCCAGCCATGACCGCGGCCTCGCCGAACTCTCACGCGCATTCCACGCCCGATCTCAGTGTGACCATCGCGGGCATTCCACTGAAGAATCCCGTGATCGCGGCCAGCGGGACATTCGGATACGGCGTCGAGTTCGAAGATGTGGTTCACCTGAACAAGCTGGGTGGATTCGTGGTGAAAGGATTATCGAAAGAGCCCATGATTGGCAATCCCCCGCCGCGCCTATGGGAGACGGCGGCGGGCATGCTCAACGCCATCGGCTTGCAGAACATCGGCGCGCAGGCCTTCCTCGAAGAGAAGCTGCCGCACCTGCGCCAGATCAAGAACGTCGTGATCCTCGCCAACGTGTTCGGTTACACCCGCGAAGATTACGAAACCACCATCGAAATCCTGAACCAGGGCGAGGGTATCGCCGCCTACGAGTTGAATGTGTCCTGCCCCAACACGGCGCATGGCGGACTGCAGTTCGGCAGCGATCCGCGTTCGCTCGATGAAGTCGTGGCCACCGCGAAGCGTGTGGCACGGCGGCCGCTGATCGTGAAGCTTTCGCCTAACGTCACCAGCATCGCCCAGATGGCTTATGTGGCGCAGGAAGCAGGCGCGGACGCGCTGTCGCTGGTGAATACTTTCGTGGCTATGGCCATCGACGCGGAAACCCGCAAGCCGCGCATTGCCAACGTCACCGCGGGACTCTCCGGTCCTGCCATCAAGCCCATCGCGCTGCGCATGGTCTACGACGCAGCGCACGCCGTGAAGATTCCCGTCATCGGCATGGGCGGAATCTCCACCGCCGCCGACATCGTCGAGTTCATGCTCGCCGGCGCGACCGCCGTGCAGATCGGCACCGCCAGTTACTGGGATCCCTGCGCCACCGAGAAAATCGTGGAGGAGCTGCAGGAATGGTGCTCCGAGCATGAAGTGGCCCGCGTCGCGGACCTCACCGGCGGTCTGCTGCTGGAATAGTTCTTTCGCAGGTTCTTCCCCAACTTATCTCCACACCGCCAGAATCGCCCCCATCACGACGTAACACACCAGCTGGTACCCCGTATTGATGGCATAAAGCTTCGCCGGCTGCCTGCTAAACAGCGCGTTGGTCAGCTGGACCGTGGTCACGAATCCGAGCCACACCGCCAGCGCGATCTTGATGCCATAAATCGGAGAATGCACCGTCGAAATCTGGATGATCTTCGCCAGCACCGCCGCGCTCAGCAGGCTTGCGATCAGCGACATGGCATACGACGGGCCGGCGCTCTTCTGCATCTCCGCGATCTTTGCCTTGTCGTTCGGATCGTAGCCCATCAACTTCATCCACGGATTGGCAAACAGCAAAGGCGAGTACCACAGGAATCCGACCACCATGGTCGCCAGCGCGCACGCCAGCACTGCCCACACGTTCAGCCCCATTAAGTGCATGGAAATCCTCCGTCAGAAATCCTCTGTCAGAAATGCTCTGTCAGAAGTCCTCGGTCAGACAATGGATTGAAACGCTCTGGCCGGCGCAGGCGGGCCAAAGAACGAAGAAAGAAGGCGGAGAATCGGGGGAGATTCTGCGAATGCTTCCGCTATCGGCCGTGAGTGTACCAGATCGAGCCGGGAGACTTGTAATTCCGGCCCTCGCCCCAAACCGCGTGGGTGTTTCCCTGGTTGTCGATGGCGATGGTGAAGTAGTCGCCGAACGGGAAGAGGAAGCCGTTCGGAAGAACGTAGTCGTCGTCGCGCGCTGCACTGGATGCCTCTCCCGAGAGCTGCACCTCGCCCGACCACGTTGCGCCGCCGTTGGTGGAGCTGCGGTAATACGTATTCCACACCGGTTGGTAGCGGGTTCGCAGATCGTTGAGGCGCGGATCGTTGAAGCGCAGGTCCGACATCCGGGTATCCGACATCCTCATGTCCATCCATGCGATCCGAATGTCCCCGGCCGCGCCAGCCACAATCGCCGGGAAGCAGCTTTCCACGCCGTCCACTGCGGACGATACACTCGCCTTGGCCGACCATCCCGCTCCATCGGCCGTGGAAGAAGAAAAGTAAATGCGCTCCGGCCCTGCATTGGTGCGGCCTGCATTCCACAGCGCATAAACTGTTCCTGCCGCATCCGACGCCACGGTGACCTGGGCGCCGAGATATCCGGTCTCGCAGGCCTGCGCTTCGCAGTCCGGGGGCGCTCCAGAAACGTCAAGCAGGGTCGAGTTCCAAGTCTTGCCTCCGTCCGCCGAGCGGCTGACGTAGATGTTGACAGGGCGCTTCGACATATCGCGCTTGGCGTAAGCCGTCCATCCGAAATAGACCGCGCCGTTAGGATCCACCGTGGCGCCGCCCGCCAGCGACCATCCCGGTCCCGCGTTCGGATTCACTTCGACAGAGTTGAACAACTCTCCGTAATCATGCGAGGCAGCGACAAAAAAGCTCTGCTCGTGGTTGAATCCCACGTAAACATCGCGCCCGCGCACCGCGAGGACAGGCTTGTCGGCATCCTCTTCGGCATGGTCGGCCACCGACAGAGACCACGTCCGCCCGAAGTCGCTCGACCGTGCGACGACGATGTCGCGCTTGTTGCTTTGCAGCCAGGAGGCATAAACGGTTTGCCGGTCCACCGGATCGACTATGATCTGCGGGTCGAACTCTCCGGTGGCCAGCGGAAGCAGCGGCTGGGACGGCAGCCAGGTGATTCCGTTGTCATCGCTGATCAGCAGGGCGATGGTCGGCGCGGTGCAACTCGCGCAGTTAGGAACCGCGCCATACTGGGGATAAAGAATATAAACGTGCCCGTGGCCGTCGGCGGCAATCGCTGGCTCCCACTGATCGCCCGTGGTATAACCCACGCGCCGCTGCGGCGTGAATGCCGAGGCGGCCAGCGCGGTTGGGACAGTGGCCAGAAGCAGCAGAATGCACACAACAGTATTCTGCGCGATTCTGGAACGATGGCTTCGCGAAACCACAGAACTACTCCCTGGGAGACAACCTGGATGGAACCTGCATGCGACTTTATCGTGACTGCGAAGCCAGCGTCAATTGCCTGGAGAGGCAACCGCTTTCGTGCGCCAACCCTTAGCTGGGGAGCGGCGCACGATTCAGCCACGGCGCAAGCCATGGGCTGCGGTTGGTCCTCGGGTCTAGCCCCAAAGGGGCGAAGGGTGCTTAGCCCGCCGCCCCTTAGCCTTTTGGCCCGGCCGCTTGACGACTGCCGACGATCGGCGTGACTTTCCAGCCGTTTCATCATCTAATGAGAAGCAGAATCATAAAAGGAACAGGAGCAAGATCAAAATGGCGAAAGCAATTTTTGCGGCAGGCTGTTTCTGGGGCGTAGAAGCCACGTTCCGGCAGATTCCGGGGGTAACCTCCACCCGCGTGGGCTACACCGGCGGACACACCGACAGTCCCACCTATAAAGACGTCTGCACCGACGGCACCGGCCACGCCGAAGCCGTGGAAGTGGAATTCGATCCCGCCAAGGTCCGTTATGAGGATTTGCTGAAGGTTTTCTGGGAAAATCACGATCCCACCCAGCTCAACCGCCAGGGCCCGGACTGGGGCACCCAATATCGTTCTGCCATATTTTTCGAATCGCCCGAGCAGCAAGCCGCGGCACAGGCGTCGAAGGAATCGCTGGAAACGGCGCACCGCTATTCGAAACCCATCGTCACCCAGATCGTTCCGGCCGTGGCATTCCATCCCGCCGAGGATTATCACCAGCAGTATCTGGAAAAACGCGGCCTGGCCAGTTGCCACATCAAGGCGTGACGTGGGTTGAGATAGTACGCGTGCGCTGACGTGGAAGCGCGCTGCTGAAGCTTCAGCGCCGCGTTAGCCGTATTTGGGAGCTGTGGGCTTTAGCCCCTATCCATCATCCATCAGAGGCCAGCTTCTCGGGCAACTTGCTACTGCATATCCTGGCCCGCCAGCCCCGGCCGCACCCGCAGAAAAATTTGAAACGACACCGGCCGCACTCCATACGCCGATTCCAGCACGGAAGGCTTCGAATAAAAAGTTACATCACCACCCAAGCCAAGCTGCCAAACCCGATTCTGCACCAGATCGCGCACACCGCCGAACGTATAAGCCCCGATACGATAAGCAGGATGCACGGCCGCCTGCGGAAAAAGTTCATCCTTATCGACGAGTTCCAGCCGCGTGAAAACATAATCGCGGCGCAGAAGGTTCAGCGTGGATTCCAGCAGATAACCGTTCAGATTCGTGCCGGTTGCGATCTTGTGCACCCGCCCCCAAACAAAAGAACTGGCCCAGTTGCCATTCGCAATCGGCCGGTTGTACTCGATTGACGCCGTCTGCCTCCACTGGCTCCCGGGCTCAAGCGCCTCTGGATGTTCCAGCCGTCCCACACTGTATTGCGCTGTCCAGTTACGAGTGGGCGCAACGCTGGCCCGCCCCGACCACGAATCCAGCGCTGCCAGCTGGATGCTCCAGCGCTCTTCGTTCGGCTCGCGTCCGTTGAAGGCGCAGGCCTCCAGCTTCACGCGCTCAATTCTGAACCCCGTCGTCACCACGCCAAAGCTGGTGTGCGTCGAGTCCTGCAAATGATGGCTCAATGGCGCCATCGGCAACTCTGAAGCCGACGCACGATGGATGTAAGTCACGGGTCCGAGCGCCGGTTCCGCCGAAGGCCCGCCATACAACTCCCACGAAACCTTCTTGGTCACCGGCAGCGTGTAGAGCAACGAAAGCTCGGCAAACACGTTGTGCGGATGCTGGTGGTCGACCAGCGGCTCGTTATGATACGTCTCGCCCGTCTGGAAAATCTCCGGGAAGCCGGGATGCGGCGAAGTCAACGACTCGGCCGAGGACATCTCCCGGAACAGAATCGTGCCTGAACCCAGCGCATGCTGCTCCATCCCCATGCCCCAGTTCACCGACTCGGCTTTGCCCTCGCCCCGCGGCCCGCCCTGCTGGTTGTAGTCGGTGAAGATCACGCCATGCGCCATCAGTTCCCATCCGCCGCGCATCACCATCCACTCATGCCCCGGCACCGAAGCGGGCTGCCATCCCGTACCCGATCCCGCGTGCGGCGAGGGAAGGGCGGAGACCTCATGCGGCGCCATCTGACCCATGTTCGTCTGACCCATGTTCATTCCCGCCATCGAAGAATCGTGCGAATCCTGCGCCGCCGTCAGCGATGACAGCGCCGAAAAACAAACCAAGAAGAAAACCAGTTTGCGCAAGCAACCTCCTGCACAACATAAGCTGAAAGCGGAGCGTGCCAAAAGCGGGAAACACGGGGGCACGGAAGCTACCCAGGGCCGCGAAAATCGGGTCTTCGTTCGTGCCCGTTGTGGTTAATTTCTTGAGCTGGAAAGAAAGAGAGAAATGCGCAGGACTATGTCCGCAGAGAGACGCCAAGCGGCGGGCTGCCGAGGGCCGAAGCCAAAACTTCGAAATGAGAATGCAGATTCACGCCAGAAACTTGTCCCCCGAATTCGGCATCGCCCATGGGCGCGAACAGAAGCGTGAGCGAAAATGCAGCGCCTGGAATTGCGATGTGGTGTCCGCTGATGCAGCACCGGTAGCTGCGAGGTGCGGGACTGGGAAAAGTTGGAACCATTGGCGCCGGCTCGGAAACTGGAAGGTCTGGGCTGTGACATCCCCGGGGTGGCGCGGGCCGTGAGGTGGGAGGCACCGAACGATCTGGAGCCGGCGGCGTCATTTCCGCGGCATCCATCGCGGTCGCGACCACCAGGCCCAGCAGTAAAACTGCGATCATCCGAGATGCGAGGTTAAAGAAGCCCTGCCTCATGACTACGTCCCCGTAATCTTGATGCGAATCTCTTCCGGCAGCCGCTGCCGAATCTCTTCGGGCAAGCGGTCATGCACCCGCCGGGCGCCTTCCTTGGCGGCGTCGAGCACGGTCACGGGCGCCGGTGTAGCCACTGCCACCCCCAGCCAGATCAATGCCGACAGCGCAAATCCGGCCAGCGCCGCCAGTTCCAGCCACAGGGCATGCCGCGGCCCAAAATGGCGGATCACGCCAAACGCCAGCAGAAACATCCCAGCGGAGACAGACGCCAGCGCAATCAGTCCCACATCAATAATGCGATGAATTTGTTGCCGGCTGCGGCAGCGTTCGCAGGTCGCAAAGTGACTTTCGTAGTCGCCGCGCATCTCCGGCGCTAGGCCGGAGATGTCATACCGCCAGCCCGCCAGAATCTTCCCAACGATTGGATCAATGCACTGCTGACTCATGGGGGAAACAACTCAAAAACCGACCACAACAAGCCGCGGCCGCGCTCGTGGGTTGCGACAGGTCGTGGGCTGCTACAGTACGACCGGCGCCAGAGCCTCAGCCTGAGCCGCCAGCAGCACCCGATTCTGGAACAACCCGCCCCGGCTGGCCAGCGCTGTTTCCGCTTCTCTCCGGGCTATTTCCGGATGATTGTTCTCCTGTGAAAGATGCGCCAGCACCACAAACGCTGCATTATTATCATAGTCGTTCGTCAGAAAATCCGCGAGCGCGCCATTCGAGAGGTGCCCCACCCGGCTCATCACGCGCTGCTTGACCGACCACGGATACGGCCCCACGCGCAGCATCTCCAGATCGTGATTCGATTCCAGCACCAGCACATCGCAGCCCCGCAGATGGTCGCGCACGCTCACCGGCAAATAGCCCAGGTCGGTGGCAATTCCAATCTTGATGCCCTCGGCACGAAACGTGAATCCCACCGGATCGGCCGCATCGTGCGGAATAGTGAACGGTTTCACCGCAATGTCGCCGACCTGGAAGCCGCGCCCCGATTCAAAGCGCTCCAGTTTTTCCAGTTGCGGCTTTTCTCCGGTGGCGTCGCGCACCGCCCGCACCCAGGCCTGGTGCGTGGCCCCGGTCATAAATACCGGAATACGGAGCCGCTTGGCCAGCGTGGCTAATCCATAGACATGATCGGAATGTTCGTGCGTGATCAGGATCGCGGATAAGTCATGCGGATCCTCGCCCAGCGTTTTCAGCCGCTTCCCGGTCTCGCGGCAGGAAATCCCGGCATCCACCAGAATCTTCGTCGAGGCGCTGGCCACCACCGCCGAATTCCCCCGGCTCCCGCTGGCCAGCATCGACACTCTTACACTCATACCCGCAGCATACTCGCGCCCCCTGTGGAATCAGAAGTAACTTCTTGGTTAGCCGATACCTAAGAGCAGACTTCGGACCTCAGACTTCGGGCTTCAAAGCTGCAGTGGTTGGATTCGAGGTCTGACGTCCGAGGTCCGAGGTCTCTACTTCCCCTGCCACAAGTTATCCATCACCCCCCGCATCAGCGCTCCTCCATAAGCCCCCGCAATCCCCGGCAGAAACGCCAGAAACGACCCGAAGACCTGCGCCCGCGTCGGCTTCACCGTCCGCACCAGATAAGCCGCCAGTTCCGTCAGCGGAATGCATGCTCCCACCACCGCAACCCACCGCCAAGGCCACCGCGGACGCAGCGTGCCCAGCAGCATGCACGAAGCCAGCACCAGCAACGCCGTAAACAGCAGGTCGTCAATCGCCACGTCAGCGTATCCGGTCGCGATGCCGCCGATCGCCGCCAGCAGATAGAACCACGCATCGCGGCTTGCCGTAGTAGTCATGCGCCGCCCTCAGCACTCGATCCCCGACCCCTGACCCCTAGCCCCTGATCTCTAACCCCTGCCTTTCCCTTAATACCGATAAAACCCCCGCCGGCTCTTCCGCCCCAGCCATCCCGCATCCACCATCTTGATCAGCAGCGGACACGGCCGGTACTTGGGATCGCCCAGCCCCTCCTGCAGCACGCGCATAATGTCGAGGCAAACGTCGAGCCCGATAAAATCCGCCAGCGTGAGCGGCCCCATGGGATGTGCCATCCCCAGCTTGAACACTTCGTCGACTGCCTCCGCCGTGGCGACGCCCTCCATCACCGCAAACATAGCCTCGTTAAGCAGCGGCATCAGCACCCGGTTGGAGACGAATCCTGGGGCGTCGTTGACCTCGACCGGTGTCTTCTCCAGCTTCACCGCCAAATCGCGCACAGTAGAAAAAGTTTCCTGCGACGTCGCCAGCCCGCGAATCAGCTCCACCAGTTTCATCACCGGCACCGGATTGAAAAAATGCATTCCGATGACTTTTTCCGGCCGTTTCGTAAGCGAAGCGAGCTTCGTGATTGAAATGGAAGAAGTGTTCGAGGCCAGAATCACGTCAGGCCGCGCGAGCCGGTCGAGATCGCGAAAGATCTCCGCCTTGATCTCGAACTTCTCAGTAGCGGCTTCCACAATGAAATCGCACTCCGCTAACTTACTCCGATCGACTACTCCCGCAATCCGCCCCAGCGTCGCGGCCTTGTAGCTGGCAGAAATCTTGTTCTTCGCCACCTCGCGGTCAAGATTCTTCGCGATCGTCGCAGTCCCGCGATCCAGAAACCGCTGCTCCACATCGCACAAAACCACATCGAACCCGCTGCGTGCAAACACATGGGCAATGCCGTTGCCCATCGTCCCGGCTCCAACAACACCTACGCTTCTGATATCCAAGCGTCACCTCTCAGAAAAGTCCGATCTCCCACAAGAAACTTCAAGAAAACGTTTGAGTCTACCACCGGTTCAGAGGTCCGGGTTTGCTATAGTCACGAAATGAAGCGAAAGAAATCGGCATCCATAATCGTCCTGCTCGTGGGCGCAGGAGTTTTTGCCGCGCAAGAATCTCCGTCGATGGACGGCAGGCCGTTCGACAATCAATACCTGACGATGACAATCGTGCGCGGATGGACCGTTGTCCCTTCAGCCGATCAAAAGCTGAATCTCAGTCGGGGGAAATACCTCCTGACCATCAATCCAATATTTACGCACGCCAGCGGCGTCGAAGGCGGAAGGTTCAGCGAAATTGTCGAGGGAATGCCGAGCCTAGACGCGGTCACCGGGAATGTCGATCAGCCAGCAAGCGGCGGGGAATGCGCGCAATCTGACGCGACAATCGTCACGAAGACAATCTCGCTCGGCAATCTCTATACCGACAACTCGAAAACGGGTAACGGCTGTACTTTTCCCGCCAGCGGTCCGGCGGTTTGGTTCGGTTCGTTCACCGGCGGAGACGGGCCTGAGAGTGAGTACACGATTACGCTCTCCTACAACACCGCTGATGTGAATAGCCTTCCCAAAAAAGGCAGCCCAGAACTCACGCAGGTATTTGCTGAACTTGTGTCGATGCTCAAGACTTTACAACTGAAGCCTCCCATCACGATTGCGAGAGTTTCTCCGCAATCGGCTCCTCCCGGCGCGACCGTAACGATTTATGGCAGCGGATTTAGATTGCTCAATTCCAAAGCCATCGCAAGCTTTATGAGCGTCACGGACGATCTCAGCGCCGTCGTCGCTGAGGATGGAAGATCTCTGACCTTTGAGGTTCCCAATTCAATCCTCACCGTTAGTTGTCAGGAAGGGCGCATACTGATCGGAGGGTTTTGCCTCCCTATCCCAGCGGACCACGTGGACGTCAATGACTGTCCGCGCAAGAACGACGGCTCGTCAAACTTCTGCGGAATACCCATCCCACCTGCCACCTATCAAATTCTGATCACGGCAAGCGGAGCCAACGCAGGTCCCTTACCCTTTATGGTAACTGCGCCCAAGGCCAGCCCTGTTTCGATTTCGCTCATGTATCCTATCTCGTTCGTTTCAGCGGGCAATCTGATCACCGTGCATGGCGGTGGTTTTACTCCGAACGGGAACACCGTGCGGATTGGCGATACAGTAGTGAACGATCTTCCTTCCACCGATGGCAAAACCATCATGTTTCGCGCCCCGGAGCCGCCGGGGAGAAGTGCGATTCACGGTACTCAGGTTTTTAAAGCAATCGTCGTCAATGCGAATGGGGAGAGCAATGCGATATCGTTCTCCTATCGATGATTGACGCCTGGACTCGGTCAGAGATCGCTCCCCGGGCGGTGTAAAATGAGGAAGCGCTGACTGCTTTGATTGATTGGAAAGGATTTTTCTCCCATGGCAACCCTAGAACTCCCCGTCCGGCCGCGCACATCTTCATCATCGTCTTCCCATCAAGGCCCCTTCATCAACGAGCCCTTCTATGATTTCCGCCACGAAGAGAACGCGCGCAAGATGCGCTCCGCCATTGAGCGCGTCCGCGGACAACTGGGCCGCGAGCATGACCTCATCATCGGCGGCAAGCGCGTCAGGACGACTGAAAAGATCAAGTCGCTGAATCCCTCGCACCCGTCCGAGATTGTCGGCATCCATCAGAAGGCAGGCAAGGAGCACGTCGAACCCGCCATGAACGCCGCCCTCGCCGCCTTCGAATCCTGGAGCCGCACCACCGTCCAGGAACGCGCCAGCCTGCTGTTCCACACCGCCGATCTTCTCCGCAACCGCAAAATGGACTTCATGGCCTGGCTGGTGTTCGAAGTAAGCAAGAACTGGGCCGAGGCCGACGCCGATATTTCCGAGACCATCGACTTTCTGGAATTTTACGCGCGCGAAGCCCTGCGCCTGGCCAAGGCGGAGACTCCGGTGCAGTTGCCCGGAGAGCGCGACACGCTGATGTACGTTCCCCTCGGAGTGGGCGCGGTCATTCCCCCGTGGAATTTTCCCTGCGCCATCATGGCTGGCATGACGGTGGCCTCGATCGTCAGCGGCAACACCGTGATTCTGAAGCCCTCGAGCGATTCGCCCACCATCGCCGCGAAGTTCATTGAACTGCTGGAAGAAGCGGGCATGCCCGAGGGCGTGGTCAACTTCTGCCCCGGCGCGGGCGCCAGCTTTGGCGACGCCATCGTGGCCCATCCCAAGACGCGTTACGTCGCGTTCACCGGCTCCCGCGAAGTCGGACTGCACATCAACAAGACCGCCGCTACGCAAGCCCCCGGCCAGCTCTGGATCAAACGCACGGTCCTAGAGATGGGCGGCAAAGACGCCATCATCGTCGACGCCGATGCCGACATTGACTCCGCCGTGGAAGGCGTCGCGCAGGCGGCTTTTGGATTTCAAGGACAAAAATGTTCGGCCTGCTCCCGCGCCATCGTCGACGAGCGCGTCTACGACAAATTCCTCGAACAACTCAAAGCCCGCGTGGAAAAAATCACCATCGGCGATCCCGCCGAAAACACCAACATGGGCGCGGTTATCAACGAAGGCTCGATGCAAACCATCCTCGCCTACATCGAACAAGGCAAGAAAGACGGCCGCGTTATCACCGGCGGCGAACGTGCCACCGCAGCCGGCGATGGCTATTACATCAAGCCAACGGTGATCGCCGACATCCCCGCCAAATCAAAACTCGAGCAGGAAGAAATTTTCGGCCCCGTGCTGGCCGTGATCAAAGCCCACGGCTTCGACCACGCCATGGAGATCGCCAACGACACCGAGTTCGGCCTCACCGGCGCCGTTTACACCCGGTCGCGCGACAAAATCGACCGCGCCGTCCGCGACTTCCACGTCGGCAACCTCTACATCAACCGCAAATGCACCGGCGCCATGGTCGGCGCGCATCCCTTTGGCGGCTTCAACATGTCGGGCACCGATTCCAAATCCGGCGGACCGGACTATTTGTATCTGTTTACGCAGGCAAAGTCGGTGGGGGAAAAGATCGGCTGATCAGTCTCTGCTGCGTGTGGAGCGGGCACTCATGCCCGCAGCATGAGTGCCCGCTCCACACGAGCCACCACGAACATCACTTGCCACTTACAGGCAGCGGATTCCGCTCCAGGAACTGGCGCTGGTGCCAATAGGGATAAATCGGGGTCAGGTCGCTCGCGGCATCCAGCTTGGCGACCTGCTCCGGAGACAGGTTCCATCCCACAGAGCCCAGATTCTGCCGTAGCTGTTCTTCGTTGCGCGCTCCGAAAATCACGGTCGAGATCGACGGCCGCTGCACCAGCCAGTTGAGCGCAACCTGCGGCACGCTCTTTCCCGTCTCTTTGGCGATCACCTCCAGAGCATCCACCACCGTGAATAAATATTCCTTGCTCACTTGCGGGCCGAGATCCGCAGTCTTGTGCAGCCGGCTCACGGCGGGCAAAGCCTGCCCGCGCCGCACCTTTCCCGTCAAGCGCCCCCAGCCTAGCGGACTCCACACCAGCGCCCCCACTCCCTGATCCACAGCCAGCGGCATCAGTTCCCATTCATACTCTCTCCCAATCAGTGAGTAATAAACCTGATGCCCCACGTAGCGCGACCAGCCGTACTTGTCCGCGACATCCAGCGACTTCATCAAATGCCAACCGGAAAAATTGGAGCACGCGAGGTATCGCACCTTTCCGCTGACGACCAGATTGTTCAGCGTGCTGAGAACCTCTTCGATGGGAGTGAGCGCGTCAAATCCGTGCAGATGATAGATGTCGATGTAGTCGGTTCCCAGCCGGCGCAAGCTGGCTTCGCAGGCGCGAATCAGGTGATGGCGTGACGATCCCAGATCGTTCGGCCCCGGCCCCATGCGGAACGTTGCCTTGGTCGAGATCAGAACATCCGCGCGGCGGCCGGCAACCGCTTTACCAAGAACGGTCTCCGAAAGTCCGTCCGAGTAAATGTCGGCAGTGTCGAAAAGGTTCACGTCCGCCTCCAGGCAAACGTCCACCAGGCGGGTTGCCTCGGCTACGTCGGTCGCGCCCCAGGCGCGAAAGAACTCGTTGCCTCCGCCAAACGTTCCTGTGCCAAAACTCAGCACAGGTACTTTCAAGCCAGAGCGTCCCAGGGTTCGGAATTCCATGGGGAATAGATGCGGCCAACATCGCGAACGATGCGCCGACGCTGGAAGGAGGCGCCGAGCTTCGCTCGGCGGACGGGCAGGAGCGCCCGTCCCCACACGAGGCTTCGTTCAAGAAACAAAGGCCGCCTGCGCGGCGGCCTTCTCTTTGTGCACAATGAAATAGCTCTTACGGTGTAACCCCTGCCGGGGGTTGTGGCACGGTCCCCGCGGCAGTCGCGGCCGCGGCTTCGTTCAGAATCCGGTGATGGATGGTGAACAGCGCCAGCTCCAGTCGGTCCGACACGCCGATCTTGTCGTACACGTTGCGCAGATAATTCTTGATGACCTGCTCGGTCGTCCCCAGTTGCGAGGCGATTTCCTTGTTCTTGTAGCCCTGCACAATCAGAGCCACAATGCGCAGTTCTTTTGCGGTCAGCCGGTCGCGCACCCGCAATCCGACCATATCGTTTTCGGTGAGTTCGCTGGGCACGGCCACATCCTGCACCCAGGTCTCGTTGCGCGCCACTTTGCGCACACAATCCACCAGCGCGGCGCTGGTCACGTTGCGATAGACCACGCCATGTGCGCCGTTGGCCATGTGGCGCTGCGCGCTCTCGCCGGTATCGGCCAGCACCACCACGCGAGTCTTGGCCCGGTTCGCGGCCTGCACAATCGCGGCAAAGTCGTTGTGAAATCCCGCCGCCACCACCAGCACCGCCGCTCGGAACTTGTCCAGAGCCATGAACATCTGTTCGGGAGTCTGCGCCTGGGCCACGATGCGCATCTCGTCTTCCACGGCCAGCACCTTGGCGATGCCCGCCCGGAAAATTGCCTGATTATCCGCCAGAATCAGTTTGAGCATGTTGATCTGCGCTCCAAAAAGTTAGCTCCGCACGAACTCATACGAGTCAATCACGCAGGCCACGCCGCGGCCTTCTCCGCCAGTTCCAGTTTCGTCGGCGCGCACCACCCGCCCCTTGCACTGGATCTTGACGTTTTCCGTTCCGCCCGTCATTTCCGGCGACAGCGTGATTTCAAATTCCACCGGAGATCCAATGGCCAGCGAAGCATCGGCGCGGATGAACACGCCCGCCGCGCTGAGGTTCCCGGTTACTCCCTTGGCATCTCCGCTGGTTTCCTGATGAATCTTGATGGGCAATTCCAGGGGAAACCTTTTCCCGGTCCGCGCTTCTTCGGACACAGTTCCTCCTCTGTACGGGCCTGGTCTGTGCTGCTCTGCGGACGACACCACCGCCGTCAAACCAAGCTCCTGGCGGGCAAAAACCCGCGATCCTGCTCAGTGGCGGTTATATCACGGATAGCATCGCCATAAAAGCCTGATAACTTATTAATTACCCGCCTGTACACTGAAAGCCACGGCGGGAGCACCATTCGAGGGGGCGGTGTCCAGCGGTGTCCACAAGAAAGGAACACGCCCCATGATAACGAAGCACGGCAAGTACCTCGCAGACTGGAGGGACGCCAAAGGCCGGAGACGGCGCAAAGCGTTCGCCAGCAAATCCCGCGCCCTCAAGTATCAGCGCAACATGAGGGACCAGGCCAAGCGCCCAAAACCCCACGCCCATTCGAGACGGTCATCGAAGCCAGCCGGGCATTCCAGGCCGCAAAAGCCAACCTCGACCCGACGACGCGCACGGTCCACAACACCATCATCGCGGAAATCGGGAGATCCAAAGTCCGCGACCTCAGCCCCAGCCACACCGCGCAAATCCTCGAACGATGGAAGAAAGCGAACCTCAGCCAGTGGACGAAGCGGAATTACACTGGCCGCCTCCGACTCTTCTTCGACTGGTGCGAAGTCCACGCGGGGGCGCCAGCGTTCATCTCGCGCAGCGTAAACGTCGCCAAAGCCGGGACACCGCGCACCGTCACCGCCACGCCAGCCGAGCGCGACCGCATCCTCGCCCTCGCCCCAGGCTGGATGCGGCTATTCCTGCACCTCGCCGTGGACCTGGCACTACGCCACGGCACCATCCTGCGCCTGACGCCGGCCGCGTGGTCGAAAGCGAACGACGCCATAACTTTCGTCACCAAGAACCAGGTGCAGCAAACCCTGCCACTCACGCCCGAAGTCCGCGCTCTGCTCGAACTCGCGCCGGCGCCGGGCCTGCAAGCCGTCCAACAACTGAAAGGGAGCAGCAAGCCGGTCACGCCCGAAGTGATCGAGCGAGCCTGGCAAAAGCTGAAAGCCGCGGCCCAGGCCAACCCACAACTCACGATCCACGACCTGCGGCGCACCGCCGCCGAGCAAGCCTGGAACGCGACTCACGACCTGCGCCGAGTGCAATTCCTGCTCGGACACGCCAGCATCGCCACGACCGCGCATTACCTCGCGAGACGCGCCGACCTTTCCAACCTCCGCGAGACAGTGCAGGCAATGCAGGACACCAGAGGCCAGAGACACGGCGCAAGCCAGACACCGTGAACCCAGAAACCACCAGCCAGGCGGCGCTCACCAGCCAACGCCGCCAACTCGCACGCGCAGCCAAAGGAGGCGAAGAGCAATGGCCAGCCTTAAAGAACGACTCGCGGACACCTGCGTCTGCGGACACCACGGCAGCGAGCACACCGCCAACGACGCCGGCAGCTACATCGCCCTCGGCAGCTGCACCGCACAAAACGGCGTCACCGGGCGGTGCAGCTGCCAGCAATTCCGCCGCACCCACAACCAACAACACCGCGCCGGAAAGCAGTCTCATCCAGGCCACGGCCGCTACAGCAAAAAGCACTACCGCATCTGAAGCCCTCGCGCTCCGCGACGAGGACGAGCCGCCCGAGTCGATGGAAGATGCATCCATGGCCGAATTGCTGCTCTGGAGGCTGGGAATCGGAGGCGACCGAGAACGCACCAGGCGAATCGAGGAGGAACGCCGGCAGCGGTTCCAACTCGAAGAGCCGATCACCGCCGCCAAAGTCGCCGCCGCTATCGCACAGGTGTCCATCGCACTGCTCAACCACGAACTCAAACCGGTCGAGGCGAACACAATTCTCTTCGCCCTGCAGACCATGCTCTCAGCCGTCCGCGCCCAGCTGCTCGCGGACACAATCCAAAAACGCACTCAACCCAAGGAGGACACCGCACCATGCCAGACACAGTCGTCACCCTGCCCCAAGCCGGAAGCATCGCCCTCCGGCCGGAACTATGGCTCGCGCTCGGAATCGCGGGCTACAGCCACACCCTGCTCACCCGCAAACCGCTCCGCATCCTCAGCCCGCGGGAAGTCGTCGCCGAAGAACTCAACGCGGAGAGAATCGAAAAGCTCCACCAAGGACTCGCGGCCCTCGCGGACGCCTCCCAAATGACACCCACGATGCTAGTCGCGGCCCTTGAAATCTCCAGGGCAACCCTCGCACCGCTCGGCGTCGAGGTGTCCATCATCGGCAACCCACAAACCCGGCGCTACCTGCTGATCGAATCGAAGAGCGGGATGCACGAGCGCAAGCCAACCGAATCAGAACGGCCGCGCATCCTGCCAGCCCACGACTACCCGCAAGGCGAGCCAGGCACAGCCGCGCACCAGCGCAACGAGGATGAAGCCCTGCAGCTGGACACCGCGCCCCAATCCACCGGGGAGCGCAGAACGGGAGGCATCAGCTGAAAGACAACCTCACCGCTCTACTCGTGTTCCTTCTCGGTGCCGTCACCGGCGCAGCACTCGCGCTGGCCACAGCACCAGCGCCACCGACCCCATGACCATCGACCCACACGGCAACCAGCAGGAGCCGCTATTTCCCACCAGCAACGAGGAGCGGGTCCAACTCCAGGAATCACTCCTCGACCTGCTGGCCGAACTGCAGACAGCGAAAGAGAAGCTGAAAGTGGACACCGCCGCCGCACGCGGGGCGGTCGCCGCCATCCAGAAGCGCGTAACCAAGCTGGAAGAACTACTCCGGCAAAGCCGACCACGGAGGACACCATGAGCAAGGGCAAGAAAACGGCAACCGCAAACCTCGCGCGCGCACTCGCGCACCTGGCCGAACCTCACCGCCGCAACCCGGAAGATGTCGCCCGCAAACAATTCACCCAGGCCCGCGAGCACGTCGGCCGGCTGATGCGCGAGCAGGGACACAAGCAGGGACACAAGGCGGGAAGGCGCAAGTGAGGCCCATCGAACTCCACGACAACCTCAACCCGAACCAGGTCGTCGCCCTCGACGCCGACGCCATCACCGGAATACGGCCACTGCCCACCGGAAGCGCCGTCGCCTGCGGAGCCGCGATCTATACCGTCCACGAAAGCCCCGCCGAAGTCGAAGCACTCTGGAGGACACCATCACCATGACCGGACGTCGAGAGCCAATCATCCCCCGCACCCCAGGGGACACCACCCCAGCGAAGCACCCGCACCCGCAAGAGATCGAGGACGAAGCGGAGCGGCAACCGGAACGCGATCGCAAAGCCGAAGAGGACGAACTCCGGCGTAGAAAGCGAGGGCACCGATGGGAAGTATCATGATCGAGCTCACGCCCGAAAGCGTGAAGCACCTGAGCGACGAGGACCTGCGCAAGCTCGCGGAGCTAATCTCCGAAGAAGTGAAGCGCAGAGGGACGCGCACGCCGAAGCCGAAAGCGTGACGCCGCACCGCAGTAGTCAGCCAGGTCAAAAGCCCGCCGCTGTTGCGGCTATCGCGGGCTAAGCGCCAGGTTCCCCCCACGCCAGCAGCCGCGTGTTGCGGCTTGTGGCGTGTGGGGGGCACCTGGCAGCCCGCTCTGGGCGCTTCCCCCCTCCTAACACCGCGCCGGCCAGGACACCGGCAGCCGAGCGGCGGGACGGCAAAAACATCCAGGCAACCGCAACCCCAAGCCCAGCGCCGCCGCTGTCCGCGCCAAGGCGGGCTTGCGCCGCAACCCAAGCCGCCTCACCCGTCGCCGTCGCAACAGGCCACAGGCCGTTTCACCTGTCAAGCCGCGCAAGGCGGCACCGTGGACACCAGCGGCACCGGCGCGGCTCCTCCGCTTCGCTCCGGCCCTTCGGGTGAGCAGGTGAAACGGCCTGCGGCAAAGTGGCACCGGCGACGGGTGAAGCGGCTCAAGGGTAAGGGCAGCAAGCCAGCACAGGTCGCGGCCATCGGCTCCAGCAATTCGGCTCGGGGCTCACGGTCTTAGGGTAAGGGTTAGAAACAAAAACGGGCCACTGGTCACCCGGCAAGGTGTCCAGCAGCCCTCAACAGTCAGGCACCCCAAGGAGGTGTCCAAATGTCTGAGCCAAAGGTAACACGTCCATTCGCAGAAATCTTTGCCGACAATCTCTTCCGGTTCGCAACCCAGCTGAGCCGAGAAGAAGCCAACCGCCAGCAGTCAGCCGATCAAGCCGAACTCGAAATGCTCGACGCAGCCGCAAACGAAGCGGCCACGAAGCGCCTCGAAGAATGGCTCTCGCGCACCGTGGAAAGCATCATCGCGCAGAACGGCGGTGTCCAGTGAACCCTCCAACCTCGATTAACAGAAAGCAACTGATCGAACTCACTGCAGCGGCCATCCGGTCGCTGCAGTCGCTACTGGCCGAAATCGATCCGCCGAACCCGGAAGCCGATCCGGAATTCTATCGGCCACAGTGGAAGACGGCGCCAGGGCAACGCAGCGCCGAAGCTGCAGCCCAGGCCGAACTCCCCAACGGCTATCGGTGTCCAAAGTGCGATGGCCCGATGGTGAAGCGAAACGGTGTCCGGGGCGAATTCATGGGCTGCAAAGCCTACCCACACTGCAACGGAACGGTGCAGCCCCAGGCGAACGACGACGTGCGGCAAGAAATGCGAAACCGCGCCATCGCCGGCGCCATGACGGTGCGCCGATGACCAGCCAGGAGATCAGGGCAAAGCGAATCCGCAACGACAACAGCCTAGGCGGGCAACTGAACGTGGCGATCGAAGTCATGCTAGAGATCGCCGCGCAGCTGGCCGAAGCCAACGAACGCGAAGCCACGGCGGGATATCTGAGCAACACCCCGCCCGCCTCGCGCTGCTGAACGTGGAGGGGGCGAAACCTCAGCCGCCAGGCTGGAACGCCCCCAGCACGCCGCCAGCCCCGGCAAACCCCATCCCAGAGCCAGCACCCGAAAATCGTAAGGCCTCGCGCGTGCAAAAGTGAACAGACAGGGCCCCGCCAGCCAGCTACCCTCCGGACCAGGTGACCGCCAGCACCCCTCCGGCCGGAGGACAGATGGTCATCAGCCAGCACGCCCGCAATCCCACCCCACGCCAACGCAGGATTCTAAGACGCCTAGCCGAAGGCATGACGCAGCCGGAAATCGCCGCCGAGGACGGAGTCCCGCCGCACCAGGTGAGCCGCCAGCTGGAAGCCCTCCGCAACCGCTTCGCCGCGACCAACTGCGCCCTGATCGCGATCGCGGTCCGCCTCCAGTGGATCCCGATCGAGATCGAAATCGACTGACGGGATCCCGTCGACGGGGTTTCTCCCCAGACAGAAAAAGTACGATCGCGCAAACTGACCACCCCCCCCCCCCCCCCCCCCC
>DATGHF010000029.1:0-35394 GCA_035308125.1 Candidatus Sulfotelmatobacter sp.
CCGGGGCGGGAACCTGCGGAACGGCGGCTGCTACATACGTGCCCACTAGTCCGAACATCAGGACCGAAATCCTGATTGCACGTTTCATGGGTTGTCTCCTACCGCGACCAGGGTTTCCTAAAACGGGAACCTTGGCGCGGAGCCGCATTATAGAACACGAGTCAAGGGCAGAGTGCAATATTTTGCAACTCGCCTGGTTCGTTGCCTCCTGACCTAATCCTCCTCAGTCACCTTCACGCCAACTAGACCAGGTACAACCCTATTAAACACAGCTCTGCTAGGAGTTGTTGCTCATGTTTTACTTTATATTTTTGGGTGACTGGTTCACAGGTGCTCGGAAGGCACTCCAGGAGTGCGGCAGTTTACAAAACCCGAACAAAGGCAACACTGCTTGACGATGTCGCGGAAAAGTATCGCTGGCTTTAAATCTTGGAGACAACTTTCGCCAGCAGGCCAGAAAGATCGAAGCCGTGTACCGGAGCTGCGTCGGATTCAGCTTTCGAGCGTGCAGGTCCCACGGCGAGGGATCGTGCGGAGGGAGTGCGAGACAGCGCCCGATCGACCATGCCTTCAAACATGGGAATCAGCGATTCTTCTGGCAGCGGATGTTGAATATCAGTGAGGCTTTGCTCCCACCGCTGCGTTTGCAATAGTGATCCCGAACCTTCCCGGACCGGGCTCTTCACCAGAACGTAGCCCATCCAGATGCATAGGCTCGCGTTGTATACCGACATATTGACCAGATTCGCCGCCGTGCTGCCCAGATGCCCTCCCACCCATGACGCGAGCAGCGCCAGTTCCACCAGGGCAAAACTGCCGAATCCTAAAGCGATTCCAAAACTCTGCTGCTTGCGGCTCACGCCCAGGTAACGGGCAAAGATCAGCAGCAACAGCACAATGCCGACCTGGACAATCCGGACGCAGCGCTGCGTGGTGATGATGGCCTGCATCCAGGGCACAATCTCTTTCGAATCCGAGGAGACGGCAACCACACCCGCCGCCATGATCATCACCAGCGAAGCCCAGCGAAACAGGACCGTGCCCAGATCGCGCAGCGTGTGAAACGGCCGGAATACGTCGAGAAACACCTCGTGAATTACTTGAAACCCGAGCACTGCGCTTACCGCCTGGCTGAACCAATAAAGATAGAAATAAGCCCAATAGTTGTGCCGGAGGTAAGAAGGAAAAATCAGGCTGAAGATCAGAGCCTGGGTTGCGATGTAGGCGAAGAAAAACTTGAATCGCCGATGCAGGCCGCGCCGCAGCATCACGATGGCGACCACCGTCTGCAGCACGGGGTGCGCGATCCACAGGGCGTAAAAAAGGATGCGGGTTTTCTCGCTCATCGGCAAGGCAACCTTAGCGATCGGCACCGCGGCCCAAAGCCTGCCAGATATTGGCCTCGGCATGGTTTTCGATCAATGGCCCTTCGGGCTGCTAAGGAGAAGTTAACGTCTTTCCCCCCGTCGTTCAATGCACTGAAGTAACCAAAAGTAACGTTACCCACTTGATTCAAAACGGGGGGTTGTGCTTGGAAAAAGGGGCTCGCTCAGATCCCAGAGCCGTCGCGGCTGGCGCCATCTCCAACAAAAACGAAGTAGGAAGAGCTCCACAGGCCTGCCGGCAGAGATTCGCGCGAGCGGGCGGTGAGGACAATGTGGTACTCGCCCGTTGTGCTACGGCTGATTTCATGCAGCGGATCACTGTTCTTCAGGGCCGGCGAGGTGGTTGCGTCTGCGGTCGGTTCGGCCGCCGCCGCGGTCGTGGTTTTCTCCGCACCAGGCTGGATCACCGCCAGCCGCGCCAGAAATTCATGAATATCGGAAGTGCGAGCTTGCCCCGGCAGCAGAAATGACAGTTCGGCATCCTGCTCGGAAAAGTGCCAGGCCAGCGAGGCCGCAAGGCCCACGGCCCGTTCATAGGTGGCCTCGGCAAGAAGTCCAGGCGCAGGATTGTCAAACACAATGCACAGCTTGCGCTCATCCTCGCGGCTGAACTCGCGTACCTTGAGCGATCCCGACTTGGCCGTAGCTTTCCAGTCCACGTGGCGGGCGGAGTCCTCGGGCAGATATTCGCGGATGCGGTGCAAATCAGAGCCTCGGCCGCGCACAAAGCTCTCCCACTCGCCGCGCACCCGGGGCAGAATGTCGAAGAGCTGGTCGGTGGGCTCGATGCGGGGATAGACCAGAATTTCTCGCGGCAGCGCCACATGACGCGTCTTTGTGAGAAACGCGAAGGGAAACCGCGTGGCCACGCCGAAGCTGCCTTCCCGGTAGCGCCCGCGCTGTTCAAACAGCAGTTCCAGATCGGCCGACAATTCCTTCCGCGGCGGCAAGAATGGAAAATACGCAATGCCGGGAAAAATTCCCGGCGGGTCAGGAGCGATGGTCACGCGTCGCAGACGCCGATCCGGCAGCCGCAGCCACTGCTCTTCCTGCGGACGGTTGAACGGAAAAGCGAACGTGGTCGACTCCCACTGCCACTGCCTCTTGGGCTTCTTGCGGCTCTTGCGCGTAGAGAGCACAAAGATAGAAAACGACGGGAGAAATCGCCGCGGATTGCGCAAGACAATGCGCCCCGGCACCGCGCGCCCGGCAAACACATGCTCCGGCAGCCGCACATCGAGTTCCAGCCAGCGCAGCACCATTGCCGAAACCACTCCAGAAACCAGGATCGCCGCCAGCATGGCCGCAACCACGATGTAGAGCAGATTGTTTCCCGTGTTGAGCGCGGCGATACCGATCACCAGCGTGACCAGCACATAGATCACCCCGGCACGCGTAATTTCGTAGTCAAAAGTTTCCCGCAACCGCTCCACGGCGACGCGGCGCGCGAGATAGGGCACCGTGAACAGTCCCACAAACGTGGCCAGCACCAGCGAAGCCGAGGCCAGGATCACGGTCGCCCAAACGTTGCCCGCGTCCCGCGAGGCCGTCGAAAACAGAGCAGCCGTGAAAGCCAGGCCCAGTCCGGCCAGCGCCAGCAGGAACTTTACCCACACGTCGGCCGACGCGGATTGCAGCCATTGCGTCGCGCCGCCAGACGGGCGGGCATCCGCGGAATCTGCGTATGCGGGAGGCACCTCTGTCGAGCCTAGCATCCGCTCTTTGAACGGGCAACGACCATCGCCTTGCGCAAAAAGCCTTCGGTAACTTGCGGGAAGAAGTCGGTCGCGGTTTTGCGCCGGGGCCGGTTGTGCTACCCTGCTTGCCTCTCGGAAACTGAGCCACGTAAAGCACATCCCATCAATCGCATAAGGAGATCTCCCATGCCCCTCAACAAACGCGCCCTTGCTGAACTCTTCGGAACCTTCTGGCTGGTGTTTGGCGGATGCGGAGCAGCCGTGCTGGCCGCCACTTTCCCGGGAGTCGGCATTGGATTTGCCGGCGTTGCCCTGGCCTTCGGTCTCACCGTTCTGACCATGGCCTTCGCCATCGGACACATTTCCGGCTGCCACTTGAATCCGGCGGTCAGCCTGGGCCTGGTCGTTGGCAAGCGCTTTCCCGCCTCGGAATTGCCGCACTATGTGATCGCGCAGGTCGTCGGAGCAATCGCCGCGTCCGGCGTCCTCTACGTCATCGCCAGCGGAGTGCCCATCTTCGACGTGCACGCCGGCTTCGCCTCCAACGGATATGGCGAGCATTCCCCCGGCGGCTACTCCCTGCTGGCCGGCTTCGTCGCCGAGGTCGTGCTCACGGCGTTCTTCCTCATCGTGATTATGGGCGCCACCGACGGCCGCGCCCCCAAAGGATTTGCCCCCATCGCCATCGGCCTGTGCCTGACCCTGATTCACCTGGTCTGCATCCCCGTGACCAATACCTCAGTAAACCCCGCCCGCAGCACCGGCCCCGCACTCTTCGTGGGAGGCTGGGCCTTGCAGCAATTGTGGATGTTCTGGGTCGCTCCGCTGATCGGCGGCGCGTTAGGCGGAGGACTCTACAAAACTCTCTTCGCAGAGTAGGCAGAGGATGAAGATGAAGATAAATAAAAACGCACTGGCAACTGATCCCTGATCCCTAACCCCTAGCCACTGCTCTTCAATACTCCGCCAGCTCTTTCATCGCGCGGAACAGATCGTTAGCCTGAGGCAGAATCGCGTCTTCGAGAATCGGCTGGTAAGCCACAAAAGTGTCAGCCGCAGCCACTCTGCGCACCGGAGCGTCGAGCTTGTCGAAAAGCTGGTCGGCGATGCGCGCCGCGATTTCAGCGCCGTAGCCCCAGCTCAGCGAATCTTCATACGCCACCAGCACGCGATTGGTTTTCTCCACTGAGGCCGCAATTGTTTCCCAGTCAAACGGATTCAGGCAGCGCAAGTCGATCAACTCCACTTTCACTCCACTCTCGCGTTCCAGCTTCTGCGCTGCCTGCAGCGCTCGCGGCACCACCGCGCCGTAAGTGATCACGCTCAGATCGGTTCCCGGCTGCACGATTTTCGCTTTGCCAAACGGAATCATGTAGTTGGGCCCAGGATAGGGCGCGCGTCCATAAGTTTCGCGATACAGCCGCTTGTGTTCAAGAAACAAGACGGGATCATCGCAACGGATCGCGGTGCGCAGCAGCCCCGCCGCATCAAGCGCGTTCGACGGGAACACCACCCGCAGCCCCGGCATGTGGGTGAAGATGCTCTCCCCGCATTGCGAATGATAAATCGCGCCGCCCGTAAGATATCCGCCAATGGCCACGCGGATCACCACCGGGCAGGAAAATCCATTATTCGAGCGCCAGCGGATCACCGTGAGTTCGTCGCGAATCTGCATCATCGCCGGCCAGATGTAGTCGAAGAACTGAATCTCGACCACCGGCTTCAGCCCACGCGTGGCCATACCCGTGGCGCGACCCACAATGGCCGCCTCGGCCAGAGGAGAATTGAACACACGGTCCGTGCCAAATTCGTTCTGCAGTCCGAAGGTGAGTTTAAAGACTCCACCCTTGCCCTTCACCAGCTTGCGCTTGAGATATTCTTCGCGGCTGCAATCGGCCACATCTTCGCCAAAAATCAGCATGCGCTCGTCGCGCTTCATCTCATCGCGCAGCGTGGCGTTGATCAGGTCAGCCATGGTTTTCGCGGCCGGCTTCTTGCCGTCGGCAGCCGCGGGCGGCTCCACCGCTTGCGTCGAAAAGGCCACCGAAGTCGGGTCCACATCCGGCGAGTACAAATATTTCGTGATCGTCTCCGGCGCGGGCGGCAACGCTTCCAGCGCCTGGTCGACCGCCACTTGTAACTCGTCATCGACCAGTTTCTCGAGCTGGGTGATTCCCTTCTCGTCGAGGATGCCCTCCCGCAGCAGGAACATTTGCGTGCGGGCCACCGGATCGCGCGCCGCATCCCGCTCGCGTTCCACATCCGGACGGTAGAGCCGCTCATCATCCGACAGCGAATGCGAATAAGGACGAATCACGTGCGCGTGCACAAACGCGGGCCCATGCCCCTCGCGGCAATATTGCGCCGCGCGCTGGAATGCGGCATAACTGGCAACCGGGTCGGTGCCATCCACTTCTTCAAAATGAAAATTCGGGAACCCCGAAACCAGCCGCGAAATGCTCCCGCCCGCAGTCTGCACTTCGACCGGCACTGAAATCGCGTAGCCGTTATCCTGCACGCAGAAAATCACTGGCAGCTTGCCCAGCGCCGCCGCGTTCAGGGCTTCCCAGAATTCGCCTTCGCTGGAAGTTCCATCGCCCAGCGAAACGTAACTGACTTCGTCGCGCTGAAATTTGACGTCCTTGAACTGCCGATAATCGAAGACGCCGCCGGGTGCCCCATCCTTCGCGTCTTTTGCGAAGGGTGGGACTGCAGGAATCTCAGCGGCTTTGGGATGTTGTGAGAAATATCGCCCGCCCTCCGCGCACCCCACCGCCTGCAGAATCTGCGACCCGGTCGGAGAAGACTGCGTAACAATATTGAACTGCGGATAGCTCCAGTGCGAAGGCATCTGCCGTCCGCCGGAACTCGGATCGTTGGCCGCGCCCACGCCCTGCAAAAACATGTCGAGCGGCTTCACCCCCAGCGCCAGGCACAACGCGCGGTCGCGATAGTAAGGGTAAAACCAGTCGTAGCCGGATTTCAGCGCCAGCCCGGCAGCCACGCCAATGGCCTCATGGCCCGCCCCCGACATCTGGAAATAGATTTTTTGCTGGCGCTTGAGCAGAATCTCCCGGTCGTCTATACGCCGGGACATATACATGCAGCGGTAAGCCTCGATCAGCCGTTCGCGCGTTAGTCCCTCGTAATTCTTGGACTTCTTGCCGTTGCCGGCAATGCTCAGCTTAGGGTCGGTTTTTGTGGTCGCCATCCGCTTACCGTCTCTTAACCTAACGACGTTTACCTATGTTAATAGATTCGCGGGACCGCTTTCGGTTTCAAGCGGGCTACGCCAAACCTGTTGCATTGTAAATGGAGACGGCAGGTTGGAAAAGCGAGGAAGTTCGTTCCCTGGAAACTTCGGGACCTTTGGTAATCCGGCGTAACTGCAACCCGGGCAGGCCCCGGGTGCGGCGCCTCCACTCCGGCAATGCTGCCGGCCACTCTGGGCTTCACCCTTTCCCCACTGGCCCACAAAGCGGAACCCCCGGCAGATCAGCAGCCCCCTCCCCGAAGTAGCGCCGCTGGAAATACAGAGCTACATGTACCAGCCCAATCAGCGCCGGAACCTCCACCAGCGGTCCGATCACCGCCGCAAACGCCGCTCCCGAGTTGATGCCGAACACCGCCACGGCAACGGCAATGGCTAACTCAAAATTATTGCTGGCCGCGGTGAACGACAAAGTCGCCGTCTTCGAATAGTCGGCTCCCAGCTTGTGCCCCATGTAGAACGAAACCAGGAACATGACCACGAAATAAATCAGCAGGGGAATCGCGATCCGCACCACATCCAGCGGCAACCGCACGATATAGCTGCCCTTGAGCGAGAACATCACGACAATCGTGAACAGCAGCGCAACCAGCGTGATGGGGCTGATTCGCGGAATGAAAGTCTTCTCATACCACTGCTTTCCGCGCGCGCGCACCAGCACGAATCGCGTGATCATCCCCGCCAGAAACGGGATGCCAAGATAAATGAAGACGCTCTTGGCAATGTCGCGTATGGACACATTTACGACCGAACCGTGCAACCCAAACCACTCCGGCAGTTTGGTGACGAAGACCCACGCATACACCGAGTAGAACAATACCTGGAAAACAGAATTGAAGGCGACGAGGCCCGCGGCATACTCCGTGTCGCCCTTGGCCAGTTCGTTCCACACGATGACCATCGCGATGCAGCGAGCCAGCCCGATCATAATCAAACCCGCCATGTACTCGGGATAGTCGCGCAGGAACACCACGGCCAGGCCAAACATCAGCACCGGACCGATGACCCAGTTCTGCACCAGCGAGAGCGCGAGTATTTTCTTGTTCCGAAACACTTCGCCCAGTTCTTCGTATCGCACCTTCGCCAATGGCGGATACATCATCAGGATTAGTCCCACGGCGATCGGAACGGAAGTCGTACCCACAGTGAAGCGATTCAGAAAGGGGACAATCCCGGGTAGCGCCCAGCCTGACGCCACTCCGACGAGCATGGCTCCGAAAATCCAGACGGTCAGATATCGATCCAGGAAGCTAAGACGGTCCGTTGCTTTCATTTGCACCCTCCGCGGCTCGCCCGGGTGATCCGGTATACGCATCGTCACTGTCGCCCGATACCGTCGATTTCTTTTTTCAACGCCATACGGCTGAGCGTGGCCAGCGGAAGGGCCAGAAACAGTCCGATTCTTCGCTCCAGCAAGAAAAAACCCTCGCGAAAAGCCTGCTTGATCTGTTCTTCACTGCCCTGCACCGCAGCAGGATCGGGAACACCCCAATGCGCGGTCATCGGCTGTCCCGGCCAAACCGGGCAAGCTTCATTGGCGGCGTTATCGCACACGGTAAACACAAAATCGAGCCGCGGCGCTCCCGGTTTAGCAAATTCGTCCCAGCTCTTGCTGCGCAGCCCCCTGGTCGGAAGGTGCGCCGCTTCCAGTTCGCGCAGCGCCTCCGGACGAACCTTCCCCGAAGGATGGCTCCCCGCGCTATAGGCCACAAAGTTGGGCCTCCCCTTTAAATTCATGATGGCTTCCGCCATGATGGATCGAGCCGAATTGCCCGTGCACAGGAACAGCACGTTGTAGGGTGGTGCCATAGTCGCCCTCGTCTGGTTGCTGGTGGCTAGTGGCTAGTTGCTGGTTGCTAGCAAAAACCCTTAGGTTCTCACTAGCCACTAGCAACTAACCACAAGCCACTGGTTTCTGAACTCCCCGTCAGGAGCAGCACGCGGGTCCGCAGCAAGACTTCCCGCCCACAGGTTTCACCGCACGGATGAACGCGCTCAGAAACTTGCCATCCACCTGCGGAGCGAGAGCATCCACGTCAATTCCCTGCCCAGCCAGGAATTCGCGCGCATCCGAGGTCCGGTAGATGCGAGTCGGCTCGACTTCAATTTGTTCAAATCCGGCCGCGCCCAGCTTGCTGCGGTATTCGTTCTCTTCCAGCGCCCCGGCAATGCATCCCACCCACGCCATAACGCTCTGACGAATCTCCGGGCGCATCTCGCCACGAGTCACAACATCGGACACCGCGAAGCGTCCCCCGGGCTTGAGCACGCGAAACGCTTCGCGCAGCACTTTGTCTTTGTCGGCCGAGAGATTGATCACGCAGTTGGAAATGATCACGTCCACCGAATCGTTCGGCAGCGGAATGCTCTCGATCTCGCCCTTGAGAAACTCCACGTTCTCGACCCCAGCTTTCCGTTTGTTGTCGTTGGCCAGGGCAAGCATCTCGTCGGTCATATCGAGGCCATAGGCTTTGCCCGTGGACCCGACGCGGCGCGCAGAAAGCAGAACGTCAATGCCCCCGCCCGAGCCCAGATCGAGCACCGTCTCACCTGCCTTCAACTCAGCCAGCGCGGTGGGATTACCGCAGCCAAACGAAGCTAACATCGCTTCCTCGGGAATCTGTGCCGCCTGCGCCGCGTCGTAAAGATTGGCCGTGATCGGGTCACAGCCGTTGCCGGGCGCCGCTCCACAGCAGGAACTGCCCCCGGACTTCACCCGCAGCGCAGCTTCGCCGTATTTCTGCTTAACGATATTCTTGATACTTTCGCCGATGCCTGCGTCGAAAACGCCAGCGCCAGAGGATTTTGGGAAGGGCACGGCTTCAGCCGTGCCATCCAGTGCAGAAAAAGATGCGGGCTTTCGCCCCTGAGGGATTTCTTCAACATCAACTCGCGTACTCATAATCAATTCTCCTATTTACAGATTTGAATGATGTCTCGCGGCTTGAGCGCCTGATTGCGCGTGCAGCACTCGGCATAAAGAAACTGCAACAACTCCTGCAGCGCAGCCGTATTCGCGATGTAGCGCAGGAATGTCCCTTCCCGCCGCACCTCGACCAGATCCTCGGTCCGCAGTTTGTCCAGATGATGCGACAGCGTCGAGTTAGGAATTTCCAGCTCGCCCTGAATATCGCCGACCACCATCCCCTCGGGATGCGCCGACAGCAGCAGCTGCATAATGCGCAGCCGCGGTTCCGTCCCCATGGCGGAAAACATGTCGGCATACTTGGCCACGCGCTCGCTGGATTTAAAGGAGGTCGCCTTGGTTGTCGAAACAATCATATTTCGATACTACTAGAAATATAGATATTGTCAAGCGCCTCGATCGCATGGTCATGGCTGCGGTGTGAAAGATGCTCACGTGGGGACAGCCCCCGTTGGGGTCATGCTAGCCACCAACCACTAGCCACTGCTTTTTTCACCTGGCCGAGCCTCGATGAACTCCCAGTTCTGCGGGGCTGAATGCTAGCGGCTGAATGCTGAGTGCTTTATCCTGAGAAAGCATGATTTTGACAACAGTATGATCCGAACCTTTCGCGCCTTCGACCCGCACTCGATCAAGCTCGTCATCTTCGATCTCGACGGCACGCTCATCGATTCGCGCCTCGACCTGGTGCATTCGGTCAACGCCGCGTTGCGCCACATCGGACGGCCGGAGTTACCCGACGATGTAATCGCCAGCTACGTAGGCGACGGCGCGCCGATTCTGATCCAGCGGGCGCTGGGCGGCGAAGTTGTGGATGAAGCGCTCGTCCGCAAGGGCCTCGAGTTTTTCCTGGCTTACTATCGCGAGCACAAACTCGACCACACTACGGTCTATCCGGGAGTGGCCGAAGCGCTGGCGGCGATTCAGAATTCCTCAAACGGGGTGTCCCACGGAACGTCTCACGGAGCATCTCACGGAAACCAGCGCAAGCTGGCCGTGCTCTCGAACAAACCGGTGAAGCCCTCACAAGCCATCGTCGAAGCGCTGGGCCTTGGTCACTTTTTCTCGCAGGTGTACGGCGGCAACAGTTTCGCCAGCAAGAAGCCCGATCCCGAGGGCGCGCGCGCGTTGCTCGGCGAGTATGGAGTGCGGCCTGAAGAGGCGGCGATGGTGGGCGACTCGCATGTGGACGTTCGCACCGGCGCCAACGCCGGGCTGCACACCGTCGGCGTGACTTATGGCTTCGCGCCGCACACGCTCGTGGACCAGCCCGCCGACGTCATGGTCGACAGCCCGCACGAGTTGGCTACAGTGTTCGCGATATAGCCTGCACGCAGGTGCGACGTGCACGCATGTAGGGACAGCCGCCTCGGCTGTCCAGCGAGCGCAGCGAGCGTTGCATCACGCTGCACCGGTATTAGGGCAATTTTCATGTAACGTCCTGATTCGACGCCCCTTAAGGATGTTCACCCCCTGTGATAAATATTCATCGTATATGACTGAAAATAAGACACTTAATCATGCCGCTTAAAACGGTTCAACTGCCCGCAGGAACGCCTCACCGGGCCCGCCATACCGGTGCTCGCCACGACCGCCTCCCGCCCCTGCAGCCCCTCAGAAACGCTCGCATCAGCCACTTCCTAGAGCCATCGACTACACTGCTGGCACGACCCTGACCACTAACCCCTAACCAATGACCAAGACCTCCAACTCCGCCACCGACGACCTCACTCCCAAAGAGCTGCGCAAGTTGCGCAGCATGAAAAATCCTCACGGCATTCAGAAGTTTCTGGATGCGATTCCCTATCATCTGGAAGATACGGCGTGGTCACCGCGCAAAGTTTTGGCGGAAGAGACGGCGCATTGCCTGGAGGGCGCAATCTTTGCCGCGGCAGCCTTGCGCGCGAATGGATATCCTCCGCTGCTGCTTGATTTTGAAGCCGACCACGACACCGATCACGTGATCGCCATTTTTCGCGAGCACGGATGCTGGGGCGCGATCGCCAAATCGAATTACAGCGGATGCCGCTGGCGCGAGCCCATACATCGCACCCTGCGCGAACTGGCGCTGAGTTACTTCAACCTTTACTGCAACCTGCGGCGGGAACGCACGCTGCGACGATTCTCTGGCCCGGTCAATCTGAAGCGCTTTGACCGCCAGAACTGGATGACCACGGAGAAGCCGGTCTGGTTTATTGTCTATCACCTCTTCGATATCAAACATTACCCGCTGGTCACGCCGGCGCAGGCGAAACGGCTGCATCGCGTGGATGAACGCCTGTTTCAAGCCGAATGTTTGGGAAAGGCGTTGAAGAACGGCGGCTAGATGTGGCCAGCGTCTGAGATTTCGCTCGGAGTGCCTCTCGCAGTCGCAGCGCAGTTGAATTTCGACTCAGGTTAGAAAAAGATTATGTTTGATCGTTCGCTCTAAAGTTCCAGGCGCCTTCCGCCGATTGAGGATAGTGATGGTTTGTGTAAAAGGGCGCCGGGGTCAGGCCGCGGGTCTGAGCACCACGGTCCCGCGGGCCCTTTGCCGGAAGGACAGTCCATACCTTGGAACTTGAGCAGCGGTTCAGTGTTCACGAAATGCAAGCTCTCGCGGATGCGCGGCGCCATCCCCGTTTCAAACTTGAGGTTGAGATCCGCGTATATCCTCGCAACAGCCCGGTGATACGGGGACACACGGTCGACCTCAGCGAATCCGGCATTTCCGCGATGCTGAAAGTGGAAGTCCCGCTGGGAGAAGTGGTGCGGCTGGAATTCGACCTGCCACTGGGCAGCGTAGAAATTCCCGCCGTGGTCCGCCAAAAGAGCGCGTTTCGCTACGGCTTTCAATTCCTCGAGGCCAGCACCGCCAAAGAAACCATCGGACGCACCTGCGCGCAGCTCGCCCTGCAGCAACCGCCCCCAAATCCGTCATAGCGCGACGCGTGCTACAAGTTGGCGGGCCTCTCTGCTCGAAGCTCCGAAACTCGAAACTCCGAAACCCAGCGGCATACAATAGAAGGTGTGAAGTGGAACGGTCGATTGCTGTTTATGCTGGTGGCTGCGTTCGCCGCGGGGCAGGCGGCGCCCGATATGGCGCATGAATCGCATCACAGCCTGCTGTTCGAAAATTCTCAAGTTCGTGTGTTTTCGTTGCAGCTGGGCTACAACGAAAGCGAGCTCACGCTTCACGATCATGCTTTTCTGCTGGTGACGCTGGCGGATTGCCAGCCGGCGATGTGGCTCGAAGGGCAGTCACCAATCATTTCCGGGACGTTGAAGCAGGGTTGGGTGAACTACGTGCCCGGCGGATGGACTCGCGGGATGCGCAACGACCAGAAAAGCACCTGCCGCTTTATTGTGGTCGAGTTTCTGGATCCCAGGGCCATGATGAACGAGGATGTCGGATATGCGGGCAGCACTGGGCCGTCACAGGATCCGGCAGCCAAATCGATCGCCACCATGCCGCTCGGCACATCGTATGTCACCGCGGCGTATCTGCCCCACGGCGAATCCATACCCGCCCGGCCCGAGGACATTGGCGAGTTGCTCGTTGCCATCACCGACCTGGACCTGAAGATCCTTAAAACCCAAGATCTCAAAACCGAAGACGCCAAGGGCGACGACGACCACCACATTCGAAAATCGCCGGGCGAACTGGAATGGCTTGAGCCCGGGCGCGGGTCGGCGTGGGAGAGTGAGGGTTCAGCCCCGGCACGGTTCGTGCTGGTTCGTTTTCTGGCGGACGAAAAATAGCATCCCGGCGGCCGGCCGGAAAATCTATTTCCTGCTGGTTCGCTTGTAATTTTTGTCATTGCTGTACGTCAACCATTAGTATGAAGGCCCAGATTCAGCGCTTCGCGGCATTCGCATACCTTTCCGGCCTCCTGTTCTGCCTTTCCGTCTGCCTGGCGGCTGCGCAGGGGGACTCGGCGCAGGGGGACTCGGCGGCGCGGGCGGACTCCGCTACCGAAGCTGCATCGAGCCTCCATCCCAATCCGAAGCTCGACTTAACGCCCGGTGCCAACGGAGTCCTCTCGCAGGAGCAGATGCGGGAATTGTTTCGGGTAGTGGCGGCCAAAGATGAGGAAAACGACAAGCGCCTGCGCGACTACACCTACATTGAGCGCGACGAAGAGCACAAGCTCGATGGCAAAGGGCAGGAGAGGTCGACGGAAACAAAGACTTACGAGGTGATGGAACTCTACGGCGAGCAAGTGCAGCGGATGATTGAGAAAGACGACAAGCCGCTCTCGGAGAAGGACCAGGCCAAGGAAGAAGAAAAGATCCAGAAGCTGATCGACAAGCGCAAAAACGAATCGGACGAACAGCGCAGGAAGCGTGAGGAGAGAGAAGAAAAAGACCGCGAGGACGGCCGCAAGTTCGTGCGCGAGATCGCCGATGCTTACAACTTCAAGCTGGTGGGAACGGAACTGGTGGGCGGGCGCGAGGCCTGGGTGATTGATGGCGAGCCGCGTCCGGGCTACGAACCGCATATGAAAGAGGCGAAGTTCCTGCCCAAATTCCACGGGAGAGTGTGGGTCGACAAGGACGATCTGCAACTCAGCCGGATGGACGTTGAGGCCATCGACACGATTTCGGTGGGACTGGTGCTGGCGCGCATCCACAAAGGCACGCGGGTGATGCTGGAACAAACGCGGGTGAATGACGAAGTGTGGCTGCCGCACCTCCTCACGTTCAAGCTGGACGCGCGGGTCGCCTTGCTCAAGGGATACAAGATGGACGGGGAACAAACCTTCCGCGATTACAAAAAGTTCCGCACGTCGGCAAGGATTGTGGGGCTGGGCAAGCGAAGCCGTAAAACGGAAGATCGTTCTCCGTTACAGTCCGGTGCCCCATCGCTCGATAATATTTTTCGTTTGCACAACCGCACCGCTTACTTGGTTCTGCTGCTGATCAGTCTGCATCCCCGCTGATTTTCCGTCCAAGAACCAAAGCCTTTAACCGCAGAGTTCGCAAAGAAAAGCCGCAGAGTTCGCAAAGACAAAAACCGCAAAAGAAGGCGAAGGCATTCAAACTGAGCCACTGGCGGCTGCTAATTCATTTGACTTCTCCCTACGGCTGGGCGATATCTCTAGTGATACGCCGCCATGTGGCAACGTTTTCTGCTGCTCGCACTGTTATTCTCGGCCGCGCTGGCTCCGGCGCGGGATAAGCCGGAGAACTGGGTGCGGGTGCTCAGTCCGCACTTCGTCGTGGTCAGCAACACGAACGAAAAGCAGGCGCGGCGCGTGGCCGACCAGTTTGAGCGCATGCGCACGGTGTTTCACAAGTTATTCCCGCATCTGCAAATCGATCCCGGCTCCCCGATCATTGTGCTGGCCATCAAAGACGAGAAAGACTTCCGGGCGTTGGAGCCGGCTGCGTATCTGGCCAAGGGACAGCTCAAGTTGAGCGGCCTTTTTCAGCGCACGCCGGACAAGAACTATGTGCTGATGCGGCTCGATGCCGAGGGTGACCATCCTTATTCGGTGGTGTATCACGAGTACACGCACCTGCTCTTAAGCAAATTGGAATGGATGCCGCTGTGGCTGAACGAGGGGCTGGCGGAGTTTTACCAGAATACGGAAATCCGCGATAAAGAGGTTTCTCTGGGCGAACCCAGCCCGGAGAACCTGGCCCTGCTTCGCGAAAACCGGCTCTTGCCGCTAGCCACACTGTTTGCCGTGGACTACGCATCGCCGTATTACCACGAAGAAAATAAGGGCTCAATATTCTACGGTGAGTCGTGGGCGCTGACTCATTATCTGGAACAGAAAGATTACCGGGACAAAACACATCAGCTCGCGGACTACACGCAACTGCTGGCCAAGAACGTGGATGCGGTCACCGCGGCCACGCGCGCTTTCGGCGATTTGAAGCAGATGCAGGCTGCGCTGGAGGGGTACGTGCGGCAAGCGAGTTTCCCATATCTCAAGTTGGCGGGCACCACCGATGTGGATGACTCCGCATTCCAGGCGCAAGCGTTGACCACCCCGCAGGCCGATGCCGTGCGCGCCGATTTCATGGCTTATACCGAGCGCACCGCGGACGCACGCGTGCTGCTGCAGCGCGTCCTGCAGGTAGATCCCAACAACGTTTCCGCGCACGAAACCATGGGCTATCTGGCGTTTCGCGACGGCCAAATGGAGGAGGCCCGGAACTGGTACGCGCAGGCGGTGAAGCTCGATTCGCAGAGTTTTCTGGCGCACTACTACTTCGCCGCCATGACGATGAACGGCGCGGTTACAACTGCCGACGAAGCCCAGGTGGAGAACAGCTTGCGCGCCAGCATCAAGCTGAATCCGTCGTTCGCACCGAGCTACAACGCGCTGGCGGCGTTCCTGGGCATGCGGCATCGCAACCTGGACGAAGCTCGCATGATGGGCTTGAACGCGGTTCAACTGGAGCCGGAAAACCTGAGCTATCGCATGAATGTGGCCAGCGTGCTGCTGCAGATGGAGCGCGGGGCGGACGCGGTTAGGGTGGCTCGCAGCGCCATGCATCTGGCCAAGTCTCCGGAAGAAACGGCCATGGCGGAAAATTTTCTGCAGCATGCGGAAGAATACGCGGAGGCACAGGAGCAACGACGTCTATACGACGAACAGATGAAAGTCGGAACCGCAACCGTGGAAACTACCAGCAGCGTGCCCGAGTCGGAGGGTGCGGCGGTGCCTCCGCCCGAAGCGCCGGTTCCGGATGGGCCGCGCCATGTTGCGGTCGGCGTGCTGAAGAATGTGCGATGCAATACTGCGGCCATGGATCTGAATGTGGTTTCCGGCGGAAAGTCGCTGGGACTGCACGCCGCCAACTATTTCAAGGTGCAATACAGCGTGCTCAATGTGACGTTGAAAGGGGATCTCAAGCCTTGCGTGGATCTGGAGGGGCGTCCGGCAAGAGTGGAGTATGTGGAAGCGGCGGGCAAGCGTGCCGCAGCGGTGGTGGCGATTGAGATTCATAAGTGAGCGTGGTTGCGAGTCGAGTGAGTTTATGTGGAGCGGCACTCCTGCCCGCTTGCTTGCAGCACCACGAGGGCAGCGAGCAGGAGTGCCCGCTCCACACAGGAAAGTCCTTCCTGTTCGGACCGTTTATAATAGAAAGATTCTCTGCCGGTGAAATTGCATCTTGTGCGAGTGTCGGCAGAAAAGACAACGCTCGCTGCGCTCGCTGGACAGCCGAGGCGGCTGTCCCCACATGGGCAGTGCCGCTGTTGGCTGTCTTTGGCATGGGTTCGGGCTGATGGCTGAGAGCTGACGGCTGAGGGCTGTTTTATGGACTTCAAACTCGTATCTGATTACAAGCCGCAGGGGGACCAGGGGCGCGCCATTGACGCGCTGTTGCGCGGAGTGTTCGACCGCGAGCAGCATCAGGTTTTGCTGGGCGTCACGGGGTCGGGCAAAACCTACACCATGGCCAAGGTGATTGAGGCGGCGAACCGTCCGGCGCTGGTGATGGCGCATAACAAGACGCTGGCAGCGCAGTTGTATCACGAGTTCAAGAATTTCTTTCCGCACAATGCGGTTGAATATTTCGTTTCGTATTACGACTATTACCAGCCTGAGGCTTACGTTCCGGCGGCCGATCTTTACATCGAGAAAGAAGCGACCATCAACGACGAACTCGACAAGCTGCGGCTTTCGGCGACGCGATCGTTGTTTGAGCGGCGCGATGCGCTGATTGTGGCGTCGGTGAGCTGCATTTACGGCCTGGGCTCGCCGGAAGCGTATTACGGCATGATGCTGTTTCTGGAAAAAGGCCAGAAGATCAAGCGCGAGGACATTACGCGCAAGCTGGTCGACATTCTTTATGAGCGCACCAACGGAGACTTCCGGCGCGGAACGTTTCGCGTGCGCGGCGACGTGATCGAGGTCTTCCCTACTTATGACGACATGGCGTATCGCATCGAGTTGTGGGGCGATGAGATTTCGTCTTTGACGCAAATTGACCCGCTGTTTGGCACGGTGAAACAGAAATATGGGCGCCTGCCGATTTATCCCAAGACGCATTATGTGATGAAGGAGGAGACGCGGGCGTCGGCGGTGGATTCGATCAAGAAAGAGCTGGCGTGGTGGGAAGTCGAACTGGAAAAGCAGGGACGGCTGGTGGAGTCGCAGCGCATTCACCAGCGGACCATGTTCGATCTGGAAATGATCAAGGCCATGGGCTACTGCCACGGCATCGAAAATTATTCGCGGCACTTTACCGGGAGGTTGCCGGGCGAGCCTCCGCCGACGCTGCTGGATTATTTTCCGCGCGACTATCTGATGTTCATCGACGAGTCGCACCAGACGGTACCGCAGGTGCGCGGCATGTATGCCGGGGATCGCTCGCGCAAGGAAACGCTGGTCGAGTATGGCTTTCGCATGCCGTCGGCGCTGGATAACCGTCCGCTGACGTTTGAAGAATTCGAACATCGTACGAATCAGCTGGTTTATGTTTCGGCGACGCCGGGGCCGTATGAGCTGACCAAGTCGGCGGGTGTGGTAGTGGAGCAGATTATCCGGCCGACGGGGTTGATCGATCCGGAAGTCGAGGTGCGTCCGGTGAAAGGGCAGATTGACGACCTGCTGCACGAGATTCGGGCCCGTGTGGAAAAGGGCGAGCGCGTACTCGTGACCACGTTGACTAAACGCATGTCGGAGGACCTAGCCGAGTATTACGCCGAAGTGGGCGTGAAGTGCCGCTACATGCATTCGGAAATCGAAACGCTGGAGCGGGTGAAAATTCTGCGCGACCTGCGCAAGGGCGAGTTCGATGTATTGATCGGCATCAATCTGCTGCGCGAGGGGCTGGATTTGCCGGAAGTCTCGCTGGTGGCGATTCTCGATGCGGACAAAGAAGGCTTCTTGCGGTCAGCGGGATCGCTGATTCAAACCATCGGCCGCTGTGCACGCCATTTGAACGGACGCGCGATTCTTTATGCCGACCGCCAGACCGATTCGATGAAGCGCGCCATGAACGAAACTTTGCGTCGGAGGGCGATTCAGACTGCGTATAACGAAGAGAATGGAATCACGCCGGAGTCGATCGTGCGTCCGCTGGATATGACGCTCGCGGGAATCGTGGCCGCGGACTACGCTGATCTGACGGGCGGTGAGGGTGAAGGGATTCCAGAGTTTACGTCGCAGCAGGAAGTAAATGCGTACGTCGCGAAACTCGAAAGCGACATGCGCGAAGCAGCCAAGCAGTTTGAGTTCGAGAAGGCGGCGAAACTGAGGGACACGATCAAGGAGTTGCGGACGAAGGAGTTTTTGTTCGCGTGAACCTCTCAATTCTTTAGAGTGGAGTCTTTCGGGGCGCGTCCCATGCGGATCGAGTCACTTCGGGTCGGGTTTTAAAGAACAGTGGTCGGTGGACAGTGATCAGTGACGACTCTCTACCCGACACTTGGGATCATGAGTGCGTTCCCTTCGCAACCTCGGCGTGAACCACTGTCTTTTGATTTTCTTACTTTTGAGTTGCTTACCGTCCATACGCCGCGCTGGCCGCCAGCGGCTTGCGGTGGAAGGTGTAGCCGTCGAAGGTTTCGGAGCGAAAGTTCAGGTTGGGGGCGCTGAGTTTTTCGGTTTGACTTAAGAAGAGGTATCCGCCGGGCTCGAGGTAGAGATGCAGACGTTCGAGCAGCGAGGTGCGCTGCACGCGGGAAAGATGCGGCAGCACGTCCATGCAGAAGATGCAGTCAAAACGGCCAATGTAGACGGGCTTGGTCAGGTTCATGGTGTTGAAGGTGACCAGGCTGCGCAGGCGCGGCTTGACCAGCAGATGCGAGCCATTCGCGGATCCATTCTGCGGCGCCGGCGAAGATGGGTTCGGCAGATTGGCGCTGCCATTTCCATTGGGCGATCCGATTTTTGAGAAGCAGGCACGGATGGTTGCGGGCGGCAGGCCGGCCAGGGCCGACTGCGGATAGAGGCCGCGCTCGGCGACTTCGATGGAGCAAGGCAGCAAGTCGCTGCCGACGATGTGAATGGAGAACTCTTTTAATGGTTGCGGCGTTCCCGCGGGTGATGTGGACATTGTGCCGGGAGCGGAACTGAAAGCTTCGCTGATGCCGCCGTTCCGGCCAGCAGTGTTCTTTCCGCCGCTGGAGCCGTTGGGGCTTCCGTTTCCGTAACTCGGCGTGGCCGGGTTCGTGAAGTTGTTTCCGCCGGCGCTGCCAGCGCAAGTCCCACCGGCATTTCCGACAGAGTTTCCAGAAGAATTTCCAGCAAGCGCGGCGCATGCAGCCATGGCAATGGAATAAGTTTCTTCGCCGGTCGAGCAGCCGGCGCTCCACATGCGGAGCGTAGCCGGATTGTCGGCGGACTTGCGGGCAAACAACTGGGGCAGCACCTGCCGGGTCAGAGCGTTCATGGCGCCGGGATGGCGGAAGAAGCCAGTGTCGGTGTTCACCACGCCGCTCAGAAAATGCGGCAGGCATGCGGGATCCTGATCGGCGGAACGCAGCCGGTCAATCACGGCCGTGACAGAACCCAATTCCTGGATCTCGAGATATTCCGCGACGTGCGCCGCCAGGGCGCTGTTAGGACAATCGAGCAGGATTCCGGCCTGGCGCTCGACCAGCAGGCGCAGATCGGAAAGCTCGTGTTCGAGAATGGTGCCTCCGGCCATCAGCTTGTGCATAAGCGTTCCTTGCAGCGGGGGAGGATCAGTCTCAATTTCTAGTTGCTAGTTGCTAGCGATTAGTTGCTAGTTTCTTTTTCGTTTCTGTTTCAATGCGCACTGGCCGCGGCGTAGGTTTTGCCGGAATCTTTTTCTGCTTCGCGGGCGGCCACGTTCATTTCCTTTTCCAGCGAAGAGAAGCGCTGCAGAACTTCGTGAATGCGCAGCGTCATGTTTCGGACGGTTTCTAGCTGGGCGCGAGCCTGCGCCGAGAGGCTGCCGGGTTCGAGCAGCAAGAGGTCAGAGTTGCCCAGCACCGAGGTGAGCGCGTTGTTGAGGCCGTGGCGCATTTCGAGCATGTAGCGGCCCAGGGTCGCCTCGCGGTCCAATTGAGCGCAAGCCAGTTCGGCAGCGCGGGCGCGAGCTTCGGCGCGGGAGCGGTGCACCGCTTCGCAGGCCGCCGGTACCAGGATTTCGAGCCAGCTATCTCCGGCACGAAGAATCGACACGCGCGGCCAGCGCTGGTGGACAATTTGAGCGGTGGCGGAATCTTTGCAAACGCAGAAAATCGGTTGCCCGGCGGAATTCAGCGGCTCCAGCACTACCGATAACAATTCACGGCGCAATTCGCCGACGATGGCTACGTCGAAGGAATCGACCGCGAAGCGCGGCCAGAGTTCTCCACTGAGCATGGTAAACGTGGGGACGCTGCGCTCCATCTGCCAACGAGCGGTGACCCGGCGGGAGAAATCGACGTCGTCGGAGATGATCAGTACAGTGGGTTGATCCACGTTTTACACCTTTTGCTGCGATCCACTTGCTGCCCCAGTTGGTTCGTTCCGGGCTGGCAAACTATTTTTTGCTGGGCTTCGATCCGGAATCCGTGTCCCAGTCCTGTTCAGCGGAAACTTCAAACTCCGGAGCGTCGTCACTGGCGGCTGAAAATTTGGCCTCCGGCTTGGCGGCGGGGGCCGCAGGTTTCAAAACAGTCCCGGCTGGTTTAGCGATGGCTGCGAATTTCCCCGGCGCGGTTGCGTTCGCTGCGGCGGGTTTGCCTGCAGCGCTCGACACCGCGGAGGTGGGCGCGCCGCCAGCCGCTTTGGCAGCAGCGGCTTTTGCTGCGACCGGCCCCGTGTTCGTCGGACTCGATGCGGCCTTCACTCCGCCCGCTACCGCTGCGGGCGCAGCCTTGGCCGGAACTGCCGGGGCTTTCGCGGGAGCCGGCTTTCCGGCTATGGCGCCAGCCGGTGCGGGAGATTTCTTTTCCGCCTCGGGCGCCTTGCCGCGGCCGAGCGCGTAGTCCACTGAGGCGCGCAGGTCCACCAGCATGCGGAGCGGCGAACCCGACGAGTACTCCGCCTGGAACATCACTTTCCACGACTGGCAGATAATGCGCAGTCGCGCTACCGGCTCCTGCGCGGAGAATTGCGCCCGCCGGCAGTCGATGGCTTCGATGTGTTTGGTTTCGAGTTCGTCAAGGCCGTCGAGAATGGCGTTGAGATCGTTGTGCATGAGGCGGAAAAAGGCACGCCGCATGAGATAGCCGAAGCGGGTAAAGGCCACCAGGGCGATAGGCAGATAGAACAAGTCGCCCGCCTGGGTTTTCGCCTTGCGGCCTTGTTCCAGAATGCCGCCATGAAGAAGCTGGTCCAGGTTCTTGCATTTGCGGGCGCCATCGAGAACGCGATCCAGGGCGTTCAGCCACAAGGGAGTTTTCAACTCCACCGAGCCCAGCACCGGTTCCAGGTACTGAGCCACAAAAGCCAGATCCACGTCGCTGTCCTCGAGCTTGCCGGGGGCGGTGGTGCTGAAGTATTGCACCAGGAGAAAGTCAATTTTGTCCCGAGTCGCATCGGTGCGCGTGGGAGTGGTCAGAAAATGCTGCAGCAGGCGCAGAAGCCCATCCTGATCGCCAAGCGGATTGGTCTGCAGGAATTGGCGAAGCTGATGGACTTGCACCCGCTGGTCCATTTCGTCGAGCCAATGATTGGCCTGCTCGACGGATTCGCGGCCGGGGGTCGCCGCGCCGGACTCAAGGTCGGCGCAAGGCTGCACGTCGATAACGAATTCGCGCGCGAGTTCCGAATAGATCGGGTAGAGCCGGCGAGCGGCTTCCCACTGAGCTGCTAGGTCTGGCGCTGGCGCTGAGGAAGTCATGATTTCACGATCCAGTTGGGCACTTCTTTGAGAAAGCGGGCGGCTACGACCGTTCTGCCCGGGTGGTACTGCACCGCCACCACCGACGCTTCGATGTCCAACGAACCATCGGAGTTCCGCAGATGAAGCACGTCGGCAAACTCAAGAGGCGTCGCGCAAGCGAACAAAACTTCCCGTGGCGTGCCAAATTCGATGACTGTGCTTTCCGTGAAGGGGCGGGCATTGGAGCCCGGTTCGCCGCCGCGAGCCACTTGCACGGGAATGCGCACGGGAGCAGCTTCCGGGAAAAAACGCGCCAGGCCGGCTACCGTGCCGGCACCCTGCGCAGCCCGCGCCGCTGCTGTCGCCTGTTGCCCCAACGCTCTCCCCCTGCCCTAAGACTTGATCTGCGACGCAAAAATGCGGCTGGGCTCCCCTCTTCCCGGTTAGGAAGAGCTTGGGGAGCCGAAAGTCCGCGGTTACGTGAAGATTGGTGCAAGAAGAGAACCAATGCAGCGAACGAAAGGTCTAGCACCTTGGCCGGTGCATTTTCAGTGAGTTAGGGGCGCGGCCCGGAGCGCTGGAGAGGTCAGAGGCACTGCTTGCATCTCAGGTTGAGACGAGCGTCTCAAGAGTAGCTAGTGAATAGTGGCTAGTTCTGGATCGACTCGCTGGCGCGGTCCAGAGAATTCAGAAGGCCGTTGATTATGCGTCCTAGTTCGGTGATTCGACTTAGCAGCGATTGGGCGGAATCTTGATCCAGGTACCCTAGATTGCGCGCGATGATGATTTGGCTTTCCAGTTCGAAGACTGAACCCCGCGCATGTCCCAGGAATTGTTTGAACTCACCGCGCGACCGCCTTCCCTGCCCCTCGGCGATGTTGCTGGGAATGGAGATAGCCGCGCGGCGGAGTTGGCTGGTTAGTCCGTACATCTCGGGACGCGGAAAATTTTGGGTACACCGATATCTTTCCGTCACCAAAGCCATCGATTTCTTCCAGCCGATCAACTCCTGATAGGAACGAAGCGCCATAATAATCCCTCATCAAATCCCACGCTCAACATCTTTCGGGAGGGCGCAGAAAAGAGTCTGTGACAGTTGTCACACATGAACCGGATTATCTGTTGAAATCAAGAGGTTTACTAGCAACCAGCCACTAGCAACTGCCTCACTGCAGCGTATGGCTCGACGAATCCGATCCGCTGCCGGTGATGTTGTAGCGCTTGAGTTTGCGGTAGAGCGTGGCGCGGCTGATGCCCAGCATGCGTCCGGCTAGCGCCTTGTCGCCATTGACCTGCTCAAACACGCGCTGGATGGTGGCGCGCTCGATATCTTCAAGGTCGGTGGTCGACAGGGGAGTCTGCCTAGATTCGGGCGTGGCTCCGGGACTGATGCCGGAGTCGATATCGGCGACTTCGGATTCCCGGCTGGATGACGACTGCTGGGCAGTCGCGGCGGCGATGGCGGGCGGAAGGTCTCCCGAATCAATGATATGGCCGTTGCCCAGGGCGACGGCGCGCTCCACGCAGTTTTCCAGTTCGCGCACGTTGCCCGGCCAATCGTATTGCATCAGAGCCTTCATGGCGGCATTCGAGACGCGCAACTCCGATCCCGGGGCGTAGCGCTCGAGAAACCAGTGTACGAGCATGGGCGTATCGCTGCGGCGCTCGCGCAGGGCGGGAACATGCAGCGTGACCACGTTGAGACGGAAATATAGATCTTTGCGGAACGCCCCAACTTTGTAGGCGGCTTCCAGATCGCGATTGGTGGCGGCGATGACACGCACGTCCACTTTCACCCGCTGATTGCTGCCCACGGGGCGCACTTCTTTTTCCTGTAGCACGCGCAGCAGCTTGGCCTGCAATTCCAGAGGCAGTTCGCCGATTTCATCCAGAAAAATGGTACCGCCGTCAGCCGCCTGGAATAGTCCCTGCTTCGATTTCAAGGCGCCGGTGAAGGCTCCTTTTTCGTAGCCGAAAAGTTCGCTTTCAATGAGCGTGGGAACCAGCGAGCCGCAATCTACGGCGACAAAGGGCCGCGCCCCGAAGGCGCCACGGAAGTGCATGGCGCGCGCCACCAACTCTTTTCCTGTACCACTCTCGCCATAGATGAGCACTGGAGTGCGCGTGTCTTTGAGGCGGGAGACCAGGCGCAACACTTCCTGGATTTTGGCCGACGAACCGACGATGCCGTGCACTGCGGTCTCGGAGTCCATGCGTTGGCGGAGGAATTCGTTTTCCTCCACCAGACGGATTTTTTCCGCCATGCGGCGGAGAAAAAGGCGCAGTTCCTCGAGCGGAGAAAACGGTTTGGTGATGTAGTCGTACGCGCCGAGTTTCATGGCCTGCACGGCGGTTTCGATCGAGCCGTGCCCGGTCATGAGCGCCACTTCGGTGCGAGGCACGAGCTTTTTGACTTTCTCGAGAAACTCCAGGCCCGACATGTGCGGCATGACCATGTCGGTGAGCACCATGTGGGCGGGTTGTTCTTCGAGCAGAGCCAGCGCGGAGTCGCCACTGTCGGCTTCGAGGCAGATGAAGCCCAGGGCCTCGCCCACGGTAACGCAGAGCTTGCGGATGCTCTGCTCATCGTCGACGATGAGCAGCCGAATGCGGAGGTCTTCCTTGGCCAGGCTCTGGCTCAAACTGGTGGTCAAACTCGGGTTCGAACCGCTCTTCACTGCGCTCTCCCAAAGGTTCTGGACACGACATCAATGAACTGCTGCACCCGGAAAGGCTTTTCCACACACGGGGCGCCGGTCTGGCGCAGGGTGGCGACAGTTTCTTCGTTGGCGATGTCGCCGGTGATGAACACAATCCTCGAAACCAGGTCGGGGCGGTGCTCGGCGACCCAGGCGTAAACCTGGGCCCCATCGACGCCGCCGGGGGTTCGCATGTCGGAAACGATGCCCAGAAAGCTGCCGTTCTTGAGCAGGGGCAAGGCATCGGCGCCGCAATCGCAGCACACCACGGGATATCCGCTGCGCTCGAGAGCGGCTTGCACGTAGGCCATGACGGCAGGTTCGTCTTCGATGAGCAGGACGGGCAGTGGAGCGGCTTTGAACGCGGGAAGGCTCATGTGGGCATGGCTCCTGCGGCCGCGCTGGCAGAGACAGGTCGGGCCGCTGCGGGAAGACGGACAATGAAGGTGGCGCCTTGCCCGTCGGTGTTGTTGTGGCACAGAATCTCGCCGCCGTGTTCCTTGACGATGCCGTAACAGATGCTCAGGCCAAGGCCCGTGCCCTTGCCAACCTCCTTGGTGGTAAAGAACGGGTCGAAGATACGGTCCGGCTGCGCGATTCCGTGGCCATTGTCGCAAAACGAGATTTCTACGGTCTCACCGCGCCCTGCGGTCATGATCTCGATGCGCGCGGGACGGCCCAGTTCATGCACGGCGTCATAGGCGTTGTTCAGAATATTCAGGAAGACCTGCTGCAGCTGGTGCGCGTCGCCGATGACTTCGGGCAAGCCCTGGTCGAGGTGCTCGATGACCTCGATGCCGTGGCTGGTGAAGTCGTAAGAACGGAGTTGCAGGGTGCGGCGCAGCACCGAATTCAACTGCACCGGATTGCGCTGCGGCGGCATCTGCCGCGCGAAGCTCAACAGATTCTGCACAATCTGCTTAGTGCGCTGCGCTTCCTGCAGAATGATGCGCAAATCCTTGCGGACGCTTTCCGGCAGATCGGGACTCTCCATCAGCAGATCGGCGAAGCCGAGAATGGCGGTGAGCGGGTTGTTCACTTCGTGGGCCACGCCCGAGACCAGTTGTCCGACCGCCGCCATCTTTTCCTGGTGGATTAACTTGCCGCGGAGAACACTGGAATCCGTAATGTCGGTGAGCACCGCGACAATACTCACCACGTTGCCCGGCTCGTCGCGCATCGGACTGAGATTGGCCGAAAACTGGCCGGGAGGGCCGCTGCCCCGAACAATCTGCAACTCCAGGTTGTCGACCTGCTGGCCGCTCAGCGTGTTGCGGATGGCCTCGGACAGCGCAAAAACGTAGGCCGGCGCGGCCAGCGCGATCAAAGGCCGGCCCAGCAGGTCGCGCTGCTCGAAGCCGGAGTCGCTCCAGCGCCGGTTGGCGTAGCTGATTAGCCCGGCGGTGTCGGCCACCAGAATCAGGCTCTGCGTGTTGTTGAGAATTTTGCTGGAGAAGTCGCGCTCGCGATGCAGCTCAGACTGGTAGGCGCGCAGCCCGGTTACATCGAGCATGAGACCGCGGATTTGCATCAGCCGGCCCTGATTGTCGTACAGGCCAAAAGCGTTGATCAGCACATGAATGGGAAGGCCATTCTTGCGGCGCAAGGTCGCCTCGAAATTGCGCAGGTGGCCGTTCTCTTTCATCACCTCGGCATGCTGCAGGCTCTGGTCGGAAGAAAAATAAAGCTGCGACGGAATATCAATTTGCAGCAGTTCTTCGCGGCTGGAGTAGCCCAGCATGCGGACCATGGCGTCGTTGACTTCGATAAAGCGGCCGGCAGGAGTGCTGAAGAAAAGTCCTTCCTGAATGTTGTCGAACAGCTCCCGGTAACGGCGCTCGGCTTCGCGCCGGTCGGTGATGTCCTTCATCACGTGAATGGTCTGCACTCCCTCGCTCGCCGCCCCGTGAACCCGCGAAGTCGAGACCAGATAGGTGTGGTCGAACACGGGATGAACGAACTCGTCGTTGTCGTTCGCCATGGAGCGGCAGAAGGGGCACGAATAGGAGGCCACGTCGCCAGTCAGAGCCATCAGGGCGCGCATGTTGACACCGATGAGTTCGCTGGGAGGCACACCGATCAAGGTGGCCAGAGAGCGATTCACACGCACAACTTTGTCCGACTCGTCGTGGGCCACGATGAAATCGGTGATGGCATCGAAAATTTCCAGCCAGTGCCGGTTGGCCTGCTCGACGGCGGTGAAAAGCCGGGCATTCTCGAGAGCCATGGCGGCGTGGCTGGCCATGGCTTCGAGAAACGCACGATCCTCTTCCCCCAATGGACGGGAGCGGTCCGCAAGGCAGAGCATTCCGGCCAGTTCGCCATTGGGGCCGGGCAGGCGCACCGCGGTGCAGTCGTGCCAGCCGGTGCTGGCCGCAACTTCGGGGCTGAGCAGTTCCGCCGCGGGACCGGTCACGATAAGTTCTGCATGTCGGGATGCGAGGTCGGCGAGGGCGTCCTGAAGCTGGCTTTCGAGCGCCCGCTGCGCACGGGAACCGCTGGCGGCGCTGGACTGAACCGGCTCGGGCTGAAGCAGTGCAATTTCGGTTCTGGCCGCAGTTGCAGGGCTGCCGCGATCGGCCTGTTCCGGCGGCGGTTCCACACTCGGTGCTTCGGAAGAAGGAGTCGGATCGGGGTAGAGCGCCAGGGTTTGAGGGCGTCCGTCCTGGAACACGACCAGCGCGCCGGCTTGAGCGCCGGTGAGTTCCGCGGCCCGGCAGACGAAGCGTCGCGCGAAATCGGGCAAATGCAGGACGCTGTTAATTTCGCGGGCCAGTTCGATCAGGGCTTCGGCCCGGCGGCGGTGCCGCTCGGAAAGATGCAGATTGCGCGCCACTTCCAGAACCACGGCAACCTGATTGCCCAGAGCGCGGGCGCGCCGAATGTCTTCCTGCGCGATGCCAGTTCCGTCCAGGCGGTCGAGCACGCCGAACATGCCCAGCAGTTGTCCATCGGCACCCAGCAAGGGAACTGCCAGGAACTGGTGCACTTCGTACTTGAGAACCACGTCGAGATTCACGCCCGGAGTCTTGCTGGCCTCGTCGGTCCAAAACACTTCTTTGGAACGCAGGGTGCGAGTGGCGACGCCCTCGGGGAAAACCTGCTCCAGACGCCGAGGTTCGCCCTTGGCCACGGCATAGCGAAGGTGGAACTCTCCGGCTTCATAGAGCGCGATAAAGCATCGGCCAAATCCCAGGAAATCCGCGGCCCGGACGACGAATGCCTGCAGAAACTGTTCCAGGTCGCCGCTCGCGCTCAAGGTGGACGATATCTCCAGCAACTGATGAAGCTCGTGCGCCTGGGCGTGTGCTGTGGCGTAGAGTTCGGCATGCGCCACTGCGACGGCACCAAAGCCCGCGATGGCGGCGACCAGAGATTTCTCCTCCGCGGTAAATACTCCCTCATGCCGCGGATACACCAGGATCGCTCCCCGGGTGCGCGAAGCGCGCAACGGAGCCGCAATCAGCATCCCCGCTGAAACCAGGTTGCCGAGGGAATGGACATCCTCGCCGATCGAGAGCGTGATGGGCTCCCCTGCAGTCACGGCGCGTTGGGCCAGATCGGCGGCAAAGCGAATCGTCTTCCGGTCATGGCGGGCGCGCACCGAGTTCGCCAGCTGCGGAGTCTCGGCGGAAACTGCGCGCAACTCAAATGGGCCATCGCGTCCCAGCAACACGCACACTAACTGGGCGCGGAGCAGCAGACGAAGCCGGTCGGCCAGCGCCTCAATCACCGCGGATACGTCGGGCGTTCCGTGCAGGACCTGGGCCACATCGGCCAGGATCTCGGCGCGGCGGCGTTCTTCGCGGGAGGCCTCGGAGAGGCGGGCCGCTTCCAGCAGGCTTCCCAGTTGGCCCGCCAGGATGGTGGCTTTGGCCACCATATCTTCATTGAAAAAATTCTCGTCCTGGTCGTTGAGGAAGGTGACCGCACCAATGACCTCGTTGAAAACAACCAGCGGGGCGGCCATCAGGGAGCGTGCCTGAAACTTAGCGGCCTCGGGAAAAATGTCGGGGCTCACGCGATTGGCGAAAGTGGCCCGCCGCCGTCGCACCGCCTCGGCGGTGACCGCACTGTCCATAGAGCGGAGGCGAAGCCCGACAAAAAGTTCGGCCAGCTTCCCGTCCCCCTGCTGCCCGACCAGTTCATCTTCATGCTGAGACCGGCAGCGCCAGAAATAGACTCCCGCAACCTGGAAAAATTCGCGCGTGGTGCGGCAGAAGAATTGGATCAGGGCTCCCGCATCGGGCCCGTCGCTGGCCTTGGCCGCGAGCCGGAGCAGAAGTTTTTGGAACGCCTCGTCCGAACCGGTAGAGATGTCGGTTGTGAGCGTGCGCAGAGGGCTGCCGCCGAACGGGTTCAGCGAGTCGCCGACGGCGGATGGAGTAGGTTCGTGATTCACAAGTTATTGAATATAAGGGGAAACTACGCTGCGATCTCAAATTGAGTCAAGTGAAATGGAGGGGAGAGGTGCCCAACTGTGAAATCTCACAGATGGAGTGAGAATCTGGTCTCATAGTGAGAAACCTCAAGCCCAAAGCGGCTTGTGAGACGAACCGGGTCACCGCGCGCGGCGGAGCGCATCGGAAGTTTGGAGGTAAACCACTCATTCGCAAGGAGATCGGCCATGTGACTTTGGTTTTTTCAGGAAGGGTTTGGTGGCCCCGGCGTTGCACCAACTATCGCTCACCACGCTTTTCCGCCAAGGGGAGGAACTGTGTCTCAAAGAACGACTGCAGCTCTGTTGGCCACATTGATGCTGGCGCCGGTCGCGGGATCCGCAATCGTGCAGGCCCAGTCTCAGACAGCGCAAAGTGAAGAAATGTTGCGGCGAGCCAAGTCCAAGGTGCAGCCCGCCTACCCTGATCTGGCGCGCAAGATGAATATCACGGGGACGGTGAAGATCGAAGTGGTGGTGTCGCCGAACGGCACGGTGAAGGAAGCCCGGGTTGTGGGCGGGCATCCAGTGCTGTCGAGCGCAGCCCTGGATGCGGCGAAGAAATGGCGTTTTGAACCATCTCCGGTAGAGAGCACGGGCATCATCGACTTTAAGTTCGAGCCGCGGTAGTGGGGTCGCGCCGCGGAGGAGAAACGGGAATGACGATCGGCAAAAAGCTGTACATGAATTTCGGAATCATCCTGGCGATGGTGGTGGTGCTGTTCCTCGTCAACCTGCTGGCCGTGCAAAGGGAGCATTCGGCTAAGGCGGCCGCGGCGGCGTCGCTGGAACTGAAAAAGAACACCAACGAGGAACGCTTCCAGGTGATGCAGAACATGCTCTACCTGAGCAACTATCTGCTCAGCGGCGACACCCGCGAAGTGGACCACATGAACGAGGGCATGCGCATCCTCAACCAGAAGCTGGAAGATGGCAAGAATCTGGCCACGTCGGACCAGGAAAAATCGGCGCTCAGCCGCGTACAGCAACTGGAGGGGGCGTGGTCCCACGAGTTGGCCCAGCCCTTGATCGACAAGCGTAAGGACGTGGACTCCGGCAACGCCACGGTGGCGGAACTGCAGATTTATTACCTGCAGAAAGACGCTTCTGCGTGGGTAAAAAACATCACTGAGGCATTGGACGTGGCCGATCAGGAAAACCAGAAGCTGGTGGATTTAGGCCGTCAGTCGGATGACCTGGCCAGCAAACTCACCATCTGGTTCTCTGTGATCAGCACGCTGATCGCCCTGGGCCTGGGCATCGCCATTGCCTACCGCACCGCTAAGTCCATCACCGAACCGCTGACCAACCTGATGAAGGTTGCCCGGCAAATCGGCGACACAGGAGACCTGGAACACAGCATCGAACTTAACCAGGAAGACGAGATCGGGGAACTGGCGCGAACCTTCGCCAAGATGGTCACTTACCTCAAGGAAATGGCATCCGTTTCCGAATCACTGGCGGGCGGCGACTTGACCGTGGAAGTGAAACCCCGCTCCACCCACGACACCCTGGGCAACGCCTTTGCCAAAATGGTGGAAGGATTGGCCAGCCTGGTGCGCAGCGTCCGCGACGCTTCGTCGCAAGTCGCCAGCGCTTCCAACCAGGTGGCATCGGCCTCTGACGATTCCGCTAAGGTCGGGTTGCAGGCTTCTTCCGCCATCGACGAAGTCACCAGCACCATGCACGAAATGAGCGTCAACGTGCAGAACATGGTGAAGAGCACGCAGGTGCAGGCTTCCAGCGTGAGCGAGACTTCGGCTTCCATTGACCAGATGGTGGCTTCCATTCAGCGCGTGGCCGACACCGCCAAAGTTCTGCTCGACATTTCCAACCGTTCGCGCGAGGAAGTGCACAGCGGCATCTCGACCATGGAGAAGGCCACCGAGGGCCTCACCAAGATCAACACCACCATCAACTCGTCAGGCGAAATCATCGGAGCCCTGGGGCAGCGCGCCGACGACATCGGAAAGATCATCGAAGTGATCGACGATCTGGCCGAGCAGACCAACCTGCTGGCCCTGAACGCCGCCATCGAAGCGGCCCGCGCCGGAGAACACGGCCTGGGATTTGCCGTAGTGGCCGACGAAGTGCGCAAGCTGGCGGAAAAGTCTGCGCAATCAACCAAGGAAATTTCCGAGCTGATCCAGAGCATTCAGAAAGAAGCGCGCAAGGCCGTCGAGAACATGGAGCGCTCCACCGGCATCGTGAACGAAGGCCTGGAGCTGGGCGGGGATTTGAACGGCGCCCTGCATAAGATCTCGAACGTGGTCACCGAAGTGTACAAGTTTGCCCAGGAAATCGGCGCGGCCACCAACGAGCAATCGCATGGTTCGTCGCAGATCGCTCGCGCCACCACGCGGCTCAACGAAATCACGCACGAAATCAACTCCGCCGTGGAAGAGCAGGCTTCCGGTGCGCAAGCCGTGGTGAAGGCCATGGAGCGCATGCGAGAACTGGTGCAGCAATCCACGTCGGGTTCGACCGAGCTGGCGGCATCGTCGGAACAGATGTCAAAGATGTCGCGCGGCCTGCTCGAGTTCATGGACCGCTTTGTGCTCGAGAACTCGTCGCGCAGCAGCGGACGCGAAGAGCAGTCGCAAGCCCGCAGGGCGTCGGCCGGAGCGCAGTACTAACCGTGGCATTTCGGGAGATGTTTCCGAACATGCCGCTGAAGGAAATTGTTCTTAGAGACTTTTAAGACACTATGAGTCGCGAACTCCATATCGTGGGTTTTCAGGTGGGCCGGGAGACCTACGGCGTGCCCATCAAGTCCCTGCATGAAATTGTGCGGGTCCCCGAGATCACTGCGGTTCCAGACGCTCCCGACTATCTGGAAGGCGTGATCAATCTACGGGGAAAAATCGTTTCGGTCATGGACCTGCGCAAGCGCTTCGGGGAAAAACAAGTGTCCCTGACCAAGCGCAACCGAATTCTTGTGGTCGAACACTCCGGAAGGCTGGCCGGACTGATCGTGGATTCAGCCTCCGAAGTATTGAAGATTTCTGCCGACGACGTGGAAGCTCCACCCGCCGTGTTTCAGGACGGCGGCTTGAACTGCGTCACGGGACTGGGCAAGATCCAGGGACGACTGGTGGTGCTTCTGGATATGAGCAAATTGCTGGCTCCCGGCAGCCTGCAGGCCAGCGGCGCAACCGCTGAAGCTCAGCCAGCAGCCAAGGAAGCGAAGGCGACACCTAAAGCGGAAGCGCGGGGCGCTTCGGCGCGGTAAAGACTCGAGTATCACGCGGTTGCTGGGCGTTTTTGCTGGGCGATGGAATTCAGCGTCGAACGAGAACAAGCATGGGCACATCTGGAGCGGCACCCGCTCCCTTATTGACGGACGCGGAACTGAAGCTGTTGCAGGCGCTGGTCTACCAGGAGTGCGGTATGCACTTCGACGAGCGCCGCACCCACTTTCTGCAGGACCGTCTCCTGCGGCGGTTGAAGGAGTGCCGGGTCGACTCCTTTTACTCCTACTACCGGCTGCTGATCAGCCCGCAAGGCAAAGACGAACTGGCCAAGCTGGTGGAGAACCTGACGGTCAATGAAACCAGCTTCTTCCGGCACAAGGCGCAGCTCGATCTTTTCCAGAAACACATCTTCGAGGAAATGCTGAAGCAGAAACAGGCGCGGCGCGACTATTCGATCCGGGTGTGGAGCGCGGGTTGTTCCACGGGACAGGAAGCCTACACGCTAGCCATGCTGGTCACCGATGCGCTGGCCTATTACTACCTGCGTAACCCGCTGCCCATGGATATGCCGCTGCCCAAACCGCTGGTGCCGCCGCCGTGGCGAGTGGAAATCCTGGCCAGCGACATCAGCTACTCGGTGCTGCGGGCAGGACAGGACGGCACCTACAGCGAGACTCAGATGTCATCGGTGGATTACGCCTACCGCCTGCGCTATTTCGACAAAGTGGGCGAACGCTATGCGGTAAAAAAAGCGCTCAAAGAAATGGTGCATTTCGACTTTCATAACCTGAAAACCGAATATCTGCCGCAGCGCAATGACGTGATTTTCTGCCGTAACGTGATGATGTACTTCGACGAAGCGGAACAGAAACGGCTGATCGAAAAGTTTTACCGCTGCTTGAACGTCCACGGCTACCTGTTCGTGGGCCACGCGGAGAGCCTGCTGGGCATCACCAAGAAGTTTCAGATGGTGCATAAAGACAGCGGAACCGCGTACCAGCGGGTTGAGGTGAAGGATTAACGCATGACGAATTCCCCGGATGAGCGCGGAGCGGAACTGCGAGAATTGTTCTTTGAGACCTCGCAGGAATTGCTGCAGGCGCTGAACGAAGAAGCCCTGAAGCTGGAGAAAAAGCCGGGCGACGAAGAAATCGTCCGCGGCATCCGGCGCACGGTGCACACGCTGAAAGGCGACTCGGCGGCTTGCGGCCTGCGCGAGTTGAGCGAACTGGCGCACCAGTTCGAAGACGCCCTTTCGCTGGAAGAAACGGCTACACAGGCCGCGGTGGCTGAGATCGCGTTTACCGCGGCGGACGTGTTCACCGCGATGATTGCGGCTTACCGCAAGGGAACCAAGCTTCCGGGTACGGCCGGCCTGCGCAAGAAAATTCAGGAATTGACCGCGGAGACGGCGGGAAAGAAAACGCGCCGCAAGAAAACTAAAACCAAGGCGGAGCTTGTTGCCAAGCGCAGCAGTTGGACGGAATACGAAAAAGTGGCCATCGCAAAGGCCCAGGCCAGCGGACTCGCGGTCTATCACGTGGTGGTGAAGATTGATCCGCACTGTGCTATGCCGATTGCCGGCCGCCAACTGATCCAGAATGCGATTGGCGGCGTAGGCCAGATCCTGGCGGTGCGTCCCGATGCCAAGTCGCCGGCGGCAAGCAAGCAGGTCGAGTTCGTGCTGGCCAGCGATGGAGGCGCGGAACCGATCGCCGCCAAGGGCCGCGTTCCCACCATCGCTGAAGAAGTGATGGTGGAACTGATGCATGCCGCCAATCCTGCGGCGAAGAAGTCTCCCGCGGCGGCGGAAAATCCCCTAGCGGCGGCTACGGAAGCAGAGAGCGAGATCGAGGCAGCCGCTCCTTCGACTCCGGAAACCAGCCCTACCTACACGGCGCTGGAAAACATTTTGCGGGTCGAAGCGGGACGCATCGATAACGTGCTCAACCTGGTGGGCGAGCTCATTATTGGCAAATCCATGCTGCAGCAGGCGCTGAACGAGTTCTCCAAGCGTTATCCGAAAGAGCTGCTGCGGGGAAAATTTTCCGATGCCATGGCATTTCAGGCGCGCGTTTTGAACGACCTGCAGCGCTCGGTGATGAAAATCCGCATGGTGCCGGTGGAGCAGTTGTTCCGGCGCTTTCCGCGCATGGTGCGCGATGTTTCCCGGCAGTGCGGCCGCGAGGTGGAACTGGTATTGAGCGGGCAGGAAACGGACCTCGACAAAGGCATTCTTGACGCCATTGCCGAGCCGTTGACGCATCTGGTGCGCAACGCCGTCAGCCACGGCATTGAATCGCCCGAAGAACGCAGCCGGGCCGGCAAGCCGCCGCGCGGCATCGTGCGGCTGAATGCCTATCACCAGGGCAATCAGGTGGTGGTTGAGATCAGCGACGACGGGCGCGGCATCGACGCCCAGAAAATTCGCGCCAAAGCCGTAGAGATGGGCATGACGACCACCGAAGAAGCGGCGCGGCTCACCGAAGCCGAGGCGGTGAACTTCATCTTCCGGCCAGGTTTCAGCACGGCCGAGCAGGTCACCGAAGTCTCCGGCCGCGGCGTGGGCATGGACGTAGTTCAGAGTGTGCTGCACCGGTTGAAAGCCTCCGTCAGCGTGGAGACCCGCCCCGGGCAAGGCACTACGTTCCGTCTGAAGCTGCCGCTGACCCTGGCCATCATCAAGGCTTTGCTCTTCTGGGTCGAGCAGCGCTTGTATGCCATCCCGCTGAACGCGGTGCTGGAGATTGCGCGGACGTTTGAAACCGAAGTACACCAGGTCGACAACTATGAAGTCCTGCAGTTGCGCAACCAGGTGCTACCCCTGTTGCGGCTGGGCCGTCCGGTGGCGGACGGAGAGCGCAACGCCAAGCTGTTCGTGCTCGTGATCACTGTGGGAGAGAGGAAGTACGGTTTGATTGTCGATTTACTGGAAGGCGAAGAGGAACTGGTGATCAAGGCTCTGGACGACCATACCTTCCAGACTGATCTGGTTTCGGGCGCATCGATTCTGGGCGACGGGCGCGTGGTGCTGATTTTGAATCTGCCCGCGGTAGTC
>DATGHF010000030.1:0-66168 GCA_035308125.1 Candidatus Sulfotelmatobacter sp.
GTTTTTATGGCGGGGATAACGCGACTTTATACTGGAAGCGAACAGAAGGACGAACCACGGAGGACACAGAGGACACGGAGGAAAATCCTCTGGCAACTGGCCGCTAGCTACTGGCAACCGCTGCTATGGACTTTGATCAACTCGAAACGTTTCTTGAAGTGGCGCGGCACGCCTCATTTTCACGGGCGGCGGAGAAGCGTTTTCGCACGCAGCCGGCCATTTCGTCGCAGATTCGATCCGTGGAGGAGGAAGTTGGAGCCAAGCTGTTCGACCGCTCTGGCGGTAAGGTTTCTCTCACAGCAGCGGGCAAGGCTTTTCAGAAATACGTGGAGGAAACCCTCGACGCGCGCAAGGCGATGCTGGTGAGCATTGCCGAGATGGAGCGCGTGCCCCGTGGCGAAATCATAGTGGGAGCCAATGAAGGCACCTGTCTGCACATTCTTCCTGAGGTATTCGCCGATTTCAAAAAGCAGTATCCCGATGTGTCGGTGAATATCAAACGCTCCGATTATTCAGGCATTCTCGAGTCCGTCATCGATAACTCTGTTGACTTCGGCGTGGTTTCCCTGCCGGTTACGGACAATCGTCTGACCGTGGTCCTCATCCATCGGGATGAACTTGTGATTATCGTGCCGCCTTCGCATCCGTTGGGCAAAATGAAGTCTGCCCCCATCGCCGAAGCTGCCAAGTTTCCCCTGGTCCTGCCGAAGGTCGGCCATACCCGCGACTCGCTGGAGGAACTTTTTCATGAGCGCCGCTTAAAACCGAACTACACGATGGAACTCGATTCCAGCGAACTGCTAAAGCGCTTCGTGGCCGCTGGTGTGGGCGTTGGCTTCATCGCCCGTTCCAATGTCATGGAAGATGTCCGCGCCCGGTCGCTGGCCGCCATCGCCATAGCCGACGCCCAAGTGCGCCGTGACCTGGCCCTGGTTTTCCGCAAGGATAAAGCCCTCAGCCGCGCCGCTCTGGCCTTCATCGATATCGCCGTGAAGCACAAATCTACCGACGAATTGGTTCCGGGCGTGAAGTAGATGAGGAAACGTCCACAGATGCAGAGTCTGCGGCCCCTGCTGCCAGTGGTCCCTTGGCTGCTTTCTCTGTTGATCGCGCTCGGCGATTTTCAAGCGGCGAAAGCCTTGCCAGTAGCGCCGCAGGCATCCGGCGACGAACGCAAACTCGTCTCGATCACGGCTACCGGCAGCAAGCATTTTGCTTCCGAGGACGTTGCGGCGGCGAGCGGCCTGCGTATGGGATTCGTTGCCGTAGACGAAGACTTCAAGAGAGCCGCTCGACGACTGACGGAAACGGGCGCTTTCACTGACGTCGCCTACACCTTTTCGTATTCTTCCGCGGGCACCAAGCTCGAATTGCATGTAACCGACGCGGCCAAGTTTCTTCCCGCCCACTTTGAAGACTTCGTCTGGTTCTCTGATGAGGAACTGGAGAGACGTCTACACGAACGCCTGCCGCTCTACCACGGCGACCTCCCCGTCAGCGGTGCCCTGCCGGACCAGGTTTCCGACGTGCTGCAGGCATTGCTGGTAGAAAACAACATTCCGGGCATCGTGCAATACCTTCGCCCCAGCAACCAGGGAGGACCGACGAACGCGATCATCTACAGCGTTACAGGGGTGTTGATTCGTGTCCATAACATTGAGTTTTCCGGAGCTGGCCCGGACGAACTCCCCTTGCTTGAAGCGGCCGCCAAAAAGCTTCCCGATCACGAATACACTCGCACCAGCCTAGCCAGCTTTGCGCAGCGTCAACTGCTACCGGTCTACCATGCCCGAGGTTACCTGAAAGCTTCATTCAGCTCGCCCGCGCCCAAAGTAGTTAAACCCGCCGCTGACGATCCCAGTCTCGATAACCACGCGACACTCCCGAACGAGGTGTTTGTGGATGTCAGCTTCACGGTAAATTCCGGGCTGCAATATAAGATCGGCGCTCTGGAGTGGTCGGGCAACCGCGAGTTTCCGACGGAGAAACTCGAAACACTAATCCACGCGCGGCCCGGACAGGTGGCAAATACCGTGCAACTGGCCGAAGACCTCCTGGAAGTTAAGAGACTCTACGGATCACGCGGGTACATCACCGCTAGTTTCAGAACTGAAGCCACTTTCGATAATGCCGCCAGCACAGTTGTGCTGCACCTGCAGGTGAAGGAGGAATCTGCCTATCACATGGGCGAGCTCCAGTTTCGCGGCCTCGACAACAGCCTTACGGCTAAGCTCCGCGCTCTCTGGAAACTGCAACCCGGAGAGGTTTACGACTTGACTTACATAGACCAATTCCTGCCACAAGCCAACAAGCTGCTGCCCCCAAACTTCGACTGGGAATCCTCCGTGCATCTCACTGCCAATGTTCGCGATAAGAGCGTGGACGTAGATATTCAATACACTGTGAACGTGCCGAAATGACCTTTCCTGGCACAGCCGACTTGTAACTTGCCTATCTGGTGGAGCATCCTTGGTTGGCCAGGTTAGTTGCCCAGCTTCGTTGGCCAGGTTAGTTGGCAGTTCTCATCACCCACAAGGAGAAGAACGGATGGATTGCATGGCAAGACTGGGATACGTTCGGATGGCCCTCATCCTCGGCACGGTGTTGGCTCTTTCCCCAGCATTCGCCGCTGCCAAAGGCAAGACTTTTACTGGCACGGTCAGCGATGCCATGTGCGGCGCCAAACATGAGATGCAGGGCGACCCCGCCTCATGCACTCGCGCCTGCGTCAGCAAGGGCTCCAAGTATGCCCTGGTGGTTGGCGACAAGGTTTATACCCTCTATACGTCCGATAAGGACGCCTTATCTACGTTGGATAAGCAGGCGGGAGCTCACGCGAAAGTGACCGGGACGGAAAAGGACAACACCATTACAGTGACGTCAGTAGTGGCCGCTCCCTAAGCGGCATTTTTTCTTTCCGGCATTTTTCATTCGGAGCTGGAGACTACCTTATCTTCGAGTCGAGGTTGCTCGACATCGATTCTGAGCCTTGTCGCGAGAAACTGTTCCCGCCTTTTTTGGCCTCCCCGCGAAATTCATACGATCTTTACAAACCGTTATGGTAGATTGTGCATTCCCATCTCAAATTTTCCACGGAGGACAACGGCGTTGGGCAAAGACATGGTTCCCAAGCGCATCTTCTTTACCAAGGGAGTCGGAAAACATCGCGAGCGTCTCACTTCCTTCGAACTGGCATTGCGCGACGCCGGCATCGCCGCCCAGAACCTGGTGCGCGTCTCTTCCATCTTTCCGCCAAACTGCAAGCTGCTGGCCCGCAAGGAAGGGGTTACCTATCTCAATCCCGGTGAAGTCGTGTTTGCCGTGGTGGCGGAGAATTCCACTCGCGAACCTCATCGTCTGCTGGCTTCGTCGATCGGAGTTGCCATTCCGGCCGACCGCAATACGTACGGATATCTGAGCGAACATCATTCATTCGGAGAAACCGAGGACGCGGCCGGGGAGTATGCCGAGGAACTTGCTGCGGAAATGCTCGCCACAACCCTCAACGTGGAATTCGATCCCGACCGCTCGTGGGACGAAAAGAAGCAAATCTACCGCCTCTCCAACAAGATTGTGCGCACCGCCAACGTGACCCAGTCCGCGGTGGGCGACAAGCGCGGCCTGTGGACCACCGTGATCGCTTCTGCGGTGCTGATCTTCGACTAGCCACTACAGCCCATGTGGGGACAGCCGCCCCTTCGGCAAGCTCAGGGCAGGCTCTCGGCTGTCCGGCGGCCCAGGTTTATCGGGCCGCTCGCATTCTCCTCGACCTCGGGGGGTAGAACTTTGGTAACCTCCCACCCCTGCCGCATGTAACATTCCGTTAACCGCAATCGGTTATCATAGAAATGGAGTCATAACGGACTTATTCCAGATCGGGGACCTTAAGCAGTGGACATGGCAACTCGCAGGAAGAAGCAGCAGGAACTGATGGCAGAGATGGTGGAGCGGAAGATCCGCCGCCGCGCCCGACAGATTTACGACACCCGAGGCCAGGTGGAAGGCTCAGAATTGCAGGACTGGTTCGAAGCAGAATCCGAGGTCCTTGGAAGCAGCATCCTCGCGCCCGTGTACCGCAAAGTTCGGGTCGAGAACGCGGAATCCGCCCAGATCGAACCCCAGGCAAGCAGCGAGACTTCCGCGTAGCACCTTACCTAAAAACTCAGGCACGCCTGCAGTTACCGCGGATGCCTGCGTACCGTGGAAAAGCGGCGCTTCAGCGCCGCGTAACCCTCCAAGTCGGCGCGCGGGCTTTAGCCCCAGTGGTCGGCCCCTTGGCCGTCGCGAGCCGCCGCAACCATCAAGCCCCGCAGGAAGACCATCGCCCTTGGAGACGTCCTTAATCCGCGTCCATACGCGAAATCAGCGCCTTGCAGCCGCCGCCTTCTTCCCCTTCGCCGCCTTGTGATTCTTCTTATCCCCATCCAGCCGTTCTAGAACGGCCGCGACAATCAACGGCAAGCCTACCGTTGCGTCCAGAAAAACTTCGCCAAATCGACCGCCTTCCGCCGGAGGCACGAACTTGCCCCACGAGATCGCTTCGCTATATGGGCTTCCCGACAATCCTCCCCAATACACCGGCTCGGGACAGATTCGCAGGCCGTAGTGATAGCGCTTTAAGGGCAGATTCTCTCCCAATCGCCGGTGCCTTAATTCGAGGAATGGGCCAAACTGCTGCGACCAGTTCCTGGGAACTCCGCCTCCGATGGTAAAGATCCCTAGGCGTTTCTGGCGGAGCAGAGTGGCGGCGAAGTGCTCCAAATCTTCAAAGGGGTCGAAGCGGATTTTGTGTCTTCCTGTCGATTCCCGCAGACGATTGTTCAGCGCCGTGTCGAGACCTAATTCGGAGTCGCTGAAGGCTGGCACAAACACTGGCACGCCCTTGTCATAGGCCGACTTCAAAATCCCGCGCTGCCCCTGAGCGTGCCGTGCCAGATGCTCGCCGATGGCGTGATTCAATTTGTAGGAGCACATCACCTCGTTGTGATCCCAGCCGTCCAAAACCGCTGACATGACTTCTTCCACGTCGTCCAGATTCTGCTCGGGCTCGAGCGTGTCGTAGACGCGGTTGTAGCCCTGCTCGTACAATTCTTCGTCGGAAACTTCGGGATTATGGCGGAAATGCGCCCGACCGGTCGCCTCGACGAGGCCGTGCGCCATCAGCGCTCCGGTGGAAACCACAGCGTTCACAATGCCGCGGTCGATCAGCTCGGTAACGATCAATCCCTGTTTGGCAACGGTCATGGCCCCGGCCAGCGTCATTACCACAAAGCATTCGGGATCGCGCGCCATCGCTTCCAGCACGTCGGCCGCCTCGCCTAACTGGCGCCCCGTGAAAGCCGTTTTCGCCATGGCTCGAACCAGGCCATCAATCGACTTCACCCGCCCCAGATCCAGCGGCTCCAGCGGAATTAACCGGTCCTCGATCGGATTATGCAGACGCCGGTCTTTCCCCTCGCCGCCGTTTCCACTCGCGCCCTGAGACTTTCCTTCAGGATGTCCGTTGCTATGATTCCCCGGTTTCAAGATGATGCCTCCAAGCAAGATCGCAAATATCCCGACCGAATTACTTTACAGGAACATCCTGAAAGGATGCCATGCTCCAGGGTCGCGTTCGCTCACCCAATGCTATATTTGATCCCCGGAGGCCCACGCTCTTGCCGCCTGAAAAATTCCGCGTCGCGCTGGTCCAGATGTCGTGCGGCCCCGAGCCTGAGCAGAATCTTGCCAAAGCACTCGACCGGGTCGCCGACGCTGCCGGACGCGGCGCTCAGGTCGTCTGCCTCCCTGAACTTTTCCAGACGCAATATTTCTGCCAGCGCGAAGACCACGCGTTATTCGATCTGGCCGAGCCCATTCCCGGACCCACCACCGAAAAGCTATCCGCCGCCGCCCGCAAGCACGGCGTAGTTCTGATCGCGTCGCTGTTCGAGAAGCGCGCCGCCGGCGTCTACCACAACACCGCCGCCATCTTCGACGCCGATGGTTCCCTGCGCGGCCTCTACCGCAAGATGCACATCCCCGACGACCCGCTTTACTACGAAAAGTTTTATTTCACGCCGGGCGACCTCGGCTTCCGCGCCCTCGACACCGCCGCCGGACGCCTGGGCACGCTCGTCTGCTGGGACCAGTGGTATCCCGAGGGCGCGCGCCTCACCGCGCTGCAGGGCGCGGTTGCGCTGTTTTATCCCACGGCGATCGGATGGCATCCCGCCGAGAAGGCCGAGTTCGGAGTGGCCCAGCACGATGCCTGGCGCACCATCCAGCGCTCGCACGCCATCGCCAACGGAGTTTATGTCGCCGTGGTCAACCGCGTCGGCTTCGAGACCGGCAACGTGCGCGGCAAATCCGCTCCCGGCCAGGGATTGGAATTCTGGGGCGCGTCTTTTTTCTGCGATCCCTTCGGACGCGTGCTCGCCGAAGCCTCGCACGATCGCGAAGAAATCCTGGTCGGCGAAGTCGACCTGAAAGCTCTCGAAGAAATCCGCCGCAACTGGCCGTTCCTGCGCGACCGCCGAATCGACGCCTACGCGCCGATCACGAATCGGCTGCTCGATGGACAGTGAAGCGACGCAAGAAGTTGTGCTCGGCCTGTTTTCGCCAACTCGCAATCATTGGTGTCTAATGTGAGTGTGAGAGCCTTTGTCCGCAGGACATGTGTTTACATCTGGCACGCAACGATTTGCGCGTTCGTGCTTGCCTTCGCTATCACTCTGTTTTGGGCTTTCGCGTACTCAATGAGCATCCATCGCCGCCATCAGGCCGAGCGACTGATGCGGCAGTTAGCCGCCCTCCAGCAGAACGGAACCAGTCCCGCCAACGTAAAGCAAATTGCAAAAGTGTCTGGCGGAAAAGAGCATTGCGCGAATGACTCATGCACTTACGATTTCGAGTGTGACTCTGGATTTTTCGGTTCCAGACTGCTGCAAGTGTTTCAGAGAACCGAGTGGGATTACTTGGCGTTGCGCCCGTGGAAGGTCGCTGCACAAATCAGAACGAGTAACGGCAATCTTACCGACTTCTATGTCCAAGCGTGGGTAGGCCGAGGCCGCGGATGGCTATGGAACGAAGGGCTGCTTGCTGGAAACATGTGGGCGTGGCTGATGGTCGATATTTCGTCCAACCCTCTTCAATTCGATCAGCGCATACAACGAGAACGAGAGTACTTAGAAGCGCAGTCAGTCATGCGCACCTTTGATCCGGGAAATAACGGCATCTTTGTAGGGAAGCCAAACGTTGATACGCTGGGAAGTGGAGAGGCTCTGACGGTGGATTTGTCACCGAGCGCGCCGCCTGAAAGCAGGACTGCCGGATTCGACGTCAATCTTCGCTGTGCCACGGCGATAACGCCATGCACACACCTGTGTCAGTTTGCGCCATCGGCGTGGCACGTATATGTGGAATATAGGAAATCCAACGGTTGGTGGACAGAAGAACCCTCGGAGTGTCCTACTCGCCCAGTTGGCCGATAAAATAGCGATCGGGCTCGTTGAGTAAGAATCTGGACCAATCTCAGACTCAATGCCCATTTTTTTATTCGTGCAATAAACTACCTTCATGCCCCGGTCGAGTAAGTCAGGTAACCCTTTAAGTGCTGCCCCGGCAGCTTCCGGCTACGCCATGCCCGCCGAGTGGGAGCCCCACGCCGCCACCTGGCTCGCCTGGCCGCACAACCACGACGACTGGCCGGGAAAATTCGAGCCCATCCCGTGGGTCTACGCCGAAATCATCCGCAACCTCGCCCGCCACGAACGCGTCGACCTGATCGTCAACAACGCCCGCGCCCAAACCCAGGCGCGCAAGCTGCTGAAGCTCGCCAACGCCCTCACGTCCAACGTCCACTTCCACCGCTGGCCCACCAACCGCGTCTGGCTGCGCGACTCCGGCTGCATTTTCCTCACGCCGCAACCGGGCTTTGCCCGGTCGGACAGCCGAGGGCGGCTGTCCCCACACGAGAACCGGGAAGGGCACGACTTCAGTCGTGCCGATCAGCCGCACAAGAAGACTCGGGCTTCAGCCCCTGAGGGTGGCTTGGCCCTAAAGTTCCGCTTCAACGCCTGGGCCAAATACCCGAACTGGCATCACGACGAAAAAATCGGCACGCTGATGGCGAAGTCAGCCCACACCCACGAAGTCCGCCCCATCACGAACGCCACGCTCCCCTCCCGCGCCCGCATCGTGCTCGAAGGCGGCTCCATCGACGTCAACGGACTCGGCACCCTGCTCACCACCGAAGAATGCCTGCTCAGCCCGGTGCAGGAACGCAATCCCGGCATGACCCGTGTCCACTACGAAAAAGCATTCGCCGACTATCTCGGCGCGCCCAACGTAATCTGGCTCGGACGCGGCATCGTCGGCGACGACACCCACGGCCACGTCGACGACCTCACCCGCTTCGTCTCCCCCGACACCGTCGTCACCATGGTCGAGCCCAACTCCCGCGACGCCAACCACGCTCCCCTGCTCGCGAATCTGCGCCGCCTGCAATCCGCCCGCGACCAGGCCGGACGTCCGCTCAACATCGTCGAACTCCCCATGCCCGGCCCCGTCGTCTTCGAAGGACGACGTCTCCCCGCCAGTTACGCCAATTTCTACATCGCCAACAAAGTCGTGCTGGTTCCGGTCTTCAACGATCCCAACGACCGCATCGTTCTCAACACTCTGGCGAGTCTGTTTCCAACGCGCACCATCGTTCCCATTTATGCGGGCGACCTGATCTGGGGCCTCGGCACGCTCCATTGCATGACGCAACAACAGCCTGCGGGGTAGCCCTCAGCTATCGGCCGTCAGCCTTCAGGAAAAGCCTGACCACCGACCACGGGCGTCGGACTTCAGACCGCAGCCCGCTCGACCGCCAGGCGAAGCTCGCTTCCGACTGGTGTAGATTGTTCTAGGATTCAGCGAAACAACCGCGAGGCCAAGCATCAGTTTCCTGCCAAGGTCCAAGGTCCGAGGTCTGACGTTCAAGGTCCGACGCGATTCTCCTGACGGCTGACGACTGATGGCTGACGGCTGATGGCTAGCTCCGATGTCTGAAATGACCACATCCCGCCTCGAAGCCTTCAGTGACGGCGTCATCGCCATTATCGTCACCATCATGGTCCTCGAGCTGCGCGCTCCTGCGCAGCCTACGCTGCCGGCGTTGTTGAAAGTCGCCCCGATCTTTCTCAGTTACGGACTCAGCTTTCTGGTGGTGGCCATCATGTGGCTCAATCATCATCATCTGGTGCATGCGGTGCATTCGGTCACGGTGCGGCTGCTGTGGTCGAACTTATATTTGCTCTTCTGGATGTCGCTGGTTCCCTTCGTCACCGATTACATGGGCAAGAATCACCGCGAGCCGCTTGCCGTGGCTCTCTACGGCCTCGACCTGTCGTTATGCGCGACGGGATATTATCTGTTGCGGAAGGAGTTGATCCGCCAGAGCCGGCAGGATGCCGCCATGGTCGAATACCACCAGGGCATCCAGCGCAAGAACGCTTTTTCGGGCGCACTTTATCTGTTGGCCGCGCCTCTGGCCTACGTTTCGATCTACGCCTCGTTCTTCATCTTCGCCCTGATTCCCGCGATGTACTTCCTGCCCGAGAAAAAGCTGGCGGCCGCGAACGAGCGCCAGAGCTGACACATGGACGACGTTGGCCCGAAAACGCGAACGGCGCAGACCGGAAGGCCCGCGCCGCTGTATTTACTCTATATATCCAGAATAGCAAATTGAACCGGGAAACGTAACACGGATTTAAGATTTATATCTGGCGTAGAATCATAGACTTAATCAAAAAAGCTCGCGTTTAGGGTCTTGACAAGATTTTCCACAGAAGGCCAGTTTTCGGAGCCCTCAGAGGCCCGCCATGCGAGAACCCAGCCGAGCTTCGCTCGGCACGGACGGGCAAGAGTGCCCGTCCCCACACAAGCCCAGCACCTTCCGCCCGGGCCTAAGATAGCGGTGATGCGGCGTGCAGCGAGAGAAGTAGCTAAGAGCTAACAGCTAAAAGCTAAAAGCTCACTTCTTGTACTGAGTGGGTTGCGGGCCTTCTTCCAGGGTTTTGCGGTCCCAGATCCAGCCTTCGCGGGTGTAGCTGGCGAGTTCGAAGTCCTGGGTGAGTTCGAGGGCGTCGACGGGGCAGGCGTCCTCGCAGAGGCCGCAGAACATGCAACGGCTCAGGTCGTAGGTGAAATTGGTGAGTTCTTTGCGGCGGGTGTGCTCGTTGCGCTCGCTGGAAACCACGATCAAGTTCTCCGGACAGGCCAGCGCGCACAGGTCGCAGGCAATGCACATGGTCTCGTTGGTGTCCGGGTTGACGTTGAGGCGAGGCGCGCCGCGGTAACGCTCGGCCACCTGCGGGCGCTCCAGCGGATACTGCTCGGTATAGATTTCCTTGGGATCCTGGTAACGGAATGTGACCTTCAGGCCTTGCAGCAGGTCAACCAGGAAGACTTTCCGAAGCAGGTTCGTCATCTCCATATCGCGGTAAGCATATCATTAAACCGCCGATCGCTTGTAGAGCAGGTGCTTCTGACGAATGAGTTGGAACTTGGTCAGGTCTTCCTGTACAGCCGCTCCTGATTATGCAGGGTTGGTTTACGTAGCCTTGTTTGGACGCATCCAACATTCTAAGATTCGACGAATCGAATTCGTACAACGACTCAGTCAGCAAGGAGGTGCGCTCGTGATTTGCGAATACGGTTGCAGCGCGCTCCTCCGCAAATGGCTCACAATCTCACTGCTGCTCGCCTCGCCCCTGCTCTGCTTAGCAGCCCAACGCCAGACAGTTCGTGTGTTTCACGGACCTTACCAGAAGTGGCTCGATGAGGATGTCCGCTGGATTATTACTGATCAGGAGCGCGCTGATTTCAAGAAACTGTTATCCGACAAACAACCAGACCCTGTCATTGATGCATTCATCGAAGCATTCTGGGAGCGCCGCAACCCCACGCCAGGGTCGCCCGAGAATAAATTCAAGGAGGAACATTACCAGCGTATTGCGTACACCAATCAACACTTTGCCGAGGAGATTCCAGGCTGGAAAACCGACCGTGGCCGCTTTTATATCATGTACGGTCCACCGGAGAACATTGAACGTCAGCCGCCGGCAGGAAAGCCACAGCCCGACGCCAGCGGCCCGAAGAAGGACTTTGGTTCTGAGGTATGGCATTGGGAATACATTGAAGGGTTGGGACACGACGTAACTCTAAGATTCGTGGATACGTGCGGATGCGGCGAGTACCACCTCGCAGGCGGTGACGCCAAGTAGGCTGAATCGGTTAACAGGCAGGACCTCAACTTAGTAGATCAGGTACTTCTTTCGTACCAGTCCGAACCTGGACAAGTCTTCCTGCCAATCCTGCGCAATGCGGCGTGGATCCTGGCCTGCAACGAGGGCGTCGAACGCGGCCTCGTTCACGAGCAAGTCTGCCATGCGATCGATTTTGAAGTCTGCTGGGTAGAGTTTGTGAAGAGCGGCGGCGAGTTCCATGCCAAGTTCGGGCGCGTCGAGATTGTTGCGCTCGGTGAGCAGGATGTTCACGCCTTGGCACTGCTGGCCGCTGTAGACGCTCGACGACGGCGTGAATGTGACTGGGACGAAGCGAACTCCTGCGATGCCACGCGCATTTAAGTATGAGGCCAGCTCGCGACTCTTGATCCAGGGAGCGCCGACCAGCTCGAACGGCGTGTCGGTTCCGCGGCCTACGGAAACGTTGGTGCCTTCGATGAGCGCGACGCCGGGATAGAGCCCTGCTTCGGTGACGCTGCGCAGATTCGGCGACGGATTCACCCAGCTGAGCCCGGTGGAATCGAACCAGTCGCCGCGCTGCCAGCCTTCCATTTGGACGACCGTGAGTTTCGCGTTGATGTTGCGTTCGGTGTTGAACATCTTCGCGAGCTCGCCAATGGTCATGCCGTGGCGAACAGGCACGGTCCAGTAATTGGTAAACGTCTCGTGGCCTGCATCGGAAACTGGGCCTTGCACGAACGATCCGGTGATGGGATTGGGGCGGTCGAGGACGATGATCTCGATTCCTGCTTTGGCGGCGGCTTCGAGGAAATATCCCAGCGTGGTTTCGTAGGTGTAGAAGCGCGCGCCGGCGTCCTGAATGTCGAACACGATGGCGTCGAGATTTTTGACGACATCTTCGGGAGGACGCCGCGCGGCGTCGATTGCGCCGTAGACACTGTAGACGGCGACGCCTGTCGCCGCATCTTTCGAGTTGTTGATGTCGGTGGTGTCGACGGTTCCGGTGACGCCGTGCTCGGGACTAAAGATGGCGTCGAGCGATATGCCAGCGGCTTGAGCCAGGACGTCATGTGCCAGCACATCAATGGTGCGGTGGCCGTCGGCATCTACTCCGGTCTGGTTGGTCACGAGTCCGATGCGCTTCCTGGTGGCGGGGACCTGCGGCGCTGACGCGGGGGTGGAGGTTGGGGCGGGTTGGGCAATATCTTGCGGCGCGCCTTTCAAGACCGCGTTGACTGAGGCGGCCGAAGCATCGTTAGGAACGTTGGTAGGGGCATCACTCGGAACAGTGCTCGGAGCGTTCCTGGAAACATTCGTCGAAATGTTTTTCAATACGTCGAATCCGCGAGCTTCCAGAATATCGATGCCGTTCTTCACGCTGCCGTTGCGATTTCCGAAGCGGCGGCCCGCGCTCTGGGCTTCGTTGTAGCCGGTGATGCTCTGCCAGCGCAGCTTCTCCCTTTCATCGGAGGTCAGGGGCAGGGCGGCAGCTACTTCTGTGGCCACTTTCGAGCGCAGCGCGATGGCATTGCCCTTGCCGCGGGGATGGACGGCGTTGGTGAGCAGGATGATGTAGGTCTGGGTTGTGGGATCGATCCACATCGAGGTTCCAGTGAAGCCGGTGTGGCCGAACGAGCCGACCGGCAGCAAGTCGCCGCGATTCGAAGAGAATGGGGAGTCGATGTCCCAGCCGAAGCCGCGCAGCACTGGAGCTGCGGGAGGTTGTTCGGGCGTGGTCATCTTCTCGACGATGAGTGGCGAGAGAATGCCGTCGCCGCCGTTGAGCAAGGCCTGGGCAAATTTTGAGAGATCGTCGGCGGTGGAGAACAGGCCAGCGTGCCCGGCGACGCCGCCCATGCGGCGGGCGGTGGGATCGTGCACCACGCCGCGCAGCATGTGTTCATTTTCGTCGTACTGGGTAGGCGCGATCTTCGGCTTCCATGATGCCGGCGGGGTGAACCGCGTGTGCAGCATTTTGAGCGGGGTGAAAATATGCTGCGCGGCGTATTGATTCAGCGTTTCGCTCGTAACCTTTTCTACCAGCGCACCCAGCACGATGAAATTGATGTCGCTGTACAGGAACGTTGAGCCCGGCGGATCCTGTAGAGTTTCGGAGAAGGCCATGCGATAGGCCGTCTCTTTCCCTTCCCACGGGATTTTCAGATCCAGATCAGGCTCCAGGCCGGAATAGTGCGTCAGGAGCTGCCGGACGGTGATGTCGTCTTTGCCGTTCTGAGCGAACTCCGGCAGGTACTTCGCCACGGGATCGTTCAGGCGAACCTTTCCTTGCTGCACCAGTTGCATGAGGGCGGTGGTGGTGGCGATTACTTTGGTCAGCGAGGCGAGGTCGAAGATTGTATCCAGGGTCATGGGTTCGCGCTTCGGCTCGAGAGCGCGGCTGCCATAGGCCTTGCGATAGGCAACCTTGCCGTTGTGACCCACGAGCAGGACAGCGCCCGGAATGTTGCCGTCGGCGATCGCCTGCTGGATGATGTTGTCAACTGTGGCCAGGCGGACCGGTGAAGAGTCAGCGGAGGCCACGACGGAAAGTTTGGGCTCCGCGTTGGAGAGCGGGACGCCTGCGGCGCTAACTGCCGCGAGCGCAATCAGGACGAACTCGATGATTGCGAGGACAGCCTTACGCGCACGCGCCGGGAAATGCGCCCGTCTGGCGCAGCGCTGGTGCAAGCGGATCGCAAGGTCGCTCACCCGCCCTCGCCGCATTCGGGATGACATGCGGTTGGGGGTGGTCGCTGGCTGCGTGAGCGAATTTGAGAGCGAGTTGGGGTTGATGGAGAGGATGCCTTGACTTTACACAACGGTGGCAGGGCGACTCAAGAAACTCAAGTAAGGGGGTACCGTAAATACCAATTGAACGACGGAGATGAACGTGCCTTTACCGGCTCCGGCAAGTTCTGCTATAAACCGCTCAGACCGCGAACTCTTCCCAGGAAAGCGCATTCGCCTGAACCGCACCGATTCAGCTTCTTTAGCGCCGCTGATTCCCGCCTGGCAGAGCCAGGATCGGCATCTTTCTTCTGCTTTTTCCGTTGTGGAGACCGCCATTGGCGCCCGCGCGTTTCCCGGGGCCTCGGTTGCAGTGACCTATCGCGGAAAGCTGGTGGCGCTCAAAGCGTTTGGGCGGTTTACTCACGATCCGCATTCGCCTCGGGTCACGCCTGCCACGCTGTTTGATTTGGCTTCTATCTCCAAGGTCGTGGCGACCACGACCATGGCCATGATTCTGTACGAACGCGGACTGCTCGACCTGGACGCGCCGGTCGTGGGGATCGTTCCTGAGTTTGGCGGAGGGCTGGCCGGGGAAGAGCGCGATCCACGCCGCGGGCTTGTGACGTTTCGCATGCTGCTCGGCCACAGCTCTGGGCTGCCGGCTTATGAAAAGCTGTTTTTGAAAGCCCGTGGCCGCGAGCAGTTGTTGCAGGCGGCCTTTATTACGCCGCTTGCTACAGATCCCGGCACGCGGGCCGTGTACAGCGATATAGGATTCATCCTTCTCGGCCAGGCGCTCGAACGGCTGGCTGCAGAGCCGCTCGACCGCTTTTGCCAGCGCGAGATTTTCGGGCCGCTGGCCATGGCCCACACTACATACAATCCGCCGCCCGAGTGCCGGGCTCACGTTCCTCCGACCCAGGACGATCGCACCTTTCGCAAGCACATAGTCCAGGGTGAGGTGCAGGACGAGAACGCCAGCGTGCTGGGCGGGGTGGCCCCCCACGCCGGAGTTTTTTCTACTGCGGAAGATCTCGCTCGCTTCGCGCACGCCATGATTAGCGGCGGGCATCCGATTCTGCGGCCTGAGACAGTTGCTCTTTTTACTCGTCGCGAGGGGCCTGCGGGCAGTTCACGGGCTCTGGGGTGGGATACGCCTTCGGCACCATCGCAGTCCGGGAAATACTTTTCGGCGCAGTCGTATGGTCACCTCGGATACACGGGAACCTCTCTGTGGATCGACCCCGTACGCCAACTTTCTGTAATCTTGTTGACGAACCGGACCTGGCCCGACGCGGACGAAGTTTCGAAACAGGCGATCAAGAAAGTTCGGCCACGGTTTCACGACGCGGTCGTGGAAGCCTTGGACGCGGCAGGTTGAAAGGAAGCGGTTGAAAAGCAAGAAAGACAAGCCTACGGGCGACCTTCGGCGACTGCGCACGGAGCAGTCCCACCCGGGCGCCGACGATCTCGACCGCAAGTCGGCGCTGGAGATTGCCAGCTTGATCAACGCCGAAGACGCGGTGGTGGCGCCGGCGGTGCGCCGGGCTTTGCCGCAGGTCGCTCGCGCGATCGATCTGGTCGCTGCCGGACTCCGGCATGGCGGACGGCTCATCTACGTGGGCGCCGGGACCAGCGGACGCATTGGCGCGCTCGACGCTTCCGAGTGCCCTCCGACTTTCAACGTAGACCCGCGGACGGTGCAGTACATTATTGCGGGTGGGCCAAAGGCGCTGGCGTCCGCGACAGAGGCCAGCGAGGACGACGAAGAACTGGGCCGCGCCGAAATGAAGAAACGGAAGCCGGGCAAGCATGATGTGGTGATCGGAATCGCCTCCAGCGGGCGCACGCCGTTTACTGTCGCTGCGGTTGCCGAGGCTCGACGACGCGGCGCTAAAACCATTGCCCTCACCTGCAACCGCAGGTCGCCGCTGGAACGGGCTGCGCATTTTGCCATCGTGACGGAAGTGGGGCCGGAGGTACTGGCGGGATCGTCGCGCATGAAAGCTGGCACAGCCCACAAGATGGTTCTGAATATGATTTCGACCGGAGCGATGACCCGGCTGGGGTATGTCTTCGGAAACCTCATGGTGAATGTGGCTCCGAAGAACGAAAAGCTGACGCAGCGGGCGATCGCCATTCTGGAGCGGTCTACGGGAGCCGATTCGGACTGCGCTCGGAACGCGCTGGAGGCTTCGGGACGGCGGACGCCGGTCGCGCTGGTGATGCTGGCTGCGGGGGTGAGTCGGGACCGGGCGAGCGCTGAGCTGAAGCGCGCCAAGGGGCATGTGCGGCAGGCGATTGCGGCGGCTAGAGTGGAGTGAACCGGGGCGCTTTTTCATGGGCATAATCTAGTTAAGCTGTCGGCGAAACCCCAGTCGAGCGTTGCTCGACCTGGTCGGGCAAGAGTGCCCGTCCCCACACGAGCATTCTTATAAGCGTCGCTTTCCCCGGTAGGCCGTGCCCTCCCGATTAACCATCTTTTTGGTCGTTCCCCGCTAGAATGGAATTTCACCAAGGACTGATCCCCTAGGGGTTCGATCACCCAGGCCTTGGATGACCCGGGACTTACAGATATGGATAAACTCGTCATTCGCGGCGGGGAGCCGCTGCTGGGCACGATCCGCGTGAGCGGTGCAAAGAATGCAGCGCTTCCCTGCATGGCTGCCGCGCTGCTCACCGAAGAGCCTGTGATTCTGGAAAATATTCCGCAAGTGCGGGATATTCAAACCACGCGCAACTTGCTGGCCGCGATGGGCGCGGAAGTGGAACTCGGCTATGGGCGGGCGCAGCACCGCACCACCATTCATTGCAAGACTCTGGCCGCGCCCGAAGCCAGTTATGAACTGGTGAAGACTATGCGGGCCTCGACGCTTGTCCTGGGCCCGCTGGTGGCGCGTTGCGGTCACGCCCGGGTTTCGCTTCCGGGCGGTTGCGCGATTGGGTCGAGGCCGATCGATCTGCACATCAAGGGACTCGAACAGCTGGGCGCGAAGATCACCCAGGATCACGGCTACGTGGAGGCGAGCGCGACTCGCCTCAAAGGCGCAGAGATCGTTTTCGACAAGATCACCGTCACCGGCACAGAAGATTTGCTCATGGCCGCGACACTTGCCGAAGGCGAAACGGTAATGAAGAATTGCGCACGCGAGCCTGAGGTCGCCGACCTCGCCGACCTGCTCAACAAAATGGGGGCGAAGATCGAAGGGGCGGGCACTTCTACGATTCGCGTGAAGGGCGTGAGCAAGTTGAAGGGAGCGAAGCATCGCATCATTCCCGATCGCATCGAGGCTGGGACGTTCATTATTGCGGGCGCGATGACGGGAGGCGATCTCAACATTACGGGATGCGATCCGGCTCACCTGGGCGCGCTGCTCGACAAGTTGAAGGAAGTCGGGGTCAAGACCAAGTCGCACGGCGATTCCGTGCGCGTGATGGGCGACAATCCGTTTACCGCTGCCGACATGACGACTGAGGAGTACCCCGGGTTCCCTACCGACTGCCAGGCGCAATTCATGGCGCTGGCCACGCAGGCGGAAGGCATGTCCGTGATTACGGAGAATATTTTCGAGAACCGCTTTATGCACGCGCAGGAACTGGTGCGCATGGGCGCGAACATCAAGATTGAGGGGCGGCGAGCCGTGGTGCACGGCAAGAGTCCGTTGAGCGCGGCGGCCGTTCTGGCTTCGGACTTGCGCGCATCCGCGTCGCTGGTGCTGGCTGCGCTGGTGGCTGACGGAGAGACCATCATTGACCGCGTGTATCACCTCGATCGCGGATATGAAAATATCGAGGAGAAACTGCGCGGCGTGGGCGCGGAGATCAAGCGGATTGGGGAGATGTTTCCTCGGCGGCGCGGAGCCACGGGATAGGGTGTAGCTGAAGTTCAACCACCCAAAGTCAAACACCCTACGCTACTCAACAATCAAGCACGCCGCGAGAGACGAACCGTTTCTTTCCTCACGACCGCGTTAACTTCTCAATCAATTCCCGATGTCGCGGATAACGCTTCGTTAGCTCTTCCCTCTTGGCCAGTTCAAAATCCGCGAATTCAAAGCCTGGGGCCACGGTGCAGCCGACCAGCGCAAACGACTCTCCATCGCCTACCTGCGAGGCGAACCAGCATCCTGCTTTTACCACCGGTTGCAGTTCTTCGCCTGCTTCCGGATCGCTTCCCAGCAGAATCTTCGAATAGTTCCCGGACTCGCCGATCAGGTGCACGACCAGCGGCGCGCCCACGTAGAAATGCCACAGTTCGTCGGAGCGCAGGCGGTGGAAAGCGGAAAAGTTCTCACCCTGGAGCAGGAAATAGATCGCTGTCGACGCCGCACGCGGGCCGGTGAACCGCGGCGGAAGGGCCTGCTGGGGCAAGATCAGATCGGCTCTATAGGTCTGCCGGTAGAAGCCGCCTTCGGGGTGGGGTTGCAGACTTAGTTTCTGAATCCAGTATTTGGCGTCTCTTTTCATTCGGGAATCGAACCCATGAGGATTGGATGCAGCCGGCAAAACCAGCGGCAAGAGTGCCCGCTCCACACAACCTAACCCACAAAACCTGCACACACAACCTGACCCACCAATTTTCCCGAAACGTTTTTTCATGTCCTTGCACTATGCCGGTGAGACGAGACTCTATGTCCTCTCCACCAACCACCCTTTGCCGCCGAATCGCAGCCTGAAAAGTGCGGTGAACTCCTTTCTCTCAGGTATACCAGCCTAGTGCGGGAAGCCCCACCCTTGCATCCTCTGCAAGGGTGGGGGAATTTTTTCTAGCGTTCTTCTTTACCTTCTTGTTTATGTTTTTCTTTGCGTTCTTTGCGGCACGTCTTTGCGCACTCTGCGGTTAAAAGCTTTTTGCTTCGCGGCAGAGGACCCATAAAGTCAGATCACGAATAGCGTAATAGCGCGAAGCGGGTGGGTGATCGGCTAGACTGCAGGCGTTTCTGTCAGCTTGCCTGCTACTTGAGCGAGGGCGTCTTCCAGGCCGTTGGCGCTGGGAACGCCGCCCTGGGCCATATCCTTGGTGCCACCGCCGCGGCCACCGAGTTTTGCCATGGTCTCTTTCAGCAGCGCGCCCATGTCATGAGGCTGGCCCGCGGATTGGGCGAAGATGAGCGAGGGCTGCGGGGATGTGGTTGCCAGCAGGGCGATGGCGTTCGGCGCCTGGCGCGTCACCTTCTGCGCCAGCAGTTTGAGGAAATTGAGGTCGCGGTCGGCAAAGGTGCGGACTATCAGTTTGCGGCTGCTTTGTTTGGGAGTTTCCGCAAGCAGAGTTGCGGCGTGGGCTGCTGCGAGTTCTTCGAGCGACTGTTCGCGCTGCTTGCGCAGAGACTTGATTTCGTCGAGGGCTTTGCGGGCTTGTGTGGGAACGTCGTAGATGTTGGCGGAAAAAAGCGCGGCGGTTTCGGAGAGCATGGTGAAATCGCGGCGCGCGGTGGCGACGGCGCGCTGGCCGGCGACGAATTCCACGCGCCATCCCTGGCGAACTTTTTCCGTTTTGCGCAGCAGTACGCTGGCGATTTGTCCAGTCTGATTGACGTGCGTGCCGCCGCAGGCGGTGAGGTCGAAATCGTGGATGTCGATGATGCGAAGCTCGTCGCGTTCCGTGGGCGGAAGTTTGCGCAGGCCGAGCTTTCCTGCTTCGTCGCGGGTGACGTAGCTGACGTTGACGGGGCGATTCTCCAGGATGATTTCGTTGGCTAGTCTCTCAGCGGATTCGACTTGCTCTTTGGTCAGCGTGGGCGTGTCCAGATCGCTGATGTCCAGATCAATGGAGCAGTAGTCGTCGGCCATGTGGAACGAGACGGTTGGAATGTTGAAGAGACGGATGAAGGCGGCCGAGAGCACGTGCTGGCCTGAGTGCTGCTGCATGTGATCGCGGCGGCGAGTGGCGTCAATCTGGCCGCGGACGCGGGTTCCGGGCTTCAAGGATCCCTTGTCGAAATCGCGCTCGGCTTCGATGTAGTGGACGACGCGGCCATCTTCGGCATCGGCGACTTCAGTGACGCGGAGCTTGCCGGAGGCAGATGTGAGCCATCCCGTATCGTGAATCTGGCCTCCGCTGGTGGGATAGAAGGCGGAGCGGTCGAGAATGAGCGCCGGGCGGGGAGAGTTAGCGACCTCGCGCACTTCGGCGTCGAAGTCGTAGAGGAAGGAGTCGTGGTAGTAGAGGCGCGTGGTCACGGGAAAATGTTTATTAAACCACAGAGGTCACAAAACACGCAGGAACATCATCAGAAGAGCTCTACCCCAAACGCGAATACGAAGGCGAGGCTCGATGTTACAGAATCAGAACAGAAGATCACTGAAATTGAGGCAGTGGTGAAGAATGCACCACCCTTACTAGTCCGTTGGGGATGTGCGCTAAGAGAATGACAGACGCACAGTTACAATGTGCGCGTCGGTTTATGTGATGTTTCTAATGTTCGCGTCGGTTTATGTGATGTTTCTGTTGTTCGCTCTGCGTAACAAGACTCAATTTACCTCGTCAGAACACGTCTTATGTGCGACAGTCATACCTAAGGAATTCTGCTCCTCGCAGATTTCAAAGAAGGCCCGTACGTCTCGAGTAGGCGCACAGAATTACACACACAGACACACAGGAGGTGCGATATGCGTTCTCGGACGATGCGCCTTGCGCGTTTGATCGTTTTTGTCTGGTTGCTCGTGGTTTTCCCCGGAGCAGAAATCTCTCGCGCAACGTGTGACACAGTCTACAACAATCAGGGTCCATACTATACACTCCACTGCTTTGACGACGAGGATTGTAATCTTCATAGCCAATCCCTCGAGTGCCAGGAAGAAGATTGCACAAATTGCCTGCATCAGCAGACGGGCTACAGTCAGTATTGCGTCGAGTACTATGACTGCGGCATTATCGAAGGCTGCTACAACACCATCTGTACCTAGCCCGGTGTCGCATCGAAGCAGGTGCGCCAAGTATAAGGAGGTCAGCATGCGAGGAGTTGTCGGTTTAGGGATCATCGCACTTGGGTGTGTCGGCTTGGCTGTCGTTTGCATGACGCGCCAAGTCGCCGCTAATGAACTAGGAACTGTCAAGCCATTCACTGCGACCGTGAGCGAAGTAAAGTTTAACTCCAACGGTGTGGCCAGGCATAGAGAAACGTATGTTGTCGGGTTCCGCGCTGATGGGTCGAATGTGACTGACTACCATCGCACATTGCCAAATGGCCAAACCTCAGAAGTTAAGATGGTTGAGGACGTTAAGGCTGGACGCAGAGTTGCTGTTGATTATCCAACTGAGTCTACGTCAACTTATCCTCTCCCTTCGAATTACTCGGCTATGATGGCAAGGCTCGCATCGGCCTGCGGCGCCAATGCGGCCTCTAATGAGCCGCCAATACTCGGGTATCAGGTTGTCTTAGTACATGAGGGCCATACTTATGGAAACGGCGCGAGCAACGTGCGTGACCATTGGGAAGCTCCGGCACTCAACTGTTTCGCGCTCCGCAGCGTCGAGTTTGCCACGCGAAAACCAGGCGAAAGCGCGCCGCATAATGAAGCGGAGGTCACCAACATACTCCTTGGAGAACCGGACCCCACCCTGTTCTCGATCCCACAGACCTTTGTGGAGCGGTCACCCTCGGAGCGTCATGCGGAGTTTGAGAGAAGATTTGGTCTGCATGCGCCGACGCCGCCGCAGGCTGATGACGTGTATTTTTCGAGTCGACAAAAAATGAACTAGTCAGCCCTATGTTCGGCTGATCGAACTCCGGCTCGAGATCAGGCGGACTCGGGTCGTCAATAAGGGCCAATGATGCCGCCGATTGGGCGAGTGATCGGCGTTGGCACCTGCGCCGACGAGTCGATCGCTACTACACTCGCGTCGAGAATATCCAGATATTTCAGACCGCTGCCGGTGTTGAACAGGACTACTGTGTCGTCGGGTTTGAAGAATCCGGTGGCGCGGAGTTTGCGGTAGGCCACCAGCGACGCGGCGCCTTCGGGGGCGGCGAAGATGCCTTCGACTTTCGACCAGTGGCGAGTGGCGTCGAGAAGTTCCGGGTCGGTGGCGGTGACGGCAGTGCCGCCGCTCTTTTTCAGGATGTCGAGAATCAGATAGTCGGCGTAGGGCTTAGGGACACGCAGACCCGCCGCTATCGTGAAAGCATTGGACCACAGTTCGGACTCCGGCTTGCCTTCATCCCATGCTTTAACGATAGGGGCGCAACCGGCTGATTGCACGACGATCATCTTCGGGCGCTCGGAGCCAATCCAGCCCAGCTTTTCCATCTCCTCGAAAGCCTTCCACATGCCCAGCAAACCAACACCGCCGCCTGTCGGATAGATGATGCCCTTCGGAATCTGCCAGCCGAGTTGTTCGGCGACTTCGTAGCCCATGGTTTTCTTGCCTTCGACGCGGTAGGGCTCTTTGGTGGTGCTGACGTCGAACCAGTGTTCTTCTTCCCACTTACGCGCGTCTTTTTTCAGGTCGGCGACTTTGCGGGCGCAGTCGCCGATCAGGCCGTCGACCAGCGTGACGTGGGCGCCGTAATAGTCGCACTCGATGCGGTTGGCGATGGGGACGTCTTTCGGCATGAAAATGTGGGCTTCGAGTCCGGCAGCGGCGGCGTAGGCGGCGAGGGCTCCGGCGGCGTTGCCGGCGGAGGGGATGGCGAGTTTCTTCAAGCCAAAATGGCGAGCCATGGTGACTGCGGCGGAAAGGCCGCGGGCTTTGAATGACCCGGTGGGGTTGAGGCCTTCGTCCTTGATGAAGACGTTGGGATACTCGCGGCTGGCGAGCATGGGAGTGAAACCTTCGCCGAGCGTGACGGGATCGGCTTCGGGAAGGATGGCGTCGTAGCGCCACATGGTGGGGGCGCGTCCGGCGAGGTTCGCGGCGGAAAAATTGCGTTTGATGGCGGCGAGATCGTAGCGGGCGTAGAGGATGCCGGCGTCATTAGGGCACACGGTCTGCGGGCGGCTGGCGGGGAAATGGTGGCCGCAACGGGTGCATTCCAGGTGGGTAAGGCGAGGCATGCAACTCACAGATTAACATTTTGGACGCAGGCGAGGGCTTCGGGCTTCGACTGACGGGTTTCGGCGAAGTCGATCTCAGTTCTTAGTGCTCAGTTCTCGGTTCTCAGTGCCCGGCAAGACCGTTCAGTAACGGGGCCGATGTCTGGACGCTAGGCTTCCGCTTTGCCATCGTTGGTCAAGAATCGCCAGCCGAGTAAGGCAACTCTGGGCCTACCCGCGAAAGTTGAGCGATCTCAGCCTTCGGTGAGGTCTTTGGGGGTGCCTGGTTTAGGCGCGTCTTTAACTTCTTCTTTGGCGGACATGGCGGACTTGAAGCCGCGGATACTTTCTCCGAGGCCTTGCCGAGTTCGGGAAGCTTCTTCGGACCGAAGACGAGCAGTGCGATTCCGAATACGACGAGCATGTGCATGGGTTGAAACAGTCCTTCAAACATGATGACTCCTTTTCGGGCTTTGGCTTTCGGGTTTCGGCCAAGCAAATCGTTCTCGTTCCCGGCTCTCAAAAATCCCGATCGGCGACTTCGGGTTTGCGCTCTCCGGTCTCGAGTTCCCCACACTTCGCAAAGAACGCGAAGGATGGGGAACCCATCATTCAACCTGTCAACTTGTTATCAGCTCGCGGGATCGGTTGCCAGGCTTCTTAGAAATCGCCGAAGCCCGACAGCGGAAGCCCGAGGCCCGCTCTCTACACGCCGCGCTGCGCCGCGTCCGCGGCTTCGGCAAGTTCCTTGACTGCGGAAAAGAACTCGGGCGATTGGCCGATGAAGAGTCCGTCTGCAGTGAGGGCCCGAACCGCTCCCATGGCCACGCCATTCGTATTGGTGGGACGAATGATGGAACACGGCGGGAACTTCGGGCTGAGAAACGGACAGGGTTCGGGCATGATCAGGTTCCCCTGCAAGGACTCGGGCTGGTTGGCCGCGAGTTGCTTGAAGGCGACCTTGGCTCCGGTAACGTGATCGACGTCGGTTAATGTCAGCACGTTGCCGGCCTTGTCATGCCAGGTCTGGAAGTGCGAAGTTTCCACGGGGCCGATGCTGAGCAGAATGCGCAGAACATCTATGTTGGTAACGCGCTGCGCCAGCGAAGGATAAAGACTGCTGCCACCCTGCTCGATGAAGGCGAAGTGGAATCCCGCGGTGAATGCGATGGACTTGATGCGGTCGGAAACGTTGAGGGGCGCAATGTGGGCGGGACCTTCCAAGTCATCGTCTGTTCTGGGAATAGCGGTGCGGTTCACGATGGTCTCGGCTTGCGCGAAGGCAAATTTGGAAAGATCGGGGTTATTGGAGGCGCTGCGGTAGCGGGTCCAGAAGCTGGTGTCGACGGTGAGATTCATCAGGTTGGTGAGGCGGCCAAGGTCGCGCGCGCCCGTGGCTTTGCTGCTGGGCAGGTTGGCGAATGGCGAAAGGTCAACCGGCTCGGCGCCGATGGATTCGAGGTAGGCGTTAATGAAAGCCTGGTGACTCAACTCGTCGTCGGTGTTGTCGTGAATGTACTGCGGCATGTCGCCGTCGAGAATCTGCAGCGCAGTCTGGTAATCGGCGCTGCCGCCGCCGATGCCCGACTCTTCGGCGTCCTGGACTCCACCGAGTTCGGTGTATTGGATCCACAGATCGCTTTCAAGAATTTCCGCGGCCGCCAGAAAGCGGAGGATGGCAATGTCGCCCTTGGTGACGGCAGGGCCGGAAGAGTCCTGTCCAAAAGCCGCGAGGCTTTCGGCCATGATCCCCGCTCCGACCGTGGCCGCGGCGCCGGCCATGCCGCCTTTCAGAAACGACCGTCGATTAACCCTGCTGCGCGTGAAAGTATCGCCGAGTGCGTTGTTGGAAGAATGCGCCGTCCCGGAAGCGGAGAGAGCGGGAGTGAGGTCTTCATTGGCCATGATGGATGCTCCAAATTTTGGGATTGAAATGCCGCGATTCCGGCAGGGATTCGATGCCGCGGTGACAACACAGTAGAGCGGCGGAAATGCGCGAGTGTCACGTGCGCGTCGTCAGTTTGTAAAAGATTGGTCGGGGGGAATGCGGGCTTCGGCTTTCGGGCTTCGGCGCGAGCCGACAGCTCTTAGCTCTTAGAAAGCGTTGAAATCGGATGATTGTCTGAATTGCAAGTGTTTCGTCGGGTTCGCTGAAGCCCGATTGCCGACGCCCGAAGCCCGACTTACTGCACGCGAAGGCGGGCCAGCAGCAGATGTGCTTTGCGGAACCACGGACGCTCGCGGCGGCGGAGATAGCCGGGCATGCTGTTTCGTTTGTCGAGGATTTTTTGCGCCCACTCGCGGGCTTCGGCGATGCGCCGTTGCGATTGCAGGAAGAGCGCATAATTGTAATAAGTCTCGGAGATGGTGGAGGTCTGGGTAGCCTGCTGAAACAGAGCTGCGGCTTTGTCTGGTTGGCCAGTGTTGGCGTAGGCATGAGCCAGCAGGCCTTTGGCTCGGTGGAAGTCATAGTTAGGCTCGGCGGCCACGACGCGTTCGAGGTCGGGAACTGCGGCGGCGAAGTCTCCGAGTTCGATTTCGGCGATGGCGCGGCGGTAGAAGGGATCGGGGTGATCGGTGCGGGCAGAAATGGCTTTGTCATAAGCGGCGCGGGCGCGTTGAGAGTTGCCATCGTCGAGATAGAGCAGGCCGAGTTCCTCATAGTTGCCGGCGGAAGGGTTGTCGAGAATGGCGCGCTCGAGTTCGCGAATGCGGCGGCGGCGAGGAAAAACCTGGAACTCAGTGCGGAGCAGGCTGGCGTCGGGAATGACTTCGACGGCGATATAGACCAGAGCGCCGATCCATCCGCCGATCAGAACGATGAAAAGCCAGTACGTGTCGGGACGGCGACGGATGAAATGGACGATGGCAAAAGCCTGGAGAATGAATCCCCACCAGTGGGCGAAGAGGAAGAGGAGTCCCATGGAGAGCGAAATATAGCATGAGGCGGCGTCCGGCTTCCGGCTCTCGGCTTCCGGAACAGGGGAACTGGAAGGCGATGTTAGAATCGATGATGGTGACCCTTACCAATCCTTGCATCCGGCTGCTGGCGACGGATATCGACGGTACTCTGCTCAATCCACAATTTCAGATTTCTGAGGGCGACCTGGCGGCGCTGCGGCGGGCGCACGCTGCGGGGATTGAGATTGTACTGGTCACTGGGCGGCGGCATACGTTCGCGTTGCCGATTGCGAAGCAATTGGGATTTGATTTGTGGCTGATCAGTTCGAATGGGGCGGTGACGCGGTCGCTGGGCGGAGAGACGTTTCACCGCGACATGATGCCGGCGGATATTTGCCGGCGGCTGTGTCTCGCAATGCAAGAGTTTCGCGGGCACGCCGTTCTTACGTTTGATCAGGAAACGAAGGGCGCGATCGTGCTGGAGCGGATGGATGAGCTAGGCGCGAGCATCCGGCGCTGGCTGGAAAAGAATATGGAGTACATCGAGTTTGTGGTGCCCATTGAGAATTCGCTGTTGACTGATCCAGTGCAGGCCATGTTCTGCGGGACGGTGGCGCGGATGGTCGAGGTGCGGCGTGGCATTGACGTCTGCGGACTGGACGGAGAGATCACGGTGCTGCGAACGGAATATCCGGATCGGGATCTGTCGATGATCGACGTGCTGCACGGAGGGTGCTCGAAAGGCCGAGCGCTTGGACGCTGGGCGGCGCATCGGGGATTTGGGCGCGAAGAGGTCATGGCCATCGGAGATAACTACAACGACATTGAGATGCTTGAGTTCGCCGGGTATCCGGTTATCATGGGGAATGCCTGCGCCGAGCTGCTGGAGCGCGGGTGGAAAGTGACGCGCGGGAACCATGCGTGCGGAGTGGCTGGGGCGGTGGAGTGGGCTCTGGACGGGACTGGGGCTGCGGCTGTCGAGCTTCAAGCTTCGGCGGAACAAGGGTAGGCTTTCACCAATTGCTGTCGCGACGACTCGTTATGTCCGCAGACACGAGGCTAGCAAGACGCAAATGACACATTCGGCTTCATGGCGCTGGCAACTGCCTATGATCGCGCTGGCAGTAGTGTCTTCACTTCCCTGCTGGGCGAGCGAGATGGCGGTGCTGCGCAACGGATTTTCGATTCGGCATGAGCGGCGCGAAGTGATCGGCGGAATCACCCGGCTCTATGTGAAGGCGGATGGATCGAGCTACGTGGATGTGCCAACGGCGGAGATTGAACATTTTGAAGAGGACGAGAATACTGCCACGGGGAATCAGGCTTCGGGCTCCGGGCTCCGAGCCTCAGCTGAAACTCAGATGTTTGATCTCGTTGCGGGCTGCCGCGCCAGCACTCTTGACGGTTCGCCGAAGCCCGATTGCCGAAGCTCGAAGCCCGATCTTAATGAACTGGTCAATGCGGCAAGCGGGCGCTACCGGCTGGATCCGGATCTGGTAAGCAGTGTGATTAAGGCGGAGAGCGGATTCAACGTGCGGGCGGTTTCTCCCAAGGGAGCGCAGGGGTTAATGCAGTTGATGCCCGATACAGCCTTGAAGCTGGGAGTGCCGGATGCGTTCGATCCGCAGGCGAATGTGGAGGGTGGCACCCGTTATCTGCGAGAACTGCTGGAGCGCTACAACTTTGATCTGGTCAAGGCGCTGGCCGCTTACAATGCGGGACCTTTGCGGGTGGAGCAGTATGGCGGCGTGCCCCCGTATCACGAGACGCGGGCGTATGTGGCGCGCGTGGTGAAGGATTTTAATAAAAAGAAAAAAGTGGAGCAGAAGAGCACCGGCGGGCAGGATAGATTGAAGCAAGAAAGCGCGACGACGGCAACGAAGGCCCGGACACGTGTCGCGACCTCCAAGCCGCAAAGTTCCCGGCCGCAGGTGCAGGCGAAGGCGAGCGATTAACTGCTGACGGCTGAAGCCCTATTTATTTCCGACGCTTAGGCGGCGCTGAAGCGCCGCTCTTTCAGGTAACCGCAACGCACCGCACTCCCAAGCGATTTTCCACAGATCTGTTTGTTTCTGCGATTCTTTCTCCTAAACTCTCTTGCGTTCCCCGCGCGCGGCTGTGTTACACTCGCCGCCGACTGTTGCTCGCACTGTGGGCGATGCAATCGCCGTCGGGAAATCCTTTTCGCGTCTTTCTTGATGTTGGGGAGGGCTGGGGATGGGCCTCGCGTTAATGGTTGTGATCTGGCTGATCACGTTGGTCAGCACATATTTTTTCGTTGCCAAAACCTGGTGGTTACCGGTGGGCGCCGCCGAAGCGGCGAACTTCATCGACGGTCAATTCGCACTCACGTACGTGCTCATGGGCATCGTTTTCCTCGCGGCACAGCTGGGGTTGGGCTACATCGTCTGGAAGTACCGCGCGCGCGCCTCGTCGCCACCATCCGATTATTCGCACGGGAACACTACGCTCGAACTGATTTGGACCACACTCACGGCGATTCTGTTTATCGGCCTGAACCTGATGGGCGGCAGCGTTTGGGCGAGCCAGCGCTTTGATCCTCCGGCTGCGGACGCAGTCAAAGTGGAGGTTACCGGCATGCAGTTTGCCTGGTATTTCCGCTATCCGGGACCGGACGGAAAATATGGCGCCACCAGTCCGAAGTTGATGGATCCTTCGGCGGGCGGTGAGGCGGCGGTGGGATTGAACACTTCCGACCCGGCCGCGAAAGATGATGTCGTAACCGGGACGATGTATCTGCCCGTAAACCGCGAGGTCGACCTGAGCCTGCGGGCGGTCGACGTGATTCACAGTTTCTTTGTGCCCTCGCTGCGCTTCAAACAGGATGCGGTTCCGGGGCTCAACATTCACATGCATCTGAAGCCGACCCTGATCGGCGAGTATGAAATTGCCTGCGCCGAACTCTGCGGCCTGGGCCATTACAAGATGCACGGCATGGTACACGTCGTCAGCCAGGAAGATTTCGACAAGTGGCTGGCCGCAAGGGAGGCGGAAAAACAGTAAAATGGCGACCCCGGCTTCGGTTCATGCGCACGCGGCTCCTCAGGGCTTTATTCGCAGGTACATTTTCAGCCTCGATCACAAAGTCATCGGGATTCAGTATTACTTTCTGGCGCTCACGGCGGTATTTGTCGGCATGTTTTTATCGCTACTGATGCGCATTCACATGATCTGGCCGACGGCCATGATCCCGCTGATCGGCGACATCAAACCGGAAACTTACCTGAGCCTGGTGACCATGCACGGCACCATCATGGTGTTTTTCGTGCTCACGACGGCGCCGCAGGGTGGGTTCGGGAACTATATCCTTCCCATTCAGATTGGAGCGCCGGATATGGCGTTTCCGGTCCTGAACATGCTTTCGTTCTGGACCACGTTTGTCGCCTACATCGTGATGCTCTCTGCTTTCGTTGTGCAGGGCGGCGCACCCATACATGGCTGGACCGGCTATCCGCCGCTCAGCGCCGTACAGTCAACCGGACCGGGCGAAGGATTGGGCGCCGATCTCTGGATTACCGGCATCGCAATTTTCTGCGTTGCGTCGTTGATGGGGGCGCTCAACTTCATCACCACCACGCTGGACTTGCGCGCCAAGGGAATGACGATGATGCGCCTGCCGCTAACGGTGTGGTCGTGGTTCATCACCGCCATTCTGGGACTGCTGGCGTTCGGCGTTTTGCTCTCGGCCGGAATTCTGCTGCTGATGGATCGCAATCTTGGAACCAGCTTTTACCTGCCCCTGATCGTAGTGAACGGTCAGATCATGCAGCATAAGGGCGGTTCGCCGTTGCTGTGGCAGCATTTGTTCTGGTTCTTCGGACATCCCGAGGTTTACATTGCGATTCTGCCGGGCATGGGCGTGGCGTCGCAGGTTCTTTCCACATTCTCGCGCAAGCCGATTTTTGGTTACCGGGCGATGGTCTACGCCATGTTGTCGATCGGATTCTTCGGGTTCATGGTTTGGGGCCATCACATGTTCATGAGCGGGATGAGTCCCTATTCGGCGTTCGCGTTTTCGATTCTGACTATGTGCATCGGCGTGCCTTCGGCCATCAAGACGTTCAACTGGCTGGGCACGATGTATAAGGGCCGCATCCGCTTCCAGACCCCCATGCTGTACGCCATCGGCTTCGTGTCACTGTTTGTCTCCGGAGGACTGAGCGGACCGTTCCTGGCGCAGCCCGTCCTCGATATTCAACTGCACGACACGGCGTTTGTCCCGGCGCACTTCCATCTGATCATGGGCGTGGCGGCAATCTTCGGCATCTTCGCGGCGACGTACTACTGGTTCCCGAAGATGTTTGGGCGCATGATGAACGAAACGTGGGGCAAGGTCCACTTTTTCATCACGCTGATCGGAACCTACGCCATCTTCATGCCCATGCACTACGCGGGCATGGCGGGACAGACGCGGCGCTACTCGCAGTTCACCGAAGTGGCGTATCTGCAGAAGCTGATTCCGCTCAACCGGTTCATCACTTACGCGGCCATCATCACAATCTCTGCCCAGTTCATTTTTGTGATCAACCTCTTCTGGAGCATGTTCAAGGGACCGAAGGCCAGCGACAATCCGTGGGAGGCGACCACGCTGGAGTGGACAACCGCGACTCCGCCGCCGCATGATAATTTTGGCGGCGTGACGCCGGTGGTGCACAACGGTCCCTACGAATACGGGGTTCCGGGCGCGGCGCGGGATTATGTGATGCAGACGGATCCGGCCGTGGGCTTAGGACACTGAACTTTAAAGTGGCGAACCGCGAATTGGCGATCTTGAAGTAGCTATGGCGACCTACACTCCAACTAGTCCGGTTGATCGTGCGGGACAAGATCGTCTGGGAAACGATCGACTGGGGCACGACCAGAAGCCGCCGGTGTCTCCGATGGGCGGGGGGGATGACGGCCGCGGCGGCGAGAGCGGGCCCGATTATGGGGCGCGCTTGCGGCGGGCCCGTCTGGGGCTGGGGTGCGCGATCGCTACGGTGACCATGGTCTTCGTTTCGCTGACCAGCGCCTACATTGTGCGCCAGGGCTTGCCTACCTACGATGATGCGTCCAGCAGTTACGTTCGCGATTGGGGCGTGACGGATCTGCCGTGGCGCCTGCTGGCGATCAATACAGTTCTACTTCTTCTGAGCAGTGCGACCATGGAGTTTGCGCGCCGCCGACTGGCGCGACAGGCGGCGCTGGCGCCGGTGAAGTCGATTCCGGGAGTTTCGCTGGGCTCGGAGAGCAAGTTCCCGTGGCTGGGAGTGACGGCGATTCTAGGATTTAGTTTTCTCATCGGGCAGTGGATGGCGTGGCGGGAACTGCATCTGCGGGGATTTTTTGTCGACACCAACCCCAGCAGTTCGTTCGTCTTCCTGCTGACGGCGACGCACGCGGTGCACCTGGCGGGTGGAATCATTGCCATGCTTTGGGCTGGAGCTACGGCGCTACTGCGCCGGCCGGTCGAGGCGCGGCGTATCGCGGTCGACATCACGGCCTGGTACTGGCACTTCATGGCGGTGCTTTGGATTTACGTGTTCGCGCTTTTGGGGTTTGCGAGGTAACGGAAAGGGGAACTCGAGGAATGGCTGACGCCACGCTTCAGCACGATTCGGTGCAGCATGATTCAGCGCCGCATGGATTGCCGGGGGAGTACGAGGCTCCGCTGTTCGGGGCTTATTCGAAAAAAGTGGGGATGTGGCTGTTTCTGGCTTCGGACTCGCTGACTTTCGGGGCCTTGCTGGTTGCCTTCAGCTATAACCGCCTCTACACGGCATGGCCCACGCCGTTTGGCAAGGACAGCATCATCAACGCCACCATCATGACGGCGTGCCTGCTTTCCAGTTCGCTGACCATGGTGCTGGGCGTTTTTGCAGCGCAGCGCGGCGACCGGGCATGGGTGCGCAACTGGCTGTTGGCGACCATGTTTTTCGGCACCGCTTTCATCGTGCTGCACGGCATGGAATGGAGCAAGCTAATCGGCGAAGGCCTCACGCTGCCGGGGTTTCCGAAAGTCGCGGGACACGAAGGGGAGTTTTCCAAAGTTTCCCTGAGCACGCCGCAGTTCCCTGCCACGTTTTTCGGCCTGACGGCGATGCATATGCTCCACGTGACGATTGGAGTGATTTATCTGGGGGTAGTGGCGCTGCGCAAGTGGTTTCTGCCCATTCTGGGTGTGATTTATCTGGCGGGATATTTCTTGATTCCGGCGGACAACGTGTTCCACTACGGAATTCACGCGCTGCTGATTTGCTTGATTGTCGCGGCCGTGATTCTGTTTCTGAAGCCGAAGGATTACGATGCGCACGATGTGGAAGTTGCGGGGCTGTACTGGCACTTTGTTGATCTGGTGTGGATGTTTATTTTCCCGCTGGTTTATTTGATGTCGACCAGGGTGTAGGGACAGTCGTTGATCGGGAATCATTTTGACGCGTAGATCAGGCGGCTTTGCCGCCGAGGGAAAAACATGATGCACGATACCGCAACGCATGACGACAGCAAAGGACAGTATTTCTGGGTGTGGGGAGCGCTGCTGGTCCTCACGGCGATTGAGGTGGTGCTCGCCTACCGGCAGGTGTTTCAGCCGGTACGTATGCTTGAGATTCTGCTGATTCTCTCGGTGATCAAGTCGGCGCTGATCATTGGATACTTCATGCACTTGAAGTTTGAAAGTGCTTTGATGCGGTGGTTGCTGGTCATCTCGGTGACCGCGTGCTTCATCATCATGTATTTCTTCTTCTTCCCCGATGCCGGTCGGGTTTTGAGGCTGGGAGTGCAGTAGCAGAGGCTATGAAACTTGCCGCGAAATCTCGTCTGGCTTTTCTGTTTTTGCTGGTGATGCTTTATACGGCGCCGGCATTTGCGCAGGGCTGCGCCATGTGCAATGCCAATGCGAAAGCCACGCCTAAGGAAGCGCAGCGCGCCATCAACCGCGCCATTTTCGTTATGCTGGCGCCTCCCCTCGGAATCATGGTGCTGGGATTCGGCTTCGCCATGCGTTACGGAAAGCGCCGCGACCAGGAGAACGACGACACCTCGCGGTAGCTCCGATCCCCTCGTAGAGACGTTGCTTGCAACGTCTCTCTCGCCATCGTTCGAAATGCCGCCGGCAGAGACGTAGCCAGCTACGTCTCCACAAACTACCACCCGGCATAATCCCTTATAATAGAAAGTTCGGCAGGCCTCGCGGAGGCGTCTGGGTGTGTCCGCCCGCGCTGCGAGTCTGGCCGACGGTTTCTTACCCGATGTCCACGGAAAGCATTTTTACGGAGAGCATTGTTGTTCGCGGGGCCCGCGTCCATAACCTCAAAAACATTGATTTTGAGGTTCCTCACAATACGTTGACCGTGGTGACCGGCGTGTCCGGCTCCGGCAAATCGTCGCTGGCCTTCGATACCATTTACGCCGAAGGGCAGCGGCGCTACGTGGAGTCGCTGTCGGCCTACGCGCGGCAGTTTCTGGAGCGCATCGAAAAGCCGGACGCCGACTCGATTGACGGCATCGCGCCGGCGGTGGCGATCCGGCAAAAAAACACCACCCGCAACCCGCGCTCGACCGTGGCGACCGCAACCGAGATCTACGATTATCTGCGCCTTTTGTTCGCTCGCGTGGGCCGCACCTATTGCGCCAAGTGCGGCCAGGAGGTGACGAAAGACACGGTCGACGAAGTCGCTGACACGGTTCTGGCGCTCGACCCGGACACGCGCCTGCAAGTTTTGTTTCCCTTGCAGCGGCCGGCGGCGCCTCCGACCGAAGCAGTCAGAAAACCGCGCGCGGTGAAGGCTAAGAAAAAGGCAAAGTCCGCCGAGGGCGGACAGCCGACAGAGGCGCTTAAGACTCGGCTCTTCGATTTGCGCAAGGCCGGATTCAACCGGCTGTTTCAGCACGGCCAGGTGTTCGAGTTTTCGACGCCGGAATCGCTGCTTGACGTTGACTTCGGCGCGCCGGTATTTATTTTGGTCGACCGTTTGTCGGTTTCTCCCGAGGGGCGCACCCGCGTGGTCGACGCAATCGAGACCGCGTACCGCGAATCGGGGGAAGTGATTTTCGAAATCCCGCCGCAAAACGATGAGCCCGCGCGGCAGCTGCGTTTTTCGCACCGTTTTGAATGCAAGAACTGCAACCTGCGTTATGAAGAGCCGGAGCCGCGGCTCTTCTCGTTCAACAATCCTTATGGAGCGTGCCCGCGCTGCCAGGGCTTCGGCAACACCATCGATTTCGATCTCGATCTGGTGATCCCCGACAAATCGAAAACTCTTGCCGAGGGCGCGATCGAGCCCTGGACCAAGCCCAAGTATCGCCCGTTCTTGACCGATTTGAAGCGCTACGCCAAGCAGGCAGACATCCCGCTGGATGTGCCGTGGGCGGAACTGGAGGAAGAGCAAAAACAACTCGTGCTGGATGGCGAAGGCCGCTATCTCGGCGTGCGTGGGTTTTTCCGCCTTCTGGAGCGCAAAAAATACAAGCTGCACGTGCGAGTTTTTCTCAGCCGCTATCGCGGATACTCCCTGTGCTCGGCTTGTAACGGCAGCCGGTTGCGGCTCGAGGCGCGGCAGGTAAAAATCCAGGGCCTGAATATCTGCCAGGTCTGCGCCATGACAGTGGAAGAGGCTGGGCGCTTTTTCGAGAAAGTGCAATTGAGCGCGCAGGAAGCCGACATTGCCGACAAACTGCTGCAGGAAATTCGCGAGCGGGTACGATTTCTCAACGACGTCGGTCTGGAATATCTAACGCTCGACCGCCTTTCCTCGACGCTGTCCGGCGGAGAGGCACAGCGCATCCAGCTGGCGACTTCGCTGGGCTCGCGGCTGGTGGGCACGCTCTACGTGCTGGATGAGCCTTCCATCGGATTGCACACACGCGACACGCACCGGCTGATCAAGATCCTGCAAGATCTGCGCGATCTGGGAAACACGATTCTGGTGGTGGAACACGACCCGGAGGTGATGGCGGCGTGCGATCGCATTCTGGATCTCGGTCCAGGCGCGGGAGAAAACGGCGGGCAGGTGATTGCCGCGGGAACGTATGACGAAATCAAGCGCAACCCCGCGTCGCTGACCGGGCGCTATCTCTCCGAAGACTTACGCATTCAGCTTCCCCTTGCGCGGCGCAAGCCGGGCGTGCAGCAGATCAAGATTCGCGGGGCGCGCGCAAATAATCTCAAGGGAGTGGACGTCAACATTCCTCTGGGGATGATCGTGGCCATCACAGGCGTATCGGGGTCGGGCAAGTCGACGCTGTTGCATCAGGTGCTCTATAAGGCGTTGGTGCAGGCCAAGAAGCTGCCGGGCGACAGCTCTGGCTCGGCATCAGCCGCCAGTTGGGAGAGCGTGGAGGGTGATCAATTCCTGGACGAGGTCGTGCTGGTCGATCAGTCGCCGATCGGGCGCACGCCGCGCTCGAATCCCGTGACCTATATCAAGGCCTTCGACGCTATCCGCAACCTCTTCGCTTCCCTGCCGGAAGCCAAGAAGCGCGGCTTCAGCGCCGGGCATTTTTCGTTCAACATTCCGGGCGGTCGTTGCGAGGGCTGCCAGGGAGACGGCACGGTCACGGTTGAGATGCAGTTTCTGGCCGATGTTGAGCTGATTTGCGAAGAGTGCAAAGGCACGCGTTACAAGCCGCAGGTGCTGGAAGTGCGTTACCGCGCGCGAAATATCCACGAGGTGTTGCAACTTACGGTGAAGGAAGCGCTCAGGGTGTTTGCCGAAGTGCCCAAGATCACCGATAAGCTGCGCACTCTCGAAGAAGTTGGCTTGGGATACCTGCGCTTAGGGCAGTCGGCCACGACCCTGTCGGGCGGCGAGGCGCAGCGCATGAAGCTGGCGGCGCATCTGCAGCCGGCCGAGAGCAGCCTGGCATCCGGCCCCGAAAGCCGCAAGAAGCGGCGCCTGCTTTACATCTTCGACGAACCCACTACCGGGCTACATTTTGACGATGTCAGCAAACTTTTGGCCGCGTTTCGACGTCTCATTGATGCAGGGGGATCGATTGTGGTGATCGAGCACAATCTCGAAGTGATCAAGACGGCAGACTGGGTGATCGACCTCGGACCCGAGGGCGGAAACCGCGGCGGAAAGGTGGTCGGCGCGGGTACGCCGGAGGTGATCGCCAAGCTGAGCGACTCCTACACCGGCAAGTATCTGGCGCGCTTGCTGAACGGAAATGGAGCGTCCCGCTCGCATGGGCGCGAATAAGCAGTTCGCCGCCGTGGTGCTGATGGTTGCCAGTGCAGCCATCGGCGCTCGCGCGCAGGATTCCGCCCCTGCCGACCCTCCCGGGCCGGCTCCTAAGCAAACCGCGCAGCCGCCGGAAACGCCAGCTCAAGATTCTTCTGCAGCTACGGCCGGCAAGACTTCCTCCACCCAAACCATCCACGAGAAAACCGGCCCGAACTCCAGCCGAACCATCCGGCATACCCGGGTCCTGGAGCAAGGTTCGCAGCCCCCGGAACTCACGCAGGCGGAAGACTCCATCCAGAAGCGCGACTATTCCACCGCTGAGTCTCTGTTGCGGAAAGTGGTGGAGCATGATCCAGCGAACTACGTGGCCTGGTTCGATCTAGGATTTCTGGAGAATGCTGGCGGAAGAATTGACGAGTCGATCGCGGCTTATCGCAAGTCGGTGGAAGCGAAGCCGGATGTGTTCGAGTCGAATTTAAACCTGGGGCTGCAGTTAGCCAAAACCGATCAGCCCGATGCGGAAAAGTTTCTGAGCGCGGCCACCCAGCTCAGACCCACGAGCCACGTTGCGGAAGGGCAGGCTCGAGCGTGGCTCTCTTTGGCGCGCGTGCTGGAAAAGACAAAGCCGGACGAGGCGATTGCAGCCTATGGCCAGGCCGCCGCCTTACGGCCGAGCGACCCGGAGCCGCATCTGGCTGCGGGGCTTCTTCTGGAGAAGGAAAACAAGTTTTCCGATGCGGAGACGGAATACAAGCAAGCTCTCGCCCGGGATGCGACATCGGAGGCGCTGACCGGTCTGGCTAACATTTACATGCGCGGGCGGCGTTTTGTGGAAGCGGAAGAATACTTGCGCAAGCTAGTCTCGGCCCAGCCTGGCAGCGCGGCGGCGCACGTCCAGTTGGGACGGGTACTGGCGGCTGAAGGAAAGAATGATGCCGCTGTCGCCGAACTCGAAGACGGAGTGAAACTGGCTCCTGCGGACGCTTCGGTGCAGCGCGACTTGGCGGATACTTATCTCGCTGCCGGCAAAAACGAGGAGGCGGAGGCGGCGTATCGCGCGCTGTTGGCGAGTCACGCAGACGATGCGGACCTGCACCGAAGCTTCGGTCAGGCATTACTGCGCGAGAAGAAATTCCCAGACGCGCAGCACGAGTTTCTGACTGCTGTGAAGCTCAAGCCCGATTTCGGCGAAGCCTACGGCGACCTTGCCTTTGCGGCCAGCGAAAACAAAAACTATCCCCTGGTGATCAAGGCGCTGGATGCGCGCACCAAGCTCCTGCCCGATGTTCCGAGCACGTATTTTCTGCGCGCTTCCGCCTTCGATCATCTGCGCGACATGAAGCTAGCCGCGGCCAACTATCACCTCTTCCTTAACACGGCCAACGGGAAGTATCCTGATCAGGAGTGGCAGGCCAAGCACCGGCTCATTGCGATTGAACCGAAAAAGTAAGAACCGAAGAAATAAGAATCACAAAGCAAACCTTGGGGACGAACGATGTTGGGGATCGGTAGCTTGGGGTTCCAGTGGCGCGGGTTGGTTGTGGCGTTGTTGGCCGCATTCCTCGTGGCGTCCCTAGCCGCGAAGGAAGTGCCAGTGGACGAGTTGAAGGCGCGCCTCTCCTCGACCAGCATTGGAGACCGCCCGCAACTTTGCCTGCAGATCGCCGAGCAGCAATTGGACGACGCCGACAAGCAATACGCGGCAGTGGAAAGCGAGAAGGCACAGTCGGATTTAACCGACGTCGTGGCTTTCTCGGAACTGGCCCGCGATTATGCGATTCAATCCCACAAACACCAGAAGCAAACTGAGATCGCAGTTCGGAAAATGACGCGCAAGCTGAACGATCTGAAACACCTCGTGTCTCGCGACGAACAGGCGGCGGTGCAGTATGCCATCGACCGGTTGCAGCGCGTGCGCGACGACTTGCTGCTGGCCATGTTTCCGAAGGGAAGAAATCCGGAAAGTGAGGGCAAATGATCTCCCGTATGCGCCAGTGGACTTTGGTTTGCGCAAGTTTGCTGTTGCTTTGCGCTACGTTAGTGCAGGCTCAGCGTCGTCGCGATCCGTTGACCCAGGCGGAAATCGACCAGGTGCGTGACGCAAGCTGGGAACCGCAGGAGCGCCTTACCCTCTACGTCAGCTTTGCGCGCGATCGCCTGACAAAACTGGAGGCCATGCGCAGCGATCCGAAAGCGAAAGACCGCCCCCAGCAGACTCACGACTTCCTGGACGCCTTCCTCCGCATTTACGACGAACTCAACGACAACATCGATACTTATATCGACCGCAAAGATGATATCCGCAAGCCGCTGAAAAAGATCGTCGAGGCCGACACCGAGTTTCAAGCCAAGCTGCGGGCGCTCAAAGACGCGGCTGACGTGCCACCCGAAGAAGTGAAGCAATACGAATTTGTACTGACCAACACCCTCGATACCGTGGACACCTCGGCCGGAGACCATCGCAAGCTGCAGGTTGATCTGGAAGATGCGGCCAAGCACAAAAAACTGAACGCCGCTGCCAAGAACAGCGGCAAACCGGAATAGAGCCGTGCTAACCTGAACTTACCGTGCGTGAAGGCCTGCTCGAGATTTTCCAGGAAACTCATCGCGACTTGCGTCCGGCGGCGCCAATCCCGGAGCTGAAAATCGAGTTTTTCGCGTTCGCGAACATCAATAACACGATTCGCCTGCGCCAGGGCCGGCTGCTGGTGCGGCTTTCCGACCTGCTGGAGGGCGCGCCCGAAGGAGTGCTGCGAGCCATTGCCCACATCCTGCTGGCCAAGATCTACCGCCGGCCCATCGACCGCGGGCAGGCAATCCGCTATCGAAAATACCTCGCCAGTCATGAAATCGTCCGCAAGACGCACCTGGTCCGGCAGATGCGCGGGCGCAAGCATCTGCTTTCGGCGCGCGGGCACGTCTATGACCTGGACGCGATCTTCGAAGAATTAAACACACGCTTCTTTCATGGCCTGCTGGCCCGCCCGCGCATGAGTTGGAGTCAGACCAAAACGCGCCGCATCCTGGGCCACTACGATCCGGCGCACAACGCCATCATCATCAGCCGCGTCTTCGATCACTTCGCCGTGCCGCGCTATGTGCTGGAGTACATCGTCTACCACGAGATGCTCCACCTGAAGCATCCCGTGAAGTTGCGCGGAAGCCGCAGATGCGTGCACTCCACCGAATTTCAGGCGGAAGAGAAGCTGTTCACTCAATTAGCGGAGGCGAACGCCTTCCTGAAACGGCTGTGAAGATCACCGCGCTCGAGACTCAGAGATAGCTCGCCGTGAGCCCTACGAATGAGATGCTATGCAAAGTTACGCGACAGTCTGTCCGTGAAACTTCCCCAGGCTCGCCGGTTGCGCACTCAAAGCCGGCAGGATCAGGCTGGCGGTCGCGATACGATCCTCGGAAACCGTGAGATGCAGACTCGCGTCTCCAGAATACAAATACTTCAACCGGGTCTCAGTATTGCGGAGCCCCACGCCTGTTCCGCTCGGCATCTTGCCGCCAACACTATTGCGAACCTGGATCTCGAGAGTGCCGTCTTTCTGCGTGGCCGCCACCTCGACCCATCCACCTTCGCGCGCCGAGGAAACGCCGTGCCGAATCGCATTCTCGACCAGCGGCTGCAGAATCATCTGCGGCACTAAAAGCCCACGGGTTGTCGGAGGGATCAGCCATTCAATCTTGAGGCGGCTGCCGAACCGCATCTTCTCCAGATCGAGATATTCCTTCACAAACTTGAGTTCATCCTGCAGGGAAACCAGGTCGGCGCCGTCGCGGTCCAGCGCTGTGCGCAACAGATCGGAGAGCTTCACGATCATGGCTCTGGCTTTCTTAGAGTCCGCATCGACCAAAGTTGCAATCCCGTTCAGTGTATTAAAAAGAAAGTGGGGGCGAAGTTGCATCTTGAGCGCCTGCAATTCGCTGGCAATCAGCGCCTGCTGATATTCGTATTTCTCGCGCTCTTCCCTTCGCAAACGCTTGAAGTATTCGTAGGCGTGAGCCGCCACCACCATGGCAATGTAGATGAAACTCTGGTCGGCGAATCCCGTCCGGATATTTTCCAGGTAGGAATGAAAGGAACGCCCCAAGTACTTCTGTTGCACGTCATCGTACGGCGGATTCAGCACCCACTGGATCCCCGAGTGCATAAGCACAAAGGGCACCGCTCCCAGAACAAACAACAGCACGTAGGTCCACCGATTTTTCGACAGGTTGAGGTATTTTCCAACTAGATAGAATATGGGCGGCGCCCAAAGAGCTAACCCGAAACCGCGCAATCCCGCCATCCCCAGCAGGTCGACGAACGACGACCAAAAATGCTGTCGATTGACCACCCCGTTCTGCCAGCCCATCAAAAACGCAAGCCCAAACCAGAATGTGATCGACATCAGGTAGGCTCGGGCGGTTCCGCGGAGATAGTGCCATTTCATCGGGCCATTCTACCTGTTTAGGGGTCCGCGGCTGAAAATCTTGTGGCTGGAGACGACACGGCAGCGCGTCCCATTGCACTGCTTCCCTGCCCGCAGGAGCATTTCAACCTTCGATTCCGACCATGTGATTGAAATCACACGCCATTGTGCGATCCCGGATTGACGCTGGTTCGGGCTAAGGCATATCCTTGAAGTTGAAATTGAAATTCATTTTCAAGATCATATTTAGAAGATCATACTTTGAAGGTCGTATTTTTCAAGATCATTAGGAACTTCGTAAATGCTTCAAGCTTTCATCATCGCACTGCGGGAGGGGGTTGAGGCCGCTCTCATCGTCGGCATCACCCTCGCCTATCTGGCAAAAATCGGGCGCAACGATCTGCGCAAGTCGGTCTATGCCGCGCTGGGCGCGGCTTTTCTCGGCAGCATCGCCGTAGCCGTCGTCATCTCCCGCACCAACCTTAACGAAGACGTGTTCGAAGGTTGGATCATGCTGGTGGCCGCCTTCTTCGTCGTCACCATGGTCATTTTCATGATGAAGACGGGCCGCAAGCTCAAGGGGGAAATCGAAGGCAAAATCGGCCTGCTCGCCGGCAATGACGCCTGGTTTGGCCTGTTCATTTTTGTATTTTTGATGGTGCTGCGCGAGGGCGCGGAAACCGTCCTGATGCTCGCGGCCGTTTCCCTCAACTCCACCGCGCTGATGAGTTTTCTGGGTACGGTTCTAGGCGTGTTCGCTGCCATCGCGTTTGGCGTGATGTTCGTCAAGGGCAGCGTTCGCATCAACCTGCAAAGGTTTTTCCGGGTCACCACCGCGATTCTTTTTCTGGTGGCGGCGCAGTTGGTTATCGCCGGCCTTCACGAACTTTCGGAGAGCGGAGTAATTCCCTCTTCCAAGCGGGAGATGGCGATCATCGGCCCCATCGTGCGCAACGATCTGTTCTTTTTCGTGACGATTTTTGCTCTGGCCGCGTTGATGGTGCTGTTCGACGCCAAGCGCCGCGAACCGATTCCAGACTCAGCCTCGCCCGCCGAGCGTCGCAAAGCCGCGTGGAGCGCCCGCCGTGAGCGCCTCTGGATGGGGTCTGTCTACACATTTTCTTTTGTCTTCATCGCACTGGTCACCGCCGAGTTTATTTATACGAAAAGCGTAAGCGCCCTCTCTCCTGCTACCGAAGTCACATTCGTCAGCGGCGCGGTGAAGATTCCGCTGGCCCAGATTTCCGACGGCGACCTGCATCGCTTTGAAGCGCACGAGAATGGAACGGCGATCCGCTTCTGGCTCTACCAGAAGCCGGACGGCAAGATCGCAACCGTTTTCGATGCTTGCGAAATCTGCGGTGCGGTCGGCTTCTATAAGGGCGGCAATGGCGTGATCTGCAAAAACTGCGCCGCGCCCATCAATCCGCAATCGGTGGGCACGGCTGGAGGCTGCAACCCGGTGCCGCTCAAAACCACGCAAACCGCGGACTCCGTGATCATCCAGGAGGCGGACGTTGCGGCCGGCGGCCGCAGGTTCGCACAGCCTTAACTCGCTAACCTAAATATGTTCGTGCGGCTCGTTTACGAATCCTTCCGGCGGCAGAAACGGCGCAAGTTGCTGGCCGGGGCAGCCATCACGCTCGGCGTTACGGTGGCCACAGCCATGATCGCCGTCGCTACCGATATCGGCGACAAGATTAACCGCGAACTGCGCACCATCGGCGCGAACCTGCTCATTACGCCGCAGGAAGATTCCCTCGACGTCGAGATTGGCGGCGTGAACCTGAAACCGCCCAGCGACGGAGCTTTCCTCGATGAAGCCGATCTGCCGAAGATCAAAGGCACGTTCTGGCACAACAACATCACCGGCTTCGCGCCCATGCTCCCCGTGACTGTTCAGGTGGAGCAGGAAGGACAACAACGGGACGTTACGCTGCTGGGAACTTACTTCGCGAGGCCGCTATCGTTTGGCCAGGAACATTTCACCACCGGCGTCCGCTCCACGCATCCCTGGTGGCGGATTTCTGGCGCCTGGCCCGACGACAATTCCCGCGACGTTCTCGTCGGCGAGAAACTGGCCAGCCTTCTCGGAGAAAAACCCGGCGACGAACTTACGCTGTCTGGCCGCCAGTTTCACGTGAGCGGCATTCTTTCAACCGATGCGGCCGAGGATGACCAGATCGTGGCGCCGCTCGCAATTGCCCAGGAGATCCTCGGCAAGCCCGGTGCCGTCCGCCGCGTCTACGTGAGTGCTCTCACCAAACCGGAAGACGCCTTGGCTCGCCGCGATCCGAAAAGCCTGTCCGGCCCCATCTACGACCGCTGGTACTGTTCGCCCTATCCGCAGTCGATCGCCTACCAACTGCAGGAAGCGATTCCGCACTCGCACGCGGAACAGATTCGGCAAGTCGCCCAAAATGAAGGCGCGGTGCTGACGCGCATCGAAGGCCTGATTTTTCTGATCACGCTGGCGGCGCTCTTCGCATCCGCGCTCGCAGTTTCGGCTGCGATGGCAACCGCCATTTTCGAGCGCCGGAGCGAAGTAGGATTGATGAAGGCGCTAGGCGCGAGCAAGCTGGCGATTGCATCCGTATTTTTTGCCGAAGCAACGTTGCTGGCCTTGATCGGCGGCCTCGCCGGTTTTGCCGCCGGGGGCCTGCTGGCGCGCCAGATCGGCCGCTCAATTTTCGATTCGCAAATCGGCATTCAACCCGTGCTGTTGCCCGTGGTTCTTGTGGTCGCTGTGCTGGTCACATTTGCCGGAAGCGCTGCCGCGATTCGCCGCGCCGTGCAACTCGATCCAGTATTTGCCCTGCGAGGCGAGCTATGAGGACGCGGGACATGAGTAAGCGAGACATGAGTAAGCCAGACATGGGTAAGCCAGATATGATCGCGCCGCTACGAGTCTCCAGCCAGTCTGACTCAGCCTGCAGTCTTGCGGCCAGCCGTTCTCAGGCTCCGCATACTTCGATGTTTCTGCGCATGCTGGTGCGAGCCGCGGTATTGCGCCGCGGACGCGCGACTTCCGCATTGTTTGCCATGGTCGTGGCCGCGGCGGTAGCGACGGCGATGCTGAATCTCTTCGTGGACGTCCAGGCCAAGCTGCAGCGCGAGTTCCGCAACTACGGCGCGAACATTATTCTCGTCGGCCGCGACGGCGCTTCACTCCCCGTCGACGCGCTCGGGCACGTGGAGTCCAGGCTGGCCGGTCGCGGGCTGGTCGCGCCCTTCGCCATGATCGTCGCCCGCACACGCGACGGCCAGCCGGTCGTCGTAGCTGGCGCCGATTTCGCCCGCGTGCGCCAACTCGATCGCTGGTGGTCGGTCGACACGTGGCCCTCCTCGCCGCAACAGGCGCTGATTGGCGTGCGCGCCCGGTCCACCGTTTCTCCGAAGAATCAGCCCTTCGACCTCACCTTCCACGGACACGTTATCCATCTCACGCCGGCAGGCACGGTGCAAACCGGCGCGGCCGAAGATAGCCGCGTCTACCTCTCGCTCTCCGACTTCGTCGCGTGGACTGGAGTTCAGCCCTCCACAATTGAAGTCGCCGCCAACGGCTCGGCCGAGCAGGTGTCCGCCATCATGCAGCAGCTTGCGCAAGCCCTGCCTGCGGCGGATGTCCGGCCCGTGCGCCAGATCGTGGAAGGCGAGGCTCGTGTGCTCGGCAAGACGCGAGCCACGCTGCTGGCCGCGGCGGTGCTGATCATCCTGACGTCCGCGCTGTGCGTGCTTTCCACTCTGATGGGATGGGTATTCGATCGCCGCCGCGATTTCGCCATCATGAAAGCTTTGGGCGCTTCCAACCGCCTGTTGAATGGTTTTTTCGCCGCCGAAGCGGCCGCCCTCGGCGCTGCGGGCGCCATCATCGGCTTTGTGGTTGGGATCGGCGTCGCCGCCTGGATCGGCCGCGCCAACTTCCACGCGCCCGTCGTGCCCCGGTTCAGTGTTCTCCCTATTGTGGTGGCTGTTAGCATAGCAGTGACACTGCTTTCTGCAATCCTCCCGATCTCGCTGCTGCGGCGCGTGCAGCCGGCCGTCATCCTGAGGGGTGAGTGAAATGATTCGAATCAACGACGTGACCAAACTCTACCCCGCCAAGGAAGCGGGAATCGCGCCCAACGGCGGCGGCAACGACAACAGTTCCATTCACGCGCTCGATCACATTTCTCTTCACGTGGAGGCTGGCGAGTGGCTCTCGATTATGGGGCCGTCGGGATCGGGCAAGTCGACGCTTGTGAATTTGATCGGATGTCTCGACCGCCCCAGTTCCGGAGAAATCTGGCTCGACGGCCAGAACGTGGCCGCCATTTCCGCCGGTGAACTGAATCGCGTGCGCGCCGAAAAGATCGGTTTTATCTTTCAGCAATTCCATCTCATCCCGTTTCTCACGGCAGTCGAAAACGTGATGCTGGCGCAATACTTCCACAGCATGACCGACGAAAAAGAAGCCGTCGACGCCCTCACCCGCGTCGGCCTCAACGACCGCGCCCATCACTTGCCCTCGCAGCTTTCCGGCGGCGAACAGCAGCGCGTATGCATTGCGCGAGCGCTGATCAACGATCCACGCATCATCCTGGCCGACGAGCCCACCGGCAACCTCGACGCGCAAAACGAAGAAATCGTGCTGCGCCTGTTGCGCGAGTTTCACCAGCAGGGCCGCACCATCGTGATGGTCACACACGATCCCGTGGTCGCCCGCCTGGCCGACCGCCGTATCGAGTTGCACCACGGCAAAATTGCCTCGCAGGAAATCTTCGCCATGGCCGACGAAGAACAGCTCGACGAAGTCCTGGAAGAGCTCTGGGTCCTGGCCGAGAACAACGAGATCGCAGAAGTTGAACGCATGGAAGTGCACGGCGCTCTGCCCGTCAGCCTGGCGATCGAGAAAATGATCGAGATGGGACTAGTCGTCGCCACGCCGCATCCGCCCCAGCCGCACGGCCACAAGCCTTTCGTAAATCCTTGCCACGACGCACTGAAGCCGGTTTCCGCGTCGTCCGGCGACGGCACTCTGATCGTGGAACTCACGCCCCGCGGCCGCGAGCGCGCCGGCAGCATCATTCGCCGCCATCGCCTGGCCGAGCGCCTCTTCACCGACAGCCTCGCCATGGACAGCGAAACCGAAATCGAGCAGCAAGCCTGCAAGTTCGAGCACATCCTCTCGCCCGAAGCCACCGACAAGATTTGCACTTTCCTGGGCCATCCCCGCACCTGCCCGCACGGCGCGCCGATTCCGCCGGGCCCCTGCTGCGGAAGGACCGTCGAACATTCCGGGATCGCTGTAAGCCGCTCGCGCGCCTAGAAACTCATCTCGTAAATGAGCTCGGGAAGGGCACGACTTCGAGCCGTGCCACCCTGCGGACGAACCGTTGAGTATGCCGGGATTCCTCTAACTAGTTCCCGCATCTAGAAGTCATCTGGCAAAAGGGTTTTGGGAAGGGCACGGCTTCCAGCCGTGCCGCTCAAGCGCCCAAGGGTTCGGGCTTTAGCCTCTGAGGTTTCGCTTGTGTCCAGCCGCTGGCAGGGATTCATGAGAGGGTCTAGCCATCAAACGATCCTGGGCCGGAACAATCCTTGTCATCGGCGCCTACGCTCGGCGCTGCTATCATCGAGATGCCCGTTCCATGCCCCCATCGCGTCCCACCATCGGCGTATTCGATTCCGGCTTCGGCGGCCTGACCGTTCTTAAAGCTTTACTTGAACTCATCCCCGCCGCCGATTATCTCTACTTCGGCGACACCGCGAGACTTCCCTACGGCTCCAAGTCGGTTGAAACCGTGGCTCGCTACGCCGTCGAAGCCGCGCACTATCTCGAAGCTCACGGCGCTCAACTGCTTGTGATCGCCTGCAACACCGCGACTGCGTTGGCTCTCGATCGCATCACCAAATCGGCTCATGTGCCGGTAGTAGGCGTGATTGAACCCGGCGCCGAAGCCGCCGCGGCCGCATCGGTCAACAAGAAAGTTGTGGTCATCGGAACTGACGCCACCGTGACCAGCCATGCTTACCGCAAAGCCCTCGAATCCCGCGGCCTGCGCGCGCACGAGAAAGCCTGCCCCCTGCTGGTGCCTCTCGTGGAAGAGGGCTGGGTCGAGCACTCAGTCACCGAGCAAGTCGCCCGCATCTATCTGGCGGAGGCCTTCGGCGACGGTTTCCACGACGCCGACGTTCTGGTCCTCGGCTGCACCCACTACCCGCTGCTGAAGCCATTGCTGCGCCGTGTGGCCCCCGCCCACGTGCTGATTGTCGACTCGGCAGAATCCACGGCCCGCGCCGTAGACGCCCACCTTCGGGAACTCCTGCCCCAAACGGTCGGCATTCCGCAGGCTCGGCTTGCTCCTCCACGCCTGAGATTCTTCGCCACGGATTCCGTAGACAAATTCCGCCGCCTCGGACAAAGATTCCTGGGCCATCCCATCGAGGATGTTCAACACGTCGATTTGAAAGAGTGAAGGCTGGAAGTCATCTCATGGGTTCGGGAAGGGCACGGCTTCCAGAGACCCCGGCGAAACTCACGAATGCGTGTAGCACCGTGGAAGAGCGGCGCTTCAGCGCCGCGTAGAGGCTCCAGAAATCAGCGCGGGCTTCAGCCCCAGTGGTCGCATTTTGTCCCCCCAACGACTCTTTTTGCAGCCACATGAAGCCGTGCCGTAAAGAGCCAGTTAAAGATGCGGGCCCTCTGAGGTTTCGCTCGTAGCTCGCCACTGAGGGTTTGTGAGGCAGTCGCTAGCCACCGGGGATAGACAACCCAAGAGTTCGCCTCATGGTTTGATAGCCGCAAAGCGAAGGCGCGTATAATCCGCAGTCCAGCGCCCTTCCGTGTCGCACAGAACGGGCTTGAGCATGGCCGTAACTTCATCGAGAAATCTACCGCGTTCTTCATTCGGACGCGGCAGCGCGGAGCAGAACGGATTGGCAAACGTCTCCAGCCACCCGCGCATTCCAGTGGGCAACGGCGTGGGGCGCGGAATGAGTTGGACGCTCTGCGGCACAAAGCCCGCCCGCCGCAGTTGGAGTTCGTAGTCGTCGACAGTCGGAAAGTACCACGGAATCCACGAAGCCGCGTCACTAACCCCTCGGCGCTCCAGCGTAGCCACCAGCGCCACCGTAATGGCTGCAACGCAGGCATGGCCGCCCAACTCGCCCACGAGCCTTCCCCCGGCCCTGAGCGCCCGGAACGCGCCTGCGATCGGCGCGTCCGGATCGTCCTTGATCCAGTGCAGAACGGCATTGGAAAAAACCGCATCGAATTCGTTGTCAAAGGCCAGCGTTCTGGCATCCGCTATTCTCGCGTCAAGCCCGCGCTGACACGCGGCTTCGATCATATCCGGAGAACTGTCGATGCCCACCACCTCCGCCCCCAGCGCAACCAGTCTTTCGGTGAGCGTCCCGTCTCCGCAACCTAAGTCGAGGATGCGTTCGCCAGGGCGGGGCTGCAGCAAATCCAGCACAGGCTGTCCCAGGGCAGGTACGAAATGCGCGTTTGCGGCATAGCCAGCCGCACTCCAATGCTGAGCAGACGCTGACCCCGATTTCTCTTCTGTCTTCAAAATAACGCGCCGTCCCCAGGAGCCTGTCGAACCAACTTGTCGAACCCGTTGAACTAGCCTGTTGACGATCTCCTCACCGCGAATCGTTCTACCATGAAACCCCTCGGGCCGCGATCTTCATTTCGCCGCAAGATTCGGATAGCGTATTCCAGCTCTCCAGAATTAGTGTGTCCAACAGTGCCTTTGACGACTCCAATCCAACATACCATTCAACGTACCACTCAGCCACGGCTCACCATGCACCCGCTCGACAACGTCATCTGGCAGGCCCTTACAACCCGGCAAACGCACTGCGCGGAATCCTCCCGCGAAGCTCGCAGGTTCCTGCGCGAGATCACTCTGCTCAGCGCGTTTCGCGAACCCTCCGACCAAGGTTACGACTCGCTCGCTGAACTCGTGGGTCCAGGCGGAACGGCGGTCTTATTCCTCGCTGAGCCTTACCGCGCGCGCCCGGGCTGGGAGCTGATCGCGGGCCCACCTCTGCTGCAGATGATCTTCGCCAACGGCACCAGCCCCCCCACGGCCGCCGTGACTCGATCGGTCGAAGACGCCGCCATCGTGGATCTCGGCCAACCAGACTCGCCGGAAATGGTGGAACTCGCCACTCTTACCAAGCCTGGCCCCTTTGCTACCCGCACCCACGAGCTGGGAACCTATCTGGGGATTCGGCGCCGAGTCGGCGACAAAGACAAGCTGGTCGCCATGGCCGGAGAGCGCTTAAAGGTTCCCGGACACACCGAAGTGAGCGCCGTCTGCACCCATCCGGATTACACCGGGCGAGGCCTGGCCGCCATCTTGATGACGGAAGTGATGCGGCGCATCATCGCGCGCGGTGAAACCCCGTTCCTGCACGTCCGCGAGGACAACCTGCGCGCCATTCATCTCTACGAACGTCTGGGCTTCAGAAAACGCCTGCGAAGCCACCTGGCACTCCTGCGTCGGAATCAATCCGGAATTAGCTCGTAGAATGTTTGGGAAGGGCAGGACTTCAGAGGTTGCCGAGAAAACCATGAATGCGCGTAGCATCGCGCGCAAATGAGTGTAGCACCGTGGAAGAGCGGCGCTTCAGCGCCGCGTAAAGCGCCACAATCGCGCGGGCTTCAGCCCCAGTGGTCGCATTTTGTGTCCACGACGAATCTTTCCGCAAACTCTTCCAGCCGTGTCGAAAAGACGCGAGCTCTAGCCTGATGTTCGCTTCTTTTCGGAAGACTGGTGAACCCGAGAGCCTGCCGGGTCTCAGTACAGATGAAAATCCACATCCACTTCAACCGGCCCGTAGCGCACCGGATGTCCATCTTTCATCGAAGGACGAAAGCGCCATTTCTTGACCGCTTCAATGGCCTTCTCATCCAGGCCCATGCCCAGGCTGCTGCTCACACGGATGTTGCTGGGCGTACCATCGGGCTCGACAATAATGCTCAGCACGCACAGCCCCTGGAACTTGGCCTTGCGCGCCTCTTCGGAGAACTCGGGGTCAACCTGAGAAATAATGGCCGGGTCGCTCGCCCCTTCGCCGCGATGATAGAGTCCGCCGCCGGTACCCATACCCTCGCCTGCACCGTATCCGCGCCCGTTGCCTTTTCCTACTCCGCCGCCGTTTCCGTCACCAATACCCGAGCCGCTCCCACCGCCGTTCGAGGGCAGTGTCGCGTGTGATAAGGGATCGCCCAGGTTGGGCATGTTGTTGGAGGCCATCAGCTTGACCTCAGGAGGAATCTCAAGCGTGGGCTCGACGGTCAGCTTGGGGTGTTCATTACGCAAAACCACCGTGGGGGGCGCGAGTTGCTGCTGCAGCGAAAACTTCGGCAGCCTGCCCGCCGAGGCCTTGAGCACATCGCGATCGCCGCCACCACCACCACCGCCAGAGACCGTCTTTCCCGGCTTCAGGTTCGGAATGTCCGCAGGATCCACGAGCACCACTGTAGCCTTCACCGTCGCAACCGGCTTCGAATGCGTCCACGTCACCGTGCCCGCGACAATAATGGCCGCAATCAGGATATGCACGCCGGTCGAGCCCAGCGCGCCGTCGCGCTTGTAGTTGTAAAAACCCCAGATGTCTTTGACCGGTTCGGGCTTCGATTCCAGCTTGAGCGGCGGCAGTTTCTTGGGAAAGAAAAACTCATCCAACTGGCGGAAGAGCGACTTCCACAGGGGCTCTTCAAACAACTCCTGCGCCAGAAGCAGATGCAACTGCGGCTCGTTCGGGGAAGCGTTCGGATTTATTTCTACTGATCCCATGATGGCTGATGGACTCAAATTTCGCCCCCGCGGAACAACCGGCCCCAAGCTGTTGCGGCCACTCCTTACACAGATGAGTGGCGCGCGCGCCAAGTTGCTTGGCTTTGGCCCCCGATTTCACGAAAACCACTCGTTCTCGCCGCCCCCGGCGAATCGGGCTCCGCAGGTCTCTGCCTTGCCTAAATTGTACCTCTACCTTCTCACTTTTTAACAGTGCAATTCGCAGGGCCGGGGGAAGCAATTCGGGCACACAAAGTAAGTGCCCGGACGGATAGGCGCCGTCCGTTGGGCAAAGTTGGCCAACTAACCATGTAGCAAACGAAGTACCACAAAGGAAAGCCCTGCCAGCATGCCCGTCGTGATCGTTCGTGTCTTTGGTGGTTCATGGTTTTTCTCGCCACTTGCCTCCCCCCCGCGTGGACGTTCCCCGCCGACCTCCCTATAATGAAAAGATTCAATCATTTGAGAGGATCTGACCGCGCGTGCCGCTCGAACTGAAAGCCACCATCAATTTGCCCAAAACCGCCTTCCCCATGAAGGCCAACCTGCCCCAGAACGAGCCAAAAATGCTCGAACGCTGGGAGCAAATGGGCATCTACGAGCGCATTCGCGAGGCCCGAAAAGGCAGGCCTAAGTACATCCTGCACGATGGCCCGCCCTACACCAGCGGCCCCATTCACATGGGCACGGCGTTTAACAAATGCCTGAAGGATTTCATCGTCAAATCCAAGACCATGGCGGGTTTCGACGCTCCTTACGTCCCCGGATGGGACTGCCATGGCCTGCCCATCGAGATCAAAGTCGACAAGGAACTGGGCGGCAAGAAACTGCAGATGCGGCCCACCGACGTGCGCACCGAATGCCGCAAATATGCACAAAAGTTCCTCGATTTGCAGCGCCAGCAGTTCAAGCGTATCGGGGTTTTCGGGCGATTCGACCGGCCGTATGCCACCATGAATCCGCAGTACGAGTCGGTCGTTTTGAAAACGTTCTTCTCGTTTTACGAGAACGGCTTTGTTTACAAGGGCCTGCGCGCCGTCTACTGGTGCATGCACGACGAAACCGCCCTGGCCGAAGCCGAAGTCGAGTACGAGAATCACACCAGCCCGACAATCTGGGTGAAGTACGCGCTTAGCGATGATCCGGCGAAGATCGATCCCGCGCTCGCCGGGAAAAAGGTTTCAACCATCATCTGGACCACCACACCGTGGACGCTGCCTGCTTCCATGGCCGTGGCTTTCCATCCGGATGAAGAATACGTTGCGCTGGAATCGGGCGGCGAAGTTTACATCGTCGCGTCCAAGCTCGCCAAGGATGTCGCCGAAAAATGTAGCCTTACCGATCCCCGCGAGTTGGCCCACTTTCCCGGCCGCAAGATGGAACGCCTGATCTTCCAGCATCCGTTCCTCGACCGTAAAATTCTCGGCGTGCTCGCCGACTACGTCACCATGGACACGGGCACGGGCGTGGTCCACACGGCGCCCTCGCACGGCGCGGAGGATTTTGCCACCGGCACGAAATACGGCCTCGACGCCACCAGCAACGTTGATGAAAAAGGCATCCTGCGCAACGGCTTGCCGGAGTACAACGGCCAGTATGTCTTCAAAGCGAATCCGCTGATCATTGAGCTATTGCGCCAACGCGGCGCATTGCTGCACTCCGACAAGTTGGAGCACTCCTATCCGCACTGCTGGCGCTGCCACAATCCCGTGATCTTTCGCGCGACGGAGCAGTGGTTCATCTCGATGGAAACGCCGATGCCGGGCAGAAAAGCCGGGGTCGAGGGGAAGAACGACACCCTCCGCACCCGCACCCTGGAAGAAATTAAGAAAGTGAAATGGGACCCGGCCTGGGGCGAAGAACGCCTTTCCAACATGATCCAAACCCGCCCCGACTGGTGCATCTCGAGACAGCGCGTATGGGGCGTGCCCATCGCCGTGTTTCTGTGCGAAGCCTGCGGCAAGCCGCTCAACGATCACGCCATCAATCAGAAAGTTGTTGATCTTTTCGCGCGCTCGGGAGCCGATGCCTGGTTCACTTCCGAATCCGACACGATTCTTCCCGCGAACACGAAGTGCCCGCACTGCAGCAGCACCAAGTTCGAGAAGGAAACCGACATCTTCGACGTGTGGCTCGAATCGGGCGCAAGCTATCTCGCCTTGATCAACGACGAACCAACTTATCCCTGGCCCTCTGATCTCTATCTCGAAGGCGGCGACCAATACCGCGGATGGTTCCAGTCTTCGCTGCTCTGCGCCATGGGAACGCACGGCACGCCGCCGTATCGCGGCGTAGTTACTCCCGGCTGGACGCTCGATGAAAAAGGCCAGGCCATGTCAAAATCCCGCGGCAACGACGTGGACCCTGTCGACATCGCCGGCCGACTGGGCGGAGAAATCGTGCGCCTTTGGGTGGCGTCAGTCGACTTCCGCGAAGACGTTGTCGGCTCGGAAACGCTGATGCAACGCGTGGGTGAGAATTACCGCGCCATCCGCAACAATCTCTTCAAGAACGCCCTCGGCAATCTCTACGATTTCGACCCGCAATCCAACGCGGTTGCCTTCGAAAAGATGGAAGCGCTCGATCAGTACATGCTGCGCCAAAGCGTGGCACTGGCGCTCGATCTGCGCACCTGGTACGGAGAATTCGCTTTTCACAAGATCTACCACCGCGTGAACCACTTCTGCGTGGTCGAACTCAGCGCGTTTTATTTCGACGTGATCAAAGACCGGCTTTACACATACGCGCCCAATTCTCCCGGCCGCCGCTCGGCGCAGACTGCACTGTGGCGCATTAGCGAAGCCATGGCGCGCCTGCTGGCGCCGATCCTGACTTTCACCTGCGAAGAAGTCTGGCAGCACTTGCCGAAAATGGCAGGCCGTCTGGAGAGCATCCACCTGGCCGAATTCCCTGTCGCGGCCGCGATCCTGGGCGATGAGCTTGTTTCCGAGGAAGACACGCAGCAACTGCAAGACTGGACCACGCTACTCGCGGTGCGGGAACAAGCTCTGAAAGCTCTCGAAGAAGAACGCAACAGCAAGCGCATCGGCAAGAGCCTGGAGGCACAGTTAGTCATCACCGCCGCCGATCCCGCGTATTCGGTTCTTGCGCGCTATAAAGACCAGCTGCGCTATCTGTTCATCGTTTCCGCAGTGACGCTGACGCAAGGCTCGGGTAACGGCAGCACTGGCGGAGTGCACCTCGAGGTCAAGAAAGCCGACGGCGCCAAGTGCGACCGCTGCTGGAATTATTCTCCACACGTGGGCGAGGACAAGACATATCCCACGATCTGCGAACGCTGCAGCGCGGTGCTGAAGGAATTGGAAGGGAACTCGTAAAGTTACCCTTCGTGTTAGATAGCGTTCTCGGCCAGGCCAGCAGCGAAAAAGCTCTTAACCGCAGAGATCGCGAAGGACGGCCGCGGAGATCGCGGAGAAAACCGCTTACAATAACTTCTGAATGACCAAGAACGCCGCCCGCGCCGCCCATCTCTTCTTAGTTGTTGTGGTTGTCCTGCTCGATCATTGGACTAAGCGGCTGGCAGCAACCCGCATTGCGCTCTACGCCCACGTCCAGGTCATTCCCGGATTTTTTCGTCTCACCCACACCGAAAACAGCGGCGCCGCCTTCAGCCTTTTCGCCGACCATCCCGCGCGCTGGAAAACCGATGTGCTCATCGCCTTTTCCATGGTCGCGATGGCAATCGTCTTGACGCTGCTCTGGAAGCAGACCCGGGCGCTGTCGATTTCAGGAATTGCCCTGTCGCTGATCCTGGGCGGCGCAACCGGCAATCTTTGGGATCGTCTGGCCACTGGCCATGTGGTGGACTTTCTGCTGGTCTACGTGAAGCAGTATCAATGGCCGGTATTCAATCTGGCCGACAGCTCGATTGTGGTCGGCGCTTCATTGCTGATCATGGAAATCGTGTTCGCCAAGCCTCACTACGAGTAGTGGCCGAGCAGTGCTTCCGCGTGAGTCATGGTGCAGGCTAACGCTCTCGCTTAGCAACTCCCAGCAATCATCTTGTCATCCTGAGGCCCGCGTCTCTTGCGGGACGAAGAGCCTGCCCTGAGCCTGCCGAAGGGACCTGTGCAACTTGCCAGCAGCGTCGGCGCTGCCAGCGATTGCATAGGTCCTTCGCTTCGCTCAGGATGACAAACTATATCCGGGGACTGAACGGTCACCACATAAGTACCTGGCGGGGTTCTTCTTTACGGCGTCCCGTAGAGTTGCTTGTACACATTCGCATTCCGCAGAATGGCCTGCACGTATTCCCGCGTTTCGGTGAACGGGATGGACTCCACAAATTCCTGGGGATCGCGATACTGCCCCTGTCCCATCCAGTCGGCTACGCGTTCCGAGCCCGCGTTGTAAGCGGCGAGCGCATACTCCAGGGCACCGCCGTAGCGGTCGACCATGCCGCGGAAATAGCGCGTACCCAGCTCCAGATTCACCGCCGGCGTGTAGAGCTGGCTGGGATTGTAGCGCTTCAATTTTTCCTGCCGGGCCACCAGCTTCCCTGTCTTCGGCAGCAACTGCATCAGGCCGATCGCGTTCGCCCGCGAAACCGCCATCGGGTTAAACTCCGATTCCTGCCGGATCAACGACGCCACCAGGTAAGGGTCCAGCCCATTGCCCGCAGCGTAGCGCTTCAGGTCGCTCCAGTAAGGTTTCGGAAACAGCGCTTCCCAGTACGAACGCGGCAGGTCGGGCAGATCGAGCGCGAAGTAACTGGGCGTGGTGTGCTTCATGAGCTCGACCGCGCGGTCGAACTGCCCATTTTCCGCGTACAGCTTCGCGGTCTCCGCCGGAGCCCACGAGCTGTGGGCCGCACCGGCCGCGGCCTGCAGTTCACGCACGGCAAAATCAACCAGGCCGCCGTTCCCCAGCAACTGCGCCTTTTGCCAGTGCAGATCGTCGGTGGGCGGGTCAGAATCCTCAACTTTTTCTTTTCCGCCGAGCCCCTGGACGCGATCGAGCAACGTGTAGTGCTGAGTGACGTCGGGCGTTAAAGGGATCGCCTTCAGCCGCTGCCGGCCCAACTCCGCGTAGTAGTAATTCAGATAACGCTCGGAGAGCTTCTGATAGAAGGCGCGGGCCAGCGCGGGCTGGCGATCTTCTTCCGCCAGGCGCGCCCGCCAGTACAACGCGGCCGGAGTCTCCGCCCCCGCCGGGTAGAGGGCAATCTGCTCTTCGAACCCTTTTTCGGCTTCGGCGTTGTGGCCTTGGCGCAAGGTCAGCCAGGCGGCGCGCCAGTGCACGTAGGAGGCGCGTGTTCCAGTGGGATAGCGCTGCTGCAGTTCCCGATAAGTTTCGAGCGCCTGATCGTACTCGTGATGCACCAGATGCAGATTGGCGGTGGAGAGCAAAGCTTGTTCCAGCCAGGGATTCTGTGGAGCTTCCCGCAGTTCGTTGACGGCGCGATAGAAAGCGTCGTTATTGCCGGCGGACCATTCGATTTCACTGAGGATAAATAAGCGATGCTCTTTCAGCGGATCGCCACTCGCGGCCAGCATCGCCAATTCCGCGCGCGCCTCACGGTCGCGGCTGCCATGGTGTAACGCGTCGGCAAGAGCAATCTGCGCTGCAGGACGATCCTCCGGTTTGGAAACGCGCAGCAGGTCACGATACGAATCGGCGGCATCGCTGTAACGGCGAGCTTTCATCAGCAAATCCGCGCGCGTCTTCAGTTGCTGGGCGGTTGGCGAGGGCAGCGACGGCAGCTTTCTGAGTTCGGCATACGCAGCGTCGGCGTCGCTGCTGGTGGGCATGTTGTAGTAAACGTTGGCCAGCGCTTCCGCCGCTTTGGCATGGTCACCCGTGGCAGCGTAGGCCGTGCCCAGCGCCAGTTCGATATCAGACCGCGCTGGCAGGCGATCTTTTTCCAGCAGCGCCGCCGCTTCCGCGGCTCGTCCTTCCGGGACCAGCGCGTCGGCATAAGCCACATGGGCGTCCCGCACCAGCAGCGAATCCGGATGCGACGTGTCGAACTCCGCCAGCGTTGCCAGCGCTTCGCCGCGACGTCCAGTTTGCAGGTAGCAAGTGCCAAGGTAGTAGGCCACGTAGTCGCCGAGATCGCCGGCGAGGGGCTTGGCGCGGTTCAGGGGATCGATGGCTTTGGCGTATTCGTGGTCGAGCACGTGCGCGTATCCGTCGACCAGCCAGGCCAGTGCCCCGGCATCTTCTTTGGCGTGGGCACGCGCGAAGGCTTCCACTCCGGCGTAAGCGGCTGGGGTGCGATCCTGCTCGAGTTGTTGAGCCATCGTGCGCAAGCTCGCTGACGCTACGAAGGCCTGCCGCATGCGCCGCACCCGCGGAGAGACTGGCCCGTGGCGCCGCCTGACGCTGGATACGCGACCGTGCGCGGAAGTGTGGGCGTTTGTTCTCGCACCTACTGGTTTTCTGGGGGAAGCCGGACTCGCGTCCGGTCTGAGCGGTTTAGTCTGAGGTTTGGCCGCGGCAGACGACGGATCCGCAGGCGCGGTGGGCGGCGCAGGGGAAGTTTTCCTTTCTGCAGAACTCGGAGCGCCAGAATTGGGGTTAGACGATTGCGGAGCGGAAGCCTGCAAGGGACGCGCCCAGCCGACCGAATGCGACGCAAGTCCGCACACCACGCCGACCGCGATCACCCACCACAACTTGAGGCACAATCGAACCACTTTATGTTTGATGCGCGGAGCCGCGCCAGAGACCTGGTTGAAAAACCTTGGCTTAACGAAACCTGGTTACAGCCACATCTGGTTGAAACAACTGCAAAATCTAATCCGGCGCCCCAAGAACAAAATCCTTCGTGATACTTCGTGTCCTTGGTGGTTAAAGGTTTTCGTTCGCCACAACCACAGCTACCGCTTGAAATTCGCACCCATGATCGAAATATCATCTTCGGCCAGGCTGCGAACCAATTCCTGCTGAAAATAGTTCGGGGCGTTGGCGATGGTCGCGCCGTAGCGCTTCTGATACGTCGACCGGCTCTTCTCGATATCGTCTTTCATCCGATCGTACAAGTCTTTGTGCTTGCGGCCTTCCGCGACCTTGGCCTGGTTGTAAAGCTTGATCTCATCCACCAGCAGGCGGGCAAAGCGCTGCGCTTTGCGATGTGTGTCCGCATCCTCGGGGTTGAGCCCGGCGAACGGATCCGCCGCGGCCGCAGGCGCCGCCCCGGCCGACGGAGAATGAGCCGCGGAGGCCACTTCCACAACTTCGGCCGCAGGCTCGGGAATTGCCCTTGCCGGGATGTGCTTGGGAGCATGCGAGGCGAAAGGATCCGAAAACGAACTGACCGTCTGCACCGGAGCCGCAGCCGGAGCCATGCCGCGTTCCGGCGCAGCCTCAACCGTCTCCCGCTGCTGCGCTTGCTTGCGCAGCGAAACCACTTCCAGCCACGCGCTGGTCGCCATCACCAGAATTTCGAGGGAGGCGCCATCGAGTGCTCCGGTCGCGCCGCCGTCGGCGTAGACCAGGCCCGCAACTTTATCCTTCAGCAACAGAGGCAGCACCAGTATTTGTTCGTTGCTGGGCGCGCCGAAATGCTCCACGAATCTCGCACCCATCTCGGCAATGTTGGCGGGGGCAACCACCCGGTTCACGTAGGCGTGAGCCACCGGACCGGCATTCATATCGAGAGTAAAGTCCTTCACCGAGTCGTCATCAGAAAAGCCCCGGCCTTGCCATCCCGTAGCGGTTCCGGCTTTCACCACGAATAAAGCAGCGCGGGCGCAGTGCGCGCTTCCGCCATCGATCAACGCCCGGAGAATTTCTTTCTGCGTGGTCCCGGTCTGGACCCCGTTCACCGATTGAAGCAGTTTGGCCGCATCGCCGCCGGCACCGCCAGCCGCAGGGATCGCCTCCATCACCCGCCGCACCAGCTCCGCTTGCAGGCGAGGAACTTCGCCGACAAGCGCCTGCGTGACCGCCTGCTCCACCAACTGCTGGATCTCGTTCTTTTCCGCCATCGTCAGAAGACCGTTTCCAGGGGAATTCAGCTTCCTGCTTTGCTTCTACCTCACCAAAATCTTTGGGGCGACGAAATACCGCGTGCATCCTCAACTTTGCCGCTTCGCTACCGCGCCACCGTGCGCCACGCCAAGAACACGATGCCCTAACTGCTGATTATACGGTACTTGTACGAGAGGGCTTAGGGTACTTTTGTAACCGCTTATCGGCTTACAGAAGGCATGCTCGCACTTTATAGCAAACTTTTATTTCCGACTACGTCAAAGCGATTGGGCAAAGGGCCAGGTTACCAAGTAGAATAACAGTTCTGATTTTCGCGAGCCGCGTTGGCCGAAAATACTGCATCGTCAATACTATGAGCGCCATCGAAAACAAAGTAGTAGCGCCTCCTGTTACGGAAGAGCTGGCGCTGGTGCAGGCGGCCAAGCGGGGCGACGATTCGGCTTTCGAAGAGCTGGTTCGGCGGTACGATCGCAACGTTTTCCGGATCGCGCAGCATATCACGCAAAACCGTGAAGATGCGGAAGACGTGGTGCAGGAAGCGTTCCTGAAAGCTTACGGAAATCTGGCCCAGTTCCAGGAGCAGTCGAAGTTTTATACCTGGCTGGTTCGCATTGCCGTAAACGAAGCGCTGATGAAGTTGCGGCGCCGCAAGCCAGAGCGCACGGTTTCTCTGGATGAGGAGATCAAGACTGAAGATGATTCTCTTCCCCGCGAAATTGCCGACTGGAGTCCGAATCCAGAGCAGCTGTATAACCAGTCGGAGTTGCGCGAGATTTTGAGCAAGACCATCCAGGGCCTGCCCCCAGGCTTTCGGACGGTGTTCGTATTAAGGGATGTGGAAGGGCTGTCGACCGAGGAAACCGCTTCCGCGCTCGAGTTGAGCGTGCCGGCGGTCAAGTCGCGGCTGCTGCGGGCGCGCCTGCAGTTGCGCGAGCGGCTCGGACGCTACTTCCAGAAACGCGAGAGTGGAGATGGCAACCAGTGAAATGCTCTGACTTCCTGCAGGAGCTGACCAATTATTTGGACGGCGTCCTCGATGAGAACACAAAAACCGAACTGGAGAATCATCTCTCCTGGTGCCACAACTGCTACGTGGTTTGCGACACAACCAAGAAGACCATCCAGATCTACCGCGATTCCCTTCCCTACGAACTTCCCGACGACCTCCGCAGCCGGCTCCGCTCCGCCATCATGACCAAATGCCAGCAGCACAAAAAGCGAGGCCCGCAGAGCGTGTAGGACTTGGCTCTTGGCTCTTGGCTTTTGGCTCTTGTTCTTTTACGTTCCGGCTCACAGCCTTGACCTTACGCATTCAGCGTACCCACCGGCGCTTGTCATGCTGAGAGCCCGCGGTTTGCTTCGCGGGCCGAAGGATCTCATTCTCCTGTGCCTCCGGGCGCCAGCCGTCGGATCTATGGCGCTCGCGCCGACAAGATTTACCACCCCAAACTGCCTCTGAAACGTTTTTCGCCCTCCCGTAACTATATCCAGTGCAAAGGTTTCTGCGATTTTCCCGCCTTGGACCCGGAACCAGGCGAAATCCGAAACCCTTTGCGCCAGATTGGAATCTAAGTATTACAGTGTCTCTTTGCTGTGGATTGCAGTCGCGAGGATTTGGGACGGTCACAAGCAGTCGTGATTGCAGGCACAGAGGAACAGGTGATGCGCAACTATTTTAGGTGCAGGTGGTTTAGGTTCGTAGGTGCATGCGCGTATTGGCGAGTCGAGGAGCAACGGTTCTGAGGGGGACACGCATGCTTGGTAGGGCAGTTACCCAGGTCTGAAAGGTAGAGTCATGATTACAAAGTTGATGAACGCATTTTTCGGCTGCCGGCATTCCCGCTACAGCTTTCCCGTTACCGTTCGCAGAGCAGCGCGCCGCCCCCAGGCCGCAGCTTTGACCGGAACCTATGTGGCGTGCCTCGATTGCGGCCAGGAGTTTCCCTACGACTGGCAGGAGATGAAGGTCATCACCTCTCCCGACCGCCATCGCGAGCGCGCGGCACAACTGGCCAAGCACGCCGCCTGAGGCTCTCCGCGGGTAAAAGGCATATGGAGCGACTCCCTTTGTCCGCGGCGAGCAGGGGCGCCCCCGTGGCTTACTTCGGGCGCGCGGCTTTGGGCGCGTAATACCCAAGCCGGGCCTGGACCTCGTACTTTTCCGCGCCATCCAAACTGACCTTCAGCTTGTGAAATTTCCCGTCCAGCTTTTGCGGCGAGAACCCGAGAACGTAGACGAACTCCGGGGCTGACGCGGTGCGCCGAAAGCCTTCATCCAGATCATTGTTATTGTGGAAGAAGATTCCACCCGTGCCAGTGGAGAATTCAGCCATCACATCTCCCAGCGCCTGAGCTTCAGCGTTGGCGAGCAGAAATCTGTTCCGCCCGGGTAGGCTGCTTTTGCCGGAGACTCCGGCGGTGTAGAGCCCGTGGGGATCCAGCGAGTTGACAATAATTCCCGCGCGGACGGCGCCCTCGACCAGGGCCATCACGACTTCAAGCAAATCCGGCGTGAGGGCGAGAAAGCCCGGCGAAACCACGACGATACTGCGCTGGCCCGGCATCGATTCGGTTCTGCGGATCACGCGGCTCAGAGTTTCGATCGCATTCTTGCTTTCGGCGTTCCCGCTATCCAGCACCTCGACAGCCTTGGCGGTCGCCATACGTTGCGCAAGCGGCGAGGGCGAGGCCCCCTGGAAAGCGCATTCCATGACCTCGGCGACCGCGACGCTCTCAGCCTCCGGATCCCGCTTGTTAATCATGAGGTCCGCAATGTAATAGCTGATGGGCGGGCAATCGAACTCGGAGTTGATTTCGTGCGGCCTCAGCTTGCGCACCCCAGCCAGCAGCTTCTCCTGGTCGTCGGTGAAATCGATAACTACAGCGCCAGAAGTCGTGAAGACAGCGGCGCGCTCCCCCGCCTTCAACGCGCCAAGATGTCGCACCGCGGCTTCGCGCGCGCCCGCCATCTCCGCAAGATTCGAATGGGCATCGTCAAAAAGATAAGCCGTGTTGCGCTCCGTCCCCGCAGGGCGGTTTTGATTGGTTACCAACTGCATCGTTTCCTGCGTACTGACTGCTTCGGCGCCCTGCGCCGGAATGCCCGGCACGGACGCCTCGACCGAAAACTGCGTGATGACCTGCGGCTTTCCATTGTCGAACAGTCGGAAATTCTCCTGACCCAGATTCCCCACCGCATGCCCTTTTCCATCCCGCAGCACCACACTCACCGGCACCAGCCTCACCTCGACCTTGAGTGCGGTCCGCGGCGGGCTGCCAGCGTCGGCGGCGGCGTTCTTCCCTTCGGCGTTCGCCACAGCAATCGTCTGATGTTGCGCCTGAATCTGCCGTTGCTCTCCCCGCAGTTGCGACAATCTCTCCAGAATCGGGGCCGTTGCCCCATTCAGCACTTGCGCCTGCTCCGCTTCTTGCCGAGCTTCATCTTCCTGCACGGCCTGATCGCGAATCGCGGAAAAGATCGCCTCACTCTCCTGCAAGTCTTTCCGCACGGCCGCTGCACTCGGCGGAACCTGCGCTGCCGGGACCGATGCCGAAGGGTTCGATCCTGCATTCAGGACGAGACGACCCTTGGCTCTGAATTTGTGAAAATCCGTGAGACGTACGACATTCCGGGTCGCCTGTCCGCCGCGAAGGTTTGTGGATACAGCAAAGCTCGAAGGCAGCGTGAACTCCGACCCATCCGCGAAGCGCACGTCTTCGTAGTCGATTTGAATCTCGGCTCTACTCAGGACAAAGTTCGCCGGGAGTTCCTCTGCAATCGATTCGAATCGAACCACGCTGCCGGTTTTCTGGTCGATCCACAACTCCCCTTCATAAGGCGGGGCCACCACTTGATCCTCGCCGTGCAGTCGCCACAACGGCTCGTTCTGCTTGGCGATCTTGTAGGTGAAGATCCATGCAGCATGCTCACCTAGCGTTCCTTCCCGGGCAAAGTCGAACACAGGTTGGTTCCGCGGGTTGAAGATGGAGCGCAGATTGTTGCTGCCAAACTCTCCCGTGGACCAAAGCCCCGTGGCTTGCGCGACCGCCAGGGTCTCGGGCTTCCCGTTCACTTTGATTTCGCCGTAGGATTCGCGCCCGTCTTCGTATCTCACCGACGCGGTGATCAGATCGGTGGGCGCGCGGCTCTTGCCGCGGTAGCGCGACGCCTCCTGATGGCAGATGAAATTCGGCATCGTCTCCGGCAAACTCATGACATAGTCGCAGGCGCGGGGCAACGCGTCGGAGTGCGGAATCCCGGTCGGCAGCCATGCGCAAAGGTTGGCGGCGATCCTTGGCGCCTCCGCCTGCGCTGAATTCAGTTTTTCGGTAGAATTTTCCGCCGTCCGCGATTCGCCGCGCGGTACACCCGCCTTCGCGATGTCAACCAGCGCCTTGCCCGCAACCTGTGCCAAGGTACGCCACACCACTTCCTGTAGCGAGGTCGTGTCCTTCGCTTGCGCCGATCCGATCGCGAACGTCGCTCCGTCGATTACACGGGTCAGCCGGTACTCCACCGTGACATCGAACACCGGAACCGTGTGAAGCTCCGATTCATCGGTAGTCGTAGGTCGCAGAATCGAGGAGGTATGCAAACCCGTAAGCTGCGTGGAGAGCACGAACGGGCAGTTCTTTTCTTTCGCCTCCGTGATCGCCTTGCTGCCCCACTCGGTTTCCAGGGCCACGGCGTCCCCGGACAACCGGAGCTTTTTGTCGGGCCTCTGTTGATTGAGAGCCTTCACCAACCGGTCCCGCACCTCGATTGCCGACACCGCTTGGTCGCCGCTTTGCGGTACGGTCACGCCCACCCGCACTACCGTCGGCTCTTGAGCGACCACAGGACGACACCAGGCGTGCAGGATGAAAATCACCGACAGTGAAGAGAAGAATCGCATGGCACGCTTCCCGGCGATGAGAGCCGACGAACGGAGACAATCCTAACAAGGGATACCGCAATTACCCCCGTTCGGTGTGCCCCAAATTGTAGCAAAAGAAAAACCGGCGGCCGCAGCCGCCGGTTTCTTCGCTTCATCAATCGCGGTCAACCACCGAACTTAGTTCGACGAATCGTCCCGCCGTTTCAAAGTTGGACGGTCGTCGTCGGTCTTGGTATCGCCGTTCTTGGTGTCGGTATTCGAGGTACGCCGCAGGCTCGGTTTGTTGCCGTCTTTCTGGTCGAGCAGTTTGTGCTTATTCTCGATCGAAGCCAGCCGCGCCTTCACCTCGTCAAACTCGGACGTGGTCACAACGTACTGCTGCTTCGCGGGGAGAATCTTGCGGATTTCCTCTTGCGACTTCTCGATCCGGTCTGGAGTCTGCGGATGAGTGTCGAATGCTTTCGAGAGCGTGCCCGGCTTCTTCTTCTCCATGGCCTGAATCTTTTCGAAGAACGACACGAACGCCGACGGATCATATCCCGCCCGGTACATGTATTCGATGCCCAGATAGTCGGCCTCGGCCTCGAACCCGCGCGAGAACTTGAAGAAGCCCAGCGGAATGCCAATGCTGGACGCTTCGTACAGCCCGTAGCCCAGCGCCCCGCCCATGAAAATGAATGGGATCGACGCCATCTGCAGCAGGTTGGCCCGGGTCATTTCGCGGCCGTAGTGGCAGGCGGCCACGTGCGCGATTTCGTGCGCCATCACGCCCGCCATTTCCGCTTCTTCGTCCGCGGCCAGGATCAGCCCGGAATTTACGTAGAAGAATCCGCCCGGCAGCGCCATGGCATTCACCACGTCGGAATCAATCACTTTGATGGTGAAGGGCACTTGCGCGTCGGAGTTGCGCACCAGGTTCTGCCCGATGCGGTTCACATACTCGGTAATGACGGGATCGTTCACCAGCTTGATTTGCGACTCAATCTGCTGCGCGTAGACGCGTCCCCGCGCCACTTGGCCTTCCACGGTGTACCAGTTGCCCACGCCGCGTCCGCATCCCACGTTGCGGTTGCCCACGGCATCCACGTCGGTCTTGCCCCCGTCGTGCTTCACCTGGCTGTCATCCTGGGTGGGCAGCGCCGCCGGCGGAGGAGCAGGCTTGCCCTGCGCGTCCGCTGCCTTGGGCTGATCTTTGTCTTGATCTTGAACTTGCGCCTGCGTCCAGGGCCCTGCGCTGAACGCCGCCATTGCGATCGCGATTGCCAGCCACCTGCTCTTCATAAAGACTCCTTACGCCCGATTATACCCCCGGTGCGAACACACCCCAGCTCCAATCTTTCGATCCTGTTGATTAGACGCTACCAAGCCCGTTTTGGGTTATCCGGCCCCCCTGCGTTAAGTAATTTGACGGAACGTGGCCCAGCTTCCCGACTTTATGCGGGCGGGGTGGTGGCTCAATTTGAATTTCTCTGCGCTCTTTGCGGACTTTCTTTGCGCACTCTGCGGTTAAAGTCTTTATGATTTGCCCAAGAAAAGGACTCTTTATTCGCTGAGTTCGCAAAGGAAAAACCGCAAAGAGCGCGGAGAAATTCAAATTGAGCCACTGCCGAGGGCGGCTGCCCTTTTCGGCGCCCCCTGGGCCGCCCGTGGTATAACGGTCGCCGACCGGGAGGTCCTTATGCTGAATCGCCGCCGCTTTCTCGCCAGCGCTACCACCGGAGTGGCTGCCGCGCTGGCCGTCCCTCGCCATTTATTCGCCCAACTCGAGAAAGCACCCGCCTCGCTGCCCGACCATTCCCTGCTCGACCGCAACGTCGCGAGCCAGGAAGACGCGTACTGGGCCGAGATGCGCAAGCAATTCCTGATTCCCGAGGACGAGATTTACCTCAACAACGGCACCGTCGGCTCCAGCCCCGCCCCGGTGCTCCGCGCCGTCTTCGATGGCTACAACACCACTGAGAAGATGGACCAGCAGGATCCCGAAGACTACCCAATCTGGGGATACGCCGCCTGGAACGAATTCCGCGATCCCCTCGCCGATTTCGTCGGCTGCCATCGCGATGAGATTGCCTTGCTGCGCAACGCCACCGAAGCCAACAGCTACATCGCCAACGGCCTGGACCTGAAACAAGGCGACGAAGTCCTGATGACCGACCAGGAACACCCCGGCGGCGAGCATCCCTGGAATTTGAAGGCCAAACGTTATGGTATCGTCGTAAGAAAAGTCACGCTTCCCCGGCCCGTTAAAGATGCAGCGCAGGTCCTGAATTTATTCAACGACGCCATCACTCCGCGTACGCGAATAATCTTCTTCAGCCACGTCACAACGTTCTCAGGAGTGGTGCTGCCCGCCAAGGAGTTGAGCACGTTGGCTCGCTCGAAAGGGATTCTCTCCGCCGTCGACGGCGCGCACGTTCCCGGCATGATGCGCCTCAACATCCACGAGATCGGCTGCGACATGTACTCATCAAGCCCGCACAAGTGGCTGCAAGCGCCCAAGGGTTCAGGTTTTCTTTACGTTCGCGACGAGGTAATCGACCGCCTGTGGAACACGATCGTCACCGAGGGCTGGGACGATAAGAAACTTCGCGCCGAACGCTTCCAGCGCATCGGAAGTTCGAACGTGCCTGCGCTGTGGGGACTGCGTGCCTCAATCAAGCTCGCCAACGATATCGGCTTGGACCGCATCGAGCGCCGCCATCGCAAGCTCGCCGATTACATTCTCGATGAGATGAAAAAGCGCGGCGCCGAATCCTGGACCTCGCCCGACCCTGCCCTGCGCTGTGCGATCGTAAGCGTAAATGTCCCGCCGGTCCCGCGGATAGATTTGGAGAACTGGATGTGGAAGACCTACAAGATCCGAATCCGCGGCGGGGACCCAAACAAGCTTCGCTTGTCTACACCGTATTATTTGCAGAAGGAAGAAATTAATCGGTTTTTGGAGAAGTTTGACGAATACAAGCGGGCGAAGAAGCTGACATAGTCAAGTGGTCATCTGGAGATGACCAGGTATGGTACAACGAGGACATGAAACAAATCGCCGCCACCGAATTCAAGGCTCGATGCCTCACGCTGATGGATGATGTCCAATC
>DATGHF010000031.1:0-38614 GCA_035308125.1 Candidatus Sulfotelmatobacter sp.
GGGAAGTAGGCATGGATTCGCGGGACATTTGGGTGCGGATGAGAGCCCATCGTTGGGTTTATACCTTCAGCATTCTGGCTACGCTTTCGGTCGGCATCCTGATCGGTTCGGTGGTTTCCTACGGCGTCAAGGGCAAAGAAGGGCAAAAGAGCAGCGACGCAACGCCGCTTTCCATGCCTTCGCCGCAGCAGCTTTCGAACACTTTTTCGCAGATCGCCAAGCAGCTGGAACCGAGCGTGGTCAACATCAACACCGAATCGACCATCAAGAACGTGCACCGGCGGCGCGGGCAGGCTCCCGACGACGATCAGGAGGGCGGCGATGGTGGTGGGTTTGACGACTTCTTTAACCGCTTCTTCGGCGGGCCCGGCGGACAGGCTGGAGGTCCCGGCAACGACGGCCCCATTCGTGAGCGTTCGCTCGGTTCGGGCGTAATTGTAGATTCCAAAGGCTATATCGTCACCAACCGGCACGTGGTCGAGAAAGCGGACCGCGTGCGCGTGCGTTTCGAAGACGATCCTCCCGGGGTGCAGCACGAAGCGAAAGTCGTCGGCACCGATCAGGAAACTGACCTGGCGGTGATCAAGGTCGAGGTGGATCGCGCGCTTCCCGCCGCGAAAATGGGCAATTCCGACAGCATGCAGGTAGGCGACTGGGTGCTCGCGGTGGGTAGTCCTTTCGGATTGTCGGAGACCGTCACAGCGGGAATTGTTTCCGCCAAAGGGCGCGACATTGTGCCCAACCGGCAGTTTCAGACGTTCATCCAGACCGATGCCGCCATCAATCCGGGCAACTCCGGCGGACCGCTGGTGAATATGGCTGGCGAAGTGATTGGAATCAACACCGCGATTCTGAGCGAGACCAACGCCTATGCCGGCGTAGGATTCGCGTTGCCTTCGAAAACGGTGGTCGAGGTTTACAACCAGCTGATTGCCCCTGAGCACCGCGTGGTGCGCGGCTCCATCGGCATTATGTTTGGCAAAGATGAGATTCCGGCGATTGCCCGCGTGTACGGCACCGGGTCAGGCGTGACCGTTTCCAGCGTTGTGGCTGGCGGCCCCGCGGAACAGGCGGGCCTGAAAGTGGGCGACACCATCGTCAGCGTGGAAGGCAAGAAAGTGACGAAGGGCGACGAACTGGTCTCCGATATCGCGTCGCGCAAACCGGGGTCGAAAGTGTCTCTGGGCTTCGTGCGCAACGGCAAAACCCAGGATGCGAGTGTGACCATTGCCGACCGCTCGAAACTGTTTGCGGCGCGACTCGGCGAAGATCAGGACAGCGAAAACGACAACACTCCCAAGCCCAGTAAGTTTGGCCTGGCGGTTCGCAAGGTGACTCCGGAAATGGCTGACCGGCTCGACATGCCCGCCGGCAAAGGCGTGATCGTGCAGGAAGTGAGGCCGAACTCCTTCGCGGAAGACATCGGCCTGGGTCGTGGCGACGTCATTCTCGAGGTCAACAAACAACCCGTGAACAGCGAGGAAGAATTTGCCCGCGTAGAGTCCGGCATGAAGAGCGGCCAGGATGTAGTGTTCCTGGTCCGTCAGCGCGGCTCGACTCGTCAGGAGGGAACGGCATTTCTCGCAGGCACACTTCCGTAACCGGAACTGGCCCAATTGGAACTGGCACTGTACCCCTCAATCGAGGATGATGATCGGGGACCAGTACAATGCCAGGATTCCATTGGGCTTTTGTTTTGCCCGAGGGATTCCCGAAGAAAAGCGGCCGGGAAAAGCACTTCGTGTTGACTGAAAAAGTTTTGCCAGGAACCCGAACATTCCCTTTCGGCGCTGCGGGCGCGCTGTTGCTGGCGTGTGTCGTTGCGTCGGCGGCGCAAACCGGCCCCACGTCGGGGAGCGAAACTTCAACCACAAAAACCCCGGCTCCGCACAGTTCCGCTACGGCTAGCGGATCCAAGTCGACGACTACAACCCACACTGCCGCAAGCCGGAAGCGTCCAAGTTCGCGGCGCAAAAAAAACGTCCGTGCCCGCGGCCAGCAGAAAATCGACTCCGAACGCGCTCAAGAAATCCAGGAAGCGCTGATCCGCGAACATTATCTGACTGGCGACGCGACGGGCAAATGGAACCAGGCGTGTGAAGACGCCATGCGCCGCTATCAGGCTGACAACGGTTGGCAATCAAAAACCGTCCCCGACTCGCGCGCCCTCATCAAGTTAGGTCTGGGGCCCAGTCACGATCACCTGTTGAACCCAGAAAGCGCCATGACGACTACCCCGGACGCGCCGCATACGGCGCCTGCGACTTCCGTGCCGCACACGGCCACCGCACCCGCCGATCCCGCGCCGGCTTCCGGTTCTAGCCACGACCCTCCGGCGCAGAAGTAGCCCGTCAGCGATTAGCAATTAGCACTTGGCAATTAGCCTTTAGCCTGCCCGGCCGCCTGCTCGATTTCCGAATGGAAGGCTGGGCGATCCGCGGACGGTGCTCCGGAGCCGCCTTCCCCTGGCTAAGTGGGAATTGCTAATTGCCAATTGCTAATTGCTCGCTCTACGCGCCCGACGTCTTGCGGTAACTCCCGATCACCGGCCGGGGAGAATAAGGCAAAGGCTGGTCGCTGATGATGGCGCGGGGATTACCCTCTACCAGCGCCTCGGCAACTTCCTCCCCGCAAATTTCAGCCGCTGCCGCTCGAGCAGTCGAGAGCACGGGGACGCGCTTTTCGGTGTCGTGCCCATCCGTAGCCAGCACATGAACCGCATTGCGCTCGAGCAGCCATTGCGCCACCCGCCGCACCCGCTCTCCCCAAAATCCGGTAAGGGCCGAGCCGGTCATCTGGATTACGAAGCCCTGCTCCGCCCATTCCACCACCCGCTGCGGGCTCTCGCGCACAATCGGATTGCGCTCCGGATGGGTCACAACCACGGTCATGCCGACGTCGCCGAGTTTGAGAAACGTATCGGTAGTCTGTGGCGGCACGCTGTAGTTGCTGAGTTCGACCAGCATGTAGTGCGTGCTGCCAATCGCGAAGCGGGAAGGATCGGCCAGTGCGGCCTGCACGTTGTCGTAGGAAAGGTGAAAGTCGCAACCCAGGCTGAGTTCGGGCACAGGTCCGATCAGTTCCTGCAGATGCGCCACCAGTCCCTGCAAATATTCCCGGTCGTAGGGATAGCGGTCGTTGGCGTGCGGCGTTGCCACCTGATGGGTGATGCCGTCTGCCGCGGCCATCTTGCACATCGCGACGGAAGTGTCCCACGACTTGGATCCGTCATCGACTTCCGGAAGAATGTGGGAATGAATGTCGACCACGATAATTTGGAACCCGGGCTGACGCCGAGGGGGTGCGCCTGTTTTGATTTAAGCAGATTCGCGGGGAAAGAGGAAGCCACGAGACACGCTGAAAGACATCGTATGCCCACCGTGGTGGTCTTCGAAGGTAGGAAACACAAATCACCAGATCGTTGGAACCGCGCGCGACCTGCGGATCTCACGGTCGGCAGTGAGCAGAGGAATGTCTTCGACCAGAGCGGTCGCTGCGATAATTCTGTCGGCAGGATCCTTCGGATAGCTCGACGGCAGTTCGTATGCCTGGAGGGCGATGCTCGCCGTGATCGGCAGAACGACAAAAAGCCGCTCAATCTCAGCCAGGACCGTTTCAGCGTCAGGGATCAAATTGATTTGCCCGTGACTCCCCAGCCGTGCGATCTCAAGAAGCGTGATGTCTGAAACCGCCAGCCCCCGGTTGGTCCGGCGGGCATCCTCAATCTTTGACTGCGCGGCTGGAGATATGCGCTGATAATCCTGCGCGAGCCAGATCACAACGTGCGTGTCAAGCAGAATCATGGAAGAAAGATCAGTAGAGATCGCCCCACTCCTCAGGAGTGAGTGCCGGGGAGATAATATCGCCCTTGATTTCGATCTTGCCTTTGCCCTTTAGGAAGCCGAAGATCTCGTCCTTTTCTTGCTCGACCGGGACGAGCTTGGCGACCGGCTTGCCACGCTTGGTGATCACGACGGCCTGGCGCTTGGCCTGGACTTCGTCCATGATTGCGAGGCAGCGGGCTTTGAAGGTGCCAGCGGGGATGGTTTTGGTTTTCATAGCTGCTTGATCATGGTCATTATACCATGGTCATGAAGGGGAATTCTCCGGGGAGAGTTAATCGAAGAGCTGCAGCGCGAGCTCGTTCCCCCCGCAGCCGCTTGGGCCGCCCTTAAAGAGCAGCCCGCCGCGCTTGGCCAAATTGGTGAGCTCAACTACCGAGTCTGCAGGATCGTAAGTAAACTCACCTGCATTGCCGCCTTCAATGTGGAGCACATACGTTCCATTCGGGAGGCCTTCGAAGGAAAAGCACCCATCCTGGTCGGAGGTCGTAACGTAGACGGCGTGAGAGACGGGGTCCCGAAGTGTGAGGCTTGCTCCTGATATTGGCACGTCGACCTTGTGCGTCAGGTTCCAGATTGGGGTGCCTCCCTTGGCTGGCTCCGAGGCCACTAACTTGCCGGCAACTTTGCTGGTAGCCCAGGCTTCATCGCCCCACGTATAGGTTAGTTTTATCTTCGCGTTTCTCGAAGGCCTCTCGCTGACGTGAAAACACGTATAGACCACGCCCGTTCCAAGCAGATCCCCGTTCAGCCAATATAGTCCCGGTGCGAGCTTTCGGACATGGATGATTCCCCTATCGTCCGTAATTCCTGAGAACCGCTCGGCACCCTTTGCCATGACATGAAAATTGACGCCAGCCAGTGGCTTCTCGTCGTGCGTCACCATTATCGTGAAGGTCGGACGCATCTCGTCCCCATTATTCGGGCACCCCGACATGGAACACGCAGCCGATGAACTGTGAAAGGACAGCAAGGCGATCACAACGGCCAGGCACATAATCGGTCGGTTCAAGATCGGCCACCAGAGCATTCACGTTACCCATTCCCATAACGCTCACGAATAAAATCCGCAATTCCAGCGTAGGCGCTTGCCAGCGTTTTTTCATCCGGCAGGAAGACGATGCGGAAATGCTGCGTTCCCGGTTTCTGACCGAAGCCGGAGCCGTGCACGACCATGACGTGTTTCTGGCGGATGAGTTCTTTGACGAAGATTTCGTCGCTCTCGGGAATGTCGATGCGCGGGAAGGCGTAGAAAGCGCCGCGGGGGGCGATGCAGCTTATGCGGGGCGTGGCCTCGCACCATTTCTGCGTGAGGTCCCTGCGGGAGCGCAGTTTGCGCTGAACTTCGACGAGGTGATCCTGCGGGCCTTCGAGCGCGGGCTTGATGGCGTACTGCTCGGGATGGTTGGCGCAGAGGCGCGCGCGCAGGAGGCGGTGAATGCCTTCGGTGTAAGGCTTCACGACCGCGGCGTCGCCGGAGACGATGCCCCATCCGATACGCCATCCCGGAACCAGATAGTTCTTCGACATGCCGCCGAAAGTGATGCAAGGCACGTCGGGTGCGACTTCGGCGAAGGCAATGTGCGGGGTGCCGTCGAGAATTAATTTGTCGTAAATTTCGTCGGAGAAGACGAGTAGGTTGTGGCGGCGCGCGATGTCGGCGATCTGTTCGAGCATCTTCCGCGTGCACAAGGAGCCAGTAGGGTTGTTAGGGTTAATCAGCACGATGCCGCGGGTGTGAGGCGTGAGCTTGCGTTCGATGTCAGGGAGTTCGGGCTGCCAGGCGTCGTCTTCGTTCAGGTCGTAAGCGTTGAGCGCGATGCCCAGCTTGCACAGCACGGCTGAGTAGAGCGGGTAATCGGGGCACGGCGTGAGAATGTCTTCGCCGGGATTGACCAGCGCGGAGATGCAGAGGTCGACAGTCTCGCTCACACCGGAGGTTACGAACACATCGCGTACCGTGGTGATGCCCTTGCGCGCAGCCTCGCCGCGAATGGCTTCAAGCGCTTCGGGAATGCCAGGCGAAGGGGCGTAACCGTTTTTGCCCTCGCGCATGGCTTTGTAAACGGCTTCGATAATGTGCGGCGGAGTCTGAAAATCGAAGTTCAGCGGGTCGCCGACGTTCAGGGGCAGAACTTTGTGTCCCTGCTTGGTGACTTCGTCGGCCACGCAAGCCAGGTCGCGGATGGCGTAGCGGACGTTGTCGAGGCGGCGGGCGGCCGAGATCTCGTGCGCCTGAGTGGGTGGCATGGGATCGACTCGTCTCATTCTACTGAAGATTTTGCTGCGCTTGTAAACGAAGATTCTCGTAGCAGTGGTGGCAAACCATTTCAATGCTGGTCTCTTTCTCATTGAGCTCGTTCCATTCGCCCTGCTTCAGAAAGAGTCGCTCGCAAACTTCGCACCAAGCGTCTGGCCACGGATTTTTCTTGTCCGGTTGCTGGGAGAACCACGCTTGGTTGGGATTGGATCGCAAATGCTTACATATGTATGTCGCTCGAGCGGCGCCGTGAGTGCCGCAGGTGACTTGTGGGCTTCCTCTTACCTTGCGCGGGACATCAGCGAAGCTGATGTCGTTGTAAATCATATAAATGAAGCCATCGTTCGTCGGACAGCGATAGGCTCCCTTAGCATCCATGATGCGAGCAGCAACGGCTGTCATCGCCCATCCGACATACTCGTCGTCGGGAAGATAGGCTTGCGTCAGTTCCGAAATCCTTTCGCTAACCCCGAAGTCGCGAACCTGCTTTACCGGATCGGATACTTGCTCGGGCATGGAGCCGTTAGCCCAACTCCAAAGCCAAGTGCCTGCGGATTTCGACGTGGTTCCTGTGACGAGTACGGATGCCAGAACCCTGGGAATTCCATCGTGCGAGAAAACTAGTGTTCCACGGTCAAGATCGTAGTCATAGCGCTCCCACGAAGTAATCTTGAAGGTGTTCTTGCAAGACTCGTTCAGTTGCATCAGCGCGTGCACGCACTCATGTCGAAATTTATTGAATTCGACAGCGTCCATGACGACAGTCTCTCATAGGGAGGGAGGCATCCTAGCGATTTTGGGAATAGTTTAGCGTACGAATGCCCTGCCAGGCCGGTGGCACCGCATGTGAACACGGGGTCCTTCGACTGCGGTTGGACTTCGCGCTCTGGCGCGAAGTCCAATCCTCGCTCAGGATGACAGAGTGTGGGTTAGTCTTCCCGGTCGATCTGGGCCTTCTGCAGCTTGTCGGAATAATCCACGTAGACCGACTTCCACTCGGTATAGAAATCGATCGCGCCGATGCCGCCTTCGCGATGGCCGTTGCCGGTTGCTTTGGTGCCGCCGAAGGGAAGATGCACTTCGGCGCCGATGGTCGGGGCGTTGATGTAGGTGATGCCCGTGTAGAGGTCGCGAATCGCTGAGAACGCTTTGTTCACGTCTTTGGTGTAGAGCGACGACGACAGGCCGTATTCGATGCCGTTGGCGATTTCGATGGCGTCTTCCAGGTCGTCGCAGGGAATGATCGAAACCACGGGACCGAAGATTTCTTCCTGGGCGATGCGCATTTTGGGATCGACGTCGGAAAATACCGTCGGCTCCATGAACCAGCCGTGTTGATACTGACCTTGATCGAGGCGATTGCCGCCGCAGAGCAGCTTTGCGCCTTCGTTTTTGCCGATGTCGACATAGCTCAGGTCGGTTTGAAGTTGCTTTTCGTTGACCGCCGGACCCATCTCGACGGATTCATCCAGGCCGTTGCCAACTTTCAGCTTCTTGGCGCGCTCGACGTAGCGTTCCACGAATTCGCGGTACACGCCTTTCTGCACGATGATGCGGCTGGTCGCGGTGCAGCGCTGTCCGGTGGTGCCGAATCCGCCCCAGAGGCCACCTTCGATGGCGAGGTCGAGGTTGGCGTCGTCGAGAACGATCATGGGATTCTTGCCGCCGAGTTCCAGCGAGCAGTGTTTGAAGCTTTGCGCCGCGATTCCGCCGATGATGCGCCCCACGGCCGACGAACCGGTGAGAGAAACAGCCCGCACATCGGGATGCTCGGCGAGCGGCGTGCCGACTGCTGGGCCGAAGCCCGCTACGATGTTAATCACACCTTTGGGCAGGCCGGCGTCAGTCAGCGCGCGGACCAGATTGAAAGTGGAAAGAGGCGTATCCTGCGCCGGCTTGATGACGCAGGTGTTGCCGCAGACGATGGCCGGCAGCAATTTCCACGAAGAAATTGCCATGGGAAAATTCCATGGCGTAATCATGCCGCAGACGCCGATGGGCTGGCGTACGGCCATGGCGAACTTGTTCGGCATTTCCGACGGGACGGTCGGACCGAACAGGCGGCGTCCTTCGCCGGCATTGTAGTAAGCGGCGTCAATGGCTTCCTGCACATCGCCGCGCGTTTCGGCCAGCACCTTGCCCATTTCGCGGGTCATCTCGCGGGAATATTCTTCCTTGCGCTCGATCAGGATTTCAGCCGCCCGGAAAACGATCTCAGCCCGTCGCGGCGCGGGCACCAGCCTCCACTTGGTGAAGGCGCGCTTGGCCGCGTCGACGGCAGCGTCCACATCGGCCTTGGCAGATTTGGGGAAGATGCCGACCAGGTCGCGCGTGTCGGCGGGATTGCGATTCTCGAAAGTCTCCCTGGTTGAAGCCTCAACCCACTCGCCGTCGATGAAATTCTTGTAAACCTTGGTTTGGCTGTTGCTGAGCGTGGCCGGGGCGGTCAAAGTATCGGTTGCCATGATGTCTCCTTGATGAATGCCCGAACTATTGATGCTACAACTGCAAGGAAGGTGCGGCAAGCTGAGCCTCGCCTTCTAGCGCCAGCGTTTCACTTGCGGCCAGAGTTGAGCAAGCGTTCCGAATTTCGAGCCGCGACAGATGTAAACGTCAATCCGCTTTTCCAGCGCGTAGGGGTTGTCGGCAGACTCTCCCACATACTCGACATGTTCCCACAGTTCTTCCAGACGTTCCTTGCGATCGTCGAGCACGATCATGCAGTTGCCGGAATAGGCGCGTGGTCCCCAGAGAAACCAGGTCTGGTGGCCGCTAAGCGAACGGGGCAAACCGTAGCGGCGTCCGAGAAAGTCGATAGCGCCAGCTTGACCGTAGTCCTGTGCGAAGATGCCGCAATCTTTTCGCTCCGCTTCGGGGATGCGATTCCACGCGACTGCCGTCTCCGCGACAATCTCCTCCCAGCCGAACTGGTCGGAATACCACTGCGGCAGCACCGCCCGGGCGTGGCTGTGTTCCATGACCGGCAATTTCATGGGCAGATATTTCATGTAGGCGATGAATCCATCCGGCGATAAAACCGGCACCGTCACTGGGAGCAAGTGAGCGCCGCTGGCCAGCAGCAGGACCACGATGGCAGGCTTCAGCCACGTCCGCCGCGGCCGGTCAACTGCGCCTTCGATTACGACCGCGCCCGCAGCCAGCAGCACGGGATAGATCGGTGCCAAGTAATAGTTTTTGCCGTGCAGAACAAAGAAAACGCTGTAGCAGACCAGATAACTCCAGCCCAGCACGCGGTAGGGTTTCAGCCGCGCCGAAAAAAAGAACGCAGCCAGCCCCGCGAGCCAGATGGGAGCGGCCAGAGGATTCACCAGCAGCGACTGCTGAAAGAAATAGGCAAACGGTCCGAGCACCACGTCGCGGCCTTCGGCCCTGATATTGCGCATCAACTGCACGAACGGCCAGCCGTAATGAACGTTCCAGAGAAGGTTGGGTAGAAAAATCAGAAAAGCGGCCAGGCCACCCAGCCAGATCCACCTGTTCAGGAAGACGCGGCGCTGCTCGGTCAGCAGCAGGCCGACCACCATGCCGAAGCCGAACACGGCAATGGAATACTTTTCTTCCAGGCCCAGACCAGCAACCACGCCAAACCAAAGCCAATAACGTGGATCGCTGTGCTTGATGGCCAGAATCGCGAAATAAGCGCAGCCCATCCACAGATTCGGTTCCAGGCAGTTCGTGCCCATCAGGCTCCCGTTCGAAAGGTACTGCGGAGCGAGCGCAGCGCAAACGGCGCTGAGGAACACGGCGTAGCGGCGTCCGCCGAGTTCGCGAGCCAGAACTGCGGTCTGCACCACCAGTAACGACGATGCCAGCGCAGGGACGAAGCGAATGCTGCGCAGGGAATCTCCCAGCAGCGCTCGACAGAGGTGAAGCAAGAAAGGGATGAGCGGAGGCTGGTCCACATAGCCCCACTGGAGGTGATCGCCGCACACCATGTAGTTGAACTCGTCGCGGAAATAGCCGTAGCGGTTATTGAAGTAGCAATGAAAGAGCAGCTTGGCCAGGGCAATCGCCCAGATGATGGCCATGCCCTCGGTAAAGAATCGACGTTCGCCGTGGGGTGCAGAGACGAAGCTTGCGGAGCTGGCCATAGGAGGGGATCAGGATAGCTGACGTCGAACGAGAAATCTTCATGAATCGGGTATGAGATGCGGTGCGTGAGCCAGTTAGCAGCCGGCTTTCGGCATTCGGCTTGTGGCTTCAGACCTTGGACCTCGGACTCAGATTCTCAGAGCTGGGAGCCAGTAGCCGGACGCCGGCGAGTCCCGAAGCGGGAGGCGGGTCGTCGCACCAAGGTAACGTCCCAAGTGGATAACCTGTGCTTTCTGTGGTTTCGCTTGTGCTAACGTTTTCTTTTACCGCATATTCACTAACGTTTAACAAGGGTTTTCGAGCACCAGTGTCTTCTGACAATCGCAAATCGGGAATCCACATCAAGTGGAAGACCGTCACGTACCGCAGCGTAGCCCTGATGGTGCTGGCGGGCGCCTTCATATTTTTTCTCGCCGTGCGGATCACATTCCCACAATTCACCGCCAACACCATCCAGGCTGCGGACGATGTATTAGGCAGGGCGCTGGAGAAAATCGCCGGCATCGCTCCGCCTCCAGGCTCTGGACTTTCGACCGCCCAGCAAGCGCACTTTACCGCCCTCGACGGAACCGTGCGGGTAAAAAAGGGCAACGGCAACAGCTGGCAACCGGCCGACTATAACGTCCCTCTCGACAAAGGCGACGTGGTACAGACCGGCTCGGAAGGCATGGCGAAAGTCGTGTTCAACGACGGCACCAGCTACACCGTCAAGCAGGACTCGCTCATCGTGATCGAGGAGAATTCTTCCAACGACCAGCAGCAGACCAACGTGGCGGTCGCGGTCAGCACAGGAACGGTGGATCTTTCTACAGCCACCTACGCCCAGGGGTCGAAGTCGACGGTGATTGTTGCTGGAGCCACCGCATCTCTGGCCCCGGAATCCGCGGCCCAGGTCCACAATGATCCCAAGGCCGACCAGCACGAAATTCTGGTGAAGAAAGGTTCGGGCGAGGTCACTCGCAACGGTCAGACCGTCCCTCTGGCTCCGTGGGAAAAGGTCAGTTTCCGCGGGCAGGAATCGCACCTGGAGAAGGCCAAGGAAATTGGGCCCCCGGTTCCCATCTCGCCGGCGAACATGATGCCCATCTTTGCCACTGGAGAGGGCACCAAGGACGTCGAGTTTTCCTGGACGCCGATGGCCAACGCCACCGGCTATCGCCTGCAACTCTCCCGCAACCCGTATTTTTCCTCGACGCTGCTTGACAAGAAAGTCAGCACTGCCGATGTTACCGTCACCACCCTGGGAGAAGGAGCCTACTATTGGATGGTGCAGTCTTACGACGTCGCCGGCAAGGAATCGGCGGAGAGCGAGAAAAACCGCTTCACGATTATTCCCAAGGGGAAGCAGACGGCGGCCATCAATCTGGAGTTGGATCCCTTTATCCAGCACGGACACGTGATCGAAGTTACGGGAAAGACCGAGACCGGAGCGCGGGTGATGGTGAATGGGCGCGAGGTGCCGATGCTCACGACCGATGGCACCTTCCATTACTTCACTCCGCCTCTGCCCACGGGAGAAGCTGTGATTACGGTGACGGCGCAGACGGCGCAGGGCGGTGTGAACACGCAGCAGAAGAAAATCGTCATCCAGTAGGCAAGCGACGGCACCGAAAGCGGCAGTGGGAAACAGGATTTCGAGAAAAGAAGCATGGGCCTGAATTCGGCCCGCAGTTTATCAAAAGGGAACTTTCGGGCAGAGTTGTGAAGCATCTCGTAGAATAGGACGAGCCAGCAGCCGCGCCCCGAAAAAATATAGCCTCGGGATTTCCGGGGAGAGTAGCGGTCAGGAAGACACGGAAAGAACCTCGTCATGTCAAACAACGGATTTAATTCCAGCGCAACTCGCAGTCACAACTGGAGGTCGCTGTTCAGCATTTTCTCCAGCGACCTGGCCATCGATCTGGGCACCGCGAACACTCTGGTGTATGCCCGCGGCAAGGGCATTGTGGTGAATGAACCCTCGATCGTCGCCATCAACAAAAACACGGGCGAAGTCGAAGCCGTCGGCAAAGAGGCCAAGGAGATGCTCGGCCGCACGCCCGGCAACATTGTCGCCATCAAGCCCATGAAAGACGGCGTGATCGCCGACTTCAAAGTCACCGAGAAGATGCTGAACTATTTCATCCAGAAGGCGCACAACCGCAAGATGCTGGTGCATCCGCGGATCGTGATCGGGGTGCCGTCGGAAATCACGCAGGTGGAAAAACGAGCGGTCATGGACTCCGCCTATCGCGCCAAGGCCAGCGAAGTGCATCTCGTCGAGCAGGCCATGGTCGCGGCCATCGGCGCGGGATTGCCCATCACTGAACCCAGCGGCAACATGGTCGTAGACATCGGAGGCGGCACTACTGACATTGCTGTGATTTCCCTGAGCGGCATCGTCTATTCCCGTTCCGTGCGCATGGCCGGCAACCAGATGGACGAAGCCGTCATGAATTACCTGAAGCGGAAATACAATCTGCTGATCGGCGAACGCACGGCCGAGCAGATCAAGATGGAAATCGGCTCCGCCCATCAACTCGACAAGCCCATGACCATGGAAATCAAAGGCCGCAACCTGATCGAAGGCGTGCCCAAAACCATCACGGTCGACGACGGCGAAATCCGCGAAGCCCTCAGCGAATGTGTTTCCACCATCATGAACGCAATTCGCGTCGCGCTCGAACGCACGCCTCCCGAGCTTTCCGCTGACATCAGTGACCGCGGCATCGTCCTCACCGGCGGCGGCGCGCTGCTCAAGAATCTCGATAAACGCATCCGCGAGGAAACCGGCCTGCCGGTCTCCATCGCCGACGACCCGCTGTGCAGCGTAGTGCTGGGCACCGGCAAGATGCTCTCGGACTTCAAGCTGCTGCGCAAGATTTCGATTGAGTAGCAAGCAGGGGTCAGGGGCCAGGGGTCAGAAAACCATTGGCTGACCCCTAATCCCTAGCTTCTAATCCCTGACCTCTGACCCCTGACTTATGGAATCCATCCTCGGCCGCTACCGCAACCTGGTCATCCTGGTAGGGGTGTTGTTTCTCCAGATACTGGGCCTTGCGGTGCAGGTCAAGCGCAGCAGTGACACCGAAAACACGCGCCTGATCCGCGTCTGGGCGGTGGATATGGTCACCCCATTCGAACGCGTCCTGATCTGGGCGCAGAACGGCACCGGTGGTCTCTGGCATAACTATATTTATTTGCGCGGAGTGCGCGCCGAGAATCGTCAGCTCAAAGATCAGATCGAGCAGCTGCGGTTGGAGCAGGTACGCCTGAACGAAGACGCGGTACAGGCGCATCGGCTGCAAGCCCTCCTGGCCTTTAAGGAACAGTTCATCTCGAAGACTGTGGCGGCTCAGGTCATCGGCTCCAGCGGTACCGATACCTCGCGCATCCTCTACATTGACAAAGGCGATAAGGATCATCTGAAGCGCGATATGGCCGTGATTACCTCCGACGGCGTCGTGGGCAAGGTGTTGCAGGTGTTTCCCTCCGTCTCCCAAGTGCTGCTGATTAACGATCAGAGCAGCGGAGTGGGAACCATCCTGGAAAAATCGCGGCTGCAAGGTTTCTTGAAAGGCGCAGCCAACGGCGAAGTCGCGCTGGAAGGCGTGATGAGCGACGAACAGGTTGCGCCCGGCGAAAAAGCGCTTACCAGCGGCGGCGACCAGATTTTCCCCAAAGGTTTGCTCATCGGCACGGTCACCAACGTCGCCACAGGCAAGGATCTGTTTCTGAATATCGCGATCAAACCCGCAGTCAACCTGAGCAAGCTGGAAGAAGTTCTGGTCGTGGTCGAGAGGCAGGAAAGGCAGGCGACTACCGAAGACCTGGGCCGCGTCCGGGCCGCGGACATCCTGGCACGGCGACTCCCGTCAGTGCCGGATAAGCCTCCGGTCACCGCCAACAGCCCGAGTCCAGCGCCGGCCGGAAGCGTGGCTGCCCCTGGGACGGCATCTCGGACAGATTCTCCGGTAGCCGCACCCAAGCAGGTCTCCACCAATGCAGCAGGTTTAACTAAGCCAGCCAAGAGCCCGTCGGCAAGTGAATCGGTTGCCCGCCCGCAAGTAGCTTCCGGATCGGGGCAGGGAAGGCAGAATTCGACTCAGAGTGCGACCCCCAACGCGGCACCACCGACTACGGCCGGGCGTCCCGATGCAGTGACCACATCGAAGCCCGCGAGCGCCGCGCCCACACAGCCGAAGCCGCGAGCCGCGCAATCCAACCCTGCACCAGCCAAGGTTGCCCCAGCAGTTCTCCCAGCCCAGCCTGACCCAGCCAACGCCCAAGACAGCCCACACTAGCGTGCCCATCACTTACACATCTGGGGAGCAGGTCGAGGTCTACCGGTTCAGTCTGCCGGTAACCGTCGGTGTGCCTCTGCTGGCTCTGTTCCTCCAAGCCTTTATCCCGCGGCGCTTCCCGGGCTTTGCCGTCTATCTGGATTTGCCCCTGTTGGTGACTATTTTTTTCGCCATGGCCCGGCGTAATCCCATTTCCGGCCTGCTAACTGGTGCGGTCATCGGCCTGCTGCAGGACATGCTGGGGCACAATCCCATCGGCATTTACGGTATCGCCAAAACCGTGGTCGGCTACCTGGCTTCGTCCCTGGGGGTCAAGCTGGACGTGGAGAATGCCGGAGCCCGCCTGCTGCTCACGCTGGGGTTCTATCTGATCCACTCCGCGGTTTATTTCACGGTGGCGCGAGGCATGGTCAGCCTGACCCAGAACTGGAGCTGGAGCCGTGGCGTGCTGGCCGGACTCGCCAATGCCTTCCTGGGAGTGATCCTGTACTTCTTCCTGGATAAATTCAAGCAGAGAGCGTAGCGCAGTTGCTAGTGGCTAGTTGCTAGTAGCTGGTAAAACCCAATTCCGCGACTACCCACTATCCACTAACCACTGCTTCTGTGACTTCCGTTACCCACTTGAGTAATCCCAAGGCAGCCGCACGCATTACAATAACGTTAAGACCCTAACACTTGATCTTGCGAGGCTGTGACTTGTTGCGGACCGGCAGCTCTCTCACGAGGGTCGACGGGCAACCAGCAACTGGCTACTGACAACTGATGTTCGGCCGCGACGAAAAAGTTTCCCCGATCCGCCTGACGGCGGCACAGTACGCCATCCTGGCAATATTTCTCGTTTTGGCTTACGGCCTGTGGCGGCTGCAGGTGATGCAGAGTGATCTGTACGCGAATCTGGCGGAAAGAAACCGCATTCGCAACGTGCCCATTCTTGCGCCGCGCGGCAAGATCCTCGACCGGGAAGGCCGCACCATCGTCGACAACTATCCGTCCTTCTCCGCGCTGCTGCTGCGCGATTCGTCTCGCGACCTCAACGCCGACGCCGATCTGATCGCCCAGGGCCTGCACATGGACGCGAACGAAGTACGCGCCCGAGTGCGCCACTTCGCTGCGCTGCCGCAGTACCAGCCAATTTTTCTCAAGGAAGACATTACCCCGGACGAACTCTCATTCATCGAAGCTCATCGCAACGAACTGCCAGAGTTGGACACCATCATGGCGCACCGCCGCCTCTATCCGCGCAACGGATTCATGGCGCACCTGATCGGCTACGTCGGAGAAGTCACCGAAGACATGCTGAACCAGCCGCAGTTTGAGCTCTACAGCCCTGGCGACGTGGTGGGTATTTCCGGCGTGGAGCGGCAATACAATACGGTGCTCATGGGCCAAAACGGATCTCGCCGGGCGCTGGTCAACAGCCACGGCCGCGAAGTCGGGCACCTCGACGAAACGCCCGCGGTGCCCGGCAAACAGCTCAAGCTGACCCTTGATGTCGATTTGCAAATTGCGGCCGAAGAAGCGCTCGAAGGGAAGAACGGCGCTATCGTGGCCATGGACCCGCGCAATGGCGAGATTCTCGCCATGGTGAGCGGGCCGACGTTCAATCCCAACGATTTTGCGGTGCGTGTTTCGCGTGACCAATGGAGCAAGCTGGTCAACGATCCGGACAAGCCGCTGCTGAACAAGGCAATCCAGGCGCAGCTCGCGCCCGGCTCGACGTTCAAGATCATTATGTCGGTGGCGGGCTGGCAGGAAGGGATTGTTCAGACCCTGCATGTGAACTGCACCGGCAGCGCCGAGTTCTACGGCAGGCGTTTCGGCTGCTGGGTAAAAAGCGGCCACGGCGCGGTTGATCTGGAGAAGGCGATCTACGCGTCCTGCGACGTGTTCTTCTACACGCTGGCGGAAAAGCTGGGTATCGAGCGCATCGCAAAATACGCCACGGAACTGGGATTGGGGCAGAAAACTGGAATCGATCTGCCGAACGAAGTGGCCGGCGTCATGCCCTCGGAAGAATGGAAGATCAAAAATTTCAAGCAGAAATGGTTTGCCGGGGAGACGATTTCAGTGGGCATCGGCCAGGGAGCCGTAGCCATCACGCCGGTGCAATTGCTGCGCGCCTTTTCGGCGATCTCCATGGGTGGGCGCATGGTCGTGCCTCACGTGGTCAACCCTGAGGGGCTTCCGCAGAGCTATGTAGAGACCAGCCACTCCGGCGACGTGAAGAATGTTTCCATCGATCCGGACGGGTGGACCCACATCACGGACGCCATGACGCGCGTCCTGATGCCGGGAGGATCGGCTCCTTCGGCGGGCGTTCCGGGGATCGATATCGCGGGGAAAACGGGCTCGGCGCAGATTGTGTCGCTGGCGACGCGCGCGAAGTTCAAGAACAGCGAAGATCTGGCGCAGAACGGCTGGTTCGTGGGATTCACCCCACGGCGCAATCCGGACATCGTTGTCTGTGTGCTGTTCCAGGGCGGAGAGCACGGCAAGCTGGCGGCGCGTCTGGCTACCCAGGTGATCAAGGCCTACGTGGAGAAGCAGCGGCGCGCACCGACGAAAGTAGTTGAAAAGCCAAAAGGCGACGGCACGGTGGACATCGGGGGCTTGTGGACTGCTCCGGATGACGACGGACACAACGATAAGCTCGAGGGCGGGCGGTTTGAGCTGGAACTCTCGAAGCAGCCGATGCCGGTCGCGACGGCGGCGCCGGGGATGGTTCCGGCGAACTGATCGAATAGGAAAGATGCGAGGGCGAGGACGCCCTCGCGACAGCCGGCGGGACGCCGGCGCTACGACGGAGAGCTAAGAGCCGAGAGCTAAGAGCGTTTTTATGTCACGTTACGTTTCATACCGCGATTTCGACTGGCTGCTGCTGATCTTCGTGCTCTTGATCTGCGGATTGGGAGTCATGGAAATCCGCAGTGCCACCATGCACACCAAGTTTGCCGGATCCCACATCCGCCAGATCTATTGGGTTGTGGCCGGCGTGGGCATGATGTTTCTGATGAGCCTGGTGAACTACCAGGCGCTGCTCGAGCAGATCCACTGGTTTTACATCGCGGCCGTGGCATCGTTGATGGGTGTGATGGTTTTCGGTCAGCGGTATCTCGGCGCCCGGCGCTGGATCAAAATGCCCGGCGGCAACCACTTCCAGCCCTCCGAGTGGGTCAAGCTCATCCTGATCCTGGCGGTAGCCAAGTATTTTGCCGAAATGCATCAGCGCGAGCTTGCCTGGTCCGACTTCATCAAAGCCGGGGCTATAGTAGGGTTTCCCATGCTGTTAGTGCTGGCGCAGCCCGACCTGGGCACCGCCCTGACCTACATGCCGATCGCAGTCATGGGCGTGTTCCTCGGCGGTCTTCAGCTTCGGCAGGGGTTGGTGGTCGCGCTGCTGGCGACTGTAGCGATCGGAGCTGTCTTCTTTACCCCCAAGGTTCACATTCTGAAGTCGTACCAGAAGCAACGCCTCACCAGTTTTCTGGAACCTGACGCCGATCCCCAGGGTTCGGGGTATCAAGTTACGCAATCCCTCATTGCGGTCGGTTCCGGAGGGCTATGGGGCGGCAAAGGCTCGCAAACACACGGCGCTTTCCTGCCTGTGCCTCAGACCGACTTCATTTTTGCGGCCTTCGCTGAGGAGCACGGATTCGTAGGCGCGCTCGGGGTTCTGCTGTTATACTTCATCGTGCTGATGCGTTTGACCCAGAACGCCCAAACAGCGCCCGACCGCGCTGGCACGTTCGTGGTCATGGGTGTGGTAGCTGTGCTTAGCTTCCATGTCCTGGTCAACATCGGCATGGTGGTCGGTTTCATGCCGGTCACCGGAATACCCCTGCCACTAATGAGTTACGGTGGGTCTTCCGTGTTGTTCATGTTTCTGGCGCTGGGGATGGTCATGAATGTTCGAATGCGCCGTTTCGTGAATTAGCTTGGGATAAGCCCGGGAGACGGTGGGGAAGCAGTTCCTGCGCCCGAAGGCGCAGCCAAAAATATCGATCGCCCTCGCGAAAAGGGGGCATTTACCGGCCGGAGAGTGGGATGGCCGGGCAGGATTGAAGCTACAACGCCGACGGCAGGGAACGGCCCCCCGACCAGAAAAACGGTCTGAGAGTGCGGTCACAAACCCGGCGGCGCCAAGCGATTAAGTGCAAAAGATTTCCCAGCTTGCGCAGCGGAGATGGCCCCGGAGAAAACTCCATGGCCCCACCCGTCCCTCATTCAGGGCAAGCGTCGCTAAGCTCCATCCTCCCGTTCCTTTCCTGACTCCACCCCGGTGACGCCCGCCCGACTTCCTAAATAGTCGGCGGACCGGAGTGTTACATGAACAAGGAATTATTTGTCTCTTCCACGCCCCACGAAACCAAAGTCGGGCTGGTGGAAGACGATCTTCTCGCGGAAATCTACCTCGAACGCGAAAACGAATACACCCTCGCTGGTTCCATCTACAAAGGCCGCGTAACCCGCGTGCTGCCGGGCATGCAGTCCGCCTTCGTCGACATCGGCCTGGAGCGCGATGCCTTCCTCTACGTTTCCGATTTCATGGAATTGGAAGAGCACGATGACGACCTGACCGATTCGGTCCCGGCCAACCGCGGCGTGCAGGATTTGCGCCCCCAAGCTTCCACGACTGCAATTCCTCAAGAGGCGGAACAGCACCTCGAAAGCCACGGCCGGGCCGGCGTAGAAGACGAATCTGTTTCTGAGGAGCCGGGCCGGCACGACACCAGCGAACATGAGCCCGGAAACCAGCTTGCTGCGCCAGGGGACGCGGCGTCGGAACCCTCAATCGGGGGCGATACCCAGGGCCGCGACCGCGGGGGCTTCCGTGGACGCCGTCGCCGCCGTGGCGGCCGCCGCGATGGACGTGGAGATGGACGCACTGAAGGACGCAGCGATGCCCGCAACGATGTACGCAGCGATGGCCGCGACCGCGGATCAGAGCGCGCCCCCGAGCCTCGGTTCTCGCGCCCGTCGACGGACACTGCGCCTCCCCGCTCTCAGGAATCAGGTAGAACTCAGTCGTTCGGTCCGCCCGCTGGATATCAGCCCATCCTGCTTCCCGGGGAGTCCATTTCGAAGTACCAGCGCTACGCCCAACCGGCGCCCGCGGCGCAACCGCCATCGCAGGAATCGCACGCTGGGCCAGTTCCCGCCGCTGCATCCGCGCCCCCGTCGCCCCTGGCGGCAACCTTCCCGGAAGATGAACCATTCTTCGCCAGCGAAGCAGCTGCCGAACCTCTTCACGAACAGCACGGCGAAGAACACGACAGCCAGCACGAAGACCGAAATGACATCCGCCACGACAGCATGCTCGAGGGGCGCGACCAGCCAATCGAGGCAGCTTCCACCGCGGCGGACTGGAATCGCGAATTCCGCCGTTCCGAAGCTCCTGTTGTGGAGCTACCCGCCGTCAGTCCTGTGCCAGAACCGCATCGTTCCGAAACTGCCGCCCAGGAAGCGCTCGGCCAAGCCGACGGATTTTCCGAAGCTACGGAACACTTTACGGAACACGTTGCGGAACATTCTGCTGCACATGCTGCAGAACCCTCCGCCATGTCCGCTCCCGAATCCCACGTGCCCATATTCGCCGCTCCCGGCACCATGGAAGAAGAGACCATCGAGGAAGAAGAAGCCGAAGCCGCTCGTTACCAGGAATCATCAGACGAGGGCTACGAAGAATTCGAAGAAGAGACCCGCGCAGCTGGCCAGTCGTTCGACGCGGCCAATCCCGCAATCTCGGCTGCCCGCGAAACCGTTTCTGAAATCCACCGGACCTCGCTGACTGAGGCTGGCGGAGCGCCTCCCGCAGAAGGCGCGCCGGCGGAAGGCGAAGAAGATACGGAAGAGTTGGAACTCGAAGAAGCGCAAGCCGAGGCCGAAGCTCTGCTCGACGCCGAAGCCCGCGGTACCGGAACCGTGGATGCCCGCGTCGAAGTTCGCGCTCCAGCCTCCACCGCCGGATACACGCAGCGCACCGAGCGCCCCGCTTATGATCGCCGCCCTGGCGGTCCTCCGCGTGGACGCCGCGGTGGCCCGCGCCGTTTCCGCCGCCGCGAGTCGGCGCCGGTTCCGCTGATCAGCGACCTGCTCAAAGAAGGCCAGGAAATCCTGGTGCAGATCGCCAAGGAACCCATCGGCAAGAAAGGCGCACGCATCACCAGCCACATCGCGCTGCCGGGCCGTTTCCTGGTTTACATGCCCACGGTGAACCACACTGGAGTTTCCCGCAAGATCGCCTCAGAAGAAGAGCGCCAGCGCCTGAAGCGCATTATCCTCAGCGAGCGCGAGAACGGTCATGGCGGTGGCTTCATCGTTCGCACCGCCGCGCAAAACGCCAGCGAAGACGAACTCCGCGCCGACATTCGTTTCCTGAAAGGCCTGTGGAACGACATCAAAGGCCGCTCCGAAAGTTCCAAGCCGCCCGCACTCATCTACCACGATCTCAACGTCGTCGAACGCGTGCTGCGCGACCAGGTCACCTCCGACTTTTCCGTGATCTGGGTCGACACCGAGCCGGAATACGAGCGCGTGCTGCGCTTCTTCAATCGCTTCCAGCCTGCGCTGGTCAAGCGCGTCAAGCTATACACGAAAGAGACGCCGCTGTTCGAACAATTCGGCCTGGCCGAAGAAATGAACAAGGCGCTCAAATCGAAGGTCTGGCTGAAGAGCGGCGGTTACATCGTCATCAACCAGACCGAGGCGCTGGTCGCGATTGATATCAACACCGGCAAATACGTAGGCAAGACTTCGCGCCTGGAAGACACCATCGTCAAGACCAACGTAGACGCCATCAAAGAAATCGTTCGCCAGATTCGCCTGCGCGATCTGGGCGGCATCATCATCATCGACTTCATTGACATGGACGAGCGCCGCAACCGCCAGCGCGTGATGCAGGCCTTGGAAGAAGAACTCCGCCACGACCGTGCCCCGTCGAAAGTCCTGCAGTTCAACGATTTCGGCCTGGTCGCGATCACCCGCAAGCGCGTCAAGCAATCGCTCGAACGCACCATCGGCGCGCCGTGTCCCTATTGCCAGTCCACCGGCTACGTGAAATCGGTGACCACCGTCTGCAACGAGATTTATGTCGAGATGCGCAAGATCGCCAAACATCTCCAAGGCGAAGACGTAATGCTGCGCGTGAACCCGGACGTGGCCAAGGAAATGAAAGGCAACAACGGCCGCCTGCTGAACGAAATGGAAGAACTCACCAAGCGCACGATTATTGTGAAAAGCGATCCAGCGCTGCATCAGGAGCAGTTCGATATCAATTAGCTCTCAGCTGTTATCAGCTTTCAGCTTAAGCTCTCCATTTTGGAATACGGGCGGAAACGCCCGTATTTCTTTTTGCAGTTGACCCTTCCTGAATTCAGCGTTCTCGGATTGACGGCGTTCTTAGATTGAGGCTGGCTGCTTTATCTGAGAGCTGAAGGCTGAGAGCTGAGAGCTGTCTAACCGCCGGCCTGCGCCAGCGCCTTCACCGCGGTGTCAGAATGCGTGCGTAGTTTCTTCACCGATTCGTGAATGGCTTTGCCCGCAACTCCGGACCCGTTTTGTTCTGCCGACTTGCTCACTCCGCCCGCATCTTCCGCGGCCGTGCTGGCCATATCGAGCAGAACTACTAGCGCATCGGCATGCAACTTCCACAGCGACGACATGGTCTGGCTGCGTTTGAGTTCTTCAAGTTCGGTATGGACGCGCGCCGAGATGGACACCAGCCGGATCAAAGTACGCGCCACATCGGCACGCAGGCTTTTTTCTTCCAGGAAGCTGGCGTTGTAAGCGTCGGCTTCCGCCAGGCTCAGCGTGAGATTGAAATAGCGCATGGGCACAACCTGACGGAACTTGGGGTCGGCCACGCGCTCAAATACTCGAATCGACTCTTCCACCCGCCGCAGTTTTCCTTCTTCCGCTGCAATCTGATGCGCAGTCACGGCCGGAGGCTGGAACACCGGCGCCGATGCAGACGCCTTGGCCGCAGCCACTTTCGCCGTCTTGGGCGCTGCGGCTGCGCCTCCCGAAATGCGAGTAGGACGCGAAGCCGGAGATCCCAACAGCGATTTGCGAATCGGCGGCCGGCGATCCAGTTCCTTCTTGAGTCTCGAAACCCGGCGGAATTTTTCCAGCGCGCTGCCGTAATCCGCCTTCAGCATGGCATTTCGTTCGATAGCCGCCACATGCTCCACCGTGACTTCCACGCCGTCCACCGTACTTAAAATGCTTCCACCCATTTCGTCGAGCGCGCCCGCGAATTGCTTGATTTCGTCCAGCGCCTTGCTGAACAGTTCATCAAAGCGCGCGCCAAACGCAGCATTGTACGCGGCCACGGTGGCCAGCACGCCGGGATGGTAGAACGAAGAATCCAGCCACTGCTTCAGTTCGCGCACCCGCGAAATCACGCCCGAATCCATCAGCGAATTGAAATCGCGAAAGCGGGCCACTTCCTCACGCATGGGATCAAAGCGCCGCAGCAGTTGCACGTGCTCCTCAGGCAGGGAAGGCACATCGGTGTCGGCCAGAATCTCAATCAGCGCAATCTCGAACGGAGAAAGCGGCAGCGCCCCATCCAGGCCATATCCGCTCTGTTGCCATTGGCCCGCCACGCGCGGATGGCGGTATAGAAAAGTCGAAATCAGATCGGTCTTGTCGCGGTTAATGTCACTGGCTTCGCGACGCCGCACGAAGTAACGGAGCAAAGCTTCAGCCACTTCCGAATCGGTATCAGGCGTAAGCGCCTGGCGCAGCATGGCCGGCGTAATGGCCATATCCAGCAGGTGCAGCCAGCGGTACATCCGGGTAAGCGTGGTGGGCAGGTCGCGCCCCGTGCGCAGCGCGTCCTCGTCGAGGCCGCTGGGTATGGGAACGTCTCCGCCCAGCGAGTCTCGCATGAGCTTCTGGTAGAAGCCCTGCACCGTCGCCAGAATGGACAGCTCAAATCTGAGATCTTCGGCCAAAAGAAACGTCCCCGAGAGCGAGACTCTCCCCTGTCGTTTTTTTCTGATTCTTTACTAATGTTCAAGTAAAGACGAAAGTTACCTGTGCTGCAAGTTACTACCGGGGCAGAGCGCTGCCATCCTGCGGAAGTACATGACCTTCCGCGCGACGGAAGATCTCCAGCGTTGCTCGTGTGGGGACGGGCGCCTCGCCCGTCCACGCGGAGCGCAGCTCCGCAGTGGGCAAAGCCGTTTGGGTGGCGCCTTGGCTCACCGCTGCGACAAGATGAAACTCGCAGCTCTCAACACCTTCAAAAGACGGCGGTTTTATTCCCGTAGAGAAGCACGCGGTTCTCCACTTGCCACCGCACGGCTCGCGAGAGCACAACCTTCTCCAGGTCGCGCCCTTTGCGGATCAAGTCGTCGACGGTGTCGCGGTGAGACACACGAACCACGTCCTGCTCGATGATCGGCCCGTCATCGAGCACCTCGGTGACGTAGTGACTAGTCGCGCCGATCAGTTTGACCCCGCGCTCGAATGCCTGATGGTAAGGGCGCGCGCCCACAAACGCCGGCAGAAAGGAATGGTGAATGTTGATGATGCGTTGCGGGTACCGATTGACGAACTCGTTGGAAAGAATCTGCATGTAACGCGCCAGCACCATGAAATCGGGGCGATGCTCGGCGATGAGCGCGTGAATCGCATCTTCCGCTTGTTTCTTATTGTCCTTGCCGACGGAAACCACCGCGTAGGGAATCTTGTAGAAGTCGGCCAGACGCTGGTTGTCGGGATGGTTCGAAATAATCAGCGGAATGTCGCAAGCCAGTTCGCCGCTTCGATGGCGGTAAAGAAGATCGACCAGACAGTGATCGTATTTCGACACGAAGATGACCATCCGCGGTCGCTGCGACGATTGCGCCAGCCGCCACTTCATCTGAAACCTTTCGGCAATCGGCGCGAAAAGTCTGCCGAAGTCGGTCAGGTCTTTATCAGTGAGATCGATGTCGAAATCCTTAGGATCGAACTCCACTCGCATCAGGAACAGTCCAGATTCTTCGTCGGCGTGCTCGTCCGCGTGCAGAATGTTGCCGTTGTGGCGATAGACAAAGTCGGCAATAGTCGCGACTTCACCCTTGCTGTCAGGGCAGGAGATCAGCAGGATGGCGGAGTTCTTCATCGTAGACGTTCGACCGTGGTGCAGGCGGAATGTAGCAAGCTACGTCTTTACGGAAGTTGTCGTAGAGACGTTGCTTGCAACCTCGCAGCATGCAGTGCTACTTCTTTAATTCCTTCAAAATCTCCCGCGCCGCGTTCGCTCCGGACCCGCCCGTCAGCCCCACGCCAGGATGCGTTCCGCAGCCGCAAAGATACAGATTCTGAATCGGCGTGCAGTAACGCGCCCAATCGAGCAGCGGCCGCATAGTGAAGAATTGGTCCAGCGCCAGATCGCCGTGGAAGATTTGTCCGCCCGTCAGCCCATACTTTTCCTCCAGATCCAGCGGCGTGATGATCTGGTGCGTCAAAATCAGTTCCGGTAGATTCGGCGCGTATTGCGCCAGCGTTTTCACCACCGTCTGGCCGAGTTCTTTGCGCTGGTTCTCCCAATCGCCTTTCAGCTTGTACGGCGCATACTGCATGTAGATCGACATCACGTGCTTGCCCTCGGGCGCGAGCGTGGGATCGGTAAGCGAGGGAATCGTCGCTTCGAGATACGGCTGGCGCGAGAAGTTACCGTATTTCGCTTCGTCGAAGGCGCGTTCCAGGTAGTCGATTTCATGCCCAATGTGGATGCGGCCTTTCAGCGCGCTGCCATCGCCGTTCTTGATCGCAGTAAAGTTCGGCAAACCGGAGAGCGCCAGATTCACCTTGGCCACGGTGCCGTTACCGCGATAGTGCTGCAGCTTTTGCACGAAATCCGGAGAAAGATGCGTGGGGTCGGTCAGCTTCAACAGCGTGCGTTTCGGATCAGCGTTTGAGACCACCGCTTTCGCCGCAATCTCTTCGCCCGTCGAAAGCAGAACGCCAGTGGCCGCGCCGTCTTTCACACGGATTTCGATGACTTCCACTCCGCTGCGAATCTCGGCGCCCGCAGCTTTCGCGGCCGACGCCATGGCTTGCGTGACCGCGCCCATGCCCCCCGCGGCGAAATTCGCCGAGCCCGCGGGATGCGGATCTCCCGCCGCGCGGATGAGCAGAACCAACGCGCTTCCCGCGGACCACGGTCCCAGAAATGTTCCGAATACTCCGCGCGCGGCCACCACCGCGCGCAACAATTCCGTTTCAAAATATTCCGCCGCCAGGTCGGCCACCGCCATCGGTCCCCACCGCAGCAGCCGAAACATATCTTTCTTGCCCAGGTTGCGAATCGCGCGCCCGGTCTTGAGCATGCTCCACAGGTCGCCGCCGCTGGGGTGATCGATGTCTGGCGGCGTTGTAGCCAGAGCCTCCGCGATCACCTTGCCCATTTTTCCCAGCGACTCCTGGAACGCGGGATACTTCGCCGCATCCTTCTGCGAGAAGGCGGCAATCTCCTGCGACGATTGGTTTGCATCCTGATAGAGCGAGAGTGCTCGTCCATCAGGCGAGAGCGCGGTGACGCCCACCACGGGCGTGATGAGGCGCAGTCCGTGTTTCTCGAGTTGCATGTCGCGAACGATCTCGGGACGAATCGGTCCCGCCGTATGCGCCAGCGTAGAACAGCGAAAGCCAGGGTGGAATTCGTCCGTAATCGCCGCGCCGCCCACTTGTTCGCGGCGCTCGATGACCAGCGGCTTGAATCCCGCCTTGGCCAGATAGAACGCGGCGACCAGTCCGTTGTGGCCGCCGCCAATGATGACGATGTCGCGCTGGGCGTTCGATTCCGGCATGCTACGCCGCTCCCTTTACATCCTTCAGAATTTCCAACGCCGCCAGTCGCCCGTTCGCGCCCATGATGCCGCCGCCCGGATGCGTCGCCGAACCGCACATGTAGAGATTCTTAATCGGAGTGCGATACTGCGCCCACCCTGCAACCGGACGCAGAAAGAAAAGTTGCTCCAGCGAAAGCTCGCCTTGAAAAATGTTGCCCTCGCTCAGTCCCCACTCGCGTTCCAGATCAAGCGGCGTGACCACCTGCCTGTGAAGGATGATGTCTTTGATGTTGGGAGCATATTCGGCAATGGTGTTGACGACCGTGTCGCCGAAAGCTTCTTTCTGGTCGTCCCAGTTCAGCCCGGGTCGCAGCTTGTAAGGCGCGTACTGCACGAAGCACGACAACACGTGCTTGCCCGGCGGCGCCACCGAAGGATCCGTCAACGACGGAATCACCATATCAATATACGGATGCCGGGAAAAATTCCCGTACTTGGCATCATCGTAGGCCCTCTCCATGTATTCGACGGAAGGCGAAATTGAAATCGCGCCGCGCAGGTGTGCGCCCGGTCCCGGCAAGCATTTGAAATTCGGCAGCGCATCGAGCGCCATATTGACTTTCCCGGACGATCCGCGAAACTTAAACCGATTTACTTCTTCGAGAAAATCTTCGGGAAGATGTTCCGCTTCGATGAACTTGGTGAAGGTGAGACGCGGATCGACGCTGGAAGAAATCACGTCGGCGTAAATCTCATCACCGTTGGCGAGCACAACTCCTTTCGCCTTGCCGTTCTTCACGATGATCCGCGAAATGCCGGACTGGGTGCGAATCTCCACGCCAGCTTCGCGCGCCGCGTCGGCGATGGCATTCGAAATCGCGCCCGTGCCTCCGCGCGCGAAGCCCCAGGCGCGGAATGCGCCGTCGATCTCGCCCATGTAGTGGTGCAGCAGCACGTATGCCGTTCCAGGAGAACGCACGCCAAGAAAAGTGCCGATGATGCCCGAGGCCGACATCGTGGCTTTGAGCACATCGGTCTCGAACCACTGATCGAGAAAGTCGATGGCGCTCATGGTCATGAGCTGTACCTGGTTGTATTTGTCCTCGCTCGACATGCCCTGAAAGCGGCGTCCGATGAAAAGCAGCTTCATCAGTTCGCGCGGATTGAGCGTGGTCGGATCGGGCGGCACCATGCTGAGGATCGGCTTCACGAAGCGGCACATAGCTTGCATGGCTTTGCCGAATTCGTCGTAGGCCTCGGCGTCCACGCGCGAGTGGCGGGCGATTTCGCGGTGGGTTTTGCCGTGATCGTTCACGCGCCACAGGTAATCGCCGCTGGGCATGGGGGTGAAAGTGCCGTCGAGCGGGAGAATCTCGAGACCGTGGCGGGGCAGATCAAGGTCGCGAATAATCTCCGGCCTCAGCAGCGACACCACATAAGAACAAACCGAAAACTTGAAGCCAGGAAAAATTTCCTCGGTGCAGGCTGCGCCCCCGAGAATGTGCCGGCGCTCGAGTACCAGCACTTTTTTGCCCGCGCGCGCCAGGTACGCGGCGTTGACCAGGCCATTGTGGCCGCCGCCGATCACGATCACGTCGTATGAATTAGCCATAAGCCCTTAGCCCTTAGCGGTAAGCTTGCAATTGGAGAATGCAGACGAAGGATACGATAGCGCAGTTTCGGGGCGCGCGTATTAGAGACCGCTGGGAAGAACGCTCCAGTTGCGGAGAACACTCGAAACCTTAGGGATGTTAGAGCGCATAGCCGGAGTCGAATCGTCATTCTATCGGGAACGGGGAATTTTGTCTGCATTCTTAGCGACCGGCTTCTCAGCCGCCGGCGGCTGCGGGCCTCCATCTCCGGTCGGGCACTGTGATCGCGGGTCATCGTGGAAAAGTCCGTCCCGCCAATTAGAAGAGTCCGTCCCACCAATCAGCGGCGTCATCCCGAAGCCCCGCGTTTTCTCCAGCGATGACGCCCTTGATGAGCGTTCCGGCGTATAATCTGCCTTCTGACTCAAATCCAGTTGAGGCCCATCCTTTGCCCATCGGAACCGCATTCCACGAACGAACTTTTCCCCTTTGCCAGAGCCTGAACTACCGCGAGTGGTCAGGCTATTACACGGTCAGCGTTTACGAGGTGCACCACGAGCACGAGTACAACGCCATCCGCAATGCGACCGCCCTCATCGACATTTCGCCGCTCTACAAATATCGGATCACTGGCAAGGACGCGACCAAGCTGGTGAACCGCGTCATCACCCGTGACATCAACAAAGTGAAAGTTGGCCAGGTGATTTACTGCTGCTGGTGCGACGAGCAGGGCAAGGTCATCGACGACGGAACGATTTCCCGGCTCGAAGAAAATGTGTATCGCTGGACGGCGGCCGATCCCAGCCTGCGCTGGTTCCGGCAAAACGGCCTTAACATGGACGTGCAGATCGAGGATATTTCCGAAAAAGTTGCGGCACTGGCCCTGCAGGGGCCGACGTCCGCCAACTTGCTCAAAGCTATAGCGGAAGCCGACATTGCGAATCTCAAATATTTCCGCGTCACCCGCGGCACAATTGCCGGAGTTTCAGTCGACATTTCGCGTACCGGCTACACCGGCGATCTGGGCTACGAAATCTGGGTTCCATTAAAAGAAGCCAACGACGCCGTCAAAGTGTGGGACGCATTAGCGGAAAAAGGAAAACAATTCGACCTGCACGCAGCCGGCATGCTGGCGCTGGACGTGGCCCGCGTTGAAGCGGGACTCCTGCTCATCGAGGTCGACTACACCAGCTCCAAAAAGGCGCTGATTCCGTCGCAGAGGTTTTCGCCCTACGAGCTGGGTTTCGCCAAGATGGTGCATCTCGACAAGGAAAACTTCATCGGCAAACGAGCGCTGGAACTGGATGCGAAGAATGGCGTTCCTCGGCAACTCGTGGGCCTCGAAGTCGACTGGCCCGACGTCGAGCGTCTTTATGAGCGCTACGGCCTGACGCCGGCTGCTCCCGCGCAGGCTTCGCGCGTGGCAGTTCCCGTCTACTCGGGCGACAAGCAAGTGGGCAAGGCAACGACCACGAGTTGGTCTCCAATCCTGAAAAAGATGATCGTGCTGGCCAGCATCGAGACCGAATATTCCAAGCCGCAAACGTCGCTGCAGATGGAAGTCACCATCGAAGCAGTGCGTCTCAAGACCAACGTGAAGGTGGCCACGCTGCCGTTCTTCAATCCTCCGCGGAAAACGGCAACGCCAGTCTAGTGTGGACCAAGTACAAAAGCCGGTGGTAGAGACACCTCTTGCTACGTCTCTCTTTGCGCCATCGCCGCCGCTCTCCGCTTTCCCGCGAGATAAATCCACACACCCACCAGCACCAGCGCCGTCGTCGCACCCACAATCTTGAACAGCGCCAGCGGCTTGTTCGGCTCATCGGCCTGTGGAATCAGCGAGAGTGCGATCGTCACGGTTGTCGTCACAAATCCGACAATAGCTACCAGCTTAGCGGCAGTTTTACCCCCCGGCACGCGGATCACCTCCGGCCCCGCCGGCTCGCGCTGCAGCTTGATCATGGCCGCAAACAGATACAGGTACGGAATGAAGTACGTGATTACTCCCATGCTGACCAGTACGTCGTACGCGCCCTTTACGCTGGTGCCGGCCTGCCCGAGAAAAATGAAGATCGCTCCCAGCACAAACTGCGTGAGCAACGCCACCCACGGAGTTTTCCAGCGAGGATGCAGAGCACCGAACTCTTTCGGCAGAAAGCGGTCGAGCCCCGCCACAAACGGCAAGCGCGCGACCGCGGCCAAGTATGCACTCGCCGCTCCAATATTGCTGAGCGCGATCAGAAATGCCGCAACCGGAAGCACGCCCGGAAATCCCACACGCGCCGAAGTCTTCGACACAGCTTGCACCAACCCTTGCAGACTGTTCACCTCCGACGACGGCAGCGCCAGCAGCACGCAGACCGTCCCCAGTATGTAACAGATCGTTACTACGACGCCTCCCGTCAGCAACGCGATCGGAATAGTGCGGTGCGCGTTCTTGATTTCTTCTCCCATGAACGAAGCCGTTTCACATCCGCCAAACGCAAACGTCAGCACTGACCAGAAAATAATGTCGTTGAGATGCGTGCTCGGAGTCATCGACCGCACCGTGAACGACGTGGCCGATCCATAACGATGCCATGCCACCAAGCCCATCACGATCACGATGCACACCGGAATCCACATGGCCAGCGCGCCGATGTTGTGCAGCCACTTGCCTACATCGAGCCCAACGATGTTCATCAAAGTGGCCGCCCCCAGTGTGAGCAGGGCGAACACAATGTAGAAAGTGGCGTTGCCCGACAGATGCTGCCACGCCGCCTGCCGCATGAAAAGAATATTGCTGGCGGCGAAATATAAAACGGCAGGGAAGTAGGGCAGGTTGCTGGTCCAGTACGTCCAGCCCGCCATGAATCCTGAAAAATCTCCGAACGCGCGCTTGCTCCACACATAGAGCCCGCCTTCGTTGGGATAGCGCGAAGAAAGCTCCAGCACAGACAGTGCCAGCGGCGTGTAAAAACACAGCCACGCTCCCACCCAAATGACGATGGAGCTCGGCCCCGCCGCCGCCGCGCTGGCGATCCACCGCAGGCTGATGCCGGTGATCACATAGAACAAGACGAGGTCACGAAACCCCATCACCTGCCGCGGCCGGTTCGGATCCTCGGCCTGGGCGATCGAAACACCGGGAGAAAGAAAATTCACTCGGTCGGGTTGGTCAGCACCTGGGTTGGGTTGAGCCAATGGCGTGTCCCGCGGTCAGCATAGCGCAAGCAGGAACAAGAGGAATAACACCGCGCAGCGCCCTGAGCAAGGAGGTTTTTCGGTTCGGCATTTTTATTTCATTTTTATTTCACCCCTGCAGCCTTCCGGTTGCTCCGCTTCCAGTACAAATATCCCGGCACGCCGATCAATACAATCGCCGTCCCCCAGAACGCCTCCGTCGGCCGAGTGAAGATGGTATTCAGCGTCCACGCCGTGCCCACGAGCACATAGATCGCAGGCAGCCACGGATATCCTGCGCAACGATATGGACGCGGGATCTCCGGCCGCTTCCAGCGCAGCAGAAACATTCCAATCACCGTCAGCGTGTAAGACAGCACCATGCCGTAAATCACGTAAGTGTAAAGCTGATCATAGCGGCCGCTGACCGTGAGCAGCGCAGCCCAGACGCCTTGCCCAATCAGGCTGAAGGCGGGCGTCCGCCATTTGGGATGGATCAGCGCCATGCGCTTGAAGAACACTCCGTCCTGCGCCATGGCGAGGTATACCCGCGCTCCCGACAATGTGCATGTGGCTGCGGCGCTGAAACAGGAAACCGCAATCATCAGCGACAACCACACCGCGGCGCGCGGAGAAAACAGCGCGGCCGCGGCCGCGTGCGCGATGGTTTCATGCTGCGCAATCTCGCCCAGCGGCAGAGCATACAAATAAGTCATGTTCATGGCCATGTAGATCACCCCCACGGCCAGCACTCCCAGCACCATGGCCAGCGGCACATTGCGCCGCGGCTCTTTCACCTCGCCCGCAACCCAGGTGATGTAAACCCATCCGTCGTAAGCCCAGAACACCGCGATCAATGCGATTCCCATCGCCGAGATCAACTGCGCAGGATGGAGTCCCATCGTCAGCCCGACGCCGGGCGCGCGAAAGTGCGACCAGTCGCCCTTTCCTATGGCGAATCCCAACACCACAAAGCTTGCCATGGCCGCAAACTTCGTCCAGGTGGAAAGATTCTGCAGCAGCGTGCCCCAGCGCAATCCCACGACATTCACATACGTCAGCACCGCGATCAGGAACAGGCCGAACAAGTGCGCGCGGGTGATGACGATTCCGCCCAGCGAGAGCACGACGTGTTCTTGCGAGACGATGGGAAAGACTTGTCCCGTATACGCGGCCGAAGCTACCGAGAGCGCCGCGATCGTGCCGCCGTTGGCCACCGCAAACAACATCCAGCCATAGAGAAACGCGACCAGGTCGCCGTAAGCCTCGCGCAAATATATGTACTGCCCGCCCGACTCCGGAAACATCGATCCCAATTCCGCGAAGGCAACGCACCCGAAAAGCGAAACCACTCCCCCAACGACCCAAACTCCCAGGAACAGCAACGGCTGCGGCAGCGGCCCGGCAATGTCCTTCGCCGTGATAAAAATCGACGAGCCGATGATGCCGCTGACCAGCAACAGCACCGAATCCAGCAGACTGAGTCCGCGGATGAGCGTCGGCTGACTCGGAGTTTGCTGATCCAGAGTTTTCTGACCCTGGGGGGATTGCGAAGTGGAAGCACGAGCTTCGGCAGCGGAAGCGGCGGGCGAGGAGTCCATTATCCGATTCCGAGTTCGTCCGGCGATTCCAGCGGCGTGCCGCAACGCCGGCAGATCACCGAAGAACAGTCGCCGCAAGTCAGCGGATCACTGACTTCTTCCGCGCAGTTCGGACAGTAAAGCGGGCCGGGGCCGGGCTGCGGCGAGGGATTCTGCGCACGTGTCGCCATGAGGAGGAAAACTGTAGCACAGAGGCGGTACTCGCGTCCCCGCGATCTGGCTCGTGGTTGAGGCTGTCCTTCGTGAACCTTTGTGCCCTTTGTGGTTATAGAATTAAACCTCAAACCTCGACAGCACACGAAGGTTCTCGAAGAACGCCATGCCCGACAAGCCCCCCACTCCCGACCAGAAACTCCAACTCGAATTCAACCGCTGGGCGGCCGACGGCGAAGGCGAGAAGATGGAGCGCCATCACCTCGACATTACCGAGAAAACGATTCGCCTGATGAATCTTCGCCCGGGCGAACGCGTGCTCGACCTGGGATGCGGCTCAGGATGGGCCACGCGCCTGCTCGCCCGGCTGGTGGGCGAAGGCCCCGAAGGTTTCGGCCAGGTCGTCGGCGTCGACGTTTCCGACGAAATGGTTCGCCAGGCTCGCGCCGCCTCGAAAGATTTCGACAACATCCTCTACGTCTGGGGATCGGCCCAGCAGATTCCGTGGGAAGAAAATTTCTTCGACAAAGTACTGTCCGTCGAGTCGTTTTACTACTATCCCGACCAGGATCGCGCGCTGATGGAATTATTTCGCGTGATGGCGCCGCGCGGAAGGTTGTTCATCCTGATCAATCTTTACCGCGACAACCAGTATTCCCTGCAGTGGGTCGACAAGCTGAAAGTCCCGGTGCACGTGCGTTCCGAAGCCGAATACATCGAACTCCTGAAAAAGCACGCCTTCGAAAACGTCGAGGCGCGCCGCATCCCCGACGACACGCCCACCCCTGACGACTACAAAACCAAATCGTTCCACAGCCTCGAAGATCTGCGCGCTTTCAAGCGGATGGGCGCCCTCCTGCTGATGGCCACCAAGCCCGATCTGCGCACCCCCGCCCCGGGATACACGATCTACTAGCGCAACAACTAGACGCCGGAATTCCGGTTTTTCCTCCGCGCTCTCCGCGGCCGTTCTCCGCGATCTCTGCGCTTAAGTCTTTAAATCTCACTGTCATCGCCATCATCCCCGTCGTGATGATTTAAATCCTTCACCGGACTCAATGCCCTCCCGTCGGACGCGTGACGAACTTCGATTCTCCCATTCACATTTTCCAGCCGGATGCGCGTTCCGCCGCCCGCGAGTTGGCCGCGCAGGTCATGTCCCACAAAGCGGTGATTGTTCACATGCAGCCCAAAGTCGTTATCGATGCCGCCCGAAACCGTGCTGGCCTCAATCTCCGCCTTCGAGTCCGACGGAATCGTCAGCTCCACCGACCCATTCACCGATTTCAGCTCAACCGACGATCCGCCAAGCTGGTCAAACCGCGCATCGAGCCGTCCATTAATCGTGGAAAGTTCGGCCCGCCCCGAAAGATTGTGCGCCTCCAGCCTCCCGTTGATGCAGGAGGCATGCACTTCACCGCTGACGCCGGTCACGTCCAGCGCTCCATTGATCAGCTTGATTTCATCCAGTCGCACTCCGCGCGGCACCGTCAGCGTATATTCCACGCTGGCCGGGTTGTTGCGCGATCCCCAGTTGAACGTGTGATCGTGCTCAGGATACTTGGTCTCGATCGAGAGCGAGTCCGCGCTCGATTCAACTTCAATCCGCACCTCGTCCAGCCGCTCCTTGGTGCCGGCGCGCTTGATCGCGTCCACTTTCACTTCGTGCTGGTCCCAGACGGAAATGTGCACATTGCCGTTGATGTTGTCGAGCTCGACCCGGCCATCCGCCGAGATCGCATAGGTCTTATGGAATTCCTCCGTGTAAGCCTGGCTATCCGAAGCCCGCGCGGCTAGCGAAAGCGTCAACAGGGCGCAAACTGTTCCCAGGGCAGCACTCGTCCATCGATGGGCTGCTCCGCTCCAGGTAGTGAAAAGACGTTGGCGGTTCATGATTTCCTCCAGTTCAACGCTTTAGACGCAACAATCCCGAAATTGTGAGTGTTGAACCCGCCCCCATCCCATTCCCGCACTCTCGTACCCCCACGTTACCTCCGTTACGTTCTGCTGCCAGCCTGCCCTGAAGCACAATCAGCTCAAAGGTTTAAGTGGAGTTGTGTCGTGATGCATTACGCGAGAAGAACCTGCTTCCGGACCATCCTAGCGGTGGCCGTGGGACTATGTTTTCAATTTCTCTCGGCCGGTAGCACGGCCGCCCAAACGCCCGACCAAGTTCTTGAGAACGACAAGCCCATTCCAATTCTCACCGGCAACGCAGGAACATTCAGTTTCGTCAGCGGCGGACAGAACCTCATCGACACCCAGATCAACCCCGTCCTTCTCGTTCCTCTCGGCGATCATTGGTTGATTGAATCCAGGGGCGCGTTCGAAGGCCAGTTCCAGCGCCCGCCCGATGGCGGGCCATACAAAGGGCCGGTGACTAAGTACGTCGATTACGCACAACTGGACTACATCGCGAATCCGTTTCTCACCGTCACACTCGGCCGCTTCCTTACCCCCTTCGGAATCTTCAACGAGCGCCTCTATCCCACCTGGATCCGCGCCCTGCAGCCCGATCCCCTGATTCTTGGCATCGGGACGGCAACAAGCGACGGAGCGATGCTCCGCGGTGGCTTCGCCGTAAATCCGGCGGCCAACATGAACTATGCGGCTTATATCTCGGGCACCAGCATTGGCATCGGCAGCGTAGCTACCGAGCGGCACGTCGGCGGGCGCATGGGCTTTTTCTTTCCCGGGCCGCGGCTCGAAGTCGGCGCATCCTGGCAGAAGACTTTGCAGGGCGATCGTAAGAACTCCTTCGGCGCCCACATGGGCTGGCAGCCAACCAAGGCGCCGTTAAATCTTCGCGCCGAGATCGCGCGATCGTATTACGGCAGCGGTTACTGGGTGGAAGGCGCTTATCGGCTCAGCCAGGCGCGCTTCTGGCAAAAGGAAATGCGCCGCACCGAAGTTGTGGGACGCATGCAGCAGTTTTACGCCGGTCAAGTCAACTGGTGGGCCTCCCCATGGGCGCTGCCTTGGGCGGACACGCGCGAAGCCGACTTCGGAGTCAATTACTTCCTGCGCGATGGACTGAAGGTAGTCGGCAGCTACGGCCGCCAGTTCAGTCCTTTGGGAAATTTCAATCAGTGGACCTACGGAGTCGCTTACCGCTGGCTGATTCCATTGGGCCCTACGGGGGCACGATGAAAACAACTCGCCACCTCAAGTTATCGTCTGCTCTGCTCTTCGCCCTCGCGTTCGGATCGTACGTTTTCGCCGCCGGAGAGAGCAAAAAAGATTCCTCGAAAGACTACTCCGCCGCGCCGGTCGTGCACAATTACGACGCCGACGCCATGCGCGTGCAGGGCGAGCAAAGATTTCGCGCCAATTGCGGACGCTGCCACGCCGCTCCTCAAAAATTCCCCCCCCGCATGATGGCTACAGTTCTCCGCCACATGCGCGTCCGCGCCACCATCACCGATCAGGACATGCGCCTCATCCTTTTCTACATGACCCAATAGCTGAAGTGATCGCACCACCTGACAAAAAACGACGGACGTCACCCATGCAAACCAGAACACGGATTCGTTGTGCTGTTATCATGATTGCGTTCACATGCGCTCTGTTCGCTGCGGCTCCCTGCGCCGCCGCTCAAGAGCGCGTCATTGAGTTGTTAGCCGACCGCGACAGCCGTTACAAGATGCCCGGGCTGCGCACGCCCGAGATCACCGTCAAGGCCGGCGAACAGGTGCTTCTCCGGGTTACAGCTCGAAGAGGCAAAACCTGGAATCGTGATGGATCGATTCATGGCTTCACCCTGCTGCGCGCCAAGGATCGCACCAAAGTAGACGGATGGAGCTTGCTCTTCGTCCCCGGGGCCCAGGAGTTTCACCTCACGGCTCCGACGGAGCCGGGCGAATATATCGTGGTCTGCACCGTAATTTGCAGTGAAGACCACGAAGGCATGAACATGAAATTTACCGTTCTTCCCTGAGAGCGCCGTGTCAGGAGTTCCCATGAAGCGATTTGCAATCTCGAGCGCAGCAGCCCTAATGCTCTGGGTGATCATCATCCAGGTCCAGGCCCAGACTCCAACCGAGAATCACCCCGCCGATACCCTGAGAGTTTTCCACGGCGAAGTTTCCGACAGCCAGTGCGCCCTTAACGTGCACTCGCTCACCCGCTCCCATCAGGAGATGCTCAAGTCCAAGTCCATGGGCGGAACCTCAGCCTCGTGCTCGCTCTACTGCATCAAGAACCTGGGCGGAGAACTGGTGCTCTCCTCCGGCAAAACCGTGTACCGCCTCGACAAGCAGGACATGGTACGCGAGGTCGTCGGCCAGAAAGCCAAAATCACCGGCACCCTCGATCCCAAAACCAAAACCATTCGCGTGGAACGGGTCGAGCTCGAAACGGAAGCCCAGAAATAAGTTCAGCCCTGACTCGCCCCTACTTTCGCCCACTGCCCCCTCGCCCTCGTTTGCCGCCTCTTCGCGCTGCGGGATATACTGGGGCGCGCTTGGTTGCATCCCGCTCATGACACCAGGGATGCCCTCCCCACCAGCGACACCGGGGTTTCTATGGCAGACGATGACGGCAAAAGACCGCCGCACCACCACGAGCCAGCCTCGCCGGACAAGCGAAGGTTCGGATTCGACCCCAAAGGTGTAGGCGCGGCCGCCCAGACCCCACCGCCCGATTCCAATGCTCCCACCTCGGATTCTGACGCCCCAACCCTGTTCAGCCCCGCATTGTCCAACGCCACGCCCGCTCCACCCGCGCCATCCCCTTCGGCGGGGCCGGTTTCTTTCTTCGCAATTAATTTCCTGCAGCCCGGCCGCGTGCTGGGCGGCCGTTATCGCATCCTGCGAGTTCTCGGCGAGGGCGGCATGGGCGCGGTTTACCAGGCCCGCGACACCGAGCTCGATCGTGTCATCGCTCTCAAAGTCATCCGCCCCGAACTCGCCGGCGACCCCGCCATCCTGCAGCGCTTCAAGCAGGAATTAATCCTCGCCCGCCACATCACCCACAAGAATGTGATTCGCATCTTCGACCTGGGTGAAGCGGACGGCATTAAGTTCATCACCATGGAGTATGTCGACGGCGAAGACCTGCGCACGCTCCTGCGCCACCGCGGCAAGCTCGATCCCGACGACGCCGTCGACACTGCCGTGCAGATTTGCCGAGCGCTCGATGCCGCCCACACCGAAGGCGTGATTCACCGCGACTTGAAGCCGCAGAATGTAATGCGCGATACCCAGGGCCGGATCGTGGTCATGGACTTCGGCTTGGCCCGTTCCCTGGAGTTTAACGGCGTGACCCAAACCGGCGCGCTGGTGGGCACTCTGGAGTATATGTCTCCCGAGCAGGCGCTCGGCGGACAACTCGACCAGCGCTCCGATCTATTCGCCGTCGGATTGATCCTGTTTGAAATGCTCACCGGCAAAGTCCCCTACAAGGCGGACACCGCCATCGCCAGCCTCATGCGCCGCACCCAGGAGCGCGCCGCCTCGGCCAGCGACGCCGATCCCAGCGTCCCGCTCGACTTGAGCCAGATCGTCGGCAAATGTCTGGAACGCACTCCCAAAGATCGCTATAGCGGCGCCCCGGAACTTCTGCGCGATCTGGAAGCCTGGCAGCGCTCACCCCAACCCCGCCCCCGAGTCGAGCGCCGCGCCACCCCAGTTCCGGTCCGCGATCCTCATCCGCACCCCGGGCCGCCGCAACCCGGGCTACTGCAGCCTGGGCCGCCGCAACCCGGCCCGCGCAGCGTCCAGATCAACTTAAACCTGCCCACGCGCCGCGTCTCGCTGTGGACCGCCGTCTTTGTCGTGCTGCTCATCGCGTTCTTCGCCATTCCCGCAACCCGGCACCTGGTG
>DATGHF010000032.1:0-3665 GCA_035308125.1 Candidatus Sulfotelmatobacter sp.
ACGAGTAGGCAAGCCGCCCCGGAGTTACGATCCCTCAGGAACGGCGGTCGCAAAGAAATCATGATCTGCAGGGAATTCTTGTATGCGGGGGTTTGCCTAAACCCCTTGATCGCCTGGACTTACGATCCCTTCATCGCCCCACAGTGTGGATTGCACGAACGACCACTGCCTGAATCTCGTTGAATTATAACCACTTATAAATAGCTTGACATAGTTATCAAATCATGGTAATATGTTTCGTGATTTGCAGTGGTTGGCCCCTTCCGACGAATTCCTCGTCTCGATACTCGCTTCGCGCTCCGGATTCTCCCCTCGTAAGTCCTTTCTTTGCCACTTTTACAAACTCCTCGCAACTGCATGACAACACAACCACTTGAGGTTGTCCCCTTGAGTGAGACACGCAGTTAAGAGGTGGTTTGCTGTTCGCTGCATTTTGATTGTACTGCCCAAAGCGTTTCCCGCACTATGCGCGACGGCTGGTGAAGCGGAGGCGGGCTCTGCGGGAGCGCAACCCGCCAAGGAATAGCCAGCTGGAAACTCATCGTACCGATGAGACTGGGGGCGGTCCTTCGCAGGCCGCTCCCGCTTTTGTATCGGGCGATAGATTTCCCCATCCCTCAGAAAACTCATTCCGTTACTCCCGCGATGGTCTCCGCCACCGGCAACGTGCTGCGCTTGCTCTCCGGGGCCGTCCGCGTACCCTCGAACTCCGCTGGCGGCCGGTAACCCAGCGCCGAGTGCAGCCGCTTTTCGTTGTACACCTGTTCCAGGAACCGCTCGATCGAAGCATAGGCTTCGACCACGTCACGATACTCTTCGCGGTAGACTTCCTCGTACTTCAGCGTTTTCATGAACGATTCGGCGATGGCGTTGTCATAGGGATTTCCTTTGCGCGACATGCTGATCACCACCCCGTGAGCTTTCAGCAGGGCCGTGTAGTTGTACGAAGCATACTGCACGCCGCGGTCGGAATGATGCACCAGTCCCGGCGCCGGTTGCCGCCGCTCCAGCGCCAGGCGCAGTGCGCGCAGGGTAAGTTCGTCCTCCAACTTTTGCCCCAGCGCCCAGCCGATCACCCGCCTGGAAAAGGCGTCCAGAATCACCGCCAGATAAACGAACTCCGTCAGCAGCCGGATGTAGGTGATATCCGCCACCCACAGCCGGTCGCGCCCGCTCGGCGTCATCGTCCGCGCTAAATTCGGATATACCGGCAGCGCGTGCGCCGAGTGCGTGGTCACCACGAATTTCCGCCGCCGCAAGCACAGCAGATTATCCTCGTGCATCAGACGGTACACGCGCTTGTGATTCACCGCCCAGCCCCGCCGCTGCAGTTCCACAGTCATGCGCGGCCAGCCGTAGCTAGGAAACTCCAGAGCGATGCGCTGCAACGCGTCGCGCAGTCGCAAGTCTCCTTCTCGGGTGGGCTGGCGATGCCGCGCACGGTAAAACCCCGCGCGGCTCACCTGGCTTAAAATGCACATGCGTTGCACCGTCAGTTCTCCGGCTCTCTGACTTTCGATCTGCTGGCAGACCGCGGCTGGCCAAGAACCGCCTGCAACTGCCGCTGTTGCTCGATGCGCTGCAAGCACCCTTTTAAAAAATCGATCTCCAGAGTTTGTTGCCCGATCTTGCGCTCCAGTTGCGCGACCCGGTCGGGCTCAGCACGTCCCCGCCCCTTGCCGGGAAAAGCCCTGCCCGGCGAAGCGCGAAACTCCTGCCGCCACCGCTGCAGCACATTCGGATTCACTTCCAAAGCGCGCGCCACGGCCGCCAAGGATTCGCCGCGCTCGACGCGCTCCAACGCCGCCAGCTTGAACTCCCGCGTGAACTTCCTTCGAGACAACCCCATGCCTTCCTCCGTTCGCTGAGCATTGTCTCTTAACTCCTTGTCTCAAAATTGGGGACAAGTCCATTGTTTTGGAAGTGCGGATTCTAAAGGGGTTAGAGGCTGATTTTGCGTAAGTGCGGATTCTAAAGGAGTTAGTGACTAGTGGCTGGTGACTGGTGACTTGTGGAACAGGAAGAAAGGAACAGCCGAAAGTCGAAAGTTTAAAGGTGAACTGGCTTTGTTTACATCCTATGGGAGCGAGGCGATGCCTCAGCCGGTAGAGGTTAAACGCCAGTCCGAGCAACAGAGCTTGCCGCATCTGCATGGGCAAGCGGCGACCCGGTGCTTTGGTCGAGAGCTTGCGTTTGATCACCGAGAAAACGGTTTCTATTTTGGCGCGCGGCCCATACAACTCCCGCGGAAAAGCGCGATACATCTGATGGCGGAATTCTGCTTCCGGAATGCCCCGCCGCGGATTCGGCGGGATCACGCTGTGGGCTCCCAGCGTGCCGCGTACGTGGCGGTGATTGGCTTCGGAGTCGAACTCCGCGTCCGCCAGCACCACCCCAATGGGCATGGTGCGACTAGCCGCGTCCACCAAGCCGGGCAAAGCACGCGTGTCGCACCACGGACCTTGTCGCGCTCGCTGTGCCAGAATGATCTGGCGATCCACATCGACCACGATCAGCCACTTCAGAAAGTGTTTGTAGTGCGTCTTTCCGCCGGTATGCTGCTCGACGCGGCGTATGAAATAGGTGCTGACGGCGTGCGGCGCAAGCCCGGTACCGTCCACCGCCACGCAAGCCCGACGTCGGCCGCGGCGCGAACTGCGGCGCAGTCGGCGTACCGATTCTCCCAACGCACTCTCGATGGTATCGTCAGGCAGCCGCTGCAAGAAGCGATACACGGTGCTGTAGTCGGGCACGCTCGACAGTCGCAGGACGGCGCGCAACTCGCTATGCTCGCGCAGCCGCACTTCGGCTTCGCGGAAAGTCCAGTCTTCGTAACGCATCAGGCAGAGAATGGCCAGCAACTGCGGTTGAGTGAATTGGTGTTTGCTGAAACGACTCCGGTAAGTCGGCAGAATCGCCGTGGCTACATCCATCGCCACGCGAGCAAAAGGCAGGAGTCCGATTTCGGGCATCGCACCTCCTGCCCCAGTAGAAAACATCATTGCGGTTGGCCTGTCTTCCTCGAAAACCACCTCGCGTGCCGAGGATGTAAACAGAGCCACTTTAAGTTATTTTAGAATGAACACTTACGAAAAAACCGGGGAGGGGGCCCGCAGGATCGTCCGACCGTGATCCACCCGCTCGAACGCCACTCCACGACTCTTCCTCTTTCGGTCGGCTTATGCCTTTTCGGCTGGTGAGCCCGCGGCGCGGTGGATGGCCTTGCGGATACGCTGGTAAGTTCCGCAGCGGCAGATGTTGCCGCTCATGGCGTCATCAATGTCCGCGTCGGTGGGTTTCGGCTTTTTTGAAAGCAGCGCCACGGCGGACATGATCTGGCCAGACTGGCAATAGCCGCACTGCGGAACATCTTCCTCAATCCAGGCCTTCTGCACGGGATGGCTGCCATCGGCGGACAAGCCTTCAATGGTGGTGATTTTCTTTCCGCTGACGCTGGAGATGGGCGTGATGCAGGAACGCGTCGCTTCACCGTTAATGTGTACGGTACACGCTCCGCACAACGCCATTCCGCATCCGAATTTCGTGCCCGTCATATTCAGGGTATCGCGCAACACCCAAAGCAGCGGCATGTCCGGGCTGACGTCCACCGTCTGCGCTTTTCCGTTCAGTGTAAAAGTGATGGCCATGGGGTCCTCCTAAAGCAG
>DATGHF010000033.1:0-38414 GCA_035308125.1 Candidatus Sulfotelmatobacter sp.
CCTCTACTATCCGGCCGTGAATCGATCATTTGGAAATACCGCGAACAAGTGGGGACAACAAATAGCCCTGGATACCTTCTTCAATGTGGCAAAAGAGTTCTGGCCCGACGTGCGCAACAAAATGTTTAGGCATTGAGCGCGTGTGACGCTGACACCTGGTTAACGGTGAGGGGCAGTGGAGAGCAGAGAGGACGAAGCTGACCGTGCCACGAAGTCCTTCGATCACTACTGAGACATCGCAAGCCATCTTTCGAAAGATACCAAGAGCCGTTCCGAAGCAGGCTCTAGGAAAAACAAGATCAACAGGTCGGCATCGCTCGTGACGGCCCGTGCGGTGAATCCTAAACGATTCAATTAAGGAACTGTCATGAGAATTTTGCTCTACAACCCCGACAACGGCGTGACTCGCAACTTCATGCCGCACCTCTGGATGTTTTTGCTCAAGTCCCTGACTCCGCTCGGACATGAAGTGCTGCTGATCGACGGCAACGCCCAGCCGATGGACGAGCTTCAGATCGCACAGTACGTGCGAGATGAAAACATCGGACTGGTCGGCATTGGCGCCATGACCCGAATGATCGCCAAGGCGTATCGCATAGCCGATGCCATCCGCGCCACCGGAGTTCCGGTCGTCATGGGTGGTCCTCACGTCACCGAACTGGCCGACGAGGCTCTCGGTCGCGATGGCGGACCACGCCACGCCGACGCTGTGGCCCTCGGCGAAGCCGATGAAACCTGGCCCCAGATTGTGAATGACGCCGCCCGCGGCGAACTCAAACCCATCTACGCGCCCGTGGATGCAGCGGGGAACGACAAGAAGCCGTCGCTAAAGGAGTACCCGGTCATTCCTTGGCAATCGATCGATCTTGCGCAATTCAATCTTGTGCCAAAGGCCGTCGGGCCGTTACTCAAGCGTGTCGGCACGGGCTGGGGATCTTTCCGCATTATTCCAGTTGAGTCGGGACGTGGCTGTCCCTACGGCTGCGAGTTCTGCACCGTGACCGGATTCTTCGGTGACTCAATCCGCTTCCGCACCAATGAGAGCGTGGTAAATGAGTTGCTACTGTTGAAGGCGCGCGCCAGCAGCGAAAAGGGCCAGATTGCCGTCTTTTTCATCGACGACAATTTTGCTATCAATGTAAAGCGCACCAAATCATTGCTCCGCGACATCATCGCTGCCAAAGCCCAGGTGCACTGGGTCGCACAGATCAGCGCTAATTTGTTGCGCGACGAGGAACTGGTGGACCTAATCGCCGCGTCCGGGGGCAAGTGGATCTTCATCGGGATGGAATCCATTGATCCGACGAATCTCAAAGACGTGAACAAGGGATTCAATAAGCCGGGTGAATATGCGGCTGTGCTGGAACGGCTGGCCCGACGCAACGTCTATGCGATCACATCATTTATCTTCGGTATGGACAACGACACTGCAGGCGTGGGCGAGCGCACACTGACCCAAGTCCGAACTTGGCCTCCGGGTCTGCCCATTTTCGGCCTGCTGACGCCCTTGCCCGCAACCCCGCTCTACAAGCGCCTCGAAACCTCGGGCCGGCTCACGCGCCCCAAGCACTGGCAGGAGTTCATTCCTTTCGCGATGGCTCACACGCCGCTCAAGATGACCATTGAAGAAGCTCACGCCGAAGTGAAATATGGCTGGGAGCAAGCGTACAGCCCGGAAGCAGTGGCCCAAGCGGTCGACGCGCTCAATGACGAGCCTCTTGGTTATCGCATCAACATCTTCCTCGCGCGTCTATGCTTCCGCGGGATATATTTCCCCATGATGGGGAAAATGGCATGGCTCAAGGTTGTCGCTCAAAACCGCCACACCATTCTTAAACTAGTAAGAGAAGCCTTCTTCGGCCGCCGAGCGCGACCAACGAATCCGGACACGCAAGATGCGTACGAAAATGTAGTGGCACCAAATGTGGCCGGCGAATTGAACGCATAACTCCGTGGGGCAAGGGCGCCGTTGTCCGCGAGTTGCGTCCAGCATATCGACCGTCGGCACCGCTCAGGAGATTGTTCCGAACAGCGCCCCGACTCCTGCCGTCAGCGCCATGGCGAGCGCACCCCAGAACGTTACCCGTATCGCTCCCACTGTCACGCCTGCACCGCCCGCGCGTGCAGCCACTCCGCCTAGAAGTGCGAGGAATACCAGTGAAGTTCCAGAGACAAAGGGAATCAGCCCCGCCGCCGGTGTTACGGCACTGACCAAGAGAGGCAGGGCTGCGCCAACGGCGAAACTGCCAGCCGACGCCATAGCGGCCTGAATGGGACGCGCCCGAAGAGTCTCGGAGATGCCGAGTTCGTCGCGGGCATGCGCGCCTAGCGCGTCATGCGCCATCAACTGATCGGCAACCTTTTTCGCGAGCGGAGGATCAAGCCCGCGCGCGACGTAGATTGCCATCAGTTCCTTGTGCTCGCCCTTGTCGTCCGCTTTGAGTTCCGCGCGTTCAAGCGCGAGGTCGGCTTGTTCAGTATCTGCCTGTGAGTGGACCGACACATACTCCCCAGCGGCCATCGACATGGCCCCCGCCACCAGACCCGCGACGCCCGCGATTAGTACGTTGCGGTGAGTCGCATGCGCGGCTGCGACACCAAGCAACAGACTCGATGTTGACAGAATGCCATCGTTCGCGCCCAGTACCGCTGCGCGTAGCCAGCCGATGCGACTGGTGCGGTGCCCTTCAGTGTTGCCAGCGTTCACCCTTGAGAACTCCTCAATCTGAGAACCCCAGAAGCCGTGCCCGCACGTTCAATCTAGATAGACAGTGTTTAGTTTCGGGTTGTCGGCTTAACGAATTAAGAGTAGCCGTTGGTAAACACACTCAGAAGAAAGACCGGTTAAACAAACTTTCCTGTTTTTGCTATGCCGCTTGGAGCATGTGGACGGGTAGCGACAAAATTATGACAGCGCCGCCTCCTGGACGGTCCGAGACCCTAGCCACGCCCCCATGCGCCTGGGCGACTGCATCTACAAAGGCAAGTCCGAGACCATGACCGGGAGAATTCTTTCCCTTCACGAATCGCTTGAAAACCTGGCTGCCGATATCGGGCGAGAATCCCGGACCATTATCTTCAATCACTAGTTCTGCTGACCCTTGCTCCGAGCGGAGCCGGATGTTCACTTGGCATCCCGCAGGTAAATGAGTCAATTCGTTTTCAAGCAAATTACTGACCACGCGATTCAGCAGGGTCACGTCCGCGTCTACTACCACGTGCCCTTCGAGGTCAGTTGTCATTTCGTGATGATGCTCGGCCATCGCCGGTTGGTAAATATCGACCAGTTGTCGCACGACATCGGAAAAGTCAACTGGACGGCGATCGATGTGAAGCGCACCAGCCTCCGCTTCGGCAAGGTCCAGCGTGGTGTTCAGCAATTGCAAGAGCCTGTCCAGGTCCTCGATCGCTTCACCAACCGGATCGCGCCATGCATCATTTCCTTCATTACATAATGCCGATTCCAGCGTTCCACGAATCAAGGTCACCGGACTTTTGAGGTCGTGCGCGATACTACCAGTGACCGTGCGAAGCTGATTCACCGAAGCCTGGAGCCGATCCAGCATGTGATTAAAAGTCTTAGCCAATCGCGAAATCTCATCTGAATTCACAGGTTCAGGCAAGCGTTCCTTTAAGTCTTCGGCTCCAATTCGCGCCACGGTTTCCGTAATTCGTTCCACACGGTGTAGCGTACGGCGTGCGCTCCAGTAGGAGATTACGAAGCCGAGCAGAAACATGCCGCACCAAAGTGTGAGAAAACGCCGCGCTAACGAGTGCAGCACGTGTTGGGCCCCATGATCTGATAGTCCGAGATAAACCGTTCTTCCGTTTTGCGCCTTTTCAACCACGCGAAACGTTTGTCGATATCCTCCCACCGTCATGGACTTCGGTGGCCCCGGAACCAAATTATTCCGCTGAATCGCGGCTACAAAAGCATCCTTCGAGCTTGGACCCACCCACAAGGGACCCTCAGGGTTATTGGGGTCGGTTGCCAGGAAAAAGACCGAATTCAGCCTTTCGCCGCGGGCATTGCGCTCATCCGGCACTTCCTGAGTAGCAAGTTCAGCTACCTCTCGAACTATGCGTTTGTACAGGTGATCGCTCGGAGTATCGGCCGAGACCTGAGCCAGAACTTCTGCTTCGCCGCTAAGCCAGGTGTCACTGCGCTCCCGAATGCCCTGAGAGACAAGGAAATAGACTATGGAGAACGCCAGAGCAGTTCCGAGCGCGAACGCCAGAGTTGTCCAAATCGAAATCCGCCAAGCGGCGGTAGAGCGCAAATTCCTAGGCATGTTTGAGAACGTAGCCAACGCCACGAATTGTGTGTATCAGCGGTCGCGGAGTGTCATGATCCACTTTGCTGCGCAGACGATAAATGTGAACATCGACCACATTGGTTGCGGGGTCAATCCTCATCTTCCAGACATGGTCCAGAATCATGGTCCGGGTCACCACTCGACCTTCGTTGCGGCAAAGATATTCCAGTAAAGAAAATTCCTGTGGGGTCAATTGCAGCAAGTGTTCGCCCCGTCGCGCTTCGCGTCGAACCAGATCAAGCTGCAAATCGGCAGCTTGCAGACGCACTGATTCATTCTGTGGAACTGTGGCCCTGCGCAGGAGGTTTCTCAACCTCGCGAGCAGTTCGGGAAAGGCGAATGGCTTCGTGAGATAGTCGTCTCCGCCTTGCTCCAGACCCCGGACCCGCTCGTCGACAGAACGGCGGGCGGATAGGATTAAAACCGGCGCCGCATTACCGTGGGCTCGGCAACGCGCAATCAAGTCCAATCCATCCAGGTCTGGAAGTCCAAGATCGATAATGAACGCATCGTGAATGCCCTCCAAGGCCATCGTTTCGCCGGCCTGTGCTGTACTGGCTGTATCCACCTGATATCCGGCCTCCACTAGTGCTCGCTTGAGGAACTGCTGAATCGGTATGTCGTCTTCTACCACCAACAATCGCATGGGAGATACCCGCCCGTCCAAGACTTTACACCCTCAAGGTGGGATGCAGGAAACTACGCAACTGTTAGGGCGTTCGCCGAGCCATGATCTGCTCAGAGCCTCACTGCAGACGCCACGTCATATCCACACGCACTGGAATGTCGTTCTTGACCGGCATCGTCAGCAGCGACGGTGGGTCGATCTTGAAATCCGTTAGCGTAGCCGGAATTGTTCCCGTAATGTGAGTCTCACCGCCTTGTGTTTCCACTCTGAAATGGACCTTTCCGTACAGGGCAGTCCGGCCGGCAAACTGAATCTCCAGATCAGCATTGATGGTCGCCGATGCGGCAGTCGATTCGGGCAAGCGGGTGCGCACGGTGACTATAGGAAACTCCGCGCCACGCGTAACCTGAACCATATGAAGGTCGCGGTTGCTGTCCCCCGAATCAAACGACTTCACGGCTACTGCGATCAAGAAATCGCACTGTCCGTCGTGGCAAACGCCCTTGCCTCGCGCCGCATGGCTCACACCCTCAGACTCATGCAGTGGGTGCGACACATGGTAGGTGAGTGTGCTTTGTTTGAGGGTCCATTGGCTGTCGGCTGCAAACGTGGGGAGGGTCACGAGCAACAAGACGATCAATATTTTCTTATTCATAAACTGTACTCAGAACTTCACCGATACCGACAAAAGAGCGGCCCCAAACGCCCCGGCCGTAACGATGGCCACCGGGCTATGCGCCTGCGCGATCCCATGGACTTTTTCCCCTTTATTTTTTTGATCGAAGGCCATAATTCCTAGGATGGGCGTCGCGATCATGCCGGGACCATGGATCCAGGCCATGACCTTGTGAAAACGGATCGGACCGCGAGTTTGGGTTCCGGGCACCCTAGGCGCTCGGATGGCATAGTACGCGGTCATGAAATACAAATCTCCCGTCACGCCGCCGAGAGCCGTATGCAGATCGCGGGAGGCCGTGCCGGTGCTCTTGCCCCCAGCGTTGAGGGAGGTGGCTACGGTGACAATCAACGGTATGGTCGTGATCAGACCCAATCGTTGATGGATCTTCAGCATGTGTGTCCGTTTGTCCAGCAACGCTTGCTCGCGGGGGTTTCCTTGAGTCTGTTCCGGAGTAAGGCCCAAATCCGAAAGCGAAGGCGCTGTACTGCTGGATGGGGCGTTTGGGAAATTATCCTGTTGCTCTAGCGCTGGTTTGATCGTGGTTGGCGCGCCGGCCTGCAGCTTCTCATCCACAACTAACGGCTTTGTTCCATCGACGATCGCGGACGGAATCTCCAAAGTCTGGAAACCGGCGGCCTCAAGCTTCATCCGATAACTCCCCAGCGGCAGATCGTCGAATCTATAAGAGCCATCCGTCCCCGTCGTGGCGCTTCGTGCCTGGCCGTTGTCCACGCTCGTCACCGTCACGGTGGCGTTCGCAACCGGATTACCGGACGAATCCACGATCCTGCCCGTTAGCACACCCATTCCGGCCGTCTGAGCGATCAGTGAAGGTACAAGATGAAGGAGCAGCCAAATAGCTAGTACACACGGGAGAGCACCCGGCCGATTGCCAAACCTATTCCTCAACATCAGTCACCTCGCGCTTTCTAGAAATAGAGACTGTGTTTTCCTGAACTATTTCGCACTGCATGCCGCACTGAGACCAGTCTTGCAGTGAGCATGAAAGATATGGCGTCCGATGAAGTACCCAAGTGTGCTTCCCACCACAACGTCGGAGGGGAAGTGTTGCAGACTGGTGAATCGCGTCACCGAAACGGCCGCTGCGGTTCCGTAAGCGAGCCACTCTACCCAAGGCTTTGGGTATTCGTGCGCAATTGTGCTGGCCGCGGTCCACGTGATGATCGTATGGCCGGAGGGAAATGAATTATCCAAGCCGCTTTTCTGAAAAAAATGTCCCTGGCCCGTGCCTTGTAAGGGACGTTCACGCTCCGCAATGAGCTGCAGTACGGCATACACGACTCCACTGTTCGCCATCGCCTCGGCCCCAAGCACGCCGGTTTCGCGGGCATGAGGATCTCCTCGGGTCGTTCCGCCGATGAGAAGCACTCCCACCGCACCAGCGGTAGCGAACAGTCCAGCGTCGGAGATATAAGCGCTCGCGCTCGAAGGGTTTCTCGGAAGCGCGCTCGAAGCATGCTTGTCAATCACAATCAGGCCTGCCGTGGCAACGGGGAGTCCGATCACCCACTTCATTTCAGAACGATGGAGAGGGGCCGTATAAATATCGCCCTGGTCACGAAGCCCACGTTTGACCCATCGGGTGAGAAATTTGTCGCGACTCGAATCCGTAGATGCCGGGGCAGACGATTGGGGTGGATTGGCGGAGGTAGCCAAGTCTCCAACAGCGTAACAACTCGTACCCATAACCGCTGATGGGGCGTCCGGCAACTCCTGCGAGGCGGCCAAGGTCGATTGCAAAATACTCGCCAATAGCAAGATCAGCAGGCGGCCCCAACCCTTATCAAACACGCACAAGGACATGTTAAAGCCAAGTTCAGAGTGACGCTGGCGTGTCACACCACGACCGGCAGCCCACTTTCACCTTACGACCGGAACATTACCGCTCCCTTTCGAGAAGATGACAGTTTGTTCATCCTGAACCATTTTCCTCTTCCCACTTCCCACTGCACTTTACGATTTCCTCGATACGATCGTCGGAGTTGCAACCACTCTCCGTCTTTAAAGCTTCATAGTGGACACGGTTCTTTGGCTTCTCTGGGCATCTGGTATCCCAATAGTCGACCTGCGGTTGACGCAGCCTTTGAAAGACTCTCTCTTTCCCAGCGCAGAACAATCGGGAGTTATTACAGCACCGAGGCTTATCGGACGTGAATGGACACACAAAATTCTGAAGGGGATTTGCAAGTGATTGATAAGGTTGGCGTCCCCGACGGGATTTGAACCCGTGTTACCGCCGTGAAAGGGCGATGTCCTAGGCCAGGCTAGACGACGGGGACAATCACTAGGGCGGGAGTCTGCCGCAGAACTCTCTGATAGTAACAGCCGCTCTCTGACAGTGTCAAAACCAGAGTGTCAGCACCAGGAAGACCCTGGCTGCCCTGGCCTTGTGCGTGGCATTACAATAAAGTGTGGGGCGATCACGTTGCGCATGCGCGAACGCTTCCTGGTCAGGGCAGCGACACAGTTGTTCGGTTCGCATGCTCGGCCTATCTGTCTCATCCGTACGTTTGAGTCCTATGCCTGATCCGCTATACCTAAGCCTTTGGTTTCCGGATTTTTCGGGTCCGGCGATTCTGCCGCACATTCTGGCCGTGCTGCAGCAGTTTTCTTTCTCGACTCAGCGCCCGGGAATCACCTACGTGGCAGTACAGCCGGTTTCGTGGAGCGAAGCAACTGTGCTCGAACGCCGCTTCACGCCCGGCATTGGCGCGGAAGAAGCACTCACCGTCGCCGCCGACCTGGTGCACGACGATTACGCTTACATCCTCGATGCGTATTGGGATCTTTGGACGCCCGACGAGGCCGGAAGCCAGTGGAGCATGGTGCCCGTACCGGTGAAATTCGTTGCGCAGGGCGAAGAGTTCGACGACGGTACTTACGAACAGACGGGCCACGTGCAAGTGGATTTCGGATTAGATTCGCCATTCCTTCAGGAAAACGTCGCGCTCACCGAGGAGACCAAGGCCAAGGTTCGAGCCAACGTCGGCAAACTGGTGGAATTCACCATGAAAGCGGAGAAGAACACACGGGCCACAGCTCGGTTGCTGTGGTCAGAATCGGAAGAGAATTTGGCGCAGAAACTGGTTACCCGCCTGCAGAAAGTGCAGTAAACCACAGAGGGCACAGAGCAACACTAGGTCGATCTGCCCAGTGATTCTCTGTGCCCACTGTGGTTATGGCTCTATTTGTAGTTAGAGCCTACTTCGTTCGCCCGCCCTCAACTTTCAGCGTATCGGTCGCCGCGGCCTGGGCCGCTGCCAGCCGCGCCGTCAGCACGCGGAAGGGCGAGCAGGAAACGTAGTTCAAGCCCACCTGATGGCAGAACTCCACCGAGGACGGTTCGCCGCCGTGCTCGCCACAGATGCCCACCTTTAGGTTCGATCGCGTCTTGCGCCCGCGCTCGGTCGCCATCTTTACCAGTTGTCCCACGCCTTCGCGGTCGAGCGCGGCGAACGGATCCTGCTTCAGAATGCCCTCCGCCAGATAGGTGGGCAGAACTTTGTTCACGTCGTCGCGCGAGAAGCCGAATGTGGTCTGCGTAAGATCATTAGTGCCAAACGAGAAGAATTCCGCTTCTTTTGCGATCTCGTCGGCCACCAGCGCCGCGCGCGGCAACTCGATCATCGTGCCGACCATGTAGTCGATCTTCATTTCCTTCTCTTTGAACACTTCTTCCGCTACGCGCCTCACGATCGCGCCCTGATTCGCCATTTCTTTCAAAGTGGCCACCAGCGGGATCATGACTTCGGGGAGCACTTTGATTCCCTTCTTTGTACAGTCGACGGCGGCCTCGAAAATCGCGCGCGCCTGCATCTCGGTAATCTCGGGATACGTAATGCCGAGACGACAGCCGCGATGCCCGAGCATGGGATTGAACTCGTGTAACTGCTCCACTCGCGCTAATAGCGTGGGCAACACTTTCTTCAGATCGCCCGCACCCTTCACGCCGTAATCGCGATAGGCTCTCACCAACTCCTTCTTGCGCTTGGCGTCGGAGTGAGGAAGCATGGCGATATCCACCATCAAGTCCTCGCGCCGCGGCAGAAACTCATGCAGCGGTGGATCCAGAGTACGGATTGTCACCGGCAAGCCGTCCATCGCCTTGAACACGCCGGCAAAATCGGCCCGCTGCATAGGCAAGAGTTTCTTCAGCGCGGCCCGGCGGTCTTTTTCGTTGTCCGCCAGAATCATGGCGCGCATGTGAGGGATTTTTTCTTCGCCGAAGAACATGTGCTCGGTGCGGCACAAGCCGATGCCTTCCGCACCAAACGCTCGCGCCTGAATCGCATCGCGGGGAATATCGGCATTGGCGCGCACTCTCAGTTTGCGGAACGGCTCGGCCCATGCCATAAGCTTCAAAAGTTCCGGATCGTCCGCCTTGGGAGGAATCGTGTTCAGCTTGCCTTTGATCACGCGCCCAGTTGTGCCGTCGAGCGAAATCCAATCTCCTTCTTGGAAGGTCTGGCCCTTCACCCGCATCTCACGTTTCTTCTCGTCCACCGCGATGTCGCCCGCGCCGGCTACGCAGCACTTGCCCATACCACGCGTAACGACTGCAGCGTGACTGGTCATGCCACCGCGCGAGGTGAGAATACCCGCGGCCACGTTCATGCCTTCAATATCTTCGGGCGTAGTCTCCGCTCGCACCAGAATCACTGGATTCTTGGTGGTGCCGTGCCCGGCCTTCACGACCGCTTCGTCCGCAGTGAAAACAATCTGCCCCACGGCCGCGCCCGGCGACGCCGGCAGTCCCGTGGCCAGCACTTCCACTTTGGCGCTCTTCTCATCCAGTCGCGGCACCAAAAAGTCATACAGCTGGTTCGGCTCGACGCGGAAGATCGCTTCTTCCTTCGTGATCAATCCTTCTTCCACCATCTGGATCGCCACTCGCACCGCGGCCAGACCCGTACGCTTGCCGTTGCGCGTCTGCAGCATGTAGAGCTTGCCATCCTGGATGGTGAACTCGAAATCCTGCATATCTTTGTAATGCTTTTCCAGGCGCGTAGTGATGTCGCGCAGCTGGTTGTAGACGTCGGGCATGATCTTGTGCAGTTCGAGAATGTGCACCGGAGTGCGCACGCCAGAAACCACATCTTCACCCTGCGCGTTCATCAGAAACTCGCCGTAAAATTCTTTCGTGCCGGTCGCGGGATTGCGCGTGAAGCCCACACCCGTGCCGCTGGTGTCGCCGAGGTTGCCGAACACCATGGCCTGCACGTTGACCGCGGTGCCGAGCATGTCGTCGATATTGTTAATGCGGCGGTAGGACTTGGCGCGATCGTTCTGCCACGACCGGAACACCGCGTCGCGCGCCATCACCAGTTGCTCGTGCGGATCCTGGGGAAAGTCACGCTTGGCGTGTTTCTTCACAACTTTCTTGTATTCCGCAATCACTTCCTGCAAGGCCTTGGCGTCGAGCTCGGTGTCGAGCTTTGCCTTTTTCTGTTTTTTCTTGCCGTCGAATACTTCGTCGAAAGCCGATTTCTCGATGTCGAGCACCACGTTGCCGAACATCTGAATCAGGCGACGGTAGGAATCGGCGGCGAAGCGCGGATTGTTGCTCAGTTTGGCCAGCGATTGCACACTCTGGTCGTTGAGGCCGAGATTGAGAATCGTATCCATCATGCCCGGCATGGAAAACTTTGCGCCCGAGCGCACGCTCACCAGCAGCGGATTCTCGCCCGCGCCCAGCTTTTGTCCCTGCAGCGCTTCGAGTTTCGCCAGCGCCTCTTCCATCTGCCGGTCAACCTCTTTCGAGACTCCTCCGGTGCGCATGTACTCGCGACAGCCCTCGGTCTGAATGGTGAATCCCGGAGGCACGGGCAGCCCGGCGTTGGTCATCTCGGCCAGACCGGCGCCTTTGCCGCCCAGCACGTCTTTCATCTTGCCGTCACCATCGGCTTTGCCGCCGCCGAAAAAGTAAACGTACTTCGTCGGGGCCTTCTTGCCTTCCTGCCTGGTTTCCTGCTTGCCAGTTTGCGCTGGAGCTTCGGGGAGAGTGATGGTCGCCATGACTATGAGTCCTTTGGTCTGGATTTTCGTAGCGCCGGCGTCCCGCCGGCAATGCATCTTTCTAAATTTCCACAGCCCCGGAGGGGCGTCGCGATGATAGCCCGGCGCTTCAGCGCCGGGTCGAGCCGCAAATGCAACACAAGTCCCGGAGGGACGGCTGAAATGCCTACGCCTTCCCTTCCGTCACGATCTCTGAGAAATCGGCGATCGTGGAAAATTCCTTTAATAAGGTCCGCAACAGGGCCAAACGGTTCGCCCGCAACTGCGCATTTTCCACCATCACCATGACCTTGTCGAAGAATGCGTCCACGGGTTCTCGTGCCGCCGAAAGCAGCAGAAGAGCGTCCCCGTACTTTCCTTCCTTCTGCAACGCTGCGACACGCGGTCCATTGATCTCGACGTAAGCTGCCAGCTTCTTCTCTTCCGGAGCGGAATCAGGCAGCGCTTCAAACTTTACAGCGACCTTGATTCCCTTCTCATCGGCTTGCTTGAGAATGTTGCGCATGCGCTTGCAAGCCGCACCTATCGCCTGAAACTCCGGCATGTGCATGACTTGCTTCACCGCTTCGGCCCGCGCCAGAGCGTTCACGACATCGTCGGCATCCGCCGCGAGCACCGCCCTTACTACGTCCTGCGCATATCCGCGCACATCTTTCAAATAAAACTCCAGACGCTCGCGGAACAATATTCTCACCGACTCGACGAACTGCGCTTCGTCGACGAACTTCCTCTCAGCTTCCGACCGGGCGTAGCCCGTGCGCGCGTCCCGCATCATCTCCGTCAACCGCAGTGGCAGCTTCTTCTCCGCAATCACTTTTACGATGGCATTGGCCTGCCGCCGCAGGGCAAATGGATCTTTCGATCCACTCGGCACCAGGCCGAGCGCGAACATTCCGGCGATCGTGTCCGCCTTGTCGCCGATGGAAAGCACCGCGCCTTCGAGCGACCGCGGCACTTCGTCTTCGGTCGACTCGGGCTTGTAGTGATCGTAAACCGCATCCGCGATGGCGAGGCGGGTCGCCTCCGGCAAGCTCGGATCCAGTTGCTGCGCCCGCGCATACAGACCGCCGACAATGCCTTGCAGCTCAGTGAATTCCTTCACCAGTTCGGTGGTCAGGTCAGTCTTGGCCAGGCAAACCGCTTTGTGAATCACGCCCGGACGCACCGCCGTCCCGCTCTGCTTGAGAATCTCGCTCAGCCAACTGCACAGCCGTTGCACGCGCAGCGTCTTGTCGTAATAGCTGCCCAGGTCTTTCTGGAACGTCACATGCTTGAGCAACTCGAGCCGCTCCAGCAGCGACTTTTTCTGGTCTGTCTCCCAGAAAAAGCGCGCGTCGTTGAAGCGCGCCCGCAGCACGCGCTCGTTCCCGTGGCGGATCAGACCTTGGGGATCGCCGTCCGTATTGAGCACAGCCAGAAAATGCGGCAGCAGTTTGCCGCCGGCGTCTTCGAGAGCAAAATATTTCTGGTGATCGCGCATGACCGTGACCAGCACTTCTTCTGGCAGCGCGAGAAACTGCGGATCGAAACCGCCGAGAATCACCGAAGGGAACTCCGTCAGGTTGACGACCGTATCGAGCAGCGATTTGTCTTCGCGCCAGCTCGCGCCGGGAACGGTTCGCGTCGCTGCGTCGAGTGCCTTGCGAATCTGATGCTCGCGCTCGCCGCGGCCCAGAACTTTCGCCGCGCGCAGAGAATCAATGTAGGAAGATCCGGCGCGTGCAATCGTCACCGCGTCATCGGACAGAATCCTGTGCCCGCGCGAAGCCTTCCCCGCGCGAACTCCGTCGAATTCGAGCGGAATGGTCTCGCCGTCGAGCATCGCAACCAGCCAGCGTACCGGGCGCACAAAGCGCTCGTTCGGCTTGCGCCAGTACATATTTTTAGGCCAATAGATGGTCGAGATTTCCTTGGGCAAATTCTCCGCCAGAATCTCGGCGGCAGTGCGGCCCTTCTTCGTGACTCTCGCGGCGAGATATTCGCCCTTTGCCGTGGCCACTTTTTCCAGCTGCGACACGTCCACGCCCGATTTCTTGGCGAAGGCATGCGCCGCGGGCGTGGGCTGACCGTCTTTATAGGCCACGTTCACTGACGGCCCGTTGACCTGCTCGGTAACGTCGGCCTGGGCCGCGGAAATTCCGCTGGCAAGGATTGCCAAGCGGCGCGGAGTATCGAAAGTCGTCACCTCGCCCGCGGCCAAGCGTTCGCGGCGCAGCAGCGCACTCACGCGCTCGCGCAACTCCTCGGATGCCGCGTCAATCATGCGCGCCGGTATTTCTTCGCATCCGAGCTCTAGTAAAAAATCTGGCATGCCTTTAAACCGTTCATTTTCTCAGAAGCCTGCGCATTCGAATGTGATGAGCGTCACATCGTAGCGCCAGCGTCTCGCCGGCTGTCCCGAGAGCGTCTCCGCTCTCGGTGTGCGGGCGAGACGCCCGCACGACAGCCGCCGGGACGGCGGCGCTACCTTCACGATCCCACGGGCGTCAACGTCTCTTGCCCCTTCTGCCTCTTCTCAGCGACAGGTTCAGGCTCGTCGGACTTCTGCGACGCCGGCGCTTCGCCCTTCTGCTGGTCCACCCAGGCTTTCGCGATCCCCACCGCCAGCGCCCGCACGCGCGCGATTACTCCCACGCGCTCGGTCACCGAAATTGCTCCGCGGGCGTCGAGGATGTTGAACATGTGCGAACACTTCAAACACAAATCGTAGGCGGCAAGCAGAGGAAATCGCGCTTTCTCGCGGGCGATTCCATCTCGCTCGTCCTCGCGCTTTGACAACACAGCGTACTTGTCCAGCAGCCCCTTACACTCCGCCTCGCACAGGTCGAAGTGCCTCCAGGCCTTCTCCACGTCGGCCAGTTCGAAGTTGTAGACCGAGAACTGCAGTTCGTCGGCGAGGCGCACATCGCCATATTTCACGACGCTGCCCGTCGCTTTTTCGTCGAGCGATGGATCGCGCGCCCACACGATGTCATAAATCGAATCCACATCCTGCAGAAACGCGGCGATGCGCTCCAGGCCGTAGGTGAGCTCGGCCGAAATCGGAAACAGGTCCACGCCGCCGCACTGCTGGAAATATGTGAACTGCGTGATCTCCAGACCGTCGAGCATCACCTGCCAACCCACTCCCCAGGCGCTGAGCGTAGGCGCTTCCCAGTTATCTTCTTCGAACTTGATGTCATGCTGGCGCAGGTCGATGCCGAGTGCAGCCAGCGATTCCAAATACAATTCCTGCACATTTTCCGGCGGAGGTTTCAGGATCACCTGCAACTGCGTGTGCTTGAACAGCCGGTTGGGATTCTCGCCGTAACGCCCGTCCGCTGGACGCCGCGAGGGCTGCACATAAGCGACTTTGTAGGGCTTCGGCCCCAGCACGCGCAGAAAAGTTTCCGGCGCCATGGTGCCCGCGCCGACCTCGACATCATAGGGCTGCTGCAGCACGCATCCGCGCTCGGCCCAGAACCTCTGCAATCGCAGGATAAGTTCCTGAAATGTTGGCGGATTGGTCGAAATCGGATTCATTATGAAGCCTTTAGCCAGGTGGAGGATCCTTCCGGACAACTCCAAAAACTCTTGCTGCATGCTGGGGGAACTGGGCGCTGCAAATGCAGTGGCGTGTCAATCCAGCAGGTCAATGCATGATTGTAACGGATGGGGGCGCCAGCCGTCAGCGTCGGCGCTTAAACCCTGCCTGGCAAGCGATGCGAGGGCAAAGGCAGAGATGGACGCAGTAGCATTTCATGTGCGGAATTTGCCCGAATTTGCTGCCTTTTGGAGTGGTTTCAATCGGAGCCGTGCTGTGCAGATTCGTTCACACTGACTGCTCCTTATGAAGCTTTTCCCATAGCTTTTTCGACTTTTCCCTTGACAGCAAAATGGGTGTGTGGCAGCGTGTAACGGCACGGACCGAGCTTCACCCCCCCAAAGCTCGAAAATTAGCGTTCATCAACTGAATGCTGTCTGCCACGCCAACTGGCCGGCTTCCCTGTCCTGCGCAGAACCTGCAACGCGGGTTCTGGAAGTTTGTCCGCAATCCAAGGAGGAAATCCATGCAAAGGTCGTTCAGCGTTTTCTGTACAAGCGTCGTCGCGACGGTCGCGATGGCTATGCTTTTCGCCAACATCGCTTCAGCCCAGGTCAAAGCCATCCATCGAGCTTCTCCAAGTGCCACGTCTGGCCAACCGCTTCACCTCAACGTGGATGCTGATAGCGGTCACAAGGTCCACGTCATGCCCACCCACGATCGGGTGAAGGCCCTGGCGGGTATCGGTTATCAGCACAATGGTGGAACCCCACCGCTTCTTTATAACGGCGGTCCGGTTATGCACTCACCCACCGTTTACACGATCTACTGGATTCCGAAGACCCTGCAGGATGGTACACCAACCCTTTTGTCGAGCGGCTACCAGAGCATCGAGACCACCATGCTCAAAGAGTATTTCGGGCACAGCCTGATGAACAACAACACTCAATACTACGACACTACGTACATCACGAACACCGGCAAGGTCGGTGGCAACTACGTGGACAAGTCTGCGTATCCTGGATCGGACTGCTTCGACCCGGCTGTAGGCGCCGGCTTGCTCACCAACGGGAATAACTGTATTTCCGACACAGACCTCCAGAATGAAGTCAACAAAGTGATGGGACTCAAACATTGGACCGGCGGCGTGGACAAGCTGTTCATGGTATTCACCTCGTCGAATGAAGGACAGTGCGCCGTGAGCGACAGTGACTGCTCCTATTACACGTACTGTGCCTACCACAGTTACTTCATCAATAGCTTGTCACAAGATGTCATCTATGCAAACGAGCCCTACGGCAACACTACGGTCTGCCAAGTCCCCGGCGCGCCTTCACCAAACGGTTTTCCTGAGGCGGACGCGGCGGCAACTGCAGCCAGTCACGAACTTACCGAGTCCATCACCGATCCTTTGCTCGATGCCTGGTACGACTCGACCGGCTATGAGATCGGTGACGAATGTGCCTACTACTACGGGTACGTCGGTTGGTCTGGTGGAACGGCGAACGAACTATGGGATGGCCACCCCTTCTTCTTGCAGACGGAGTACAGCAATTACTTGAGCGGGTGGTCTCAGGATACGACGGGTAACTTTGGCGGCTGCTTCAACTCTGGCCCTGAACTTTGACGCGACGGGCAGAGCCCGAGAGATTTTTGAAGTCTTCAGGGCCCACCCTTGGTGGGCCCTTTTTCTGCCCCGGCGGGAGAACTCCAACTGTTTTTCAGTTCCAGCTTCTCACCTCGTTTCTTCAGCCGGCAGCTTCAGCCAGGCAAGCGCGAAGATCAACAGCCCCGCGACCAGACACAACGTTGGAAAAATAAAGAAATAGCGAAGAGATACGGCAAGCAAAGCGGCCAGCCAGATGGAGTTGATCAGCGCCAGGCGCTTCAGAAGACCAGCGCGTTCGCGGGCAAGAAGCAGATCGAGAAGGCCCAGACCGACCATCGCGATGGCGAAGTTTATGCTGAAACCGCGCATGAAATTGTCCATGCTGCGCATCGACCCCATGAGATCGAATTTGTAGTTGGACATGAGGTCGAGCAACTGGCGCTCGGTGTCATTCGCCGCGATCGGCTTTCCGATCAGCGACAGCGAGTGCACTAGCCCAAGCAATATCAGCGCTACGGCACCTGCGGCGAAGAGGCGACGGCCCCATTTATCGGTCATATTCTAGCACTCTGATTTTGCCCTCGTGGCTTGAAGTTATAGCACGAAGCGAACAAGGAGTAGACGAGACGAGCCCTTGGTGGACCCGCGAGCCTGACGTCCACCTAAAACCCGCCTTTCTCCAACATTCCCGCCGTGACCAGCTTTTTCTCGATGTGGCGTTGCAGGGTTTGGATCAGGAATTTGCGCAGGTCGGCGGCTTGCGATTTCGGCCACGGCATGCCGGCGAAACTTTCTATTGGGGAGCGGAACATTTGCGCGGTCAGGGCGCGGGACTCACTGGAAATCTCGGAGGAAGCCAGGCGCTTGTCGTCAGGGCACATGAGGCCGTCGGCTAGAGCGTGAAAATAGGCGCGGCTGCCGTTGAGAGCGCGGCCGCAGACGATGCACTCCGTCAGTTCAGGAAGGAAGCCGACCAGGCGCGTCAGCCAGAGTTCGAAGTAGGTGACGGGCATCCAGATGTCCGAGTTCGTCTTTATTTCTGAAGGCTTCTTTGTGCCCGAGCCTGTCTTCATCCCGGAGTGCGTTTTCATGTCCGAGTCGATCTTCGTTGCGATTGTTGCGCCGACAATCTCGACATGCTGCAGGGCGTGCAGCACGGAAAGTGTGAGACGGAAGATGGCGTCGTTGGCTTCGCGGTCGGGAAGCAGTTCGTCGAGGAGTTCGGCTACATGGGCCAGAGCGACCGCGCGGGCGTAGCTGACTTCGGTGGCTAGCGGAGACTCCAGCACTTCGCAGGCATCGAGGCGAGCCAGTTCCTGCCCCTCCTTCACGTCGTAAAACGCTCGTACATAGGTCATGGGCTCGAGCGCGCCCCCGAAGCGGCGCTTCGATTTTTTCGCCGACCGCGCCACGCCACGCACCTTGCCCTCGGCGCGGGTGAACAGCGTGACCAGCAGATCGGCCTCCCGCAGCGGGTAGGTGCGGAGGACGATCGCTTCTGACTCCATCAAGGACATGGGATTTCAGCAGTGATTCTAGTGGAAGCAGCTTTTAGCCGTCAGCTCTCAGCCATCAGCCGCCAGAAAAAAGCCCCACTTCCCGCAAAAGACGCGAGAAATGGGGCACCCGGCCGGAAGTTCCCTTAGGTCACATGGGTAACTCACTTCGTCACATTACCGTTACGGAAGGACAGTAGCGCGCAACTTTTTTCCCACCAAACGCCGCCGGAGTGCGCGCCGCAAACAAGTTGACAATACTGTGACAAAAAACCGCGCATCCCCAGACCCGATAACGGCGTCCAACTATGTAAGGAAAATGAAGATGGCTTTCGAAATTGTCGGCCGGGACGCTTGTCGGATCAGCGGTGACCAGAAGGCGCCGAAGCAGCAGGACGCGGAGCGCGCGGGGAAGAACCTGTCCCCACGCACTGCGGCGGCCCGGTTGCACGCCCGCGAAGTCGACATTTCTCCGATCGAGCAATTCGATCAGAGGATGGAGGAAATGGTTCGCGAGCTCAGCTTGCGAATCATGGTGCCCCACTGGCGCGAGTTCGATCGCGTGCTGGAAATTGCCGACCGAGTTTGCGACCGCAACCAACTCAAGAAGACCGCATAGCTCGCCCCGACCTGTGCGAAGTCGCACGAAGTCAGGATGCAGAAGTCAAAATGAAGAAGTAAGAATGAAGTCGTAGTCCGCGGCCGGATTCCCAACCGTAAGACGAAACAGGCCGAAACAAAGAGGCGCGCGCCTATTCCTGAGGACGCGCGCCATTAACCTTCTTCCCAGATCCCGTCCGCTATTTTCTCGACCGCTGACAGCTTCCTACCGGCCGTAATAGGCGGCGTTTTTCGCGGTGAATTCGTTCCACTTTTCCGGCAGGTCGTCGAGCGCGAAAATGGCCGACACGGGACACACGGGCACGCAAGCGCCGCAGTCGATACACTCCACCGGATCGATATACAGCAACTCCGCCGTGGCATAGGCGGGCTCGTCTTTTTTGGGATGAATGCAATCCACGGGACACGCATCAACGCAGGCAGTATCTTTGGTATTGATGCAAGGCTCGGCAATCACGTAGGCCATAAGGGTTTGAGTCTCCTGAGATCTCTACTTCTTCTATAGATCTGTAATGCTGATCTGTAATGCTATCGATCTGTATTTCTATCTTACTACCGCGGCGGGCTTCGCCCATCCAGCACGGAACCGCACATTCTAGCAAGAATCCAGGCCGCGGGTATAGGGCCAGGTGTCAGGGGGAGCCGGCAAAAGTGAAACGGCCGGCAAGGGTTGCTTGCCGGCCGCTCGTGCCTGTATGCAGTCTGTTTAGCGGTGTCCGCCGCCGCCACCGTGTCCGCCACCGCCGCCACCGTGTCCGCCACCGCCCCCACCGTGGAATCCACCTCCGCCTCCACCATGGAAGCCGCCTCCTCCTCCGCCATGGAATCCACCACCGCCGCCGCCGTGGAAGCCACCTCCGCCATGGAACCCATTACTGCCATGAAAGCCGCCCGCCGAACCACGTCCCGCGAAGCCATGGCCTCCGTAGCCGCCGCCGTAGCCACCGCGACCGTAGCCACCGCGACCGTAACCGCCGCGACCGTAGCCGTAACCAGCGCGACCGTAACCGCCCCGACCCCAGCCGTAACCACCGCGGCCCCAGCCGTACCCGCCGCGGCCCCATCCGTACCCACCACGACCCCAGCCGCCATACCACGGGCCGGCGCCGATGAAGACTCCGCCGGCAAACCAGTCAGGGCCGTAATATCCGTAGGGCGCGCACGCGTAAGGATAGTAGCTGTAGTAGCCGTAATCACAAACCGGGGCTGCTCCAATGTAGCCTGGGCCGACGTCCACGCCTACGGCGACTTGCGCCTGCGAGTAGGCCAGAGGAACCATCAGAACCGCCAGCAACGCCGCATACTTTAGATATCGCATTTTGTTACCCCCTGCCTCCAGCTCCACTATCTTAGTCTGGAAGCGCTACTCATTGGAACTCGGCAGCGAGAAAAAAGTTGCAAAGTTCAGGGTGGTTGATTTCAGCCATCTTAGCTGAAATCAACCACTTGCGAGCCAAAGAGTTGAAGACGAGCGGTTACCACTAGGGCCTAGGGCTGGTAAATCCAGGTCTGGGTCGTGGCCTGGTCGCTGTTGGGATAGCCTCCCGCCAGCAGTACCCTGCCGTCGCGCAGCCTGGTTTCGGACATGTAGTGCCAGTTGTCGTTCATTTGACCGGAAACCACGGCGAATCTTCCGGTGACCGGGTCGAAGACTTCGGCTTCTTTGCTACCACCCGCGACCAACAGTCTGCCCGATTGAAGCTGCACGGCTTCGTCGGGCAGCTTAAAGCGGCTGTCGTTCAGATTAGCGCCCGCGGAGAACTTGCCGGTGCGCGGATCATAGATTTCGGTGCTGCTCAGGTTGCCGTTCCAGTCGCGCTCGTCGGAGCCGCCTGCGATGAGCACGCGACCGTCCGGGAGCAGACCGGCCGTGTGTTTGTGACGCGGAGTAATCAGGCTACCGGTTTCGCTGAAGGTTCCAGTCTTCGGGTCATATAACTCTGCGGTTGCGATGAGCCCTCCACCACTGCCGCCTGCCATGAGGACACGGCCATCGTTGAGCAGAGTTGCGGTTTGTCCCTGACGTGCATGGTGGAAAGAGCCGGTGGGATAAAAGCGCAGCGTTTCGGGGTTGAAAATTTCAGCCGAAGCGATTGCGGCGTCACGGCCGTCGTGATCGTCACCGCCTGCGATCAGCACATTGCCGTTTGCCAGCAGGGTTGCGGTCGGGCGGGCGCGGCGCGCGGTCATCTTCGAGATTACGGTAAATTTGCCGGTTGCTGGGTCGTACAGTTCTGCGGAGTCGGTGGTTCCGTAGCCGATCCAGCCTCCGATGATCAGCACTCTCCCCGACCGCAGCAGCACGGCGCTGTGCCCTACGCGCCCCAGGCTCATCTCGCCCGTGGGCTGGAACTTGCCCGTCGCGGGATCGTAGAGCTCGGCTGATTTGTAGAAATCCTGATTGCGGCGCATGCCGCCGGCGATGAGGACTCTGCCATTGGGCAAGAGCGTGGCGCTGTGGCCGGAGCGGGGCTGCAACATGGGAGCAGCGAGAGCGAGAGAACCGGCCGGGGTGGCCGCGGACGTTCGGCTGCCGGCAGCTGACGCGCGAAAAGCTGCCGCAGCCAGGACAAATGTGACGGTGATGGGGGCGACGAGAAAGAGGCGGGAACGACTCATGTTGGTTCTCCTCGAAGGGTCAGACTCCCGGGAACAGTGCTGGTGAGCAAGCGTGGATTGACGCGAGGGGGTCAAGTGGCCGCTTATAACCACAGGTCTGTCATCCTGAGCGAAGCGAAGGACCTATGCAACCTGCCGGGGATTACATAGGCCTTTGCGTCGGTCAGGAAAGAACAAGTGCGGGCCCGGAGCGGTTGATCAGTTTCTACGCTCCCACCAACTCCCTCTTCTCGCTCGGTTCATACTCCACAATGTAACCGGCGACGGCGCTGGCTGCCACGGTGAGCGGCGAGGCCAGATACATTTGCCCGGGGCCGCTGCGGCCGGGGAAGTTGCGGTTCTGGGCGCTGATCACAATTTGGTCGGGGCGCGTGGAAACGCCGGGGCCGGCGTTGATGCAGGCGCCGCAGCTAGGCTCGATTACAAGTGCGCCGGCTTTCCGAAAAACCTCAAGATAGCCGCGACGCATGCAATACTCGCGCGTTTCCTGCGAGCCGAACTGGATGTAGAACTTTACGGAATCGGCGATCCGCTTGCCTTGTTTCAGCGCATCGGCTAGAACCGCTGCGTACATATCCATGTCTTCGTTCTTGCCGGCGGTGCAGGTGCCGCCGTAGGCGATTTCGACGGGCACGGGCGTGTTCAGCTCACGGACATATTTTCCGTTGCCCGGATCGCCTGGCGTGGCCACCATCGGCGTGATCTCGGCTGCGTCGAGCTCGATCACGTGGGCATATTGGGCGTCATTGTCGCTGTACAGGCCCTCGATCATGGCTTCGGCTTTCTTGCGCTCCATGCCGCGGCGTTCGACCAGGAAGTCGACGGCTTTTTTGTCGGGAGCGACGATACCGGTGAAGCCGCCGATTTCCGCGGCCATGTTGGTCATGGTGGCGCGTTCGTCGACGCTGAGATCTTCGATAGCCTCGCCCGCGTACTCCATCACTTTAGCCAACGCTTTGCCGCTGCGCACGTAGTCGAGGCTGAGAATTTTGAGAATGAAATCTTTGGCGGTGACGTTCGCGTGCTTGCGGCCGCGGATCACCACTTTCACAGACTCGGGCACTTTCACGCGCACGTCTTTCGTGATCCAGGAATTGAATACGTCGGTGGTGCCGATGCCGAAGGCCACGCAACCGATTGCGCCCACGTGCGGCGTGTGCGAATCGGAACCGATATTCAGCTGCCCCGGCAGCGCGTAGCTTTCGAGGACGATGGAATGGCAGATGCCTTCCGAACCCTTGCGGTCTTTTAATTCGCCGTGCAGCTTGATTCCCTGCTTGGCGGCGAAGTTCTGCTGCTTGAGCTTGAGCTGCGTGGCCAGGTCGAGCAGGCCGAGTTTCTTTTTTTCTTCGGAGATCACTTCGTCGAGAAAGGTCAGGTGATCGCGGAAGAAAATGATGCTCGCGGGATCGTTGACCTTGGCGTCATGACCGACGTAGCGCTCGAAAAAAATCGCTGCCATGGGCGTGACGTATTCGTGGCTGAAGCGCAGGTCGGCACGGGCGAAGCCGGTATCGCCGGGCTTGACGGATGCCACGCCGACTTCGCCTTTCCCGTTGATCATGTGGCGGGCGAAAATCTTCTCGGCCACAGTCATCGGCCGTGCGCCAGCGGACGTGATTGTCGGCAGAAACACCTTCCCCTGCATCCTGGCTACATTGAACGGGAAGAGCCCTCCATACTCGATCACCTGCCGCGTGATTTCATCTTCACCTGCGGTGAATTCGCTCAACGCGATTTCTTCTCCCGCGCGAATGCGGTCGATCAGCGAGAAGTTGGTCGAAGTCAGCAGGCCGAGGTTCTGGCAATTCTGCTTGTAGATGCGCTCGATGTTCTCGGCGATCACCACGCGAATCCCGGCGCACATTTCCGCGTAAGGAGACTGCTCGCGGCTCGATCCCTTGCCGCGCCGCTTGCCGCTGACTGCGCACACAAATCCGCCACGCTTGACGTCGCCGCGGCCGATCGGCGTTACGCTGCCGCACTTCAAGCCGAGATAAGGAATCTCGCCCAGAGTCTCGTCAAAATAGAAGCAGTAGTGCGCGGGCGTGATCTCGTCGGTCGAAATGTCGTCGCGCAATTTGGGATTCGCTTCGGCATGCTTCGTATCCCAGGGCAGGTCTTCGCCCGCGAGCTGCTTTTTAATCAACTCTGGATCTTCGGTGAGAAAAAGAATGCGTCCGTGCAGACGGACTTTGTCGGGACGTTTTTCAATCTTGCGTTCGAGCAGTGAATCGATCACGTTGACCTGCGAGAGTGAGAAATGGAGGGCGGGCCGAAAGCCAACATCGGCAGGTCCCCAGCTATTGTAACGCCGCGGAGGATGGTCAATCGATGTTCCCCAAATCTGACTTGAAAATCGCCATCTTCCATGTTACCGATGAGCCAATGCGTATCACTCTTCGTCACGCTGTTGCTCAGGATTTCGAATATTGCAAACGTCTGTACTTCGCCGGAATGAGAAACATCATTGAGGAATTGGGCTTGGATATGGCTGCTCAAACGGCCACCTTCCCTGAAGAATGGGCACTAGAGCAAGTTCGCATCATCTCTGCCGACGGTTTAGAAGTGGGCTGGCTGCAGACTGATGTCCGTGGCGAAGGGCTTTTTGTGGCGCAACTCTTTGTGGACGGTCCTTTTCAGGGGCAGGGTATCGGCACCGAGGTGATGAAGCAGGTGATTGGTGAGGCCGCAGGTTGGAATCGGGCGGTGAGCCTGGCGGTTGTGAAAATCAACCCTGCTCTCCGGCTCTACAAACGACTCGGCTTCCGGATCACGCATCAGGACGATCGCAAGTTCTACATGACGCGCGATCCTGATACCGTCGGGTTCCTTTGAAGCTGGCCCAACACCGATATTCTATTTTTTGTAATCGCGCGGATCGGGCAGCGGATCGATTCCGCGACCGGCGAAAATTTCTTTGAACTCGCGCACCAGAACCTCGTGCAGCAATCCGTTGGATGCGAGCGTCTCACGGCTGTCGAGTTCGAACGGAGAACCATCGAAGCGGCTCATCTTGCCGCCCGCTTCCTCCACGATGAGAGCGCCCGCGGCCGTGTCCCAGGGATTGAGATTGAATTCCCAGAAGCCATCAAAGCGTCCGCAGGCCACGTTGCACAGATCGAGCGCCGCTGATCCTGCTCGGCGCACGCCGTGGGTGCGCAGCGTGATCTGGTGGTAGAAGTGAATGTTCGGATTCTTGTGGCGCTTGTGGCTGGGAAATCCGGTGGCAACCAGGCATTCCTTCAGCTGCGCGATTGAGGAAACGTGAATGGCCGCGCCATTCAAATGCGCTCCTCTTCCCTGCTCCGCGGTAAAGAGCTCGTCGCGCGTGGGATCGTACACCACGCCCGCGATACGCTGGGCCTGGCTTTGCGATGCGCGCCGCTCCAGCGCCATCGACACGCAGAAAACTGGATATCCATGCGCAAAGTTCGTGGTGCCGTCGAGCGGGTCCACATACCAGCGGTAGTCGCTGCCCTGGTCGTTCAATCCCTGCTCTTCGCCAAGCACGTCGTGGCCGGGAAACTGCTGCTGGATGCGTTCGCGAATCAGCGCTTCAGAAGCGCGGTCGGCCGCGGTAACCAGATCGGCGTCGCCCTTGTATTCGATCTTGATGTGCTTCTGAAAATACTGCATCAGCAACGCGCCCGCTTCGCGCGCAATGGCCGACATGGCAGGGAGAAAGGTTTCGGGATGCGAGGAACTGGATTGCATTTTCGTTGGGTAACCCTTGGTGCCACTCGATCGGCGCAGACTGAAGATTGCAGATTTCAGATTGTAGATTTCAGCTCCTAGATCTGCAATCTACAATCTGCAATCTCACTTTTCCGAGAGCCCGAAGCCCGCTTCACTTCCGCTTGCCGCCGTCCTCGGCAATGTACATGATCTCGTGCTTGAAGATGAACAGGTTGGGCGCGCCTTCGCGGGTGAGCCGCACCATGTTCTTGTCGTAGTATTCGATCCAGCCGCGGAAGGTCTGGCCGTCCATCAGCTTCACCGACACTGGCTTCTGCTTCTCGCCCAGGGCCTTGAGAAACGTGGCTTCTTCAAAAGTATCTTCCGGAGGCGGAGTGCGTCCGCGCTTGGCGTTGGGACTGCCCGGCGGAGTACGGAAAGGCATAGCTGGCATTCTACACAAACCTGGAAACAACTATACGGCTGGGCAGGAGTAGAATAGCGAACCAAACCGGTGCTTCCGCCAGGAGGTTCCTTGTGAAGAAGCCTACCCTGTTCGCTTTCGTGGCTGCGCTCGCGCTTTATTGCTCGCCGGCCAAGGCTCAACAGCAGAGACAGCGCCTGGAACCTCCCACGCGATCGGAGCCGATCAGTTCGCTGAATTCCGACGCCTCACAGAATCGCGCGCACATCGATATGCTTCAGGCTCAACGCGAGGCAACCGAATTGGCCAATACAGCGCAGACCATTCCGGTCGACGTAGAGAGCCTCAAGAAAGGCATTTTGCCCAAGGATGTGCTGCAGAAGCTGAAACAGATCGAAAAACTCTCCAAGCACCTGCGCAGCCAGCTGAACCAGTAGGCGTTTCAAACGGAAAGTCCGTGGCAAACTGAGGGCAACGATCGAAGTGAAGCTTGACGCGCAAGTCGCTTCGTTTAGGAGGTACGCCGTGAAAAAGCTCGCACTTTTCGCATGTTTTGCCGTCCTGACGTTGTGCTGCGAGTCCGCGAGGGCTCAAGCCATGGCGCGAGGTCTTCCGCAGCCCCCTGCGCCGCAGCAAACGCCCATCGTGGCGGCTCCCGACACCGCCTCGACGCCCGTCAACCCCCGTATCGACTTGATAGCGGTGCAACGCGAGGCGGCCGAATTGGCAAGGACCGCGCAGTCGATTCCAGTCGATGTCGAGAGCGTCAAGCAGGGCATTCTGCCCAAGGACGTGCTGCAGAAGCTGAAGCAGATTGAAAAACTGTCGAAGCACCTGCGCAGCGAGCTGAATCCTCAGCAATGAGCCGCGGCTAGAAACTGAATTTCAGCGAAAACTCCAGCACCCGGGGAGATCCCAGCGCAAACACGCCCGAGCCCAGGCCCAAACGGTTGCTGGCGGGTTGCTCCTCGCGCGTGCCGTTCACCGATCCCAGTGATCCGCTCAGGACGCCACTCAGCGGGTTTGCGGGCCCGTCAAAGTTGGCGAAATTAGTCACGTTAAAGACCGAGATCCCGGGCTGGACCACGAATCTCTCCTTCACGTTGTACATCCAGCTCAAGCTCATGTCGAAGGCGCGCAGCCAGCCCATGTTGGCTTGATCGAAGGGCACGGGCTGCACGGGTTGTTGCACTCCTCCCAGGGCCTGCATATTAGCCAGGGCCTGCTGCGGAGTCGCCCCGAACAGTCCGCTATTGATCAGCACCTGACCTGCCGGCGTCGGGTGAAATGCGTCGGTGCGGTTGTAGTTGTTGATGGCGTTGTTGAGGTTGTTCTGGGTGATGCCGTGCCCGAGCGAGCCCACGTTGGTTCCCGGCAAAATGTCGCCCAGCCCTCCGTTGGAGGTGAAACTTCCGTCCCCGGTGCCGTCGCCGGTGACGTCGGTCACAAAAATTCCGCCGGGATTTCCTGTGGGGTTCAGGGTCAAAGTGACCGGCAGCGGGCTGTAGAAATGTCCGATCATGCCCACGCGGAAGTGGAAAGGCAGATCCATGGTGCCGCCGAATGAAATCTGATGCGTGCGGTCCAGCCCGTTCGGGCCCAGGTAATGCTGCGGGCGGTTGAAGTCGGTGGCAATGGTGATGAAGTCGTTGTCCGTCGCCGAGGCAACGTAGCGCTGCAACTGATAGGACGCTTGCAGGTCAAAGTTTTCAATCCCTGGAAACGGATTCTTCAGGTGCTGCTTCAACGACGCCTGCACAGCGTTATTCTTCGCGTAGCCGATGGGGAACAGCATCTGGTTGGCGCCGAGGTTGGGATTGATCCCAGGGAACGCTGCGTTGGGGCAGGGCCCTCCACTGCAGAATGAGTAACCGGAATCGAGACCATTGGAGGCGAAGTCCGCGATGGTGCCGCCGTAGGGATCGGTTCCGCCGCCCGCCGCCGAAGAATAGGTGTTGCTGAAATGGGCGAGATAGCAGGCAACCATGGCCGCTCCGACCGGCAGAGAGGGACAACCTGCGCTGGCCGATCCCTGGTTATTTGCCACCGTCTTTTGCATGGCGGCAGTGACGGCTCCGATGAAGTTCATGGCCGGAAAACGGTAGTCGCCTACGTGGTTGGTATCAAGCGCGAGGAGGGTGTGGGTCTCAATGTTGCGCAGATAATCCACGGTGAAAACCACGCCAGGGCGAATTTCGCGCTGCAAGCCGATGTTCATCTGCACCGAGCGCGGGCTCACATAGGTTGGCGCCAGCAAATCCGTCCCGGTCGCGTCAAACCCGTCGGATAAGGCGGTTCCGATGAACGAAGGATTAGGCGCAGATTTACCGGCGGCGAGCGTCACCGCCTGATAATGAGCTTGCAGGGCGGTAATCGCCGCGGATGCCTGTCCAATAGGTTGGCCGCAAAAGGAAAGATCCGGCGTGGTGCCATCGGGCAAGGTGAACGATGAATTGGGCTGGCCGTTTGTGCAGACCACCGGATTTGCCAGGAACAATCCCGTCTGCAGGCGCGCGGGTCGGTCAAACGCGGTGTTGTTCCAGATGGAGTTCTCGTAGAACAGTCCCACGCCGGCGCGGAATACGGTCTTCCCTTTTCCACTCGGATCGTAGGCCAAACCGATCTGCGGAGCGAAATTGGTGTTGGGCTGCTGCACGCGGCTTCCCAGGCCGCTATAGAACTGATTGTTGAATTGGGATAACGCCGGAATCGGACCGAGGTCGCTGTCGGTACGCCAGGTATCGCGAACATAGCGAAGGCCGTAGGTCAAGGTGAGGTTCGGTTTTACCTTCCATGAGTCGCCAAAGTAGGCGGAGATGCGGTTGTCCGGGCCGGTGCCTCCTGCGGGAAACCCGAACGCAGGCACTTCCGTTGCGTAGCCGACGCCGTTGCCGAGCTGCACTGTGTTGGCCGGATAGTTCAGCGGGTTCGTCGCTCCGCCCAACGTCAGGCAGGTGCTATTACAATCCGACACGCCCGCCGACACTGCCGGTCCCAGCTTCAGGAAACTGGCGAACCCACCGCCAAGAATACGGTTCCATCCGCCGCCGTAGCGAAGTATGTGGGCTCCCAGCGCTCGACTGCCGTCGTATTTGATCTGGTGGTCCGACTGGTAAGTCTGCTGCGGCGCCAGAAAGCTGGGGCCGGAACAGAAAATGTCCGCGCCTGCGGTCAGGCAATCCGGGTCGCTGCCGATGGCCAGCTCGATTCCTGGCGCGGGATTGAATATGTTCGAGCCAGCCACCGCGTCCACAATGGCATTGCGAAACTTCGTATAGCCGAAGCGGATGCTATGGGTGTAGCTTCCGGTGTTGAAGTCGAGGCCAAAGGCATGCACGGGAGTGTAATTCTTATTGCCAAAGGGCTGGAAGCTGTTGGGAATGATCGCCAGCACGCTGTGGTTCTGATCGTAAGAGAAACGATAGAAAAACTTGTAGCGATCGTTGATCTGCCAGTCGATGCGGGCGACGCCTTCCACCTCGCGGAAAGGTGAGTCGTAGTTGCCCACATGGGAGGCAAACGAACCAGTCGGCAGGACGGGATTGATCAAATCCTGCTTGGTCCGCTCGGCGTCGAGGAAAAAAAACAGCTTGTCTTTCAGGATCGCTCCGCCAAAGCTACCGCCAAATTGATTGCGCTGAAAAGGATTGTCGGTGCCGCCGGGCAGGTTGGCATTCAGCGATTGATCGCGGAAAGAATAGTAGCCCTCGCCGTGATAAGCGTTGCTGCCCGATTTCGTGGTTACGTTGACCGATCCGGAAGAAGTGAGCTCGGTGGAAAGATCGAGAGAAGATTGCTGGATCTGAAATTCCTGGATCGCGCCCGCAGGAACGTTCTGCGTGGTTGTGCCCACGGTTTCGTCGCTGATGTCGAGCCCGTCCACTTCGATGCGGGCGGTGCGTCCGAAACGCCCGCCAAACGAAATGGACGAAAAACCGTTCTTGGTGGGGTCGAAGTTCCCGCCGTCCTGGATTTGGACTCCCGGCTCCAGTTGGGCGAGGTCAAGAAAGTTTCGTCCGTTGATCGGCAGGTTCTCGATCTGCTCGGTGGTAAGAACTCCCTGCACGGTGGCCTGCTCGGTATTGACTGCGACTTCGGTGCCCTGAACTTCGACGACTTGCGATGTCTGCCCCACCTGCAACTTGATGTTCCCAGTCGAAGTCACACCTACCTGCACGGTGATGGCAAGCTCTGAGGTGCTGAATCCGTGGGCTTCCACTCGTAGCGTATAGTCTCCCGGAGTCAACGCGCCGGATGCGTAGGCGCCGGCTGACGTCGTGGTCGCGGTGATCACGCGGCCGGTAGCTTTGTTGCTGATGGAAATCTTCGCGCCGCTTACCACCGCACCCGTCGGGTCCGTGACCAATCCCTGAATACTTCCCGTGGAAATCGTGGTCTGAGCCAGCAACAGCGCCGAGCAGGCCAGCGCACAAAACACCACGGAAAACGTCCTCCGGATCGTTCTAAGGATCGTCCGCGCCCGGAAACGGCGTGCCGGGAAACGGCTCCCTTGGAAGCAGGGGGATTTGGCATCCAACAACATGTTCTACCTTCCTTTCGGAACTCCAACTTCCTCAATATCTTCCGGAACTTTTCGTGAAGCGACAGCCGAAGATCGTCAGGGTGAAGAATCGTCAGTCTGAAGATCGTCAAGTTGGCGATCGTCAGGCCCGAGTCAGACGAAATCTCAACGTGTTTTTCAGCTTAGGAGCTCACCACCCGCCACGAACTCGAAATTGAATCTGCGCGCGATCCCGGAATGATGCTTAGGGCAGGAAAACAGCAAGTCGCGAACCAGTTCTGTTCGATCAATTGGATATTGCCAATATATCTGCATATCCGCCACCTGTGTCAACCGATCAAGCCGGTGGCGGCCCCGTTTGAATTTCTCCGCGAACTCTGCGGCCTTTGCTTTGCGAACTCTGTGGTTAAAGGCTTTCGATTTCGGCCCAACCCCAAGAACAGGAGCCTGTAACCGCAAAGTTCGCAGAGGAAAGGCCGCAAAGTTCGCGGAGAAATTCGAAGCGAGGCGGAAAGCTAGTGCATGCTGTTTCATTGCGCTATGTTTCGTCCAACCGTCTGACAGCGAACGTGTTACCTGCGGTCACGCCAGTTCAAAAGCCTGATTTCAAGGTGTAATAGCCGGAGCGATGGCGGACGTGATAAGCCGAAGTCTCTGGCCGGCCCATTACGTTGACCTGGATGCGCCGAAAATCGGAAAAAGATGTCCGGCGCGAAGGGTAGTAGGCCAGCAAATATTGAGTGCGAAGTTCGTCGCTGATCTTCTGGAAGGCCTCGTCGAGCTGGGTCATCGAGGTCGCATAATAATGTTTGCCGCCGGTATCTTCGGAAAGCTGGATCAGGGCATGCTCGCCTCCGGTTTCGCGCCCGGCGCTGTTCTCGATGGGCACCACGATAATGCTGTAAATGATGGCTTCGGCCTCTTCTGCGGCGCGCTCGGCTTCTTTGTAGTCCACTTTGCTGGCGGTATCGCCGCCGTCGGTGATCAGGACGATCACTTTGCGTCCCTGGCGGCGATCGAGGGCGCGGGAGACCAGGAAGATCGCGTCATAGAGCGCGGTCGCTTCGCCCAATCGGATGTGATCGATGCCCTCGTCAATGCGCTTCAAGTCAGCCGTAAAGCCGGTCGCCTCGCGCACAAACTGGCTGAACCCGTACACCGAAAGCGCGTCGACCGGACGCAGGATGGTGTGGGCAAATCGCTTGGCCGAGGCTTGCTCAAGCGGCAGGTCGTGGCGTGTGCTCAGGCTGGTATCGACCGCCAATGCAATGGAGAGCGGGACCGCCGACTGCTTCTCGAAGATGGATATTTTTTGCTCCTGTCCATCCTCCAGCAGGCTGAAGTTTTCTTTGGTGAGGCCGCCGACCGGGGCGCTGTGGGCATCGGTGACGGTGACGAAGACGTTGACCAGCTTGACGTCGACCTTCAGGGTTTCGCCAGACTGGGCACGGGCAGGCGGATCCTGCGCCAGCCCGGCACAAGTCATAACCAGCACGCCCAAAATCAGTTGAGCCAGGAAGGCGGATTTTCTCATCGATTCGCGGAATGATCGAGTGACCGAATTATACCGTTGACCCGAGTTTGCGTGGCAGCCCGGAAAGCTCGATGCGCCAATTACTTAGATGCACCCCGGTGGGCAGGGCTGCCTCAGCCCTGCGAATTTGCGCGGGGAATTTCGGCCGGAAATGGCTCGCCGTCAGCCCAAACCGCGCCATCCTCGAAAAATTCCTTTTTCCAGATTGGAACGGTGCGTTTAAGAGTGTCGATAAGCCATCGGCAGGCATCGAAGGCCGCTGCGCGATGGGCGGACGCCACCACCACAAGAACGCTGGTTTCGCCGATTTCCAGGCGCCCCAGCCGATGAACCAGGGCCACGTCTCGGATCTGGAATTGCTTCAGTGACTGCTCGGCCAGGGCCTCCATCTGCTGCAGGGCCATTTCTTCGTAGGCTTCGTAGTCGAGATAGAGCGTCTTGCGCCCGCGAGTCTGGTTGCGCACTATGCCTTCGAAAACCACCGCGGCGCCGTCTTCACCGCGCTTCAGACCGGCGAGAACCTGCTGCGTGTCAATCCTAGTACGAACGATGGAGGCGTAACGGCGGCGTCCCGGCGGCTCTGCAGCGGGCGTCCCGCCCCCGGCCTGGCCCGAGCCTCCGCTGACCGGTGGCAACAAAGCGACCTCGTCATCAGGCTTCAGCTTTGTTTCCGGGCTGGAATAGTGTTGGTTTACCGCCACGGCCAGCGAGGGGAGAGAGTCTTTGAAGCGAGGTAGTTGTGACTGGTAGTGCGCCAGCACATCTCCAACCGAGGCGGAATCGGGCAAGTCCAGCCAGTCGTTGGACTTGCCAGCCACATCTTTCAGCATGCCGAAGAAAAGGACGCGCACCCGCATGGGAACCCGTCGCCAGTGTATCGCGGAGAGCGCAATCCGGGGAGGGACGCTCGTCGGCGCTGCCGGGCAGGTTGTTCTCCGCCGGTATTGGCGTCCGGGAGATCCCTCGCCTCGCCTGAAGAACGGCTCCGCTCGGGATGACGCCGACGAGTGGTGCTCATCAGAAATCCGCGCCGCACTTCGTACCAGCCTTAGCTGCAACGAAATCGTTCGCGGCGTCACTATGCTGCGTGAGCTTTTGAGGAGGTATCTATGTCGGTCTCCGCGGATCGTACGATGGGGCGCAGTATGTCCGTTGGCGGGCCTTTGGCCGCTTCGTCTTATGTGCTGTGGGTGCCGCTGATGGGCGGCCTTTGGGTGTTGACCAACGTGGGCTTTGTCTACCTGGGACTGCACGTTGCCTATTCTCTGCCCTGTTGTCTGTTCGCAGGCATTCTGAACGGCACGCTTTTTTCCGTGATCGCGGTCGCCAAGGCCAGCGAGCGCTTTCAGGCAGGTGTGACCGGCCTTCTGAGCGGCATGAGTTTGAGCGGCCTGCGCAAAGATGGGAGCATGATGTGGAAAGCGACCGAAAGCGTGCATGCGTTTGTGGATCAGGCATTGCGCGCCCTGGGCATTGAGGGCGGTGAGCAATTCCATCAACAGATTGAGCAGCAAGCCCTCTACATCATTTGGACGACGCTGTTTGTGGTTGTAGCGTCGTTGATTGCCGAGTGGGTAAGAACCTCAAGGGCGGCGGAGAGTTAGCCGATCGCGCCGCCCTCGCATGCGCTGCGGCTGGCTAGAAGCTATACCCGAAGCCGACCGAGATAATCGGATAGGCTTTGAAGACTGACATGCTGTTATTCACTTTGGTCTGCTCCGAGAGGATGTTGGCCTGCACGGTCGCGTCGGTGGCAACAGGGCGGCAGCCGACTCCCGGGGCAGTGCACACATTACCCGCCAGATTCAGGGTGGCTTTAGGCGATCCCTGAAAGGCTACGCCAAGTTCAACCGGCACGCTGAAGTGACCATGGTTGCGCGGAACCAGATTTCCCCAGCCAAAGGTTGCCATCGGCGCAGCCCGGTTGAAATCAATTTTTCCGCTCCCGGTAACCGGCGTCGCGGTGTCGCTGTAGTAGGTCGTGCCGCCGAGGGAGAAGCTTTGGCCTCCGGGCACTGCGGCGTTCGCCGTGATGGGATCGCCGATGTAGGCCAGCACGCCCGGGCTCACGTGAAATTTCCCCGCGAACGGAAAAAAGTCGTAGTGAGCTTCTACCGTCTTGAACTGCAATTGACCGGCGTAGCTGATGCTGTCTTTGTGGAAGTCGCGACTGTAGGTGAACATGTTGAACCCGGCGCGCACGTTGGTGCGGTGGGTGACGCGGGCGGCAACCTCCACCCCTCCGCCGAGCAATGAACCTTTCACGCCGATGCCAACTATGTTTTCGGAGCGTCCGGAACTGGCGGTGGACGGCGAGGGCGACGCGGGCACGGGAGCGGCTGTGGCTGACGATGAAGGCGCGGCAGGGCCTGAAGCCAGCGTTTGTCCGTAAGTGAAAGAAGTGAGCGCGAAAAACAGACCAGCGACGACGGAGTGGCGCAACAACTGACTCATGAGAAGTCTTCTCCTTGGATTTGGTTTTCAATATCGATTACTGCAGGCGGGCACACTTCTGCCTTTAGCCGCGAAGTACTGGAACCACAGGTGAAGGGGAGGTTGTAAGTGAGTGTGTGTAGCTTAGGGTTGCGCGCGCTGCGAAGTCAATCGTCAACTAGTGACGAAAGTGCCACGAAAGACAATAGCCGGTTCCTTTTGCAGGAACCGGCTAATTTTATTCTCATGCAGTGTTGAAATTTACAACACGCGATGAAATTACGAGCGGTGGATTAGGCGTGCACCCCGGCAGGAACGCCCTGAGGCTCGATGACCGGGGCGGTTGCTTGACTTCCAGGTTTCGAACCCGCGGACGGGGCCTCCGCCGGCGCAGCTTCTTCCACCGGCAACAGGACATGCAGCGCTTCGTCGATGGTTTTCACGTAATGGACGGTGAGGTTTTCGATCTGTTCGTGCGTGAGATCTTCCTCCACGTTCATCTTGTTTTCCGCGGGCATAATCACATCGCGTACGCCCGCCCGCTTTGCGGCCAGGACTTTCTCCTTGATGCCGCCAACCGGCAAGACATTTCCGCTGAGCGTGATTTCGCCGGTCATTGCCGTGAGCGGCCGAACCCGGCGGCCGGATAGCAAAGAAACCAGCGCGGTCACAATCGTGACTCCGGCCGACGGGCCATCTTTCGGAATCGCGCCCGCGGGCACGTGAATGTGAATGTCGTGGTTGGCGAAAAATTCTTCGTCCAAGCCCAGTCGTTCCGCGTTGGAACGCACCCAGCTATGTGCGGCCTGCATCGATTCGCGCATGACGTCCTGGATTTGCCCGGTAATGGTGAAGCCGCCTTTGCCGCGCATGCGGCTGGCTTCGACGAACAGCACGTCGCCGCCGGACGGAGTCCAGGCCAGGCCCACGGCCACCCCCGGCCGCTGGGTGCGTTCTTCGATTTCACCCTCGGTGCGAATCTTGATGCCGCCCAGAAACTCCTGAATCACTTCTTTCGTGACCACCAGCTTCTCGTGCTTGCCTTCGGCCAAGCGCCGCGCTTGTTTGCGGCAGATGGTGCCGATGGTGCGCTCGAGATTGCGCACGCCCGCTTCCCGCGTGTAGTGGCGGATGACATACCGTACCGACTCTTCGGGAAATTCAATCTGCTCGACTGTGATCCCGTTCTCGTCGATCTGGCGCGGAATCAAGTAGCGAAACGAAATGTGCACTTTTTCTTCTTCGCTATAGCCCTGCAGTTCGATGATCTCCATGCGGTCGCGCAAAGGCTCGGCAATGGGATCGAGCATGTTCGCGGTGGTGATGAAGAGTACCTTCGACAGGTCGAACGTCACGTCCAGATAGTTATCGCGGAAACTGGAGTTCTGTTCCGGATCGAGCGCTTCCAGCAAGGCCGAGGCGGGATCGCCACGGAAGTCGCGCCCGACCTTATCGATTTCGTCGAGCATGAAAACCGGGTCTTTGGTCTCGGCGCGGCGAATTCCCTGGATGATCTGCCCCGGCAATGCGCCGATGTAGGTGCGGCGATGACCGCGGATTTCCGCTTCGTCGTGCACACCGCCGAGCGAGAGCCGGACGAACTTGCGGCCCAGAGCGCGCGCGATCGATTTACCCAGCGAAGTTTTGCCCACGCCCGGAGGTCCGACGAAGCACAGGATCGGACCTTTCATATTCGGCTTCAAGCGGCGCACCGAGAGATAGTCGAGAATGCGGTCTTTGACTTTCTCCAGGTCGTAGTGGTCGGCGTCGAGAATCTCTTTGGCCTTGGGGATTTCGATCTCGCCGCCCGAGGTCTTGGCCCAGGGCAGCACCGCCAGCCACTCGATGTAGTTTCGCGTCAGAGAGTAATCAGCGGCCATCGGCGACATGCGCGAAAGACGCCCCAACTCTTTAAGAGCTTCTTTTTTCACTTCATCGGGCATGCCCGCTTCTTCGATCTTTTTCTTGAGGTCGTCGACATCGCGCTGGCCTTCATCCTGTTCGCCCAGTTCTTTTTGGATGGCCTTCATCTGCTCGCGCAGGTAATACTCGCGCTGGGTTTGCTGCACGCGGTCCTGCACTTCGCTCTGAATCTTGTTGCGCAGTTGCTGGACTTCGAGTTCCTTGGCTAAATGCTGGTTGATTTTTTCGAGACGCACTTGCAGGTCGGTGGTCTCGAGCGTGTCCTGTTTGTCGGGCGTGGAGAGCGACGGCAGAGACGACGCGATGAAATCCACCAGCCGGCCGGGCTCGTCAATGTTCATGGCCACGGTGGAAAGTTCGTCGGAAAGAGTGGGCGAACCAGCAACAATCTGCTGGAACAGCGTGAGCACGTTGCGCTGCAGCGCCTCGACTTCCGAGGTTATGATCGGCGGAGGCGGCTCCGGCACGGCCATGACTTTGGCCCGCATAAACGGCGTTAGTTGGGTAAACTCGCCCAGGCGAACCCGCTCCAGACCCTCGGCAAACACGAACAGGCTCTGGTTGGGCATCTTCACGACTTTGTGCACCACGGCCGAGGTCCCGATGGTGTACAAATCGCTGGGCTGCGGCGAGTCCACGCGGGCTTCGCGCTGCGCCACGACGATGATGGTCTTGTCTTCACCCAGCGAATTGATCAGCTGGACCGAGCTTTCCCGTCCAACGGTAAGGGGCAAAACCGCGTGGGGAAACAGAACCGTATCCCGCACGGGCAGCACTGGCAGGGCTCGTTGATCTTGCATTTCCTTAGTTTCCTTGGACTTAGGAGCGCGCTCGGATGGTGATTGCTGGCTCATATGTCTCCTTGAGTGTAACTCGCTCAAGCTTAGATGATACTCTTCTCGGAAAGGTTTCAACCCACCCTTCGGCGAGCTCCAGTCAGGTCTTGAATTGTAGTCCGGTTGCGGAGGGGCGCCATATCTCCGAGGTGCAGAGGCTAACGCGGATAATGGGTGGTTGCCAAGAAAAATTTGAGAGAGGTGCCGAATCTGCCCAGAACCGACTTGCCCAGGCGACGAACCCTTGCATGATGACTTTTCCTGATTCGTGATATAGTCCGCCGACCAATTCCTTGGCCTCGCGCATCACGCGTGGCTAATGCTCATTCTTTGTGCAGCATTCCCTGGGCGAGCAATCTCGACATTTTCTGGACATTTGGTGAACGAAAGTGAGGAGTATATGCGAAAAACCTGGCTTCTGATTTGCATCCTTGGCACGCCCTGGGTTTTGCACTCCCAAACGGATCGAGCATCTTGGGCAAATTTAAGCGCTCTGCAAACGGGACAAAAGATCCGGGTCGTTGAAGTGAACTCCAAGAAACATTCGGGAACTCTCGTAAACGTATCCGAAACCGCAATCTCGTACCGGGAGTCCGGAGGCGAACAGACGGTTCAGAAGCGGGATGTTCGCAGTGTGAAGCTCATGGAGAACAAGCACCGTTTGCGCAACACCCTGGTCGGAGCTGCGGTGGGCGGCGGAGTGGGAGCGGGAATCGGCGCTGCCGCATACCGGCCATGCTCTTCGTCTTTCTGTCTTCCCAGTATTGGCAGAGGCGGATTGGCCGGAATCGGGGCGGTTGTGGGGTTGGCAGGCGGCGCGGTCGTCGGAGTTCTTTTGCCCAGTCACAAAATGATCTACGAGGTGGGCTCGCGGTAGTCGACCAGCCTCTGTCGTGCCGTAATACTGGCCGCGCCAAGCGATGGCTGAGGTCGGCTCAGAACTCAAGCCGCCGGATAAATGCCCAGCACTTTCACGAAGTCGGCGACCTCGCCCAGGTGGCGGAGCGCGTTTTGCGCAGGCTCGTCGTCGCCGCGCAGGAAGTCAACGTAGAACACGTACTCCCAGGGACATCCGCGCATGGGACGCGATTCGATCTTGCTCAGGCTGATGTCGCGCAGGGCGAATACGCTGAGCGATTTGAACAGCGCGCCCGGGACATTCTTTACTTTGAAGGCGATCGAGGTCTTGTTCGCGCCGCGGGGAATCAGGCCGCGGAACTGGACGGCAGACGTTTCTCTTTGCTTGCTTGACTTCCTTCCGCTCAATTTTCGGATCAGGAAAAAACGCGTGAAGTTGCTCTTATCGTCTTCAATGCCCGCCTGCAGAATTTTTCCCGCGTATTCGCGCGCGGCGTGGCGTCCGGCGATGCCGGCAGCGTCTTTCAGCTTGGCGGCGATGACGTGCTTCACGCTGCCCGCCGTATCGTAGAAAGGAACCGACTCGATCTGCGGATGCTTGCGGAAGAAATCGCGGCACTGATCGAGAGCCACGGGATGCGACAGCACCCGCCGCACCGCACTTAACTTCACGCCCGGC
>DATGHF010000034.1:0-10886 GCA_035308125.1 Candidatus Sulfotelmatobacter sp.
GTACTTGTACGATTTCGTCGAACCCTCATGGTCGTTGAAGGTCACGCACGGCGAAACCACATCGAGCATGACCGTGCCCTTGTGGGCGATTGCCGCTTTCAACAGGCTGTGCAGTTGCCGCTTGTCGCCGGAGAAGGAACGACCGACCAGGGTTGCACCCAGCGTGATCGCCATGGCGCAGGTATCAATGGGCGGAAGATCGTTGAGCACGCCAGACTTCAGCTTGGAGCCGACGTCGGCAGTGGCCGAGAACTGGCCCTTGGTCAGGCCGTAGACGCCGTTGTCCTCAATGATGTAGATGATCGGCAGATTCCGGCGCATAAGGTGAATGAACTGCCCGATGCCGATTGAGGCAGTGTCGCCGTCACCGCTCACGCCAATGCAGATCAGGCGACGATTGGCCAGCATGGCACCGGTCGCCACCGAAGGCATGCGGCCGTGCACCGCATTAAAGCTGTGCGAGCGGCTCAGGAAATACGCGGGAGTTTTCGAGGAGCAGCCAATCCCGCTGGGCTTGATGACGAACTCGGGATCGACGCCCATCTCATACATGGCTTCGATGATGCGCTCCGAGATCGCGTTGTGGCCGCAGCCGGCGCACAGAGTGGTCTTGCCGCCTTTGTACTCGATTACGGTCAGGCCGATGCGGTTCGTCTTGGGGCCTGGTGCGCCGGCTCCGGGTTCTACGGTGGGAGTGGTCGACATCTATTTACCCTCCATGGTGGTCAGTTCGTCAGTGATGGACCGCGCGTCGAGCGGCAGCCCGCTGATGTGCGCGATGCTGCGCAAACGCGTGATCAGCTCCGGCTTGAGGTCGAGCTTCAGCAGGCTGAGCATTTGTGCGTCGCGGTTCTGTTCGACCACGTAGACGCGTTCGTGCTGCGCGATAAACTCGTGCACCTCTCGCGTAAAGGGATATGCCCGCAGCCGCAGGTAGTCGGTCTCGATGTGGTACTCCTCGCGGAGCTGATCACGGCTCTCGGTGATGCCCCAATGCGAAGTGCCGTAGCCGAGGATGCCAATTTTCGCATCGTGGCCTTTCGTGATCTCGGGCCGCGGAACGAAGGAACGCGCGGTTTCGAACTTGTGGTTCAGGCGCTCCATGTTGTTCTCGAAATCGTCGGCGCGCTCGCTGTATTGAGCTTTCTCGTTGTGGCCGCTGCCGCGCGCGAAATAAGCGGCCGCGGGATGCGCCGTTCCCGGCAGCGTGCGGTAACCGATGCCGTCGCCGTCCACGTCTTTGTAGCGCGCGAATCCGCCCAGCCGGTCGAGATCTTCCTTGCTCAACACCTTGCCGCGCTTGATCGGTGTGGTGGGATATTCGAAGGGATCGGCCATCCAGTTATTCATGCCTAGATCGAGGTCCGACATGACGAACACCAGCGTCTGGAACTGCTCCGCCAGGTTGAAGGCGTCGGTCGCCATGGTGAAGCATTCTTCCACCGAGCACGGGATCAGCATGATGTTCTTAGTGTCGCCGTGCGAGAGGAATGCGGTCGAGAGGATGTCGCCTTGCGAAGTACGCGTGGGCAGGCCGGTCGATGGCCCTACGCGCTGAATGTCCCAGATCACTCCGGGAACCTCTACGTAATAGGCGAGCCCGGCGAACTCCGCCATCAGCGAGATTCCGGGGCCAGCGGTTGCCGTCATACTGCGGGCGCCTGCCCATCCGGCGCCGATGACCATGCCGATCGCGGCCAGTTCGTCTTCCGCTTGCACGATGGCGAATGTGGCCTTGCCGTCGGGACCAATGCGGTATTCCTTCATGTACTCGATCATCGTCTCCACCAGCGACGACGACGGCGTGATGGGATACCAGGTGACGACGGTGCATCCGGCAAACATGCAGCCGAGCGCGGCCGCCGAGTTGCCATCAATAATGATCTTGCCGGCGGTCTTGTTCATGCGCTCGATGTAGAAGACACCGAGTTTTTTCAGGTTGGCTTTGGCGTAATCGAAGCCGGCCTGCGCCGCTGCCAGATTCAAATTCGCCGCTTTCGCTTTTTTCGCAAACTGTTTGCGGATGGCTTTCTCAACCTCGGCCATCTCGATGGTGAGCAGGTTGGCCACGACGCCCACGTAGACCATGTTTTTGACCAGCTTGCGCAGCTTGGCTTCCGGGCAGACCGCAGCCACCAGCTTGTCGTAAGGAACGGCGTAGAAGAGCAAATCGTCGCGCAACTTGTGCAGAGCCAGCGGCTCGTCGTAAAGCACGGAAGCGCCCGGCGCCAGGGACATGGTGTCTTCCTGCGCGGTCTCCGAATTCATCGCCACCAGAAAATCAATTTCTTTCTTCCGCCCGATGTAGCCGTTCTTGTTGGCGCGGATCGTGAACCAGGTGGGCAACCCGGCGATGTTCGAGGGAAACATGTTCTTGCCCGAAACCGGCACGCCCATCTGGAAAATGGCGCGCAACAAAACCGAGTTCGAGCTTTGCGATCCGGAGCCGTTCACCGTTGCGACCTGAATGCTCATGTCGTTGACGATGCGCTTGCGCCCCAACCCTCCGGAGGATTCCTGGGGCACAATGTCGGTAGTGGCCATCCCTACACCTTCCTTTGCCTTAGGGCGCGGAGCGTGCCCGCACCTGATCAATTGAATCTCTTTTTCCGGAGCTTGCCCCCGGATGTCCGCTTTTCTGGATCACAGAAGAGAAACATTAAATTATACGGCGGCGGCTGGGTCATGTCGCGGCAAATCGCCCGCCTGACGCGAGAGGAACCTGTTTTGAAACGGGAAGAAGTTCGCTTTCGGAATCAGGTCTCGACAATCATGCTGAGGACTCATGCTGCGGAGAGCATGCTTCCGGAACTACGGCTCCGTCCTGAAAAACTGGGCGATGCTGCGGAACTTATTATATCGTGACACGATCAATTCGCGGGGCGGGATTTTCTTCACCTCAGAAAGATGCTTCTGGAGGCTGCTGTCGAGCAGGTGAGCGGCCGCCTCGTGGTCGCGGTGCGCGCCGCCTTCGGGCTCGGGAACGATGTCGTCGATCACACCCAGTTCGCTGAGATCAGTGGCGGTAATGCGCATGGCTTCGGCGGCCAGTTCCTTCTTGGTCGCATCGCGCCACATAATGGCCGCGCAACCCTCGGGAGAAATCACGGAGTAAATCGAGTTCTCCATCATCAGGACGCGGTCGGCCACGGCAATGGCCAGCGCGCCTCCACTGCCCCCGACGCCAATCACGGTGGCGATAATGGGAACTTTCAGCCGCGACATTTCGCGCAGGTTCATGGCAATGGCTTCGGCCTGGCCCCGCTCTTCGGCGTTGATACCGGGATAAGCGCCGTCGGTATCGACCAGCGTAAGTATCGGCCGGTGGAATTTCTCCGCGACCTGCATGATGCGCAGCGCCTTGCGGTAACCTTCCGGATGCGGCGTGCCGAAGTTGCGGTGCACGCGCTGCTTCATGTCGCGGCCCTTCTGCGTGCCGACCACTAGAATTTCTTCGCCGTGAAACCGGGCCATGCCGCACACGATGGCCGGATCGTCGCCGAATCCGCGGTCGCCGTGGATTTCGCTGAAGTCGGTAAAAAGCCGCTCGATGTAGTCCAGAGTCTGGGGACGCTGCGGATGCCGCGCCAGTTCGGTCTTCTGCCAGGCTGTAGGGACCACATTAATCTCCCGCCGAAGCGTGTCGATACGATCCTGCAGCTGGGTCAACTCGAGCCGGGTGGCCTCATCCTGGTGCGCGGATTCCATCTCCGCCACCTGGCGCTCGATCTGCTCCAGTTCCTGCTGCGCTTTTTCTGTGGCTCCCACGATTTGACTGATTACGAATTAACCGATTACGAATTAACGGAACACGATAGAACGGACCACGATTCAGCTGATCACCCGCACACTTCCCCGCCCGCACAACAGTTCGACCCGGGCAATGAAATTGCGGTCCGGCAGCACATTATAGCCTTCCGCCTCCATCACCACCATGAAATCTCCCTGGCGTTCCACGTCGAATAATACCTTGGCCTCGCCCTTGCGTTCTAGAAAGAGCGCGTGTAAGTCGTCGACGGCGGTCGCGCCCGCGCTCTCGAGTGGAATGCGAATGCGGATGGCGCGCGGCACCGGAACCTTGGCGTCGTCAAGCGGCATAATCTCAGCCGCCGTAATCTTCGGATTTGTGCCTTCTTCGATACGCACGCCCGCCCGCACCAGCACTGGAACTTCGAGCTTCACTTTTTCGCCGATGCGTTTATAGGCTTCGGGAAAGACGATCATGTCGATCGATCCCGACATATCTTCGAGCGTGGCCTGGGCGTAAAAGTCGCCGCGCTTGGACTTCAGCACGCGCACGTTGCCGATGATGCCGGCGATGGCGATGGTCTCATCCTTGCCGGTGGAGTTCTTCCACCCGGCCAGATCCGCAGTGCTCAGCGCCTGCAGATCCTGCAATTTGTCTTTGTATTTCTCCAGGGGATGCCCGCTGATGAAAAATCCCAGAATTTCTTTCTCGGCAGTCAGTCGGGTGTGCTCGTCCCAGTCGGGGACGTTGGGCAGTTTGTCGTTGTTGGCCTCGGCATCGTCCTGCTGAAACACTCCAAACAGGCCATGTTGTCCCGACTCGGCATCGCGCTGCGCCTTCTGCGCGCGCTCCATTGCTTTATCGAGCACTTCCATCAACTGCGCGCGCCGGCCGAAAGAATCCATGGCGCCGCTTTTGATCAGCGACTCCAGAACGCGCTTGTTGAGCAGTCGCAGATCGACGTTCTCGCAGAATTCGTAAATCGACTTGAAACTTCCCAGCTTTTTGCGTCCGGCAACAATCGACTCAATCGCATTTCCGCCCACATTCTTCACCGCAGCCAGACCGAAACGAATGGCCTCGCCATGCGGCGTGAAGTTCGCATCCGACACGTTGATATCGGGCGCGTCTACGGCAATACCCATTTCGCGGCACTCGTTGATGTACTTCACCACGTCGTCGGTGCTGCCCGTGACCGAGGTCAGCAACGCAGCCATGAACTCGACGGGATAGTGCGTTTTGAGATACGCCGTGTGATAGGCCAGCAGCGCGTAGGCGGCCGAGTGCGACTTGTTGAATCCGTAACCGGCAAACTGCGCCATCAGATCGAAAATCTTTTCGATCTTCTTCGCCGGAAATTTTCGCTGCGCGGCACCCTCGACGAACCGCTCGCGCTGCTGCGCCATTTCTTCCGGCTTTTTCTTGCCCATGGCGCGGCGCAGCAGATCGGCTTCACCCAGCGAGTACCCGGCGAGGCGATTGGCGATCTGCATCACCTGCTCCTGATACACGATCACGCCCAGGGTCTCCTGCAGAATCTCCTGCAGTTCGGGCAGTTCGTACTCCACTTTCTTGCGGCCGTGCTTGCGATCGACGAAATCGTCGATCATGCCGCCCTGAATCGGCCCGGGCCGGTAGAGAGCGTTCAGAGCGGTGAGATCTTCAATCGAGTTCGGCTGATACTTGCGCAGCACGTCGCGCATGCCGTGCGATTCAAACTGGAACACGCCGGAAGTCAGGCCTTTGTGAAAAACCTTCTGATACGTCTCAGCATCTTCGAGTGGAATCTGCTCCAGCGTGATCGGCGTCCCGCGAGTCTGCAGGATCAGCTTCAGCGTGTCAGTGAGAATCGTCAGCGTGGTCAGCCCAAGAAAATCCATCTTCAGCAGGCCCATCTTTTCGATGGCTACCATGTCGAAGGCGGTGACGATTTCGTCGTTCTTGGTCTTGTGCAGCGGGACCAGATCCGTGAGCGGCCGCGGCGAGATCACGACTCCGGCAGCGTGCACTCCCGAATTGCGCACCAGCCCTTCAAGCTTTCTGGCGGTCTGGAACAACTCGCGAATCTGACCATCTTTTTCGATGGCCTCGCGCAGCTGCGGCGAATCTTCAATCGCCTGTTCCAGCGTGATGTTGAGCTGCGTGGGCACCATCTTCGCGATGCGGTCGACATCGCTGTAAGGGATGTCCATGGCGCGACCCACATCCTTGATCGCGGCCTTCGCCGCCATAGTACCGAAGGTGATGATCTGCGCCACGTTTTCGCGGCCGTATTTCTGGGTGACGTAATCGATCACTTCGCCGCGGCGGTTCATGCAGAAATCAATGTCGATGTCAGGCATGGACACGCGCTCCGGATTCAGAAAGCGCTCGAACAGCAGCTCATGCTGCAGGGGATCGAGATCGGTGATTCCGAGCGCGTAAGAAACCAGCGACCCGGCCGCCGATCCGCGGCCCGGGCCCACGGGAATCTCGCGTTCTTTGGCGTAGCGGATGAAATCCCAGACGATCATGAAGTATCCCGGAAACTTCATTTGTTGAATGATGGCCAGCTCGCGCTCCAGCCGCTGATCGTAGTCGGCCAGCGAATGCTTCAGCTTGCCCAACTCGCGCAAAGGTCGCAACGCTTCCAGCCGCCGCGCATACCCTTCGCGCGTAACGTGTACAAAATAGCTGTCGAGCGTGTAGCCCGGTGGCACGTCAAATGCCGGGAAAGGCGTCGCGATTTTTTCCATGCGCAGGTTGCAACGCGCGGCAATATCTGCAGTCCGCGTCACCACCAGCGGCGCATCTTTGAACACGCGCAGCATTTCGTCGTGACTCTTCACGAAAAACTGGTTGCCCTCGAATTTCATACGGGCGGTGTCGTGAATCGATTTACCGGTCTGGATGCACACCATCACGTCCTGCGCGTGCGCATCTTCCTCACAGAGGTAGTGGCTGTCGTTGGTCGCCACCAGCGGCAGCCCAAGATCTTTTTCCAGCTGGAAAAGGCCAGGATGAATGCGGTGCTCCATCGCCAATCCCTGATCCTGAATCTCGAGGAAGAAATTCTCTTTGCCGAAAATGTCGGCGAACGTGCCCGCGGCCGCGCGCGCGGCTTCGTAGTTCCCTTCCGTGAGTCGTTCGGCGACTTCGCCCTTCAGGCATCCAGAAAGCCCGATGAGCCCGCGCGAATGCTCCGCCAGAAACTTCTTGCTCACCCGCGGCTTGTAATAAAAGCCGTGCAGCGAAGCCTCCGACGTAATCTTCACCAGATTGCGGTAGCCTTCGTCGTTTTCCGCCAGCACCAGCAGATGGTTATAGGTATCGCCTTCCGGAGGCGTGCGCTCGATGTTGTGATCGTCTTTCTTGCAGACGTAGAGTTCGCAGCCGACAATCGGCTTCACGTCGAATTTGTGGGCGGCATTCACGAAGTGAACCGCACCGAAAATATTGCCGTGGTCGGTCATGGCGACCGCAGGCATGCCCAGCTCTTTCACACGCTGGCAAAGTTTTTCCACATCGCAAGCGCCGTCAAGCAGGGAGTAGTCGGTATGCAGGTGCAGGTGTACGAATTGATGGGACATGGAGTCGATAACGTTAGTTTACAGCAACCCGGCCAGAGGAAAACCGTTGGAAAACCGGGCTTGCGGGTGTTTCTGGCAGCAACGCCCCTGCCCGCGCCCGCCGCTATTTTTGAGCCGGCGCCGGCGCTGGCTGGGCAACATTCGCTTTCGGCTGCAGATGAGACTCCACCACCAGAGTGGCGTGGCCTCCGCCAGGACAGTTGCCGAATAATTGCCGGTCCAGTCCCACGATCGAGTATGACACCACGGCGGATTCGTGATCCGCAGCCACGGTAGCTGTTTCGCTGTGCGACTTCAGGTTCGAAATACCCTCGAGGTAAGCCTTCGGGTCCGCCATTTGATACTTCGCCTGATCTTCACTCGAAAGCGGCAGGGTCAGCGAATTCGAGGTAGTCGCGCCACACCCCACTTCCACGTATTGCCGGAAGAATGAAATCTTGGGGAGCTCGACCGCGGCTACAGCCGGATTGACCGCGGCGCAGGCGGCCGCCTGCGACTGCTCGGCGGCGGCCAGCAATTGGGTGTCGTAGTTTCCTCGGTCAGTCTGATCCGTCTTCTTATCTTCTTCATTCGATGGGTCCACGCTCTTGGGGGTGACCAGGAGCGCGCGCTCCACCGCCTTGTGCAGTTGCTGGAAGGTCTCGGCATCGCACTCGCGCCCGAGATAGTCAATGGCGACGACCGTGGAGGGATGATAGAGCCGTCCCTGATTGGCGTATTCCAGAACCGCCTGCGCCATGGCGCGGCGTTGCGGCAACTGGTCGGAGCCTGCGCGGGAGCCCATATCTGCCAGCAGTTGAATTGCCTGGTGGTTGTCGGCGTCCGCGGCCGCGTGGCGCGAGCTTTGCCGCTGCAGCGTGTCGCCCGCTTCCTGTCCCTTCTGGCTGACAAAGAAAAGCAGCAGCGGAAGCACGACCGCGCCGACCACGTCGACCCAGTGATCGATCCACCACGCCTTCTGTCGCCACCACGGGGGCAATGAGTCAGGCATATCGAACCGTCAGAAAAACGGCTCCTTTTATGCTCTCTTGCCGGGGACTTGTCAATCGCCTGTTACGAAAAACGAACAGGCGCTCCCGTCTGTGCGGTTTTCGAGCACAATCGCCCCGAAGAAGCGTCGGGACCCGGAGTTCCCGGCCCAGAATGCACAACCAGCTAGTTGGGCATCTTGAAGCTCACGCCGCGGTCATCATTGACCTTGGTGGTTGCAGGAATATCGATCTCCGAGAGTGGAATCTTCTGGGTGCGCAGCGGAGAGAAATTCCAGAGCGTGTTGCCAACGATGGCGTAGTTCTGGATTTCCTCCTTGTGCTGGTCGCGGAAGACCAGCGTGGTGGGCGGGGATGGCGCCGTGAGTTCCGAGTGCCGGGGCTCGTAAGGCGCCGAGCGCGCGTAAATATCCTGATCTCCACTGCTATCGTAGCTGTCGCGCGCGCTTTGATCTTCAGGGCTCGGCCCATCATAGCCCTGCTCATTCATCTCGTTGCCCGGAGAGGGGTCCTGGTTTTGATCGTCGTCGTAGGACGAGGACGAATCCCACAGCCAGTAAGGGTCGTACCAGTAAGGGTCGTAGTATCCGTACCATCCGGGATAGCCGTAACGCCACGGACCGCGGAAGCCGCGATCGTGATCACGAAACCGCCTCCCGCCGAAGCGGTTGCCAAAGCGGTTCCCGAAGCCGAATCGATTCCTGGAGTCGAGACGATTCCTGGAGTTGGACCGGTTCGCGGAGAATGCCTGCTGCGGTGAACGGAAGGCTGGGGTGTAGGAGCGCGATCCGCCCAGCGAACGCATGGGAGCGACGGCCCGAGGTGAGTAAAGTGGCCTGGAGCTCGGACCGCTGTATGCGTGCACGCTGGAGTGAGGAGCGGAGTAGCCGCCGTATCCGCTGTGTCCGCCAAAACTGCTATGTCCGCCAAAACCCCCGCCGCCGAGACTGCTGTGCCCTCCGAAACCGCCGCCACCACCACCGTGGCCGCCGGAGGACGCGTGCCCACCGCCGTGTTGCGCAACAAGGGGCAGAGCGGAGACCTGGAGGAAGAAGGTCAGCGAGGCGAACGTCGCGATAGCACAGAGGCGACGCATAAGCACATTATAAACCTGATTCCGGGAGCAAGGCCGAAAATATGCAGCCGCCAGAAATGTGGGCCGGAAGGCTTCTAACGCCTCTTCCCCTTTGCCTTTTTCGCAGCAGGCTTAGCTGCGGGTTTCGAAGCTGGCTTCGGAGATGGTTTCGACGCTGGCTTCGCTGGCCCGGCTTTTGCCTGATTCGCGGGCTTCGGAGTCGAAGGTTTCGGCGCCGTGGCTTTCGGCGCCGTGGCGGACTTAACCTCAAGCTTTGCCTTGCCTTTGGCGTCTGGCTTAGATGCCACCTGCGCAGGTGCCACCGGCGGCGCAGCAACCGCCGCAGCTTTTCCTTTGCCTTTCACGGCTTCGCCTTTTTTCGCTGGCTGCACGGGCGCGGGCGCGCCGGCAGCGGCCTTGGCGGCACGGCCACGCCTGGGCGGAGGAGGCGGCGGCGGGGGCGGCGGCGCGAACGGCTTCAGGAACTTCAACGTCTCGGTGCGCGAGCGCAGCTTGCCGTCGAGCAGCAGCATGAACACATCGCGCGCGATCTTGGGATATTCCGGCAATTGCTGCGTGATCAGCAGTTCGGTCATTTCCGGCAGAGGAATGCGCTGCTGCACCTGACGCCATTTGGTCAGGAAATTCTTGATCTTCTGTTCCACCGCCTGCTGCTTGGCGGTCACGGCCAGGAACAGAATCATCTCCGGCCGCGCGCCGGAAAGCAGATTCCAGGTTCGCGAAGGCGTCGCAGCTTCCTTGCCCGTCAACCGCTTGGCTAGTTCCTTGGCGTGGGTCTCAATGTCACGCCAGGCCTCGACCAGGTCCTTGCGGGGAATCAGCTTCCACAAATCCGCAATGTCTTTTTCAGAAAGTCGCGCCGTCAGAAAATACATCACGGCGGGCCCGGCATCCGGCGTATAGCCCAGATCCACCATGTGCTGCCGGGTCTTCATGAGCTGGCTCAGGCCGTTGCTGTCGACCTTCGACGTGTTCCAGTGCCCATGCAGAACTTCCAGCCAGCCTTCTTTTTCCAGGTTCTTCACGACTTGCAGCGGGTCGTCTTCGTGAGCCAGCGCGGCAATCTCATGCCCGATGGCGCTGCGCAGGATGTGCTCGATGTATTTGCCTTCTTTGGCGGCATCGTAGCGGGCTTGCGTGCGCTCTTCGATCTGCCAGTGAAAGCGCGCCGCAAACCGCGTGGCCCGGATCATCCGCGAAGGATCTTCCAGAAACGAATAATTGTGCAGAATACGGATGAGCTTGGCTTCAATATCGGCCACGCCATTAAAAGGGTCGAGCAGCAGGCCGCGAGACCCCTCATTCAGCGACAGCGCCATGGCATTTACGGTAAAGTCGCGTCGCCGAAGATCTTCATGAATGGTCGCCGGAGTGACAATCGGCGGCTTGCCCGTCTTTTCATGGCGCTCGGTGCGCGCCATGCTGATCTCCGCGCGCACGTTACCGGGCAGAACGAGAAAAAGCGTCCGTGCATCTTCATCGAC
>DATGHF010000035.1:0-76690 GCA_035308125.1 Candidatus Sulfotelmatobacter sp.
ACCGTCACGGTGGTCGGGCCCGGGTTCAACCAGTCCAGCCAGGATGTGGTGGTGATTTCCGGCACGCAACCGGTTTTGCATTTCGCGCTCAGCGTTGCGGGAAGCAAAGAAACTGTGACGGTTTCGGGCACGCCCGAGAATGCACCCACCGATTCCGCCACGCCCATCACGCTGGTCAACCGGCTCGACATCGAGCGCACGCCCGGGGCCGACGGCTCCAATAGCCTGGCCATGATCACCGACTACGTTCCAGGAGCTTACTTTACTCATGACCAACTCCACATTCGCGGAGGTCACCAGACCAGCTGGCTGGTGGATGGCGTGCCCGTGCCTAACACCAACATAGCCTCCAACCTGGGGCCGCAGTTTGATCCAAAAGACATCGACTATCTGGAGGTCAACCGGGGCAGCTACGGGGCGGAGTTCGGAGATCGTACCTACGGAGTTTTCAACGTGGTCCCCCGCACTGGATTTGAACGCAACCGGCAGGCGGAGCTGGTGGTCAGCGCCGGTAACTTCTATCAGACCAACGACGCGCTTAGCTTCGGCAGCCATACCGAACGGTTCGCTTACTACGCCAGCGTCAACGCGAACCGCAGCAATCTCGGCATCCAGACGCCGGTTCCGCAGGTGGTTCACGATGCGGAGAACGGATACGGCGGCTTCGGCTCGCTGATTTTCAACGTCGATCCTTCCAACCAGCTGCGGCTGGTGACTTCCCTGCGCAAGGATTACTACCAGATTCCCTACGATCCTTTTCCCAACGACATTGAGAACGGCTCGACTGCGGCGAACGACTTTGCGGCGCAGTATCCCAGCATCGGTTTTCGTGACGGCGATCATGAATCTGATGCCATGGCGAATTTTTCATGGGTGCATACGTTTAGTTCACGGCTGCTGCTGACGGTTTCACCGTTCTTCCATCACAACGCGGCGGACTACGCTGGCTCGCGGAACGATTTTCCGGTGACTACCACGCAGGATCGCAGCTCGACCTACGGTGGTGGCCAGGTAAGCTTCGGTGCGAATATCGCAAAAAATAATCTGCAGGTGGGCTTGTATAGCTTCTACCAGCGCGACAGCGAACTCTTCGCGGCGGTGTTCAACCCTCCGGACCAAAGCCAGTGCGTGACGGCCACGAATCCGCTGGGCATTTGCCCGAACGTGAATCCGCCGGATCGCGAGCGGCCTTCCGGAAGCCTGGCGGCATTCTTTGTCGACGACAAATTCAAACCTGTCCCCTGGTTGACGCTCACCGCCGGAATGCGGCCCACTCACTTCTCCGGCGCGGTCAGCGAGAATGCCATCAGCCCTCGTTTCGGCGTTGCGGTAAACGTGCCCCGGCTGAACTGGACATTCCGCGCGTTCTACGGCCACTACTATCAGGCGCCACCGCTGATAACGGCATCCGGGCCGCTGGTGCAATTTGCCAATGCGAACAGTCTGGGATTCATTCCGCTGGAGGGCGAGCGGGATGAGGAGCATCAGTTCGGCGTGACCATCCCGTTCCGCGGGTGGACGCTCGATGCCGACAATTTCCGCACCAACGTTACGAATTTCTTCGACCACAACAATATCGGCGAGTCCAATCTTTTTTTCCCGATCACGATTGCACAAGCCGTGATTCGCGGATGGGAGGCTACGCTGCGCTCGCCGCGCATCGCGCACCGCGGGCAGATTCACCTGGCGTATTCCAATCAGATTGCCGAAGGGGGCGGAGCGATCACTGGCGGGCTGACGGATTTTTCGCTGCCTGCCGGCTTGTCGCCGCTTGACCACGATCAGCGCAACACGCTGAATCTTGGTGGAGACCTCACACTGCCTTGGCGGGCGTACGCTTCCACCAACGTTTACTATGGGTCCGGCTTCAGTAACGCGTTTCCCGGGCAGCCTTACCCCGGCTATTATTTGCAGCCGCACACGACTTTCGATCTGACGGTGGGAAAAGAATTCGGCGAGCGGTTTTCGGCGTCGGTTACCGCGCTTAATGTGGCTAATCGGCGTGTGGAGCTCGACAACAGCGTCACGTTTGGGGGATTTCACTGGAATAACCCGCGCGAAATCAGCGTGGAGTTGCGGTATCGTTTTCACTACTGATGTTCAGGAGGGAGCGTGAGAGTGCCTCGGGGGCTGAAGCCGCGCTGATTCTGGGGCTTTACGCGGCGCTGAAGCGCCGCTCTTCCACGGTGCTGCATGCATTTGTGGGTCTTTCCGCAGCCTCTGAAGTCGTGCCTTCCCAATCCCATGCATGAAGTAACTCTGGTACCACCGAACGGAGACCCAAATTGCCGCACGCGACGTTTGCCAAACTTATCTTGCCGCTGATCTTGCTGTGCTCGGTTCTTTGCTTGTCGTGCAACCGGCACGGCAGTCCATCGGTAAAGCGCTATCCGTTTACCGGCCGAATCGTTTTGCTCGACAAGGCGAATCAGTCGGCCATCATTGACGGCGATTCGATCCCCGGGTTCATGGACGCCATGGCCATGGATTACAAGATCAAGCTGGCTGCCGATTTCAACCAGCTTGCGTCTGGCGACGTCATTTCTGCCGAGGTTGTGGTCGAAAGTAAAGACCAAGACGCCGCGCCCGACTACTGGCTCGAGAATGTCAAGGTCACCGGTCACGCGAAACCGGCTGGCGACAAGGCGAACGGCAAGCCCACAGCGGAGTTGCATGTTCCTGCTGCCGGTGATGAAGTCCCTGACTTCCAATTCACCAATCAGAACGGGCGGCGCATTTCGCTGAAGCAATATCGCGGCCAGGTGCTGTTCGTCACGTTCATTTACACGCGCTGTCCTTTTCCTGATTTTTGCCCGCGCGTGGGGGCGCGGTTTGCGCAACTCAATCAACAGCTCCGGGCCGATGCGTCTCTTGCGGGCAAGACTCATCTGTTGTGCATCAGCTTCGATCCGGAGCACGACACGCCCAAAGTTCTCCGCGAGTATGGCTTCTCGCTGACGCACCGCCGCCAGGCTGCGCTCTTTGAGCTCTGGGACTTTGCTGTGCCCCGAGCCGCCGACCTGCCCCAGATTGCCGGCTATTTCGGTCTTGCCTACAAGCCTGAAAACGGATTGATCACGCATTCGCTTAGCACTGCCGTCATCGGGCCGGATGGAAAAATTGTCAGCTGGTATCACGGGAGCGAGTGGCAGGTGGCGGATCTCGTGCAGGATGCGGCGGGGGCACTGCGGGGACAGGGCTAGTGAGAGAGCGTCCGACGGACCAGTTGTCGAAGGACTCGTCGGGGCCCGAAAGTGCGACCACCGGGGCTGAAGCCCTGCTCCCTCGTGGACTTCACGCGGCGCTGGAAGCGCCGCTCTTCCACGGTACTTCTTCTGCCGTGCCGTCTTCGAGGCTGCTCTCTTCCGCGGTGCTTCGCGCGTTCGTGAGTTCCTAGCAGCCCGCTAGGCGCGGCCGCGGATCTTGGCCCACCACCAGCGAACGCCGACGAACAGGAATCGCCAGTCGTGGAAGAACTCGGGTTCTTTGCCTTCGAACGCGTGGCCGATGAATTGGAAAACCCATCCCACCAGAAAAAGACCGAGAGCATACGGCCACAAGCGATGGAAGAAGATGCTGGCCACGAAGGTCCCAACCGACAACAGAATCAGCGGAATGCCCAGCGTGTGGCAGGCCCGGTTGACGGGATGCTGATGGCTGGTCGCGTATTGCGCGACCCACTGTTCGCTGCTGCGGCTACCGAGCATGCGCAGGGATGATACTACGATTAAAGTGCGGGCGTGGAGTTCAAAAGCCCCACCCTTCGACTTCGCTCAGGGCAGGCTTTTTCGCAAAGGACGCGAGAAATGGGGCACCCGGCGACTGTCGCTTGCGAACTGAAGCGCTGCTTGGGTCTGCCCGCATTGACGGCGCGGAAGGGTCGCCCCTAGAATCAATAGGCAAGCGGCGGTTTCCTTGATCGTCTCAAGTCATCACATCCATGCCACTTTACGAATATAAGTGCAAGAAGTGCGGTCATCAGTTCGAGAAAATCCAGAAGTATTCCGACAGGATGGTGAGGAAGTGTCCGGACTGCGGCGGCGTGGTCGAGCAGATGATTTCCGCGCCCGCGGTGCAGTTTAAAGGGACGGGCTGGTACGTAACCGACTACGCCAAGAAATCCTCGTCCCCGGGATCGTCTGGCGGAGACTCTGCCTCAAAAGATAAGAAGGACGACAAGTCCAAGTCGGATGGCGGTTCGAAAGAGAGTTCGTCTAAGGAAAGCCCGTCGAAGGAAAGTTCCACGAAAGAGACCTCATCCAAAGAAAGTTCTGCTAAGGAAAGTCCGCGCAAAGGGTCCGGCAGACACAAATAAAGCGGCGGCGAAACCTCAGAGGCTAAAGCCCTAACTCCTAGTGACTTGAGCGGCACGGCTGAAGCCGTGCCCTTCCCAAAAGCAACGCAAGGCGGAGTTTTCCGCAGCCTTCACAAAGCTGTGCCCTTTCCGAACCTAACTTAGATGGCTTTTAAAACTGTCTACTTCAGCTCTCGTTCGAAGTGATCCGCGATCATGGTGAACAGGTGGATGCGCGCATCCGGTCCGGCGATGCCGTGCGTCTTGCCGGGATAGATCATCAGCCGGAACTGTTTTCGCGCCTTGATCAGCGCGTCGATCATCTGGATGCTGTTCTGGAAGTGCACGTTGTCGTCGCTCGTGCCGTGAACGAGCAGCAGCGCGCCGTGCAGCTGGTCGGCGGTCTTGGTCACGTCGGACATGTCGTAACCCGCTTTATCTTCCTTGAGCAGGCCCATGTAGCGTTCAGTGTAGATGGTGTCGTAGTTGAGCTGAGTGGTTACGGGCGCGACCGCGACGCCGGCACGAAAGCGGTCCGAGTGCGTCATGGCATAAAGCGTCATGGAGCCGCCGTTGGACCAGCCCCAGATTCCGGTGCGGTCTTTATCCAGCTGCGGATATTGCGCGTAGAGCTGGTCGAGCGCGGTGAGCTGGTCTTTCAATTCGATGGCGCCAAACTCGTGGCGGATCGCGGTCTGGAACTTGCGATCTCGGCCGGGCGTGCCGCGATTGTCCACGGAAAAGATGGCAAAGCCTTTGCGCGCCAGAATTTCATCGAACGCGCTCGGCGGGCCCTTCATCACTTCCTGTGCGGCCGGTCCGCCATAAATATTTACGATCAGGGGAATCTTGCCGGTCGCCGCCGTATCGGGAGGAAGCAGCAAGCGCCCGTAGAGTACCGTTCCGTCGTCGGCTTTGAACTCGAGGAACTTTGGCGCCCGCAGGCCGTATTCTTTGATCACATCCCGGGCCGCCCACACTGGGCTGCAAGCCGCGCCCACCGCGCACAGCGCAATCTTCGGGGAAGAGGTCGGTCCCATCGAAGTATCGAGAAAATGTTTACCGTCATCCGCGAAATCGGCGTAATGCAGTCCTTCTTCGTGGGTCAGCGCCTGCAGGCCAGAACCGTCGAGCTTCACCGAAAAAACATGACGCTGCCGCGGGTCATCTTTGTTGGCAACAAAGAAAACCACCCCCGCCGCTTCGTCGACGCCCTCGATTTCTTCTACCTCGAACTCGCCCTGCGTAAGTTGCTGTTCCAGCTTTGCGTCCGCTGCCAGCGGGTTTTGCTTGTCAAAGCTGTAGAGGTAGAGATGCATATTGCCGTCGCGCCAGCTCGGCCACAGGAAGCGCCCGCTGGACTTCAGGAAATGAACCACCGCATGGTCGAAGTCGATCCAGGCGCCGGGCGTGGTTTCCCGCAGAACGATGCGCGACTTGCCGGACTTTGCATCTACGAAATACAGGTCCATCTTGTCTTCGGTGCGGTTGAGCACCTCGGCCCAGACCACTCCTTCGCGCACCCAGCCAAAGCGCGGGATGTAGGTGTCTTCGTCGTCGGTTAACTTGAGCCAGCGGGTTTTTCCATTGTCCGCGTCCATGACGCCCAGTTTCACCACAGGGTTGGGGTCGCCCACCTTGGGATACTTTTCGTTGTCGACCGTGGGATGCGTCGGCATCCAGTCGGTAATGGGATAGGTTGGGACCTTGCTCTCGTCCATGTGCATGAAAACTATTTCTTTGCTGTCGGGCGACCAGAAATAGTTGCTGCGCACTGCCAGTTCTTCCTGATAGACCCAGTCGATGTCGCCGTTGAACAGGTTGTCGCCGGTATCTTTGGTGAGCTGCTTCTCGTTCTTGCCATTCACGGCGTGGACGAACAGGTTGTGCTTGCGCACGTAGGCGAGGCGGTTTCCGTCGGGGGAGAACTTGGGATCTCCGCTGGGATCGCCGGCCGAGGTGAACTGCAGCGCGGTGTTGGTGCCGAGATCATAGAGCCAGAGCTGTCCCTGGGAATCGAAGATCAGGTGCTTCGAATCGGGTGACCACAAATACGCCGCCACGTGATAGCGCGTGAGCCGCTCTTTCTCGCGCTCGTCTTTCACCTTGTTGTAGTCGGGCGCCAGCGAGGCCAGCTTCGCGGCCGAGACCAGCACCTTTTTCTCTCCGGTCGATGCGTCCACGTACCACAACTCTCCCTGCTCGCCTTTTTCGTCGCGCTGGACGAAGGAAAGCCTGGCCCCGTCCGGACTCCACTCCATCGTTTCCGGACCGCGCCCGCCCATGGCGCCGGGAGTAAACAATCGCTCAATCGTTAGCGGCTTGGTTTCCTGCTGCGCCGCCGATTGCGCACCGGCTCGCACCTGCAAGAACAGCGACAGAATTAGCACTGCCAAAATCCAAATGAAAGGAGTAATTCGTTTCACAAGCACGCTCCGGAAAAGTCAGACAGATTTTACGCAGCACAACACAAAGGAGAGAGTTTACACCGCCGCGGCTTGAACGCGCACCGGCCTCGGCTCGTGGCTAGAGTCCTGACGCGAGGATCGATATATTTGACTGGAATGCCCCACCCAGTCATCGTCGTGGATTATGACCCGCGCTGGCCCGCGCAGTTCGAGGCGCTCTGGAGGCGAATTGGAGGGGCGCTCGGGGATCTTGCTGCGGCGATTGAGCACGTCGGCGGTACCGCCGTTCCCGGACTTGCGGCCAAGCCGGTCATCGACATCGACGTTCTGCTGTGGTCGTCCGGCGGCCTTCCTGAGGCTATCGAGCGGCTCGCGGCGCTCGGCTACGTGCATGAAGGAGATTTGGGCATAGCCGGCCGTGAGGCGTTTCGCCAACCTCCAGATCAACCGGCTCACCATCTGTATGTCTGCATTCCTGACAGCGAAGAGTACCGCCGGCATCTCGCATTCCGCGACTACCTGCGGGCCCACCCAGAGAGCGTAAGCTCGTACGCAGAGCTCAAGCGAGGCCTCGCCAGACAGTACCGTGATGACCGCGAAAAATATGTGTCCGGCAAAGATGAATTTGTTAACGAAATTCTTCGTCGCGCCATCCCGCCAACGATCGGCTAAATAGCAGCTTCCGGGATGTCATCGAAAACATGTTGGTGAAAAGCGGTGCTCTACTGGTACCCAGGGCCTGTCCAGAGCGCAGTCTAAGGGTGCCTCTGGTAGTGGATGAAGTCGCAGCCCGGCAAGGCGGTAGAACGCCCGGACCCGCCCGTGCTAATGCTAGAATCAAGGCAGACCAAAATTGCCGAATGCTTCCTGACATCGAAAACCTGCTGAAACTGCAAGATGCGGACAGGGAAATCCGCCGCCTGCAGGACGAAGTCGCCGAACTGCCCAAACGCGTCGCCGTGATCGAGCAGAAGCTTGCTGGCACGAAAGCCCAACTGGAAAAGGCCCAGGCCGCCATCAAGGCCGACGAAGCCGCCCGCCGCAAGCACGACGCGACCATCGCCGAACTCCGGGGCAAGATTTCGAAGTATCGCGACCAGTCCCTTGACGTAAAGACCAACGAGCAGTACAAGGCGCTCTTGCATGAGATTCAGTTCGCAGAGAAGGAAATTGCGGCCACCGAAGACAAGATTCTCGAGATCATGGTCAGCGCCGACGCCCGCGACAAAGAAGTGAAAGCCGCGCAAGCCGAGCTGAAAGCCGAGACTGCAGAAATCGAAAAAGAAAAGGCAGATGCCCGCCAGCGCACCGCCGAGGACGAAAAACTGCTGACCGAGTGGCGCGGCAAGCGCGATCAAATGCGGTCTGGAGTGGATCCCGACCTGTTGCGTCACTATGAGAGGGTCTCGAAATTCCGCGGCACCGGCATCTCCGAAGTGCGCGATCAGAAATGTATGGCCTGCCAGGTGATGCTGCGGCCGCAAACTTACAATGAAGTTCGCTCCGGTCTGCAAACCATCGTCTGCGATTCCTGCCAGCGAATTCTTTATTTCAATCCCGCCAACGAACTGGCCGCTCAAGATCCAGCGGTGTCGCGTCCCCGCCGCCATCATCCCAAAATCGACGCTCCCCAGGCATGGTACTACCGCGCCGACTATGCCGATACCGGCGAAGTTTATCTCTGTCTCACCAACCTGCAAGGCCAGGCCAGCCGCCGGGTCTATGAGATTCACACCGGCCGCCTGTTCGGCGACATCCTCATCCGCGAAGGCAACTATCGCCAGGCCTTCCCCGAGGACATTGCCGGCGCTATCCGCCTGAACGGCGCCTGGAGCGAAGCTGATCTCGAAACCTGGGCCGCGGAACTCCCCATGGTCGTGCTCGACTCGCTGCTGGCCGACCTGGAAGCCGCCCGCCTGGAGATGAAAGCCCGCCCCGCAGCGAAACCTGAAGCGCCAGCCGCAGTCCCCACCGAACAGGCCGCCAGCTGAGGCACTGCCATCTGGCCGAAGATTATTTGAGGACGGCCTTACCGGGCTATCGAGTTGAGCCAATTTTCCGACCAGAAGACAACGAAGTTCGTGGCGATCGGCCGAGGTGACTGACCGCTACCCGGGTGCTTGGGGCCAATGAGTCAAGGAGGATTGTTACCCCAACTATGCGTTTTAGCGCCAACGCTCTCAACTGCAATTCCTTGCACATTGACAGTGAAACAACCAGCTAGCATACTTCTCGCTGCTTTTGGGCTACTGCTTCCTCTCCCTTGCCCAGGCGTGCGCCCGGCCCGGCTTCGAGACGGCCTCGAAAGACGTCGCGGGACGTGCCATGAAAAATTCAAAGATACAAGATTGAGATACGAGAACTCGTGTCGTTTGTTCGTTGCATTCCCCGATGAACAGATGCGTTTGGACCGCGCGAGATGAGAGCCGTGAGTAAGGCCAAGCACGCGAATCGGCGCGGCGGCGCTCACGCAAATGGATTGGAAGAAGGAGAATCTAAAATGAAGAAGACCCAGCGACAACCAAACCGAATTTCGTGGAAGCGTTTGGCAGGGACTAGCGCCACGCTGGCGTTCGCGGCGGTAATGTTGTCGGCGGTCATCACAACTGGATCGGCGCAGGCACAGACTTTCAACACGCTTTACAACTTCAGCGGCACGGATGGCGCCGCAGTGGCCACCGCGGGGCTGATCCAGGCCACCGATGGAAACTTGTACGGGGCAACGACTGGGGGCGGGGCCAACAGCGATGGCACAGTCTTCAAAATCACCCCAACGGGCACGCTCACGACGCTGCACAGCTTCGACGGCACAGATGGCGCAAGTCCATGGGGGAGGCTGGTGCAGGCTACTAATGGGAACTTTTACGGGACAACAACAGGTGGGGGCGCGACCAACGGCTATGGCACGGTCTTCAAAATCACCACAAGCGGCACGCTGACGACGCTCCACAGCTTCGACGGCACGGATGGCGAAGCCCCCTACGCGGGGCTGGTCCAAGCCACCAACGGAAACTTTTACGGGACGGAGGAGGACGGCGGGGCCAACCTGTACGGTTCGGTCTTCAAAATCACCGGAACGGACACGCTGACGACCCTACACAGCTTCGACTCGACGGACGGCGCCAACCCTCAGGCCGCACTCGTTCAAGCCACCGATGGAAACTTCTACGGCACCACGCGCTTCGGGGCGAACAGTGCCTGCAATGGTGGCTGTGGCACGGTCTTCAAAATGACGCCAACGGGCATGCTGACGACCCTGCACAGCTTCGACTCGACGGACGGCGCGAACCCCTTCGGGGGGATGGTCCAGGGCACCGATGGAAACCTCTACGGGACAACTTCGGCTGGCGGGTCGGCCAACGACGGCACCGTCTTCAAAATCACCCTGGGCGGAACGTTGACAACGCTGCACAGCTTCAATGTTACGGACGGTGCGACGCCCTACGGGGTGCTGATCCAAGCCACCGACGGGAACTTTTACGGGACAACAAAAAACGGCGGCAGCACCAGCTGTCCGGGCGATTGTGGCACGATCTTTCAGATCACGCCCGGCGGCGCGCTGACGACGTTACACAGCTTCGACGGCACGGATGGCGAATACCCCTTTGCGGGGCTGGTCCAGGATACCAATGGGGACTTGTACGGGGCAACGGGTGGGGGCGGGGCCAAGAACGATGGTACGGTCTTCAGCCTGTCTGTCGGTCTCAGCCCGTTTGCGGTGATACGGTCCTCTTCCGGCAAGGAGGGTGCAAAGATCGGCATCCTTGGGCAGAGCTTCGGCAGTTCTTCGGTGGTGGGGTTTGGAGGGGTTGCAGCCACGACGATCACGCTCACCGGCTCAACCTATATTTCGGCGACAGTGCCGGCGGGAGCGCTGACGGGATCGGTGACTGTCACCACCGGTGCGACGACACTCACCAGCTCGCAGACGTTTAAGGTGTTGCCGACCATCACCAGCATTCCGGCGAGCGGATCGGTGGGAACGCCGGTGGCCATTACCGGCACGGGACTGACGCAGGCCACAAAGGTGACCTTCGGCGGCGTAAAGGCGACCAGTTTCACCGTAAACAACGACACGCAGGTCACCGCCACGGTTCCAACAGGGGCCAAGACCGGCAAGATCGCCGTCATCACCAAGGGAGGCAGCGCCAGTAGCAAGACCAGTTTCACGGTCGACTAGCAGCCAACCACCGCCTCGCACAAGTAAGCCTGGCGATAAATGACACTTGCTGAACAAATGAGGCCAGGCTGCGAGCCATGGCCCCCGTCAGCGCAATTTGTGTGTAAGTAGTTGCGCTCTAACGTCTATCACCAGGCCATGCGCTCATTGACCAGTTACGGTAGTGGGCGCACTTGCTGCGACAGGCTCGGAGCTCAGGCGTTACCATAGCCTCTATGCCCCCGAGTACTGCACCGTCAACTCTCCCTAAAATCAAAGTCTCCCCCCGCGGCGCTGCCCGGCTGAAAGCTGGCCACGTTTGGGTCTACCGTTCCGACGTGCTCTCCGCCGACGGCATTGCCCCTGGGTCTTTAGTCGCCGTCACCGACCAGCGCGGGAAGCCTCTCGGCACCGCAATTTATTCCAGCTCCTCGCAAATCGCTATCCGGCTCATCTCTCACGAACGCGTCGATGATTTTCCCGGCTTACTGCGGCAACGCATCGCTGCCGCTATCACTTATCGTGAGCAGGTTGTCCAAAACACGAACGCTTATCGTGTCGTCTTCAGCGAGGCCGATTTTCTTCCGGGCCTTATCGTCGACCACTATGACAATATTCTTTCGATCCAGATCCTCGCCCAGGCCATGGACGCCGACGCCGTTCGCCAGATTGTCATCTCCGAGCTGACCGATCGCTTGCATCCCGCATCCATCGTCGAGCGCGTCGATCCCCGGGTGCGCGAGCTGGAGAGTCTCCCGCCTAGCGAGTCTGGCCTACTGCGGGGGGAGAAATGCACCGCCGTCGTCACCATGAATGGCGTCCAATTCCATTACGACGCCCTGGCAGGCCAGAAGACGGGAGCCTTCCTCGATCAGCGCGAGAACTATGCCGCAGCCGCCGCCTACGCCCACGGAGACGCTCTCGACGTCTTCTGCTACCAAGGAGGCTTCGCCCTGCACTTCGCGCCGCGGTGCAGCAGCGTGACCGCCGTCGACAGTTCCCGTCCCGCGCTCGAAATCGCCGACCAGAACGCCACCCTCAACCACCGGGACGGTAAACATCCCGAGATCGAATGGATCGAAGCCAACGCCTTCGACCTGCTTAAGGACTACGCCGCCTCCAACCGTCGCTACGACACCATCGTTCTCGACCCGCCTGCCTTTGCTAAGACCAAGGGCAACCTCGACGCTGCGCTCCGTGGCTACAAGGAACTCAATCTCCGCGCCCTGAAGATGGTGCGCCCCGGCGGCGTCCTCGTCACTTGCTCCTGCTCGTATCACGTGAGCACAGCCAACTTCCTGGAAATGCTGGCCGACGCTGCCCTGGACGCCCACCGGAGCCTGCGCCTGATCGAGCTTCGCGGCCAAGCCAAAGACCATCCAGTTCTTCTGAATGTCCCAGAAACCGCATACTTAAAATGCGTCATAGCCTATGTAACATAATGAAAACATGCCACATGATGTGATTGACAATAATACACTCATATTTTATGATTCCTTTAGGCTAATCAGACATCTGATTAGTTGTACCGAAGCCCTTATCAGTGCTCCGGAACCATCAAGATCAATTCTTCGAAGGAGGATTTACCATGACCGTACTTACCCGTTTTGAACCGTTTCGTGAGTTTTCCACCCTGCAGGACCGCCTGAATCGCCTGTTCCGCGAGACCTATCGCGAGGGCCAGGACGAGTCGCTGACTACCTCGAGCTTCGCCCCCGCAGTCGACGTCTACGAAGACGAGCACAATGTGAGCCTGAAGATCGAAGTGCCCGGAATCGACGAGAAAGACATCGATGTCCGCATCGAGAACAACACCCTCACCGTGCACGGCGAGCGCAAGATCGAGAAGGAAGAGAAAGAAGAGAACTACCGACGTGTGGAGCGCCATTATGGCAGCTTCACCCGCACGTTCAACCTGCCCACCACCGTAGACTCCGAAAAAGTTTCGGCGAACTACGACAAGGGCGTGTTGAAGATCACGTTGCCCAAGAAAGCCGAAGCCAAGCCGAAGCAGATCAAAGTCAACATCGGCGCTGGTGTCGAAAAGACCATCGAGAGCAAGGCCCCCAGCAAAGCCGCGTAAGCCGGGGGCGTCATGTGGGGACAGCCGCCTCGGCTGTTCAATCGAGCGCAGCTCGATTCGTTTTTTAAGCGGGAGGCGGCTGAGATGCCTGCCTCCCATTTTTTTGTGTTAAAAATGCGGTCCCCTGAGCGAGTCGAAGACCCATGCAGTTTTTGTGCTGCCCTGTTGCACAGGTTCTTCGCTTCGCTCAGAATGACAACAAGAAAGTAGAGAACTGCCATGCCCATCCGTTGGGACAAATTCACCGTGAAAGCGCAGGAGGCAGTGCAGCGCGGGAACGATCTCGCCTCTGAACACGGCAATCCCGAGTTGCTGCCGCTGCATCTGCTGGCCGCCCTGCTAGAGGACAAAGAAGGCATCGTCCCGCCCGTGCTCGAAAAAGTCGGCATCGGCCCGCAAGCGGTTCTGAGCGAGCTTTACAAAGAAATCGAAAAGCTGCCCAAGGTTTCCGGCAGCGCCGCCCAGGCTACGCTCTCGAACGAAACCAACAAGCTGCTGGAGCAGGCCTTCAAAGAAGCCGCCAATTTCAAGGACGAATATGTTTCCACCGAGCACTTGCTGCTGGCCATTACGCACCTGAAGCGCGATGCCGCGCAACAGATTCTCGCCCGCCACGGCGCCACGTATAACGCGATTCTGCAAGCCCTGACGTCGATTCGCGGCTCGCAAAAAGTTACTGACCAGAATCCCGAGGCCAAGTATCAGGCCCTCGAGCGCTACGCCCGCGATCTGAACGAACAGGCCCGCCGCGGCAAGCTCGACCCGGTGATCGGACGCGACGAAGAGATCCGCCGGGTGGTCCAGGTGCTGTCGCGCCGCACGAAAAATAATCCTGTGCTGATCGGCGAGCCGGGTGTGGGCAAGACCGCCATCGTCGAAGGCCTGGCCCAGCGCATCATTTCCGGCGATGTGCCGGAAGTTCTGAAGAACAAGCGTGTGGTTGCGCTCGATCTCGGCGCGATGCTCGCCGGGGCGAAGTATCGCGGCGAATTCGAAGATCGACTCAAAGCTGTGTTGAAAGAAATCGAAGACTCGCAGGGCCAGGTGATTCTCTTCATCGACGAGCTGCACACGCTGGTCGGAGCCGGCGCTGCCGAAGGCGCCATCGACGCTTCCAACATGCTCAAACCCGCGCTGGCTCGCGGCGAACTGCGCGCGATCGGCGCTACCACGCTGAACGAGTACCGCAAGTACATTGAGAAAGATGCCGCGCTCGAACGCCGCTTCCAGATCGTTTTCGTCGGCGAGCCTAATGTCGAAGACACCATTTCGATTCTTCGCGGCCTGAAGGAAAAATACGAAGTGCATCATGGGGTTCGCATTAAGGACTCCGCCATCGTCGCCGCCGCGACGCTTTCGCACCGGTACATCTCCGATCGCTTCCTGCCCGACAAGGCCATCGACCTGGTCGACGAAGCCGCCGCGTCAATCCGGATCCAGATCGATTCGCTTCCCACCGACATCGATCAGCTTGAACGCCGCGCCACGCAGCTCGAAATTGAAAAGCAGGCGCTGAAGAAAGAAGACGACGCCAATTCAAAGGAGCGTCTCGGGGTTATTGATAAAGAGCTCGCCGGAATTCGCGAAAAATCCAATGCGCTCAAGGCGAACTGGAAGAAGGAGAAGGATCTCATCGCGCGCGCTCGCGAGCTGAAGGGAAAGATCGACAAACTGAGAACGGAAGAGCAGGCCGAAGAGCGTAAAGGTAACCTGCAGAGGGTCGCGGAAATTCGCTATGGCCTGATACGCCAGGCGGAGGACGAACTCGCGAAGCTCACGAAGCAGATGGAAAGCCCGGGCAAGTCTCGCATGTTGAAAGAAGAAGTCGACGAAGAAGACATCGCCCGCATCGTTTCCAAGTGGACCGGCATTCCTGTCTCGAAGATGCTCGAAGGCGAAGTCAAGAAGCTGGTCACCATGGAAGAGCGCCTGCGGCAGCGCGTCGTCGGCCAGGATGCTGCGCTCGAGCGCGTGGCTAACGCCATTCGCCGATCCCGCGCCGGGCTCAGCGATCCCAAGCGCCCCATCGGCTCATTCATTTTTCTCGGCCCCACTGGAGTTGGCAAAACCGAGCTGGCCCGCGCTCTCGCTGAATTTCTTTTCGACGACGAACGCTCCATGCTGCGCATCGACATGTCGGAATATATGGAGAAGCATTCGGTCGCTCGCCTGATCGGCGCGCCTCCGGGTTATGTTGGCTACGAAGAGGGAGGCCAGCTCACCGAGCAGGTACGCCGCCGTCCGTATGCGGTTGTGCTGTTCGACGAAATTGAAAAAGCGCATCCCGACGTTTTCAACGTCCTGCTGCAGATGATGGACGATGGCCGCCTCACCGACGGTAAGGGCCGCGTGGTCGATTTCAAGAACACGATCATCATCATGACGTCGAACCTCGGCTCGTCGTTCCTGCAGGCCGAGAGCCTGCGCTCCGAGGAGGATTTCGAGCGGGCCTCGCAGCAGGTGATGAACACGCTGCACTCGCATTTCCGGCCCGAGTTTCTGAACCGGGTCGACGACATCATCGTGTTCCGCCCGCTGGGCAAAGAGCAACTGGTGAAGATTATCGAGCTGCGCCTGGAAGACGTGCGCCGACTTCTGGCCGATCGCAAGATTTCTCTGGAGCTCACTGACGCCGCCAAGGACTTGCTCTTCACCCAGGGCTACGATCCCAACTTCGGCGCGCGCCCGCTGAAGCGCGCCATCCAGAAGCTGGTGCAGGACCCGCTGGCTCTGAAGATTCTGGACGGTGACGTTCTCCACGGCGACCACATTGTGGTCGACGCCGACAAGCGCGCCGGCAAAATGAAGTTTGAAGTCAGCCGGCGAGTCGGCGAGAAAGAACCAGCCAAGGCCAAAGCAAAATGAGCCACGGATTGCGCGGATTTCCACGGATAGACCAGGAAACCACAAAAGAACAGTCGGTGAAGATCTGCGGAAATCCGTGGCTGAATTCTTACCTCACCCTTGCGCTCTGGGGAGCTTTGAGTATGATGTTCTCCGGCGCGAGGCGGCGCCGTCCATGAAGAACTATTTTCGTCCGGCAGTGATCCTTCTCACTCTGTTGTTCCTGGCTCAGTTTTCACTGGCGCAAGCGCCGATGCAGTGGAAGATTCACGATCTCAACCGGCCGTTGCCTCCGGTGATTGATCCCGGAACGGCCAGTACTCCAGACGTGCCCGGGCATCCTCCCTCTGACGCTGTCGTGTTATTTGATGGCAAAGACCTCTCGGCGTGGGTCGACAAAGATGGCAAACCCGCGCGCTGGACGGTCGAGAACGGCCACCTGCAAGTGCTGCCCAACAGCGGCGACATTTTTACTAAGCAGGCCTTCGGAGATTGCCAACTGCACGTCGAGTTCGCAGAACCCCTGCCGGCCGTTGGTGAGAGCCAGGAGCGGGGCAACAGCGGCGTCTTCCTGATGGGCCTCTACGAAATTCAGGTTCTGGATTCGTACGAGAATAAGACTTATGCCGACGGTCAGGCGTCTGCGGTGTACGGCCAGTATCCTCCCCAGGTGAACGCTTCGCGACCGCCGGGCCAGTGGCAGGCGTATGACATTGTTTTTCACGGTCCGCGGTTTGCGAAAGACGGCAAGCTGCTTCGTCCAGCGCGCGTAACGGTGCTGCACAACGGGGTGCTGGTGCAGGACAACGTGGAACCCACCGGGCCCACCGCTCACGGAAAGCGCCCGCCCTACAAGGCTGGGCCCGACAAGCTTCCGCTGGGGCTGCAGGACCATGGCAATCTGGTCCGTTACCGCAACATTTGGATTCGTGAATTGAAAACGGCAGAGTAACTCGAAGGAAGGGATCGAGAGAAAAGTGAATCCGGAAACTGAAAACTAGCTGCCATGTCTATTCCTCTTTCCCTTGCAGGCAAGGTCGCTTTGATTTCCGGTGGTTCTCGAGGCATCGGCGCGGCTACGGTGCGGATGTTCGCTGCCGCTGGCGCGAAAGTTGTGTTCAGCTATCAGAAGGCCCGTTCTCAGGCGGAAGAGTTGGCTCGTGAATGCGGCGAGGCGAATTGTTATGCCGTGGCCTGCAACCTGGACAACCCCGAAGCTGCCCGCTCCCTCGTAGCCGAAACGGTCAAACATTTCGGACGGCTCGACATTCTGGTGGCGAACCACGGAGTCTGGCCGCCGGAAGATGTTGCTATCGATCGCATGAGCGACGAGCAGTGGCGCTCTACTCTCGCCATCAACCTGGATGCGGTGTTTGGCTTGGTCAAACATGGCGTCGCTCAGATGAAGTCGCAACCGCGGGTTGGGTCGTCGGTGGGGCATCTCCTTTCCGGGAAAACCGCCGCTGGCCACATCGTGCTGATCAGTTCCACCAGCGGACAGCGCGGCGAGGCTTTCCATTGCGACTATTCCGCTACCAAAGGCGCACTCATCAGCTTGACCAAGAGCCTGTCTACCGAACTGGCTTCGGCGGGCATTTACGTGAATTGTGTCGCCCCGGGGTGGGTCGATACGGACATGTCGAAACCTGCCCTGGAAGACCCGAACGTCGGCGAGGAGATTCGCGCCACGATCCCGCTGGGACGCGCCGGACGGCCGGAAGAGATTGCCGCCCCGGTGCTGTTTCTGTGCACCGAATTTGCAGGGTTTATTACCGGAGAGGTCTTTAACGTCAACGGCGGCGCGGTTCTGGCCGGCTAGAATGCTGACAATGAACTCGACAAAATTCGTCCTCGAACCCCGCCCGCGGGGCGATTTCTGCATCCAATAATTTGAGGATATTCGCAGCTGCGAGCGGGAATTCCACACGAAACGCTACAATTCTATTTGCGCACGCCGACCCCTTCAGACTGGATGAAACGCCTTCTTCTTATTCTGTTTGCGGCGATCCCGGTTCGGACGATCGTCTTCCGGGTGATCGTTACTTCGGCGGTCGTTGGTTCGGCAGTCGTCTCTTCGGCGGCAGTTTTTTTGGCAAGCCTGTTTTCGACGGTCGTCCTCTCGGCGATCACGTGTTCAACGATCATCCTGTCGGCGAGCCCCGCTTGGGGCCAGGCTTCTGCTGGAGGAACTCCTCCTGCCTTGCAATCTGCTTCGCCTTCGAGCGCACCGAGCGCGTCCGCTCCCGAGATTCCCGTGGACCAGGAGAATGCGCGGAAAGCGAAAGCTGTGCTGGAGCAGGCCATCCAGGCGCTGGGAGGGCAGGCTTACCTGAGTATCCGCGACAAGGAGTTTCAGGGGCGCGGCTACAGCTTCTATAATGGCCGGCCTACCAGCACGGGCGTGGTGTTCTGGAACTTTTTCGAGTTTCCCGACAAGGAACGCGTAGAACTCACCAAAGAACGCGACATTACCGAGCTTTACGTGGGAGACAAGGGATTCGAAATCACCTTCAAGGGCGCGAAGCCTATCGAGGAGAAAGACCTCGGTCCGTACCTGCGGCGGCGCAGATTTTCGCTGGACACCATGCTCCGCACCTGGATGAACGATCCTAAAGTGGCCTTCTTCTACGAAGGCAACGCGGTGGCGGCCGAGAAGCCCGCCGTGCAGGTTACGCTGATCAATGGCGCGAACGAGGCCGTCACTCTGTATTTCGATGCCGACACGCATCTTCCACTGAAAAAGACCTTTACCTGGCGCGATCCGGTCGATAAGCAGAAGAATCTTGAGGAAGAAATTTACGATAATTATCGCCCAGTGCAGGGCATCATGACGCCTTACAGTTGGACCCGCTACTTCAATGGCGACATGGCCGGCCAGCGCTTCCTCAGCGCGGCAGGCTACAACCAGGGCCTGGACGCAGCCATGTTCGATCCACACTCGGGCTACAATCCGAATAAACTGCCGAATAAACCAACGGGCAAGCACTAGTGGCTGGAAAACCGCACTTCGCCGCGCCTCTCAAGATCTAACTCATAGACCAGATAAGGGTTTACGGCTCGAGCCCAGGGATACCAACCTGGTTCGGCATTGGCAACACGCCACGGAGTGTGGCTTTTTTGCCACACACGGATTTCCTCGCCCAGCAGTAATCTATTGCTTCGCCGAAACATAACAGGTCTCTTATTTGACCCAGGAGCAAACAATCCGCGCAGCCGTGGAGTGCACTGGCATTGGCCTGCACAGCGGCGCTCCGGTTTCTTTGCGCATGCTGCCAGCGCCTCCCGCGACGGGTATCCTGTTCCGCCGCACTGATCTGGACGGTTTTGAAATCGAAGCGGTGGGCCTCAACGTAGCGCGCGTGAGTTATGCCACGAGCCTGATGAAAAAGGGCGTGCTCATTTCCACCACGGAACACATTCTCTCCGCCTTCATCGGCATGGGCATCGACAATGCGATCGTGGAGCTGGATAACCTGGAATTGCCGATCCTCGACGGCAGCGCGCGGCCTTTTGTCGAGATGATGCAGAAGGCAGGCGTGCGCAAACAGCGGCGCCCGCGCAAGTATTTGCGCATCCGGCGCGAACTGGAGATGCGCGAGGGCAACAAGTTCATCGCGGTGTATCCTGCCGACACTTATTCCGTTTCGTATTCCATCAATTTCCCCCATCCGCTGATTGGCAAAGAAACTTTCCAGGTAGAACTTTCGAACGGCAACTATCTGCGCCATATCGCGGGAGCGCGCACGTTTGGCTCGCGCGAGGACGAGCGCGCGATGCGCAACATGGGCCTGATCCGCGGCGCGTCGCGCGAGAACTGTATTGTTCTGACCAAAGACGGCGTGGAGAACGGTCCGCTGCGCTTCCCCGACGAATTTGTCCGGCACAAAGTGCTGGATCTGGTGGGCGATCTGGCTTTACTGGGGAAACAGATTCTGGGCAACGTGGTGGCGGACCGAGCGGGCCATGCCATGCACACCTCGCTGGTATCGCGCATCCTGCGCGACAAGACGCTGTGGGAAGAGGTCACGCTGGCCGAGGAAGTGGCGGCGAGCGCGCTTAGTGCGGCGGCGCATGCCGTGGTGGGATCTGCTATTTAGGGAAGCTCTGCCGCGGCAGTGCCCTTGTCGACCCCAGATTCTCATGCGTTTCGGGCATTTCGCGGGCAAGAGTGCCCGCGCCACGCCACCAAAACCAACGCAACCAAGGTGGCGGAGGATCCGGTCAGTCCGCGGGCTTATGCGGAGATTGGTCTGGATGGTGGATCTCTTCCGGCCGCTGCTGCATTAAGCGTTCCAGTTCGGCTCGGGTCTGGTGAATAACGGCGGCGGCGAACCGGCGGGCGGACTCCTGGCGCTCCGCGGAGAGTTCTTTCACTCGCATATCGAGCAGCGGCAGGTCTTCTTCAAACCAGCGCAGGCTTTTTTGTACGCGTGCAATGCGAAAGTCATTGGTCAGCATGAAGATGGGTCTCCCGTAAACTCCCAGATTGCCACGTTCACGGAGATGAACAAGTCTCAAGCTGGATACCGCCTGAATGAGGTTGAGTAGCTTCTGGGAGGCGACAGCTGAATGCGGAAGTTAGAGGTCAGAATGCAAAAGTGAACCCAGGTTTTACTTCTGCATTTTGACTTTTGCCTTCTGACTTGGAGGGTAGTCTACTGGAGCGTTCCGGAAGCGGCGGCGATGCGATCTTTGGCGCCGGGAAATTCTTTTTCCATGCGGTCGTCGAGCCACTTTTCCAGAATCTTCTGGGTAGCCTCGGCAACGTTGTGGAAGCGGAAACCCGCGCGACCATTGATATCCGCCCAGGACACTTCGGCCTCGACGTCCATGCTCAGGTTGATGTCGGGAACCACAAACTTCAGGCGCGGCGTGGCGCCCTTGGGCAGAGCTTCTTTCAAGACCAGGGCGATTCCGCCCTCGCTGATGTTGGTGCTGGTGGCCTTCAGTTCCTTCTCGGTGAGCACAACAGTGACTTGCATTTTCACCGGCTGACGGAAATAGCGGCGCCGTTCGCGGACCATGAAGTTCAAAGCGGCGTGAAAACAGCGCGAGGCGTTCAGGCTGCTGATCGGCTTTTGCAGCACAAAATTCGCGCCCATGCCGAAAGCTTCCTGCGTGGTCGTCTTTTTTCCGTTGAGGATGGCGAAGGTCACGGAATTCTTGTTGCTGGGCGTACTGCGCAGACCCTGCAGCACTTCCAGGCCGCCGCGCAAGTCGTCGCAATCGACGATCACGGCATCGAATTTCTCGGAAACGAGAATATCCGCCGCCGCCCGCGCTTCCTGGCAGATTTCGACCTCGATCGAGAGCTTTTCGAGCGTGGGCCGAATCACCCGAACCAGATCGGTGTCCTGGCTCAACAGAAGAGACTCCAACGTCATAGGCCAATTCTAGGGTTACACTCGGATGGCGGAAAGTGACAAAGGTAACGGTCCGCCAATTGGCCTCGCGGACATGCCGAGCCGGAATCAGGTTTGGCGATTTTGCGGTTGACTCTTCTGATTGGATTTCCTTTAGGATCGGTTCGCCTTCGGCACGGCGATCGGGGACGCCCGCCGGGATGGCGGCGCTACTCATGATTCTGGTCTATCTTTCGCTGGGTGCGAATGTCGGAGATCGCGCCGGTCACATCAGTGAAGCCATCACGCGCCTGAAGTCGGCGGGACGCGTGGTTGCTGTTTCTTCCCTCTACGAGACGGAGCCGGTTGAAGTCACGGACCAGGCCTGGTTCCTGAATTGCGCCGTTGCGCTCGAAACAACAATGACGCCATCCCAACTCATGGCGGCCTTGCTCGGTATTGAGCGAGAGATGGGGCGGAAGCGAACGCAGAAAAAAGGTCCGCGCACGATCGACATCGACATTCTACTTTTTGGCGATGCCGTCGTGGAGTCGCCGGAGTTGAGGATACCCCATCCCGCGATGCATCAGCGCCGCTTTGTGCTCGAGCCGCTGGCGGAAATCGCGCCGGAGGCGTGCCATTCGGTGCTGAAGAAAACCGTTAGCGAATTGCGAGATGCGCTGCCGCCGGGGCAGGTCGCGCGAAAAATTCAAGACGGGGCGGCCACGGATTAACGCGGATTAAACGCCTAATCATGCGCGCAGTCACTCTTACGGTCAGGCCAGAAAATCCCCACTTTCTCGCAAAGGAGCGAGAAATGGGGCACCCTCGGTCACGCTCCACGCGCCGCGGAATGACACGGCTAGACACGCTGGAGTTCTGCATTTTCGTGGTTTATCCCTGGAATCCGTGAAAATCCGTGGCAGATTTTCTCTACGGCACGATGATCCGGCTGCCCGCTTCCAGCGGTGTAACCACGCTGGATTCTTTCTCGGGAAACTGCGCCAGCAAAAACTCGACGAAAGACCGCGCCTTGGGCCGGCCTGAGGTGCGCCCGTATCCCAGCCGCACCAGGAACACCAGAGCCTTCAGCACATCTGACTCGCGCACGGTGGAGTAACCCATGTGTTTTTGCTCGGCCTCGCGATATTCCTTCAGCATGTTCTCGACCTCGGCAGCCACTCGCTGTTGCGAGGCGCTGGGCATCGGCTGTTCGTAGTGCAATCCAGAATTTACCAGGCGCTGGTAGCTGGTACTCAGGGCAGAAAGCGCTGCGAGCAGGTCACGATCATTCAAGTTGCGATCGGAGCGCACGGCCTTGGCGAGCGCGTAAGTCAGGCCCATCAGCAGATGCTCGCGCTCGTACATGAACCGATCGGAAACCTCGACGTTGAGAAAAAGCGCCGCCGGGTCGATCTGGTCCGCCGGACGCGGCTTCTCGTGAGCCCTGGCCTGCTGCAGATAGGGACAATCGCTGGGGCAATCGAGCGTCACTTCGCGCTGCTCGCCGCAACATTGCGGGCAAATGCGCCCGTGCACGGCGGGACAAAACCGCTTCTCTTTACGGACTTCGCAGATGGAACAAGTCAAGAAAACTCTCCCGTCTAATCATTATGTCATCTCGCCGGTGGACAGTTTGCCGTTAGCAAGGGAGGCATCCGCCACAACGGGCACGAAGGATCACGAAGGAAAGGCTTTGGGGATCCTTCGTGTGACTTCGCGTCCTTGGTGGTCAAGGCTTTCAGCTGTGAGCTTTCCGGAACGGCCTTGGGAGGGCTTACAAAAACGCTTTTAATGCCCACTTTGGAATCGGTATCCCAGAAAGGCCGCGTAAAAAGGCCCTCCCCCACGTATCACATTTGCCAAACCCGCGTAAAATCAGGGTGTTTTCCACAGGGCTGTAGTAGTAAGATGGCGGGCAACGGAATTACATCACATTTTTTCCGAGGAGGAAGTATATGGCTTCTGGTTTGACCAAAACACAACTCGTCCGCCTACTGGCGGAGAAGAACGAACTCAACAACAAGCAGGCCGCGGCATTCCTGGAACACTTGGCCGATACCGCAATCAAAGAGACGAAGAAGAACGGCGTGTTCGTTGTCCCCGGCCTGGGCCGCCTGGTGAAGGCGCACCGCAAAGCCCGCGTGGGACGCAACCCGCAGACCGGCGAACCTATCCAGATCAAGGCCAAGACCGTGGTGAAGTTCCGCGTCGCCAAGGCCGCCAAAGACGCAATCGCTCCTAAGAAGTAGTTCTGGTTGCAGATCGCTTTCGAAGGCCGGCTTAGGCCGGCCTTTGGTGTTTGTGCCGGGTTTCGTAGCGCCGCCGTCTCGGCGGCATTGCCGCTTCGAGAATTGGATGAAGAAGCAAGATCAAATTTTTCTTCCTGGTTAGAGTTGGCGGGCAGGAGTGCCCGCCCCACACTAGCTAGTCGCGAGAGGCTTTTCGGGCGATGCTGAACTGGATTGTGGTCGGAATCGGAGACATCGCGCTTCGCCGCGTCATTCCGGCGATTCAAGCCGAACCGGGAAGCCGCCTGCACGGCGTGGTTACGCGCGATCCTGCCAAGGCAGCGCCGTTCCAGACTCGGGTGTGGTCGTGCCTGCAGCAGGCACTCTCGGATCCAAGTGTTCAAGGCAGTGGGCACGACGACCCTCAGGCCGTCTATATCGCCACGCCGGTTTTTTTGCACGCGCCGCAGACGATTCAATCGTTTCAAGCGGGGATGCACGTGCTCTGCGAAAAACCGCTGGCCACGAATTATGCCGAAGCGCGGACCATGCTGCAGGCGTCCCAGGAGGCGAGTAAGACGTTCGGCGTCGCCTATTATCGCCGGACTTATCCCAAACTACAGCGCGCCAAACAGTTACTCGAAGCTGGAGCCATCGGGAAACCCGTGCTCGCTGAACTCACCTGCCACTCCTGGCTTGATGGCTCGGAGAGCGAGCGCAATTGGCTGATCGACCCGGCAATGGCTGGAGGCGGTCCGCTCTACGACATCGCTTCGCACCGCATCGATGTTCTCAACTATCTTTTTGGCCAGCCGCGGCGAGTTTGTGGACAGCTCTCGAACGCGGTTCACCACTATGCCGTCGAGGACAACGCCACCGTCATGATCGACTACGAAAACGGGGTTCGAGGCATCGTGGACGTTCGCTGGCATTCTAAGGTGCGGCGGGACGAATGCCGCATCCGCGGCACTGACGGCGAGATGGAACTATCTCCGCTGAACGGGCCCGAACTGGTTTATCCCGGCGGGCGAGAAGATCTTCCACCTCATGCCAATCTGCATTACCCGATGATCGAGAACTTCGTGGACGCAGTGCTCGGCAAGGCTCCCTTGATTTCGAGCGGGGAGTCTGCGAGTTGGACGGATTGGGTGACGGAACAAGTGATGCAGCAAGGCGGGAAGCGGCAGCCGTCTCAATAATTCTCGGGCCCGGAAAACAATTCAAGCCCTCAGAGGCTAAAGCCGGAATCTCTCCGGCGTGGACGGCACGGCCGAGCGGCTAGGTTTACCCGCCTGGCCCATCGTTAGAGACATATTGCTCGAGCGACGCCAGTTCGCGGCTGAGGTCATCGACGCGCCACTCCAGCAGGTTGCGGATGGAAAGAATGCCCAGCAGCTTGCCATTGTCGTCGGCCACGGGAAGATGGCGGAAATGGCGCTCGAGCATAGTGGTGAGCGCTTCGCCCGCTCCGGTGGCGCGTGTGGCCATCTCCACCGGCGTAGTCATGAGCTCGCGAACCGAAGTGGTCTGAGGATCGGTCCGGCTTAGCGCCATCTTGCGCAGCACGTCACGTTCGGTGAAGATTCCGGCCACCCGGTATTCGCTGTCGACCACGGCGACCGCGCCCACATGGTGAGCCAGCATTTTGTGAATGGCGTCGGCTACGCTGGCATCGAGCGGCACAGCAGCGATTTCCCGGTCACAGAGTTCGAGCACGCTCATAAGCGCCTCCTTCAGCTCATGGGGGAAGATCTCTGAGCTGAGTCCGACCTGGTCGGTATCCCGTGAGAAAGTGGGATTGTCGCATTATGCTCGCCGCCAAGCCGATGTCAAGCGAATTTGAGCCCATTCGATGCAGAATGCGTACTCGTGTGGCCAAAACGGGGACGAGCTTATGATTTGGGTCCAGGATGATCGAGACCTCAGTGGCCCTGGCGGAGGAAATTTGTGTTCACTCGCGTGGCCGGTCCGGCGCCGTGATCAACGCGGCCTTTCGGAAGGCGGAGAGCTTCCTCATGGACCGTGAACGCATCGATGTGCCGACGGTACGAGGACTGTTCCGATCCAGCACGTTCCTGCTCGCCGAAGAAGATGGAGCTGTGATTGGTTGTGTGCAAGTAGAGTTGCGGGGCGAGAGGTCCTACCTGGGTTTGCTCTCGGTTGATCCCGGGTGTCAGAAGGCAGGACTCGGGTCGAAGCTGATGACCGCGGCCGAACAGTACTGCGCCAAGGCCGGCAGCCGCTTTATGGACCTGAGAATTGTCAACGTGCGGAAAGAGCTGCCGGATTTCTACCGGCGCCGCGGATACGTTATAACCGGTACCGCTCCGTTCACCCCCGGGCTAAACCCAAAGCTGCCCTGCCACTTCGTGAACATGTCGAAGCCGCTGACTTAGCGGACGACGTGGTTCATCGTCGCAGCCGCAGATCAGCGCCGCGACGTTCAGCGTTCCGTCACGATCGCGTCCGCCTCGATCTCGAGCAAGATCTCCGGCGAGATGAGCGCGCTCACCTGCACCATGGAAGTTACCGGACGAATGTCTCGAAAAAACTCTCCGTGGGCCTTGCCGATCTTCTCCCACTCGGCGATGTTGGTTACGAACATGCGCGTGCGCACCACATCTTTCATGCTCGCACCTGCCTTTTTCAGCGCGCTTTCGATGTTCTTCAGGATCTGCACCGCTTGCGCATATACATCGCCCACGCCCACGATCTTGCCGTCTGGTCCGGTGGCCGTTGTGCCCGCCACATGCACGTATGGTCCGACTTTCACCGCACGCGAGTAACCCACAATCGGTTCCCACGGAGTGCCGCTAGAAATGTTCTGCCGTTGCATCTGGAGTCTCCCTGGCTGTCCATTCTACAAGTCGCTTCATGTCGCAAGGGAAACCCCGCATATTGGGGCGATTGGCAGCCGCCTGGCAAGACTGCCAATAAAATGCGCGCAATGACGCGCTGCACAAGCTCTGCATCTAAGCAATCAGGAAAACGAATCGAGCTGATAAACAAAAGTCACTTGCGTGCAATTGAAAGCTGATGTATCTAACACGCAAGAGATTGAAACTCCGTGCCGGTTGCGGAGTTTGGGGGCCCAAAACCATGATTGAGGAATCGCATCCGCTGCAGGAGCTGTTTCAAGCTTTAGTCGGACGCCACTATGCCGCGGAAATCGGCATTCGCGATCCGCAGGTGGTGGCCTATGTCTCGCACTTGCTGGCGGAATTCTGCGAGGCCGATCAGCTGTTCAAGATTCGTGACACCGCCAATCGCCCCCTCGCCGATGTCGGCGAAATGCTGCTCCAATCCGATCCTGTCTACGGTCCGGCACCTTCTTTCGATCGCGAGCGCCAGGTGCGCAAGCACATCGGCGACTACACGCTTTTTTTCGCGGGGATGTTTCCCGAGAGCATCAACCGCTTTCGTCTGCGCCACAATCGGCTGGAAAATTTTGTCGACTGGGTGAAGGCAGGCAAGGAAAGCTATTACGTCGTCTCCAAGTTCGAACACTTCGAGTACGCCAAGGTCGCACCCCTGTTCGCCAACTTGTCGAAGAACTTCGAAGCTTGCGTGTATGGGCTGAACATGGTCAAGAATGACTTGCAGGAGATGCAACATCCCATCGCGCAGCAAAGCGACGAACTGATCATGTAGCTGCCGCGTTCTCCGCGGAATGCTGCGCGCAATCCGTCTTCTCGCACTTATCTCGCGAGGTTCATCCTTTCACGATGGGGCCGCTGCCCAGGCGGTAGAAGCTGAGCGCCGCATCGCCCTGCACCAGCTTTCGGAATCTGCGCAGCGCCCCGAACTCGTCTCCGGGGTTAAACCTCTTTTCGTGCTCCGCGATCACGACGGACATCGCCCACACCAGGCTGGAATCCGCCAGCGCGCGCAGGGTTGGTTCGTAAGCGTCCTTCATCTGATAGGGAGGGTCGAGAAACACAATGTCGGCGGCGACGCGTTCGCGTTCGATGCGCCACGACGCACGCGACCATTCATCGCGAAAGATCTTGAATCCGCCGGTGACGCCGAGACTCTCCAGATTGTTGCGGATCAGCTGCGCGGCCGCCTCGGAAGCGTCGACAAAATAAACTTGTTTGGCGCCGCGGCTCAGGGCTTCGATACCCACCGCTCCAGTCCCGGCGAAAATATCCAGCCAGACCGTGCCTTCGAGCGCCGCCGGATTCCCCGCCGTCAGCACGTTGAACAGGGTCTCGCGAAGCCGGTCGGAGGTAGGGCGGATGTCCATCCCGCGCAACGACCGCAGCGGACAGCTCCGGTATTTCCCCGCAATCACTCGCATGACTCTGCACCTTCGAGTGCCCGAACCAATCGACCGGCCCATGTAGAATAAACAGTAGGGGACGCGATGAGAAGCTGGTCCATTCCAATCGGGCGGCTGTTTGAGGTGGAGATTCGCATCCACCCCACTTTTCTTCTGCTGTTCCTGTTCGTGTTTGCCACCGACTACCGGGCGAACCAGGGGGTCGCGAACGGACCGCGCGACCTGGCCCTGGTCGCGATCGTTCTGGCTTGCGTAGCGGCGCGCGAATGCGCGCAGATGTTGGCCGCACGGCGCGCCGGGATGGTGCCCAAGGCTATCATTCTTCTGCCTCTTTGCGGAGTCACACTGTTCGAAGAGAAGAGAGTCGAAGAAAAACGGCTCGAAGAAACCCATGCCGGCAAACCCGCTTCCGGGGACTCTCTCTGGATGCGCGACATTCGTCTGGCATTCGTCGGACCGCTCACCAATCTCGCCTTGGCGTTTCTCGCCGTTGCAGTCGTGCTGGCGACCGTCGATCATCCCGATCTCTGGACCTGGCCTTGGCTGCAAGGCCGGAATCTGCCGCGCAGTCTGGTGTGGGCGAATCTCTATCTCGCGGCTCTGAACCTGTTGCCGGCGTATCCACTCGACGGCGGCCGCGTCCTGCGCGCGCTCTTCCGCCGCACCCTGGACACTGCCACCGCCACGCGCCGCGCCGTCTCCATCAGCAACGCGATTGCCATGGTGTTTATGATCGCGGGCCTGTTCAGCGACACCTGGCTCACCATGGTGGGCGTGATCGTTTTCTCCGCGGCGCAGTTGGAGGAGCGGGCGATTGTTTTTCAGTCCGTGCTCGACAACGTCCGCCTGGAAGAAATCATGCTCACCGACTTTGCCACGCTCTCGCCCGCGGACACTCTTGAAGGTGCGCTGGAGAAGGCCGTGCACTCGTTGCAGGACGATTTTCCCGTAGTGCGCGGCAGCGACATGGTGGGCGTGGTCTCAAAGCAGCGCATCCTGGAGGCGCTGCGTGTGGAAGGCAACGGCTACGTGCAGGCCGTCATGAACAAGATTTTTGAAGTGTCCATGCGGCAGGAGTCGCTGGGCACCGCGTTCCGCAAGCTCAACTCCCACAACTCCAGCATCATCCCCGTGGTGGAAGACGAGCGACTTATCGGCATTGTGACCCTGCAAAACCTGATGCACTCGATGACGCTGCTGGCCGAGAGCCGGAAGCTGCGCCGGGAAGAGTCGGAATCGTAGTGACAATTGAAGATTGCAGATTTCAGATTGAAGATCGCTGTTCTCACCAAGATTAATCCGAAATCTAAAATCTGCAATCTGAAATCTGGTCTAGAACAGCCGCACCGCCTTCGCCTGCTGCACCGCCGGAATCTTCCGCAGCTTGTTCAACACCGCTTCTGAAACCTGCCCGTCCACGTGGACGACGGCAATGGCATCGCTAGGCTGGCTGGAGCCTGCTTCTGCGCTGCGCCTGCCCAGGGAAAAGTTCGCGATGTTGATCTCTTCCTCGCCCAGGATCGTGCCGACTTTGCCAATCACGCCGGGAACGTCGCGGTTGCGGAGATAGATCAGGTTGCGTTCCAGCGGAGCTTCTACATCGATGCCATCCACGTGCAGTAATCGCGGCTCGTTCCCGTGCAGCACCGCGCCCTTTACAGCGTGTTCCTCGGTTGCGCTCTTCAATTCAATCGAAAGCACGCTGGCAGTGCCGCCGGTGGGGTTCTTCGCTTTATGCGATTCGTGCACGCGCAGGCCGCGAGAATCGGCGATGGCGGCCGCGTTCACCAGATTTGCTTTCTCCTCCAGCGCCTGGTTCAGGATGCCCTTGATGGCGGCGTTGCGAATCAGTTCCGTTTTCCATTCGGCGATGTGGCCGCTGTAACGGACGGAAATCTCCTCGGCGGTTCCTTCGGAAACCTGCGCCAGGAATGCTCCCATGCGTTCCGCCAGAATGATATAAGGCTGCATCACCGCGTATTCCTCGGCCGATACGGAAGGCACATTGACCGCATTCTGGATGACACCGTGTTTCAGATATTCCCGCACCTGCTGCGCAATCTGCACGCCCACGGCGTCCTGCGCCTCGTGCGTCGAGCCGCCGATATGTGGCGTCAGCAAAACATTGTCGAGAGCGAGCAGCGGAGAATTCTTCAGCGGCTCCTCGGTGAAAACGTCAAGCGCTGCCCCTGCCACGCTGCCCGCTTTCAGCGCCTGCGCCAGATCGGCCTCGTTGACCAGTTCGCCGCGCGCGCAATTCACCAGGCGCACGCCCTTCTTCATCTTTGCGATCGAAGCCTCGCTAATCATGCCCGCGGTCTGCGGCGTCAGACCGACGTGCAGCGTGATGTAATCGGATGCGGCATAGAGTTCGTGGAGCGTGGCCATGCGAATCCCTTGTTCCTTCGCAACTGCGACCGACACGAACGGATCGTGCCCGACCAGTTCCATCCCAAAGGCGCGAGCCCGCCGCGCCACTTCCAGGCCGACCCGTCCCAGCCCGACTATACCCAGCGTCTTGGCGCGCAGCTCGGTGCCCTGCAGCGATTTTTTCTCCCACTTGCCCGCGTGCATGAGCGCATCCGCGCGGCACAAGTGCCTGGCCATGGCCAGCATCATGCCCAGCGTGTGTTCGGCCACAGCCACGGCGTTGGCGCCCGGGGTGTTCATCACCGCGATGCCCTTGTGCGTGGCGGCATCGAGATCGATGTTGTCCACGCCTACGCCCGCGCGCCCGATCACGCGCAACTTTTTCGCGTGTTCCAGAAGCTTTGCGTCGGCCTGGACTGCCGAGCGCACGATCAACGCGTCGGCTGACTCCAGATGAGCCGTAAGTTTGCCGTCCAGTTGGTCCGCCGTGAGCACGGTCCAACCTGGTTCCTTAAGCTGCTCCACTGCCGATGCCGAAATCTTTTCTGCGATAACAATCTTCACCGAGTCCCCTCAATTCCTTCTGGCTCAATAACTTGACGTTCTGACAAGAGATTGACAACTAAATGACGCGGCGCTGACACCTGCCTTTGCCGCAGTTTGTACGCTTTTCTGCATGGGCCATTGCCCAAAAGGAGGTCCCATGAAAACCTTGCAGATCCTGTTCCTGAGCGGCCTGGCCGTTTTCGCCCTGGCGTGCGGCTACGGTTCCCACTCATACATGAACCCTTCGCCCGGAAACGTCCCGGCCATCGCTCAGCTCTCGCCACCGATGATGAAGGCAGGCAGCCCGGCGTTCAGCCTCACCGTCAACGGCAGCGCGTTCTCGGGAACGGCGAAAGTAAACTTCGGCGGCGCCGTCATGACCACGACCTACATCAGCGGGAATCAACTCATGGCCTCGATCCCGGCTTCGGCCATCGCCACGGCAGCTACTGTGCAAGTTACCGTTACCAACCCGGGCACTCCCGGTGGCCCGTACGGCGGCGGCACGCAGAGTGAAACATCGGCTCCCATGAACTTCACGGTTCAATAGGACGGGCGCAAGGGCGGGCCACAGTTTTTACGCACCCACCAGCTGTGGCTTTTCCGCGAGACTATGCGCGTAGACTTCCTGGGCCGCCTTCACCGCCGCGCCATACGCCACGCGTTTGCCCGTGGTTTTGGCCAGAACATGTTCGAGCGCGCCCAGAATGCCGATGGTGTCGAGATAATCGTAGTAGCCGATGTGGGCAATGCGGAAAAGCTGGCCTTTCATCTCGCCTTGTCCGTTGGCCACCACCGCGTCGAACGACTCGCGGAATTCTTTTACGATCTTTCCGGCGTCGAGGCCCTCGGGTGACGAAATCGCCGTCAACGCGGCCGCCGGGGATGCAGCGTACAAGCTCAGTCCAAGTGCTTTGGCTCCGGCACGCGTCATCGCCGCGCACAGCTCGGCGTTGTTGACCAGCACCTCGCGGCCCTTGGCGAGGTCGCCGCTTCCCATGCCGCGCACGAATTCGAGCGCCGCTCCCAGTGCGGCGAACAGCGACGTCGCCGGCGTGTAGGCCGATTCGCCCTTGGCGGCCGATTTTCGTTCTTTGCGAAGATCGAAGTAGAAGCGCGGCGAGGTTGTCGTGTCCATGCGCTTCCACGCCCGCTCGCTGACCGCGCAGTACGCCAGTCCCGGAGGTATCATCAGCGCCTTCTGCGATCCACCGATGATGAAGTCCACGCCCCAGCCGTCTACGTCGAGATGAGTCGTGCCGAGACCGGTGATCGCGTCCACCACCAGCATCGTGTCGTTTCCCGAAGCCCCGCCCGTGGCGCGCACGATCTTGGCGATGCCTTCTACGTCATGACGCGCGCCCGTGGAACTTTCGGTTGCTTGCACGAACACGGATTTTATTTCTGGAGTGATCTTCGCCTGAATCTCATTCAGCGAAAACGTCTGGCCGTAGGGGACGCTCAGCATGTCCACATTGCAACCGAAGGCTTTGGCTAGCCCGGTCCAGCGTTCGCCGAACTTGCCGGCCGTCAGCACCAGCACTTTGTCGCCGGGAGAAGTCAGATTCGAAACCGAAGCTTCCATCACTCCGGTGCCCGAACAAGCCAGCACCAGCACGTCATTCTTGGTGCCGACGAAATCTTTCATGTCGGCCAGCACGCGCTGAAACAGTTGTCGGAAGTCCGCGGTGCGGTGATGGGCAGTGAACGAAGCCATGGCCGTTTGCGCGGCTGGTAGCAGCGGCGTTGGCCCGGGAGTAAAAAGACGATTCTTATGCAGCATTTCCGATGAAGTCCTTTGGGCAAGACAGGATTCTTGTTGCCCCTCCATTCTATCGGAAGCGGCGCGGAATCGGATGCGGTTGGAACGCACTTCGCGCCCGACAGGGAGGCGCGAAATGCCTTGCTGGATGGGTTAATTCTCGCTGGATTACTTCCGGGTTTTTGCCGCCAGAACTTCGGGTTTTGCAATTTCTGGAGCCTTGGCGAACAGCTCGTCCGCTTTGGCAAACAATGCCTTGGCAATGGGGCCGGTGAGGTGAGCGTTGCGGCCGTTTTCGTCGGCAAACGTATCGAAAATGCCGTACTTGCCGGGCCCCATTTTAATGGCGTACCAGCTGACCGTTCCCTTTTCCTGCTCGGCCAGCGGCAGCGCCGATTTCAGAAACGCCTCAACTTCCTTCTCTTTGCCAGGTCGAGCTTCCAGTTGGGCCCAAATCGCGAGTTTGCTCATGGTGATTCCTCCCCCGTATCAGATGCGCGGTCGGACGGTCAGGGAGCAGATATCAATTCAAGAATTTCGAACCAACTGAGGTGAGGGTGCTCCATGTCTCGCGTCTTTTGCGAGACGTGGGGATCTTGAAGTTTATAATCCCCCCATGAGCCTCACCGAACAGATCCAGAAAGACATCGTCACCGCCATGAAAGCGAAGGACGAAGCCCGCCTCTCCACCCTGCGCATGGTTAAGAGCGCATTGCATCTTCGCCAGGTCGAGAAAATGTCCCCGCTTGACGACAAAGAAGCCCAGGCCGTGCTGGCCACGCTGATCAAGCAGCGCAAGGAGTCGGTGGAGCAGTTCACCAAAGGCGGACGCCAGGAAATGGCCGACAAAGAAGCCGCCGAGATCGTCCTGATCGAAACCTACCTGCCCAAAGCCGCCAGCGAAGCCGACGTGGTCGCCGGAGTGAAAGCCGCCATCGCCGAAATGGGTTCTCCCACGATGAAAGAAATGGGCACGGTCATGAAGAACGCCATGGCAAGGTTCAACGCCGCCGGCATGAGGGTGGATGGGAAGATGGTGAGCGAAATCGTGAAGAGGGAGCTGGCAGGGAAGTAGGAAGTCTCGCATGCCTGGATATTATGCGGATACAGCCGGAAGCTTTCTAGCGATACCGTCCGATCAACTCGAACTCAGACTGACCAGAGCTTACGAGTCGGATCGCTATAAGGACCTCATCACGGCTCAGTTCGCGGCTTGGCGAGACCAGATTCGAGACCTGAAGGACGCCCTCCAGTCGACCGATCTTGCTAAATTCAATCCGGATACATGGGGGATAGCGATGGAATTCGTGGTCCCCCGGAAGATGGGCCGCATTGATACGGTGCTTCTGATTGGTAGTTCGATTGTCGTCCTTGAGTTCAAGGGAGAGAGCGTCGATTCCAGCGCCGCCGATCAGGTAGAGGATTACTGTCTAGACCTCCTTCATTTCCACGAGGGCAGCCACAATAAACCCATTTACCCTGCGGTGGTCGGCAAAACGGATAGAGAAACCCGAATTCGACGTTCTCAGGCGTTCGGCGAACTTCATCCTACGGCATTTGTCGATGCCAAGAGGCTAGGAGCGTGGTTGGCAACCGTAGCCCAGAAACACGGCTCAGAGCCGCAACCCGTCGTTTCGAGCTGGAATCGGGGGAACTATCGCCCAGTACCCACAATCATCGAAGCTGCAGTCGGGATGTTCGCCGAGATGCAAGTCGACGACATCGCCAAGGCTGGATGTGATCCGATTAACCTCACCTCCACCATCGATACGATCCGTGGGATCGTTATTGAATCGGCGCGATCGAATAGGAAGACGGTTTGCTTTGTCACCGGCGTGCCGGGCGCCGGCAAGACGCTGGCGGGCCTTCAGCTTGTTCATGATGCGGAACTAAGACAAGCGACACAAAGTGATTCCATCTTCCTGACGGGAAACTTGCCCTTAGTTGAGGTGCTACAAGCAGCCCTCGCCCGTGATGCGTCTCGACGTCGAAAGCATCGACTCAGAGTTTCGTCCCGTGACCCGAAGACCACCATCAATACCGTCTTGGGATACAAGCGGGAGCATACTCGAAACAAGAGTGCACCCCACGAGAACATTGTGGTCTTCGATGAAGCTCAGCGCGCTTGGGACGCTAAGAGAACGGCGAAGTACCTCGACGAAAGTTCGCGTGAGTTTGTCGATCACTCTGAACCAGCTCTCATGCTGGCAATTCTTGACCGCCAACGTTGGGCGGTTCTCATCGCTTTTGGTCGGAGGCGGGCAAGAGATTAACAGTGGTGAGGCCGGACTGTCCGAGTGGGGCCGAGCAATCGCCGGGAAATTCAAGCACTGGTCTATTGCTGCACCTCCCCAAGCGTTATCTGGGGCGTACGGTGCGGGGGCAAAGCTCTTTGAAGACGAAGCTCCAAGCGACATTGAACTGGACATCGATTCGAACCTCCATCTGGATACTCCAACCCGTCAGTTCCGCGGGAAGACGATAGCTGGCTGGACCGAAGCCCTTCTTCGAGGCGATGCTAACGAGTGTCAGAGGATTCTTGCCGATAATCCGCAATACCCGATTCGTCTCACCCGGAGTCGGGATGCAGCAAAGTCTTGGCTTGAGGCGATGGCGCGCGGAACCGAGCGATATGGCTTCGTCGCATCATCTGAGGGGAGGAGGCTAAGGGCGGAAGGCCTGGAGCTGCCACCGGCTCGCTCCAAGGGCGTCGAACACTGGTTCTTGGCGCCGAAAGGCGACGTGCGATCGTCATTTCAGCTTGAAGTAGCGGCAACCGAATTTCAGATCCAAGGTCTGGAGCTAGACTGGACTTGTGTCTGCTGGGGCGGAGATTTCCTCAGGGTCCCGCGCGGCTGGAACTTAAGAACCCTTAGTGGAACGAAATGGCAAAACATCGGCAAGAGTATCACCCGCGCTTACCTCGTCAATAGTTACAGGGTCTTGCTTACAAGAGCCAGACAGGGAATGATTCTCTTCGTTCCAACCGGTAACGACCAAGATCCGACGAGACAGTGCAGGCCCCTCGACGAGACCGCGCAGTTCCTGATGGAATGCGGAGTCTTGCCCCTCTAAACCTCACTTGCTCCGCTGCAACTCCCGATATGCCTCGCTCTTCGACACTCCCCGCTCCTTCGCCACTTTTTTCAGCGCGGCCTTCTCATCCACTTTTTCTTCTGCCATGATCTGCTCCACTCTCTGCCGCACCGAAAGACGGGCAAGAGTGCCCGTCCCCACACGAGCTTCGTTTTCTTCGGCTTTGCCGATCAGCAGAGTGATCTCGCCCTTCACTCCGTCGCGCGACTTCAGCGTCTCCAGCACTTCGCCGGCGCGGCCGCGCAGGAATTCTTCATACAGCTTCGTCACTTCGCGCGCGATCACCACATGCCGCGCTTCTCCCAGGACCTCGACAATATCCTCCAGCGCCTCCACCACCCGGTGTGGAGCTTCGTAGAAAACCTGCGTGCGCGGCGAAGTTTTGATCGCATCCAGCGCCGCGCGTCGCTCGCCACGCTTGGCGGGAAGAAATCCGCTGAAGCGAAACGAGTCAGTGGGCAGGCCGCTTGCCACCAGCGCTGCCAGAAACGCCGACGCTCCCGGGATCGGCACCACCGGCACATGATGCCGGATGGACAGCGAAATCAGCCGGTACCCCGGATCGGAAATCCCCGGCATGCCTGCATCCGTCACCAGCGCGACGCTCGCGCCCTCCTGCAGTTCCTTCACCAGTTCGGCCGCGCGCGTCATCTCGTTGTGCTCGTGGTAGCTGGTGGTTCGGGTCGCGATCGAGTAGTGGTTGAGCAGTTTCTGCGTCTGGCGCGTGTCTTCGCAGGCGATCACGTCGACTTCCTTCAGCACGCGCAGCGCCCGCAGCGTGATGTCTTCTAGATTGCCGATCGGTGTGGCCACGAGATACAGCGCCGGCCTTGGTCCTGCAGCAGCATCGCTCATGGCCGGAGTCTACCACCGCGGAAGAATTGCAGATTTCAGATTGCAGATTGTAGATTTGTAGCTTGACAGCGGTTCGCGGCGGAATCTGCAATCTTCAATCTGAAATCTGAAATCCCTCATGACTGCTGCCGATTTTCGCAAAATGGCTCTTGCCCTGGCAAAGAACGCGAGAATGGGGCACCCGGCCTTGCCCATAAGTTGAGGCGGCGACTTCCCGCGTGGTAGCATCCTACGTTTTGGCAGATGGGTTTGGCGGATTACGTTGGCTCGGTTCCTGTCCTCATCCTCGTCATCCTCCTGAGGAGCCGTTTCCTTCCCATGCCTGCTGAAGGAGCCTACTCGTGAAAATCTATTCCGGAGAAAACATTCGTAATGTAGCGTTGGTGGGGCACGGGCATGCCGGCAAGACCACGCTGGCGTCGGCCATGCTTTACACGGCCGGGGCCGCGCCACGGCTGGGCCGCGTGGATGACGGCTCGGCCACCACCGATTATGACGACGAGGAGATCGCCCGCAAAATGTCGATCTCCGTGGGCGCCGCCGTCGTGGAGTGGGGAAAATCGAAGATCAATATCCTCGACACGCCCGGCTTCAACATGTTTGTCCACGAAGCCAAGATGGTGCTGCCGGTGGTGGACGCGGCCATCGTCGTGGTCGACGGCGTGGCGGGCGTGGAGGTGGTCACGCAGCGGGTGTGGAACTACTGCGAAGAATACAAAACGCCGCGGCTGATCGTGGTGAATCGCATGGACCGCGATCGCGCCAATGCCGAGCGCGTGCTGGAGTCGCTGATCAATGCTTTTGGGCGCAATGTGATTCCCATCGAGCTGCCGATTGGGAGCGAAAAGAGTTTGAGCGGTGTGGTCGACCTCGTCCGCATGAAGGCTTACACCTACGAGCTGGGTGGAAATGGCAAGGGAAAAGAAACTGAGATTCCAGCCAACATGCGATCACAGGTGCAAGAGTCGCACGAGCAACTGGTGGAACTGGTGGCCGAGGGCGACGACAAGCTGATGGAGGAATTCTTCGAGAAGGGCACGATTCCGGAAGAGGATCTGATCCCGGCGCTGCATAACGCGATTCGCGAAGACAGACTCTTCCCCGTAATTTTCAGTTCGGGTCTGGGCAACGTGGGCGCGGACCGGGTGATGGATTTTATTATCGACTACACTCCGGCGCCTTCGGAACACGAATGGGTGCAGGGAGAGGCTTCGGCGGCGGGGAACGGCGACGTGCCGAAGCGGCATGAGAGCGATACGGAGCCAGCCTCTCTGTACGTGTTCAAGACGGTGTCCGACGCGTTTTCCGGCAGGATTTCCTACTTCAAGGTTTTTTCCGGCGTAGTGAAGAACGAAGCCGTGATGCAGAATTTCCGCACCGGCACGCAGGAAAAGTTGTCGCACATTTCCACCATGCAAGGGAAAACCGCGGTACCGGTGCCCGAGCTGCACGCGGGAGATATTGGCGCGGTCGCGAAATTGAAAGACACGCTCACCGGCGATACGCTGGGCGACAAGTCGGCGCCCATTCAATATCCGCGGGTGAAACTGCCGGAGCCGGCGATCACCTTCGCCATCGAGCCCAAGAGCCGCGCCGATGAAGACAAACTGGGGCCGGGCATCCACAAGCTCATGGAAGAAGATGCGATGCTGCGCTTCTTCCGCGATCCCCAGACCAAGGAATTCCTGATCGCGGGAACTGGGCAGCAGCACATTGAAGTGATCGTCGCGAAGCTGAAAAAGCGCTATCACACGGAAGTGAATTTGAAGGCGCCGAAGGTGCCGTATCGCGAAACCATTCGCGGCAAGGCTGACGTCCAGGGCCGGCACAAGAAGCAAACTGGCGGGCACGGGCAGTACGGCGACTGCAAAATCAAGATGGAGCCGCTGCCGCGCGGCGGCGAATTCGAATTCGTCAACGACATTTTCGGCGGCGCGATCCCGAAAAACTTTATTCCGCCGGTGGAAAAGGGGATTCGCGACGCTGCTGCACGGGGATATCTCGCGGGGTTTCCGGTGGTGGATTTTCGCGTCACCCTGTATGACGGCTCCTATCACGACGTGGATTCGAACGACTTGTCATTCCAGATGGCCGGGCGCATCGCTTTCAAGAAGGCCATGGAGATCGCCAAGCCCACGCTGCTCGAGCCTGTCATGGTGGTCGAGATCACCGTGCCCGACGAGTTTGCCGGCTCGATTATGGGCGACCTGAACAGCCGCCGCGGCCGCATCCAGGGCATGGACAACAAAGGCGGCAACACCATCGTGAAAGCCGAAGTTCCAATGGCCGAAATGCTGACCTACGGCGTGGAGCTAACCTCGATGACCCAGGGCCGCGGCAGCTTCAACATGGAGATGCATCACTACGACGTGGTCCCGGGGCAGCTGCAGGAGAAGATCATCGAGAAGGCAAGGGCCGAGCGGGGCGAGGTCAAGGAAGAAGAAGAGTAACGGGTTCAGTCCTTGCGAGCGGCAATGACGCTGGAAGGTCGACACAAAATAAGGGATTGCCGCCAGTAGCTAAATTCTCGGCGAAAATGGTTGTAGTTGTAAACAAAAGAACGTGACATGCCGCGAGGGCAATTGGCAGCTGATTTGGAAACTGTTTCAGCGTAACCTCATCCCCTGCGCCTTCGCCAGCTTTGCCTGGCGCTCGTCGAATGTCCAGAAACGCTCAGCCTTGAGTTTCAGTGCGCAGGCGACGTGCAGGGTGTCGAGGGTTTTCATACCGAGTTTTGGGCCGAAGCGTCGAGCCAGTTCCGCGCAAGCCTCGAAGACACCTTCGGGCACCGCGATTTCTATCCATAGACCCGTTGCCCGGTCTTGCGCGAGAGCTTTGTAAGGACGCTCCAGGTCTGCGAGCGACATTTCGGAGCGAAAGACATGTTGGTTTAGGGCGTGCGTCCATTCCGCGTAATGCAAGGGACTAAACCATACTGGAGCGCCCGTCTTCAACAACTCATTTGCCGCCGCCGAGTGGCTGTCGGGAATGTAAGTCGAGACAAAGAAGCTGGTGTCCGCGTATACGGTCAATATCGTCCACGCTCTTCGATGACCAGGTCGGCTCCGGGAAAAATGCGATCGCCGAACATTTTTTTGCGGCGGGCGGCGAAGTCGGGATATTTTACCGTACCCGTTTCCTGCGGTTCGGGGACGATGCGAGCGATGACGCGGTCGCGCTCACGCAGTTCTACCGTCGCTCCTGCACGCAGCAAGTTTTTGAGGCGCTTAGTGTCGCGAAGTTGGCGCATATTTACGGAAGCCATAAGTTCAATGTGCCACATGATGTGTCACATTGTCAATCGGTTCGTGTTGGGATTTCTCCCAAGGGGGCGGCGAGGCCCAATCAAGATCGGGCTAGTAGCATCCGCGGTCTTCCAGGATGACGTTTGGGAGAATGCGGTCGCCAAGAATTTTTCTAGTTTGGGGCTCGAAGTCCGGCCATTTCGCCGACTTCTCTTCCGTCGTTTAGGAATGAGGCGGGCAGTGAGGCGGCGGGTGTCGCGGAGCTGAGGCAAGATTACAGAAGGTATGGTGACATTGTGACACATTATGTGTCACAATGTGCATCACAGCTTACGAAACCGAGGTCACCATGAAACTTCTGCTGTCGTTCCTTTTTTTCCCGCTCATCTCAATGACCCCTCTTGCGCATGCCGCGGAGACGCAGGTTTTTCCCACATCGGCCGGGCCGGTGAAGATCACTCCGCTGAATCACGCCAGCACATTGATCGAGGCGGGCGGGAAGACGATCTACCTGGATCCCGCCAAGCCCGTAAAATTCGCGGGCCTTCCCAAAGCCGACCTGATTCTGATCACCGACATTCACGGCGACCACATGGACCCCGATTCGATCAAGGACATCAGCAAGGCGGGAACGGAGATTTTTGCCGCGCCCGCAGTCGTGCAGACGGTGACCAGCGGCAAGCCCATTGCCAACGGCGAAACGAACACCTGGGAGGGCTGGACGATCGAGGCGATTCCCGCCTACAACCTGAAGCGCGGCCCGGCGCCGGGAAAACTATTTCACGACAAAGGACGCGGCAACGGTTATGTTCTGACTTATGGCGGCAAGCGGTTCTACTTCTCGGGCGATACCGAAGGCGTCCCCGAAATGCGCGCCCTTAAGAACATCGATGTGGCGTTCGTGTGCATGAATCTGCCCTACACCATGCCACCCGAAGAGGCTGCCGAGGCCGTAAAGGCCTTTCACCCCAAGGTGGTCATCCCGTACCACTACCGCGGTTCCGATCTCACCGTATTTCAAAAAGGATTGGAAGGAACCGGGATTGAGGTGCGGCTTCTGGATTGGTACCCGAAATAATCCGCGCGATTGATCCGCGCGCCGGCACAAAAGAAATCGAGGCCGATCCTGAAGGACCGACCCCGACGAAACCTCATTCAGCGCTCTGGCTACGGCTCGCCAAACAGGTCGGTCATCGCTTGGGTGCTGGCATCGCAAGCGTGGTTCAGGCATGGCAACCGGAAGCCTCCCTCGATGGAGCGGAGCAGGGAGAAGTGGGTATAGAACTGGTTGCTCGTAATCTGGCGGAAGCCATAGTTGGTATCGACGATGGCTGCCACCTGGTTGATGGTCGGAGAGACGCTGTAGTCATCTTCGTCCCAGATGGTAACGATTGCGTTGTGACCCCGGGTCCATGCCGGAGACGCGTGGATGGCAGTTACGATCCTCTGCAGCGCCTGGTCGCCCAGCGCCATCAACGCTGGATTCAGGCCTACCTGCGTGCCGTTGTCGTTGGGATCGAATTGGCAGAATTGCGTGCCGTTGCCACGACCGTGCTGATCGTTGCATTGGTTGGGAGCGATGAAAGAGTAGTTCGGCACCTTGCCGGAAGCCAGGTCGCCATAAAGACCACCAGCGCCGTCGAACGGAGCCACATTGGCCAGGCTGTTTCCCGGAGTAGTGCCTTCCTGCGTCGATTTGAAATAGACGAACGGATTGTGCTTCACCGCATAAAGCTGAACAATCTGTCCTGGGTTGAAGGTGGGAGGCGTGGCGGGCCACAGGGAATTGAGCAGGGTGAAGTCGGTCAGGTTGGTAAAGTTGCCGTCGCTGTAGTTGATGAGGTCGGCGCTCCCAAGCGGGAGGCTTTCCTGATAACTCTTCCAGGTCTTCCCCGCGGCGACCAGCTGATCAGCGATGCTGATTCCCAGAATATTCGGATCGGCCGCGTAGGTATGTACGCCGTCAATCTCGATATCGCAGGGCGGTCCGGTGACTTCATTGAAGCAGTCCAGAAGCGGAGTAGCGGCGTCGGTGCCGGTGCCGGCGATTGGGCAAATAGGATTCGAATCCGCTTCGAAATTGATCACGCCGGACGCGATGTTCGGCGTGCACGACGCGTTGTGCCAGTCCGTCGAATTGTCATCCAGAACTCCGAAGTTCGATCCGCCATTGGTTTCCAGATAGTTCGTCAGGCTGGGATGCGCAACCGCAAAATAGTTCGTAGCAAGGTTCGCCGAGCTGGCGTATTGAGTGGTGAATGGCGCGGCTGGGTTATTCAGAACTTGCACAAAACCATGATTCTCCATCATGATCACCCACACGTGGTTGAGGGGTGGAATTCCCTTGGGTACGGCACCCTCTTGAGCAAGTCCCGTGGCCGCGAAGCAGGCCAGCAGGGCCAGAACTGCGGTAATTCTTTTCATAGGTTGATCTCCTTGTGAGCTGTTTATTTTTTTGACTTTTAGAGCTTGCACTGCAGATGGCTTGCGCAACTCTCGACAACCCCACATGCTGCAGCGAGTTGAGCCGTAAGCACCCTGCACCACCCGATTCCATGCAGCCTGTGATCACAGAATTGCAAACCGAGGCCCAGGCAGGCATGCACGGCCGTCGCGGGCCATTCCCCTTGAGCCAACCCCTAAAACGACACCGGGGACGGCCCAATCACCCTAGTGGCGCTTTGTTGCGCGCGGGTAACAGCTAAGTTGAGTTTCTGTGAATTCCGCAGTGCAAGGCGTGGCTCAGGCTGAGCGCAATGTGGGACTGCGCTCGTGGTACTATCCGGCAGAGTGGCCACCGCCAGAAACAATCTCAACCTCGACGCCAATCGCGACCGTTTAGTGTCGGCAGCGCCGGTGGAAGACGATTCCTCGTTTGAGTTAAAGCTGCGGCCGCAGCGGTTGAGCGAGTTTATCGGGCAAGCCAAGGTCAAAGAAAATCTGGCGGTAGCGATTGAGGCGGCACGCTCGCGCGGCGAGGCCATGGACCATGTGCTCCTCTACGGGCCTCCGGGACTAGGCAAGACCACGCTGGCCAACATCATCGCCAACGAACTGGGCGTACACTTTCAGCCCACGGCTGCGCCTCTGCTGCAGATCAAGGGCGACCTGACCGCAATCGTTACCAACCTCCAGGACAAGCAGGTACTGTTCATCGATGAGATTCACCGGTTGCAGCCAGTGCTCGAAGAACTGCTTTATTCGGCGCTGGAAGATTACAAATTAGACATCATCATCGGGCAAGGGCCGTCGGCGCGCACCCACACCCTGGAAGTGAAGCCCTTCACTTTTATCGGCGCGACCACGCGGGCCGGCCTGATTTCCGGGCCGCTGCGGGCGCGATTCGGCATCGTGCTGCGGTTGGAGTTTTACACTCCGCAGGATTTGCGGGTGATCGTCGAACGTTCGGCGGAGATCCTAGGAGTGCAGATCGACGACGCGGGCGCGATCGAAATCGCCAACCGCTCGCGGGGAACACCAAGAATTGCCAACCGTCTGTTGCGGCGCATACGCGACTACGCTCAAGTCCGCGGCGCGGGCAAGATCGACGAGCCTACAGCGCAGGCTGCGTTGCGCATGCTGGAAGTCGATCAATATGGATTCGACGAAGTCGACCGCCGCCTGCTGCTCACCATCATCGAGAAATATCAGGGCGGCCCGGTGGGCGTGAATACGCTGGCCGCAGTGTTGGCCGAAGAACCCGATGCGATTGAAGAAATCTACGAGCCGTTCCTGATGCAGATCGGATTTCTAAATCGCACCCCGCGCGGTCGCGTGGCCACGCAACTGGCCTACGACCACTTCGGCATCACGCCGAATCGCCGGCAGGCCTCGCTGTTTTAGCCATGTCTTGGCTATCTGTTTTCTAACGATTCGTCGCTCAGTTCATTCCGCCTACAACCTCGGCGGTCTCCGTCGGTTCGGCAAAGACAACAACAGCGTTTTCCTGTTTTGTGAAGTGCGCCCATAGTGTATCTTTCTGGATTCCTCGTTCGGGGGGGCGGGGAGCAGCGAGGGCGCTTTGAGTTCGGGTCGAGAACAAGGGTTTCCACTCAAGAAGCTGTTCAAGCTTGCCGTGGTCTTTGCGTTGACGTTCCCCCCGTTGCAACTGGGTGGGAATGTTTCGGCGTGGGCGCAGCAGGTTCGTCCTCAGCACGCCGCCGCCGCCACCCAACCGGACGCGGCCTCGTCTGGTCACGACTCCACAGGACAGGACGCAAAGGGATCCCCGAAAACTCCTCCCGAGCCTTCACAATCGCCCCAACCCGAAATACCTCAAACACAACCCCAGAACGTCCCTGCGCCCACCAACGCACTTGGCCCTCCGGCGCTTACCATCCCCCGGCTTAGCCGCGCTCCGGTGCTTGAAAACTTTCTTTCCATGAAGCCCGAGGGAGAAGTCGCGCTGCAGATGGCAAGAGTAACGGGATTCGTGCAGCGCAACCCGCACGATGGCGAAAAAGTTTCCGAACTCACTGACGCCTACCTCGGCTACGACCAGAAAAATCTCTACGTAGTGTTTGTCTGCTTCGACGATCCCAGGAAAGTCCGCGGGCGAATGTCGCGCCGCGAGGATGTGCACGACGACGACAACGTGGAGATCATGCTGGACACATTTCACGACCGCCGCCGCGCCTACGCCTTCCAGACCACTCCCCTGGGCGTGCAGTGGGACGCTATCTGGACTGAAGCCTCCAGCGCGGAAGTGGGGAACTGGGATACGTCGTTCGATACGGTCTGGGACTCGCGCGGCAAGGTAACCCGGCAGGGCTTCGTGGCCTGGATGTCGATCCCCTTCAAGAGCCTGCGTTTTTCCGCCAGCAAGCAGCAGGAATGGGGAATCATTCTGTATCGCGGCATCGTGCGCAAGAATGAGGACTCGTTCTGGCCGGCCATCTCCCGCAGGATGCAGGGGCGGCTGGGGCAGGCGGCAACGCTCTACGGGCTGGAAGGCATTTCCCCCGGCCGCAGCATCGATCTTCTGCCCTATGGCATCATGCGCGGGTTTCGCGCGCTCGACACGACCGATCCCGCGAATCCATTTTTTCAGAGCGCAACGGCGCAGGGGCAGATCGGCATGGACGCGAAATTTGTCATCCATGATCACTTCGTCTTGGACATCACCGCCAACCCCGACTTCAGCCAGGTCGAGTCCGAGGATCCGCAGATCACCGTGAACCAGCGCTTTGAAGTGTATTTTCCCGAGAAGCGCCCTTTCTTCCTCGAGAACGAAGATTACTTCCGTACGCCCATCGACCTGTTCTTCACTCGTAACGTGCAGGATCTGTCGGCCGGGATTCGCCTCACCGGGAAAGAAGGTCCTTATTCGGTGGGCCTGATGGCGGCCGACGACCGGAGTCCGGGTCTGGCCGTGCCCCGCGATTGTCCGGCCCTCGACCTTACCTGCCTGGATAGTCTCTACGGTATTCGTTCGTACTTCGCCATCGGTCGCGTGAGCCGCGACATTTTCAAGGAGTCGAGCGTCGGCGCGCTGTACACCAACTGGCAATGTCCGACCACGGGAGAGTTCAACCGCGTTGGCGGCGTCGATACGCATTTGAAGTTCCGGGATACCTGGATTCTGGATGGTCAGGCGGTGGTGAGCTCGAGCAATCTGCAAGGCCTGACGGCGACAAACCTGAGCGCAACCTGCGAAGCGAACTTGTTTCCCTTCAGCTCGGGGAATGCCGGCAACGGCAACTACTACGCCGGCCAAAACGAAGACGTCCGCCTCCGGAGCAATGGCCTGCACTTCAATTATAGCGGGCGCTACCAGGACGTCAGTCCGGGATTCGTCACTGTGCCCGGATTCGTCAACCGCGTCGACCTCCGCAACTCGGAACAGTGGGCGGGCTATTTCTTCCGGCCGAAGAAAGGCTGGGTCGTGGCCTGGGGCCCGGCCTTCCGCAACCGCTTGGTGTTTGACCACGAAGGCAACCGGCTCGACACCGACTATCAGCCCTATTTGCTGATTCAGGCGCGGGGCCAGACCAGAATTCAACTGGCTCCCTATGAGGAACTGCGGGAGCGCCTGCGCCCTCAGGACTTCACCTTTCTCGGTTTCGCTGCCACGCAAAACCGCGACTATCACGAGCACAGCAGCTACGCCACCGTCCAGACCAGCTATTTTCCCAAGGCCATCCTGGGAGCAGCCTACCGCTGGGGTGACGGCATAAATTTCGTGGCCTCGCCCAGTGCACCCGCTCCGCTCCTCAACCTGCCCTTCCTGGCCCGCCTAGATACCGCTACCGCCATCCTCACACTGCGCCCGGTCAAACCTTTGAAAATCGAGAATAGCTATCTCTTCGAGCGGCTGCGCGCCAACGAATCCACCTATCTGTTTGCCCAGCAGCAAATGGCGGCCACCGGCGTCGGGAAAGGCATCTTCAGCAATCACATTGTGCGCAGCAAGTGGAACTGGCAGTTCACGCCTCAGCTTTCGCTGCGCATGATTCTGCAATACAACTCGGTGCTCGCGAATACGCCCGGCAACACTTTCAATCCCTACACTTACCTGCCCACCGACAAGCAATTTAACGCCGATTTTCTCGTCACCTACCTGGTGCATCCCGGCACGGCAGTCTACCTGGGCTACAACAGCGACCTGCAGAACCTCGACGTCGTCCCCGGCACCCCCGCATCAACCGGATATGTCGTGAACACCGCCAAAGGCTACCTAAACGACAGCCGCCAGTTCTTCGTGAAAGCCTCGTACCAGTTCAGGTTTTGAGAGCAGCCGTCAGCTAAAGCCAAACTCGAGCCGATCTCGGACTTCAGACTTCAGACTTCAGACTTCAGACTTCAGACCTTGGGCCCAAGGCAGGTTCAACCCGGAGTCATGAAGAGACAGCCGCCTCGGCTGTCCAAGCCTGGGCGAAGCCCGGCGTCCGAGGCCAAAGGTCTGCAGCCCGGCAGTCGAAACCCGGCAGCCTACTCGCCTTTGACTTTCCTGAGGGCTGACGGCTGATAGCCGACGGCCGCAGTGACGCCTGCGGTTGCTGAATCCCGCGCCTATCCGGTAGAATCTAATGGTTCCGGTCAAGATTGGAATCCCTATGAAAGCAGCCATTCATCCCGCTTACAACGAAGTGCGCGTGCATTGCGCCTGTGGCAACACCTTTACTACCCGGTCAACCCATAAGGGCGACATCGGCGTGGAAATCTGCTCGAACTGCCATCCCTTTTTCACGGGTAAGCAGAAGCTGATGGACACCGCCGGCCGCGTGGAGCGCTTCCGCCGCAAGTACGCCAAGGCCGAGCCGGCGAAGAAAATCGAACCTTTGAAGAAGTAAGGCTTTTTGCCACCGATAAAGCCAACGAACTCAGCCCTCGCTCCGGCGGGGGCTTCGCTTTGCCAGGCAAGTAGAATAGAACCGTGAAGAAGTTCTGGGACAATTCGTGTGGGGCGGGCACTCCTGCCCGCCAGGCAGCGCCACCGCAGCTGCCTGGAGATGAACAGCCCGCGTGCGGGCCGGATCCCTTGCGGCCGGTTCCGAAGGGCCTCTCGATCGGCGGCGTCAACATCGCGCCCGCCACTGTTCTGGCGCCCATGGCCGGTGTCACCGACACCGTCTTTCGACGCTTCATTCGCAACCTCGATGGATGCGGCCTGATCATGACCGAGTTCACCTCGGCCGACGGCGTCCTCCGCAAGAAGGACCAGAAAGCCAAGCGCTATCTACATTTCTACGAAGACGAGCATCCCATCTCGGCGCAGCTTTTCGGCAGCGATCCAAACGTGATGGCCGAAGCCGCCCGCATGGTCGAAGGCCTTGGCTTCGACTTGGTCGACTTGAACCTGGGATGTCCCGCAAAGAAAGTCGTGAAGTGCAACGGAGGCTCCGGCCTGCTGCGCGATCTGCCGGCAATCGGCAAGATTTTCGAAGCGGTGCGCGCGGCCGTGAAGATTCCTTTTACCGTAAAGTTCCGCGCCGGATGGAACGACGAAGAGATCGTCTGCGTGGAACTGGCCCGTATGGCAGAGAGTTGCGGCCTGACGGCCGTAGCGTTGCACGCCCGCACTCGCGAGATGGGCTACAGCGGCAACGCGCGTTGGGAGTGGATCGCCGCGGTGAAAGATGCGGTGAAGATTCCCGTGATCGGCAACGGCGACATAAGAAGTCCCGAAGACGCCTGCGCCATGGTCACGCAAACCGGCTGCGACGCCGTGATGATCGGCCGCACCGCCCCCTCAAACCCGTGGATCTTCCGCCAAATCCAGCAGTATTGCAGTTGGATGGAAACTGCCGAAATCGCCAATCCTCGCGTGGAGAGCAATGCCTGTGTAGAGAGCAATGCCTGTGTGGGGACGGGCCCTCTTGCCCGTCCAGTCGAGCGCAGCTCGACTGGGTTTGAAGTTGGCAGAGTCTCGAATTTCGATGCGATAACCACCCGGGAAGGGCACGACTTCAGATCTCAGCCTGCCCTGAGCAAGCGAAGCGCGCCGAAGGGTGCCGAAAAAGCCGCGGGTCCTCAATCGGCTTTCGCCGCCGAAGGGCAGCCCTACACCCATCCCTCGGAAGCCGACCGGTACCAGATGATCCGCACCTACTTCCAAATGCTGATCGAAGAAGAACTCCCCGACGCCGTCGGCAAAATGAAGCAATTCGCCAGCTGGTTCACCCACGGCGTCCCCGGCGGAGCGGGATTGCGCAAGGAAATCTACGAATCGAAGAGCTCGGTAGAGATTCTGACGCGAGTCGAAGATTTCTTCGAAGCCAGATTGCTAGTCACGGGCTAAGCAAGATCTGGAGGGCCCAGGTTCCAGGTCCATGTGGGGACAGCCGCCCTCGGCTGTCCGGGTCCAGCGAAGCTCGACAGGGTTTGATTTAGACATACCAAGCAGATGAAGAGGCATCGGGCCTTCGGCCCGACGGACATCCGATGGCGGCTGTCTCCACATAAGCGGGACTGGCCTACACGCCCCGCGCCACCATCTTCCCCGCCACATCCCTCTCCACATACGCCCACGGCACCTTGGCATCATGCGTGAATACGGTCAGCCATCTTTCCGGAATCGCCTGCGCGTAGTACCGCTTCTTGCTCTCGATGGTCTGCAGCGGATAAAGATCGAAGCCCATGCCCCAGGTGATGTCAATATGCGCCGTTGTCGGAATCAAGTCCGAAATGTAACAAGCTGTATCCCCGGCACTTTGCACGATCACCGCCTGCATGTGCGCGGTGTGCCCGGGAAATGTTTTCACTGAAATTCCGTGGACAATTTCCTCGCCGCCCTTCAGCAACGTCATCTGCCCGCTCTCGACCAGTGGATCGTAATTCTCGGCGATGAAGCTAATCGCGTCGCGTTCGCTCGGACGCCGCGCGTATTGCCATTCGCCTTCCGGCGCATAGTATTTGGCGCGCGGAAATGTCGGAACGATCTTGCCGTTACTGTCAAGCACCGTATTCCATCCGCAATGATCGAAATGGAGATGAGTGTTGATGACGATATCGACGTCTTCCGGCGAGACCGCCGCAGCCGCGAGATTCGCCAGCAGCTGTGCCGGCTGCCCGTAGAACTTGATCATGCGCTCCGACAGCTTGTTTCCCATCCCAGTCTCAACCAGCACGGTCTCTTTGCCGGTGCGAATGAGCAGCGAGTTCAGTCCGGTGGTGACGTAGTTTCTTTCATCAGCCGTAACCTTGCGCGACCACATCACTTTAGGCACGACGCCGAAAAACGCGCCGCCATCAAGCGGATAAGTTCCGTCAGAAAAAATGCTGAGTTCGAACTCGCCCAGTGTGAGCCGATGCATGATGCTAGTGTGCCACACGCGCCGACGTCGTCCCCAACCTGCGTTCTTGGGCCATCTGCCGCCTGGACCTTTCCGCATCCCGGCCGCATCTAATGATTATTATTTCATTAATATCGGAGGCGTTATGATTCAAATTCGTCCCAGCAGCCAGCGCGGCGGCGGAGACCACGGCTGGCTCAAGACGCATCACACCTTCAGCTTCAGCGACTACTGGGATCCCAAGTGGATGGGATTCCGTTCCCTGCGTGTGATCAACGAAGATTGGGTCGCCCCCAACACCGGCTTTCCCACGCATCCGCACCGCGATATGGAAATCATCACCTACGTTCTTGAGGGCAAGCTCGAGCACAAGGACAGCCTGGGAACCGGCTCGGTGATTCTGCCGGGCGACGGCCAGCGCATGACCGCCGGCAGCGGCATTCGCCACAGCGAATTCAACCCCTCGACTACGGAGCCGGTGCATTTGCTGCAGATTTGGATTCTGCCGGAGAAAGACGGTTTGCAGCCGAGCTACGAGCAGAAATCCTTTGCGGAAAAAGAAAAGCAGGGCAAGCTGCGGCTCATCGCTTCGCGCGACGCCAAGGATGGCTCGGTGAAAATCAACCAGGATGCGCAGCTCTACGTTTCGCTGCTGAAACCCGGCGAAGTGGTCTCGCACGACTTCGGTTCCAAGCGCCACGGATGGCTTCAGGTCGTGCGCGGCGCAGTCGAAGTGAATGGAGACGAGCTGTCGCAAGGTGACGGCGCAGCCATCAGCGACGAGAAGAAGATCGATATCAAAGGCGCGGCAAACGCCGAAGTGCTGCTGTTCGACTTGGCGTAAGGCAAATTCCAAGCCACGGATTTACGCGGATCTTCACGGATATTTCTCGCGAGTCATTAAGCAGTGAGGGGTTCATCCGTGACAATCCATAAAATCCGCGGCTGATTTGTTTTTGCCTTGTGTGTTTCCCACTCGTACCCGACAATCCTTTCATCATGCCTCGCCCCGCGGGAGTCACTGCGATCGCGATCCTGTTCTTTGTGGCCTCGGCGTATTTGTGCGTGGTCGGCGCAATCATGCTGGCCTCGCCGGGAACCTTGTCGATGAGAATCGGCGCTCCTCTGCTGCACGGACTTGAATTGGCCGGACCATATATGTTTCTCTTAGTGGGCGCCTTCGGGGCCGTCATCGGCTGGGGATTGTTGTGCCTGAACAATTGGGCGCGGCGTACGGCAGTAGTGGCGGCGCTGGCCGGCGTGGTAATGCTCATCCCGAATGTCTCTGCGGCAGCATCGGACCTGAGCCGGCCTTTGCTCTGGGGCGGGCTGGGAATTATGCTGCGCGCAGCAGTGGCGTGGTACCTGTTGTTGGGGCAAGGCCCGGGCGCGTTTCAAGAGCGTCCCACACCGCCGCGCGAATAGTCCGCAACCTCTGCGATTAACAGATTCCATTTCGGAGGAATCTCCGCAGCGGTTCCTGTTTCCAGTTGCAAGTGAGACGAAGCAGAAGAAAAAGAACCCGAAAGATGAGCACCAGGAGTAGAAGCCCGAAGCCCGAAGCCCCAAGCCCCTACCCTCCTAAGCCAGGAAAAGACATCCGCTCCGATTTCAGTTCCCGCATCAGCAAGCGCACCAGCATGCCATCGAAACGCGTTCCGCTCATCTTGGCCAACTCATCCAGCGCTTGCTCCGGAGTTCTCGCTGCTGAAATGGATTGTTCCGTAAGCATGTTGGCGTAGGCGTCGGTGAGGCCAAGGATGCGCGCCCACACCGGGATCTCCTCGCCGATCAGGCCATCGGGATAGCCTGACCCGTCGAAGCGCTGGTGGTGATGGGCGATCGCCTCGCACATGTGTTCGCTGCGCGGCAACATCGCGACAATCTCGGCGCCCATCTGGGCGTGCCTCTTGACCCTGGCGAACTCCTCGTCAGAGAGCGGGCCGGGCTTGTTCAGGATGTGTTCGGGCACGAAGATCTTGCCCACGTCGTGCACCCGCGCGGCATATACCAGGTCGGCGGTTTCTTCCGCGGGAAGGCGCAGGGCGCGCGCGATGATTTCCGTGTAACGAGCCACCAGATCGCCGTGGCCGGCGGTGCGCAGTTCGCGCGATTCCACGGCGCGGCTCAGGATCTCGATTGATTCCCGAAGCAGCGGCAGATTACACTCCTGATCGCCGCCGCAGAGTTTTTGCAAGGTCGAAGTCAACTCTTCGACCTGCTCAACCCCAGTATGCTCGCGCTGCAGGAAGCCTTCAATGTAGGCGGAAATCTGCTGCCGCTGCCGGGCAAAATCCTGGCCTTCGGCAAACTCTTCTGCGGTCGACACACGATTTCCACCCGACCGCTTCGAGACATACATACCGGCATCAGCCACGCGAATAATGTCTTCAATGGAAAAACCATGCGTCGGAAAACTCGCGACCCCGAAACTGCCCGTGATTTTGTGTTCGCTCAGCATGGGATCGGTGGCAATCCACTGGCGCAAGCGTTCCGCCAGGACCACGGCCTGCTCGGGTCCGGTCTCCGGCATCAGTACGATGAATTCATCGCCGCCATAACGGGCAACCACGTTTTGCTGGCGGGATTTTTGCTCCAGCAGGCGGCCCAGCCGAGCCAGCACCAGATCGCCTTCGAAGTGGCCCATGGTGTCATTGACTTCCTTGAACTTGTCGAGATCGATGAGCACCACCGAGAAAGGACGCCCCGAGCGCGAAGCCCGCTTCCACTCCGCCGATAGCGCTTCCCAGAAGAATCGGCGGGTCTTGATCCCGGTTAGACCGTCGGTAATGGATTGCTGTTGCAGCTTTTGAAACACGAAAGCGTTATGCAGGGCGGTCGCCAGCAAATCAGCCAGAGTGTTGAGAATCAGCACATCCTGCGGCGCGAACGCGCTTTCATTCCGGCTTTCGATGTTGAGTGCTCCCAGCAAATTTTCGCCGTAAGTAATCGGAATGCAAAGCACCGCGCGCGCATCGGGCAGGATTCCCGAGAGCTGCCCTTTGTCGGCGTTTTGCACCAGGGCTCGCTCGCCGGTGCGCGCCACGCGTCCGAGGATGCCCGTGCCGAGCGGAATACGCTGCCCCATGGCGTGGGCGGTAACCCCGGCCTCGGCCTTGATTTCGATTTCTTTCGTGCCGTAATCGAGCAGCCCGATACCGATGTGGTCGAAGCTGAAGTTTTTCTGGATCTCGCTCGCGATCTGGCCCAGCATGTGAACCGGATCCTCGCTCGAAATCGCGGTGCGCGAAACGTTGTTGAGGAAGGCCAGTTGACGCGAGCGGCGTTGCTCCTCGGCGAACAGGCGGGCATTTTCCACTGCCACCGAGACCTGGCCGGCGGCGGTCATGAGCACGTCGAGATCGCGCTGCTCAAAAACGTGTTCCCGGTCGCGATTCATCGCGACCATTACTCCGCCCGGCTTGTTGCCCAGAAAAATTGGCACGGCAATCAGGCATTTCGCAGGCTGCTCGGGAACGTGGCTGACCCCGAGCCGCGCCCGCACCGCCTCCAGATCGGAACGGATGATCAGCGGCTGGCCGCTGTGGATCACATATTCGGTAAAGGCATTTTCCACCTTCCGCGACCGCTTGGGGATCACACGGTGGTTTTCCACTTCCAGCTCGAAATGGATGCGGTCCCCTTCCTGGAATGCGATGTAGAAGTTGCTGGTGTCGAAGATTTGTCCCAGCTCGATTTGGATGGCGCGCAGAATCTCGTCCTGGTCGAGGCGCGAACTGATGGCCTGTCCAATCTCGGTAAGCAGTTCGTATTCTTTGGTGCGCCGGTGGGCATCATGGGTGACCACGTAATTTTCCAGAGTGAGCGCCAGCTGCAGGGCAAGCCCCACCATCAGGCGCGGTCCGGAGGAGCCAAAAGCTTTGCGCTCGGCGTGGGGAAATACGATCACTCCGAAGTTGTGTTCGCGCGTTTGCAGGCTCACGGCGGTCAAGTTGCGAATGTTGGCCGCGGTGAAAACGCGCTTGAAATCCGCGAATGCCCCCGCCGGACCTACCAGCATCGGCTCCGTCATCTCCGACAAATCGTGAACCGTAAAAATTCCACTCTGGCGGTAGGCAACCTGAGAAAGATAATCGGCAGCGCTGCCGCCCTCGAGCGCCTGCAGAAATTCCGCCGAGAACCCATGCTGCACCGAAGGCAACAGGCCGCGCCAGCGTTCGGAGATACAAATGGCGGCGCGTGGCATGGACAATGCGCTCACTAGCCGCTCCAGGGCGGCCTGCATGTTCGGAATCAAATCGTGAGCAGAGAGCAGCCGGCGCGGATCGGCGCCCAGCGTCGACAAGGCCAAAGTGCTTTCCTGCAGCGAATTGCGCTGGTTCTCAAACAGCACCATGACCATGGCAATTCCCAGCAGCATCTGCGGCACCGGGCCCAGCAAGCGGCTGGCGCTGCCCAGGGTTTCACCCCACGGGCTGTGCAGTTGGCCCATCCCCATGAGCGCGGCCCACAAAGCCAGGGCCGCCCCAAGCACTTTGAACGCCAGCGATCCGCGTTTGTACCCGTTGAGGTAAAACACCGCGGAGCAATAAAGCAGCACGAGCCCGAGTCCCTCTCCGAGGCGGATGGTGGGCTGGGCATCGGGAATGAAAACGCCACTGACAATATGCCCGCGGAAGGTAACCCACACAAGAATGACCCCGGCGGCTCCCAGCGCGGCCTCATACCAGCGGAAGTGGTAAGGGCCGCGCATCAGCCGCGTGGAGACGAAGATGCAAAGCGCCATTGCCACCAGAAAAAGGGAACTCGCCAGAAACGCCATCGGAGAGGCGCGATAGAAGGAAAGCGCATCCAGAGCGTAGTGCAGCGAGTAAGCCGCCCACGCCATCTGCCACGCGCGGAAATACGCCTGCCGGCTTTGTTCGTGGAGGTACCAGAAGACGAGGAACAGCAACACCGAGACGATACCCGGGATCAACACCGCGCTGATGGCGAGGCTGTTCATGATGCCGACGAGACTCCTGAGGGAAAATTCCCGTGGGAAGCTCAAGAAGAAGGCTCCCGAGTAAGAATCTCCCAAGCAGTTTCGGGGGGAAACGGCAACCCTATGTTTTCATACGCCGCGTCCCGGCACAACAGGATTTAAGTACATGCAAGCCAGCATGCAAAATCCCGTAACACATTGGATTTAGAATGGGTTGCTCGGGGTTCGCCGCTTGACGATCGTTTTCCACCGCCCGTAACATCGCAAGAGGTACCGAATGGATCAATCTTCGAGCATCCCTTCGCCGGACGGCGCATCGTGAGCAGCGCATCTTCAGGCAACCCGCCAGGCACGTCGCAGCCGCGCGTGCGCTTCGCGCCTTCGCCCACCGGCTTTCTCCACGTCGGCAGCGCTAGGACGTTTATTTTCAACTGGTTATACGCTCGCCACAATGCCGGGACCATGATCCTGCGCCTTGACGATACCGATGTCGAACGCAATACAGACGCCTCGGTCAACTCAATCTTCGAAGGCCTCAAGTGGCTCGATCTGGGTTGGGAAGAGCAATACAAGCAATCCGAGCGCGGGGCCCTTCACCGCAAAACGGCCGAAACGATCTTCGAAAAAGGCCTCGCCTACCGCGACTTTACTCCCGCCCACACTGGCGACAGCGAACGCTCCGGTGCGCAGGGGACGTGGTTGTTCAATCCCGGAATGCGCGAGCTTCCGCGCGCGGAAAGCGACCGCCGCGCCGCCGCGGGAGAGCCCTTCGCTCTGCGCTTTCGCGTGCCCCGGGAGGGGACTGTGTGGGGACAGCCGTCCTCGGCTGTCCGATTTGCCGAGGGCAAATTGCAAGTCCACTTTACCGACGCGGTTTACGGCGAGCAGGTGAAATCCGCCGCCGACATCGAAGACTTCGCCTTGCTGCGCTCCGACGGCATGCCCACCTACCACCTGGCCTCGTGCGCCGACGACGCCGACCTGCGCATCAGCCACATTATTCGCGGCCAGGACCATCTGACGAATACCTTCAAACACGTCCTGATTTTCGAAGCTGCCGGAGCCACGCCGCCGCAGTTTGCGCATCTTCCGCTGCTGGTCGCGCCCGACGGCACCAAGCTTTCCAAGCGCCGCCACGGCCCCGTGGTGAGCGTCACCACGTATCGCGACGCCGGATTCCTGCCCGAAGCCTTCATCAACTTCCTGTGCCTGCTGGGCTGGTCGCCGAAAAACGACCGCGAGAATATGTCGCTCCAGGAACTCATGGATGCCTTTTCGCTGGAAGGCATCAACCGTTCGAACGCGGTGGTGAACTTCAAAGAGCCGGCCGCAACTCCGGAGGAAACGTTCGATCCGAAAGCGGTGTGGCTCAACGCCGAACAAATCCGCGGCCTGCCCGTCGAAGACCTGAGCGCCCGCCTGCTCCCCGTCGTGCAAGCCGCCGGATTCAACGTGCCGCCCGAAACAATGCTGCGCATCACGCCGCTCATCCGCGAGCGCATCAAGTTTCTCCGCGAAGTGCTCACCGCCGCCGACTTTTTCTTCGTCGACCAGCTCCCGCCCTACGACCCCGCCGAACTCATCCCGCAAAAAGGCGACGCGGCGATGGCGCTGAAAGTTCTAAAGCGCGCGCAGGAAGTATTGCCGACGGTTGAATTCAAACACGACCCGCTCGACCAAGCCCTCCGCGGCGCCGCCCAGGAGCTAGGCGTGAAAGCTGGACAGATGTTCCAACCCATCCGCGTGGCCGTATGCGGCCGGAAAAATGCGCCCCCGCTGTTCGAAACGCTGGAAGTGCTAGGCAAGCAAACCACACTCAAGCGAATCGAACAAGCAATCCAAAAAGCCGGATAACAAGCGCGAAGACCAAAGGGTCTCCTTCGTGCACCTTAGTGCCCTTAGTGGTTAATCGGGTTTGCCGCGGCGCTGAAATATCCTGCCGCAGAGTTTGTTGCATCCCGGCAGCCCGGTTCCTAATCTATTGACACGTGACAATGCCTGAAACGGCGCAGCAAGTCTCCTCACCAATCGCCATCCAAATTTTCTTAACGAGAACGGATAGAGGTCTCCCATGAAAGCCGTCCAAATCAGCAAGCCCGGTGGAAACTTCGAAATCGTCGAGCGTCCCATTCCGCAGCCCGCTCGCGGCCAAGTGCGCATCAAAGTCGAAGCCTGCGGCATCTGCCACAGCGACGCCCTGGTCAAAGAAGGGTACTGGCCGGGAATTCAATATCCGCGGGTGCCCGGCCACGAGATTGCCGGACGCATCGACGCGCTCGGCGCCGACGTCAAGCTGTGGAAGCCCGGTCAGCGAGTCGGCCTGGGATGGCACGGCGGGCACTGCTTCCAGTGCGATCCCTGCCGCCGCGGCGATTTCATCAACTGCCAGCACGAAAAGATCACCGCCATTACCTTCGACGGCGGCTATCAGGAATACATGGTCGCACCCGCAGAAGCTGTTGCGGCCATGCCCGACGACCTGGCCGCCGCCGAAGCCGCACCTCTCCTCTGTGCCGGGATCACCGTGTTCAACGCTCTGCGCAGTTCGGGCGCGCGCGGCGGCGATCTGGCGGCCGTGCAGGGCATCGGAGGCCTGGGCCATCTCGGCATTCAATACGCCCGACAGATGGGTTTTCGCACGGTGGCCATCGGCCGCGGCTCCGACAAAAAGCCGCTGGCCAAAAAGCTTGGCGCGCACGAATACATCGACACGAGTGCAGGCGCACCCGCCGCAGCGTTGCAGAAGCTTGGCGGAGCGAATGTGATCCTTGCCACCGCTCCCGATTCAAAATCGATTTCCGCTCTGGTGGATGGTCTTGCCGTGAACGGCACGCTCCTGGTCGTGGGCGCGGCTTTCGACTCGCTCACGGTCACGCCGATCCAACTCATCAGCGGCCGCAAGCGCCTACAGGGATGGGCCTCCGGCACCGGCAAAGATTCCGAGGACACGCTGCGCTTCAGCTCTCTCAGCGGCGTCCGCCCCATGATCGAGAAGTATCCACTGGAAAAAGCCGCCGAAGCCTATGACCAGATGATCAGCGGCCGGGCACGGTTCAGAGTTGTTCTGACGATAGGCTAGTGCTGGGTGTTCGTCGTCTAAAGTTAAGTCTTGTCATCCTGGGCGAAGCGAGGGAAGGACCTACTGTAACCTGCCGCCAGTCGAGACGCTGCCGGCAAATTGCATGGGTCCTTCGCTTTGCTCAGGATGACAGGGCGGTCGTCGGCATGCGATTGACATGAAGTACTTTGTATTGTAAAGTACACTCATGATCGCACCCGACGAACCCTTCCTTCACGCCCTAAAGAAACGCTGGATCCCCCCGGAAATGACCACTGCTCCTGCTCTGGATCCTAACGAGCCAGCCGGTGCGATCGAGCCGCACTATGCCTTGCTGATCAACCCGTTCTATCCCAAGGACGCGAACGCCAGCTTCGGCAAGCACGTGCTGACGCCCACGCTGGCGCTGACCAGCTTCGCCGCGACCACGCCCGCGCACTGGCGCGTCGACTATTGGGACGAAAACTTGCTCGACGGCCGCCCGCCATTTCGTCCCATGCCGCAGGTCGTCGGCATCACCGTGCATCTGACGTTTGCGCGACGGGCGTTCGAGCTGGCCGACTGGTATCGTGCGCGCGGGGCGAAAGTTATCTTTGGAGGACTGCATGTTTTGTCCTGTCCTGACGAATGTGCGCCGCACGCCGATGCGCTCGCCCTAGGCGACGGGGTACAGCTCTGGCCGCTCATTCTGCGCGATGTCGAAGCCAACTTGCTGCGGCCGCGGTACGTGGCCACCTACGAAAACGATTACTGCGACGATCCTTCCCCGCGCCGCACAATTCTTCCGCGGCACAGTTTTCTCACCACCACCAGCCTGATCGCCACCCGCGGATGCCACAACCGCTGCGGCTTCTGCTATCTCGCCACCGATGGCCTGCGCATGCCGTATCGCATGAAGCGCCCTGACCAGATCGTTGCCGAGTTTCAGAAAGACGACCAGCCTTACGCCGTCTTCATCGACAACAACCTCGGCTCGCGCCGCGATTACCTGCATGCGCTCTGCGCCGCGCTGCGCCCGCTCAACAAAATCTGGAGCGCCGCCGTGACTATTGACGTCACCGACGATCCCAGCCTGATTCGCCACATGGCTCTGGCGGGATGTACCGGCGTCTTCGTGGGATTTGAATCCCTCTCTGACAACAACCTCGCCGACGCGCACAAGAAAACTCCCAAGACTTCCGATTACGCGCGGCGCGTCCGCATGCTGCATGACTACGGCATTCAGGTGAATGGATCATTCGTCCTCGGCTTCGACCACGACCGCAAAGACGTCTTCGCGCGCACCGCCGACTGGATCGAAGGGAACCGCCTCGAGTGCGCGACGTTTCACATCCTCACCCCCTATCCCGCGACCCCGCTGTTCCAGCAGATGGAAGCGCAAGGCCGAATCCTGCATCGCGATTGGAATCTCTACGACACCGGCCACGCCGTGTTTCAACCGAAGCACATGACGCCCGAAGAACTCGAACACGGCTACGCCTGGATCTACCAGCGCCTGTTCTCGCACGCCTCAATCTGGCGGCGTCGCCCGCAACAACTGCAGGCCGCGCCGCTCTACCTCGCCATGTCGTATCTCTACAAGCGCTCCAACCGCTTCTGGCACCTGCTGATCAAGCACGACCTGGTCAACCCCGTCTGGAAGCCGCTGGTCGAGATGACGCGATGGCGGCACGTCCGCTACCGTCGGCAGCTTGCCCAACAGGGCGAACTTATTGCGGGAGCAGCATCCCTAGCCGCGCCCGGGCAGGTCGTGTCGGCGGGAGTCTGAAACGGGATCGTGAGGCCGGAACCAGCGGCCGCCACGGCGCTTTCCAAAAACCCGCCGAGATGCACTCGGCAGACGGGGTCTCCACACATTCTCCACGGCGCTTATTTCACCGAATGTACCGAAAACGGATCGAGCAGTACCAAGGAGAACGTCTACGACTCGCGGTGCTTGCGTCGCATAAGAGTCAGAAACGTCTAGTCAGCGAAAAGACTGGGTAGGCATGTGTGGAGCGGGCACTCTTGCCCGCTTGCCTGCGGCGTTTAAAAGCTGGCGGGCAAAAGTGCCCATTCCACACGTACCCGCTCCACCTGCGGCGTTTTCTTGCGATAAGATCAGAGTATGGAAATGCCGTCCCCCGAGGCTGAGGCCGGTGTGCACCCCGCGCCCGAGTCTCGCCCGTCCAACTTCGTACGCGACATCATTCTCGACGACCTGAAGACGAATAAGTACGAAGGCCGCGTGCAAACCCGCTTTCCTCCCGAACCGAACGGCTATCTGCACATCGGCCATGCCAAGGCCATCTGCCTCGATTTCGGCCTCGCCGACGAATTCGGCGGACATACGAACCTGCGCTTTGACGACACCAACCCCGCTAAAGAAGAAACGGAATACGTGGAGTCGATCAAGGCCGATGTGCAGTGGCTGGGCTTCCACTGGGACGGCCTTTTCTATGCCTCGGATTATTTCGATCAGCTCTACGAGTGGGCAATGAAGCTGATCAACGACGGCAAGGCTTACGTCGACGACCTCTCGGCTGAAGAGATTCGCAAGCATCGCGGCACGCTCACCGAGCCGGGGAAGAACAGCCCGCACCGCGACCGGTCGGTCGAGGAAAACCTGAACCTGTTCGAGCGCATGCGCGCCGGCGAGTTCCCCGACGGCTCGCGTGTTCTGCGCGCCAAGATCGACATGGCCTCGCCGAACCTGAACATGCGCGATCCGGTGATGTACCGCATTCTGCATGCCGAGCATCACCGCACCGGCAACAAGTGGTGCATTTATCCCATGTACGACTACGCGCACGGGCAGTCGGATTCGCTGGAAAAAGTCACGCACTCCATGTGCACGCTGGAGTTCGAGGACCATCGCCCGCTCTACAACTGGTTCATCCAGCAACTGGGAATTTTCCCTTCGCAGCAGATCGAGTTCGACCGCCTCAACCTGACTTACACGCTGCTCAGCAAGCGCAAGCTGCTGCAACTGGTGCAGGAAGGCCGCGTGCGTGGATGGGACGATCCGCGCATGCCCACGCTGAGCGGCATCCGCCGCCGCGGCTATACGCCTGAGGCGATCCGAAATTTCGTCGCATCGATCGGCGTGTCGAAAACCACGGGCTCGATCGAGCTGGCCATGCTCGAACACTTCGTACGCGAAGACCTGAACAAGCGCGCTCCGCGCGTGATGGCGGTGCTGCGTCCGCTGAAAGTGGTGATCGACAATTACCCGGAGACTCAGGTCGACGAACTGGACGCGATCAACAATCCGGAAGACGACAGAGCCGGGACCCGCAAGATTCCGTTTTCGCGCGTGCTCTACATCGAGCAGGATGACTTCCGCGAAGTGCCTCCACCGAAATACTTCCGCCTTTCGCCCGGACGCGAAGTTCGCCTGCGCTATGGCTATTTCGTGACCTGCACCAGCGTGGTGAAAAACGAAAAAGGCGAAGTGATCGAAGTTCACTGCACCTACGACCCCGCGAGCAAAGGCGGAAACTCTCCCGACGGCCGAAAAGTAAAGTCGACCATCCACTGGGTCTCAGCCGCGCACGCGGTCGATGCCGAAGTGCGGATTTACGAAAACCTGTTCACCAAGGAAAATCCCAGCGACGTGGAACCAGGCGAAGATGTGCTCGACAATCTCAACCCCAATTCGCTGGAGATCATCCCTGACGCGAAAGTGGAACCGTCGCTGGCAAACGCGGCAGCAGGTGCTCGCTACCAGTTCGAGCGCCTGGGATATTTCTGCGTCGACCCGGACTCGAAGCCGGGCAAGCCGGTGTTCAATAGAACAGTAGCGCTGAAAGACGCCTGGGCGCGAGCAGAAAAGAAGCAGGGCGGGAAGAGCTAAAGCAGGACTCCGGTGTTTTAGCTCGGCGCGTCAGCCTGTCCCGCAAACAAGTAGCCTCGCACGCCTTCCCTGTACATTGGAACCGTTGTATTGACCCAGGCTCCAGGTAGAGGGCAAGCTTACGCCTCGGCATTCACATGCACCCAACCATTCTCGCCATGTTTCTAGAGTTCGCCCGCACACCGGTCTCGATGTGCGTCGCCGCCATCCTGCTTTTGCTGATCGCGTTCTGGGCTGCGAAGTCCGACTTCGCGCGAGCTAGCGGCTTGGACAAAGTCGTCGTCTTGAGCAATCTGTGTTTCGCCATCCCGTTGGCGGTGTTCGGCGCCGAGCATCTCGCGGCCGCGAAATTCATCATGACCCTGGTGCCCTCGTTTGTGCCGTGGCATTTGTTCTGGGCATATTTCGTCGGCTTTGCCTTGCTGGCCGCGTCCTTGAGCATCGCTACAAAAATTCAGGTGCGCTGGTCCGGCCTGCTGTTCGGGATCATGATGTTTCTTTTTGTGGCGATGATGGATATCCCGGGAGCCCTCGCCAACCCCAAAGACAGGTTTTCATGGACGCTTCTCCTCCGCGAACTGGCGTTCGGCGGCGGAGGCTGGATTCTTGCGGGAGGCGCCCTGCGCGAGGAGGGTCGCGGCCAAGGCGGAAGCAAGCTCGTAACCGTGGGCCGCGTGTTGATCGGGATCGCCGCCACATTTTATGGCGTGGAGACTTTTCTGCACCCACTGGGAATGCCAGGCATCCCCCTCGAAAAATTGATGTCCGAGTGGATTCCGGCGCGCCCGCTCATCGGCTATCTGACAGCCGCAATTCTCGTGGTTGCCGGAGCAGCCATTCTGCTGGCGAACAAGACGCGCATGGCGGCGACTTACCTCGGTACCTGGATTGTGCTGCTGGTCGTGTTCGTCTATGGGCCGATTCTGATCGCGTCGCTGTTGGACCCGAGCACGGATATTAAAGTTGAAGGGCTCAACTACTTTTTCGACACCCTGCTGTTTGCCGGAGCGATTCTCGCACTGGCCCGCGCGACGCCAGGCACCGACTAGATGCACGCACCGAGCTATCCAGATTTTGTCATCGCTATCCAGATTTTGTCATCCTGAGGCGCAGCATTTTGCGCCGAAGGACCTATGCAACCTGACGCCGCTAAGGCGCTGCCGGCATATTGCATAGGTCCTTCGCTTTGCTCAGGATGACAGACTGTTTTCCGAGCAAGCGGAATGAAGACTACAGGTTCACTGCGCCTTCGCCGCGGCTTCTACCCCCGCCAGCATCTTGTCCAGATCCGCCCGCGACAAGTAGCGCCCATTGACGATAACCCCCGCAATCTTCTGCGTGTTGCGGATGTCCTCCAGCGGATTCGCGTCGAGCAAGACCATGTCTGCGAGCTTCCCTTCCTCGATCGTGCCCAGACGGTCTTGCATGCCCAGAAACTTCGCCGGGTTTAGAGTTGCGGTCTGCAGCGCTTCCATCGGAGTGAATCCCGCGGCCACGAACCTCTGCAGTTCTTCGTGCAGACTGAAGCCGGGGAAAATGTAGACTCCCGGCGGCGTATCCGTTCCGGCAAGAAATGGGATCCCCGCGCGGTGCATTGCGTTTACCACTTGCAGTTCCTTTTCCACGAAGCGCTTGCGGGTGGCGAGGTCGTCGGTGTTGAAGTCGTGCATGACCTGATCGGTGAAGCGTTTCCAGGTCACGTCTTTCCAATAGGCGGGCACATATTTTGCCCGCGGGTCGTGCGCGAGGTCCCTTTCGTCGATCAGATTTCCGCCGCGCTCCCACACCAGCGTAGGACACTGCCACGTCTGGTTCTTCGCCAGCACCGCAAACAGCGCAGCCGCCCGCGCGGGGTCGTATGTCGAAAGAAACTTGCTCTCGGTTTTTGCGCCTTTTATAAACTCATCTTCCAGCGGCGAACTGCCTTCGAAGATTCCGATCAGATGCTCAAAGCTCTTCTGCCCCGCGTTTGACGCTTCGGACGCCCGCACCGCATCCGGCACGTGGCCCACAAAAGTGATCCCCTGCTTGCGCGCTTCATCGGCGATGGCGAAAACTGCGTCGCGCGGGATCAGCGATTGCAGCTTGATGAAGTCCGCTCCCTGCCGTTTCAGATCATCTACGGCGCGGCGGCCATCTTCCGGAGTCTTGATCGCGACCGAACTGGGAAACCGCGGCTGCGGACCGTCGAGCATGGGCCCAGGGATCACCATCCGCGGCCCGATCAAGGTTCCAGAAGAAATTTCCTTCCGCCACTGCTGCAGCACTTCGAGTTCCCCGCCCATATCGCGCACGCCAGTGATGCCGTTGGAGATGAACAGTGGCAAGGTGATTTCTTTCCCGCGCGGGAACCAATCCCCGAACACCATGTGCACATGCATGTCCCACAGCCCCGGTATGAGGAACTTCCCACTGCCATCCACATGCACTCCAGCGAACTTTGCCCCCATGGCACCTGCGGAGCTGCCCACCGCTGCGATTCTTCCGTCGCGCACGATCACGGTGCGATGCGCTTGCGCCGGGCCGCCCGTCGTATCAATGACAGTGACGTCGTGAATGATCAGAACGGAAGGCGACGACTGCGCTAGGCAAACGGCACCGAGACAAGTGGCGCCAAGACAATAGAGCACCACGAAATGAAGCAGACGTTTCATAGGTCAGGAAATCTTATGGCGGCCGATCGCGTTCGTCAAAACGCGACCTTTTCAAAACCCAGCGAACTGCGATAAAGTTCTGGCCGCTTCCGAGAACAAATCAGCCGCAGGAGAATCCCATGGCGCGTCGATTATTTCTCTCCCGAATAGCGCAATTGGCAGCGCTGCCCTTTCTCACCGCCGCCGGCGCCCCGCAGGCACAAACCAGCCGCAAACAACTCAAGATTCTGATGAAGAGTGCGTGGGGGTCCGATGATCCAACCAAGGCTGCGTTCCCTTTCTCCCATGCCCTGGCGCTCGCCGAAGCCGGGCACGAGGTGCAGATCTATCTGCTCGGAGAGGCGGTGGTGCTGATGCGCAAGGTCGTTGCCGACGCAGTCATCCCGGTAGGTTGGCCGCCGGTGGGAGATTTCCTGAATAAGCTCGCCACCAAGCGCGTTCAAATCTATGCCTGCGGCGCGTGCTCGCGTGCACGTGGCGTCACCGAAGCCGACCTGACCAGCTACCGCGCCAAGTTCGGCAGCCCGCCCATCTTCGTCTCGCTGGTGGAATGGGCGGACCACGTAATCACAGAGTAGTTGGTTTTCCTGACGGCTGATGGCTGAAGGCTGACAGCGCCGGCCGATAGCTAACTGTGCGCGTGCGGGCTTTGCGCCGGATTCTTCTTATGGGTGGCCGGTTCCCGTACCACTTTCACATCGAACTCAACCCGCACCGTCTTCGGCGGATAACAGGCGGAATTGTCGCAAGCCTGGTAGCGGAGCACGCCGTGCATCACGTATTTGCCAGGTGTCACGGAAAGCAGCGGATGCACCGCCACCACAATCGTAAAGTCTCCGGTATAGACGTTCAGCTTTTCGTCGGGAGAAAAAGGAAAGCTCAAGTCGTCGCCTGCGGGATACGCGATCTTGCCCAGGACAATATCCGTGGGCAGGTCCATCTTCAGCGCCGTGGGGATCAGAAACTCAGACTTGGGCAGGTTGGAATTGATGTGGTAGCCGCGCGGCACGCGGAAATTGAGATTCACCATAGTCTGCGCGGCGCGGGGCGCAGTCACCAGCGGCACCGGCGCGAAAACCACCGAAGGAACCTTGGTTGTCGTTTGGCCGCTCGCTGCAATCGCCAGCAGAGCCAGCGCCAACCGCCCTGCCAACCGGCCGATGGTTCCAGGGGTCGTTCCCGCGCTGGCGGCAGTTCGGGTGACCCTGCGGGCGTTTGAGCTGCGCTTCATGCGGTCCTGAGAATGGCCAGCCAAACAATGGCCAGATATGAATACTAAAGCCGGAGCAGGCCGGTTCCTATTGCTACTTCTGAGGCTGCATATCGCCGCCGGCCGACGCCTGATGCGTTCCTGCCTGCGTGTCGAGCGCTTTCTGGATGTCCTCTTCGATCTCGCCTTTGCCCTTGAGGCCCATGATCTTATCCACGATCTTGCCATCGCGGCCGATGAAGAAAGTTTCCGGCAACGCCGGCACGCCGCCATACTGATCGCCGACCGCTTCCTTGCCGATCAGAATGGGATAGTTCACGCCCATGTCTTTGGCGAACTTGGCGATATCTTCTTTGCTGGCGTCATCCATGGCCACCCCGACAATCTGCAGGCCCTGCGCGCCATACTGCCTCTGCAACTCCACGAACCACGGCATTTCGATCTTGCATGGAGTGCACCATGTCGCCCAGAAGTTGAGCAGCACCGCTTTGCCCCGCAAATCTGACAGGCTCACGCTCTTGCCGTCGAGGGATTCCAGCGTGAAGTCAGGCGCCAGCGTGGCCTGGGTAAGGCGGGGATGCAGCCGCTTCGCCATGTGCATGCCAAAATACAGCATTCCGGCGGCAACCACAGCCACCACAACCAGGGCCAGCGGATTCCGCCCCGGCCGCCTGGATGGCTCCAGTGGAGCGGCGTTAACCGCGGAAGGTTCAGTGCCCGATGTGGGCTCGATAGGTTGTGGCGTTGATTCCATAACAAACTCCTTAATTATTCTTCCAACCAAAGTTCTTGCAATCAAATCGCAGACCGAGGCGCCTTCTGTCGGACGCGTCTATAGCGCGAACCGGTTCAAGAACGAGAACCAGTTCGAGATCAGCGTAAAGCGGCCAATCACCAGCAACACGCCGAGCGCGATCAGCAAGCCGCCTGAAGCCACTTCCAGCGCGTGCATGTGCGACCGGAAGCGGCTGTAAAACTTCAGGAACCGCTCCATCAACAGCGACGTGAACAGAAACGGTACTGCCAGCCCGAGCGAGTATACCGCCAGCAACAGGATCCCTTTCACCAGCGTATCCTGTTCGCCGGCGATGGTGAGGATCGCGGTCAGAATCGGCCCCAGGCATGGCGTCCACCCGAAGGCGAAAGCGAAGCCAATGACAAACGCTCCAATCGGCGTGCTGCTGCCTTTCAGGCTATGCAACCGGGCGTCCATGTACAGCGCCTTGATCTTGAAAATGCCGGTCAGGTGCAGCCCGAAAAGAATGATGACCACGCCGGCCACCCTGGCCAGCGTGTGCTTGTAGACTCCCAGCACCTGGCCGACTTCCGTGGCAGCCGCTCCCAACGCGATGAACACCACGCTGAAGCCAAGGATGAATCCGACGGAATTCACCATGACCCGGCGCATCAGGTGAGCCTGCGGTGACTTCAGTTCTTCGACGCCCACTCCCGAAATCAACGAAAGGTATCCCGGAACCAGCGGCAACACGCACGGCGAGAGAAACGAAATCAGGCCGGCGAGAAATGCGGCAAGCGGAAGTGGAAGGTTCGACATCGGCTCCTGTTTCTACTTTGATTGTACCTGTTGGCTCAGGTCCAACGCTGAAAGGCCGTCGAAGGCTGATGGCCTTCGAAAGTGAGGTCCGAGTTTACGCGATGCTCATGTGGGGACAGCCGCCCTCGGCTGTCCGGTCGAGCGGAGCTCGACTGGTTTCGTAATCAGGGCCGCCAAACTTCCGACACTATCCAAGTGATGAGACGCCAAGAGCGCCATTTAGTTTCACGCCCGCCGGGCAGCCGCCTAGACGGCGGTTGCTACGCCCTAGCGCGATCCCGAAGGCGCCGGCGGCTGCGGCCCTGGAGCCGCCACTCCTGCCGGAGACTCCGCCAGCATCTTTTTCAAGAACCCAGGCGGGATTACCGCACTGAGCGTGGCGCGGTTCTCTTCCTGCCGCACCTGCAAACTGTCAAACAGGGCCTTCACATCGGCATCAGTTCCGGGACCCCCCACGGAACCTTCGGCCGAATGAAAGAGCGTCAAATAGGCATTCAATTTTTCCGCCACGCTGCGAGCGTCTTCCGGGCTCGCAGTCAAGGCTTCCGCGCGAAGATGCAGCGCGCTCGGCCGCAACGGCAGGCGCAGCGGATTATAGCCGGTGGAAATTACGATGTCGGCGGGCTTGGGGAATACGGCGCTCCATCCTCCAAACGCGGGAGCCGAAGGCCGCACCTGGGCCACAATCCACAACGGGCTGGCAAACTGCACCCGCTTGTAATACCGCCGCAGCAAGGCCGGCCCGCCAAACGGAGACGCCAGCCGCCGCGACCGGTCCACAATACCGCGAATCACCGCCGGATCGTCATGGTTCGAGCAGGCCACCGAATCCACGCCGAGAATCGCCACCCGAAACGACCGCCCTTCGAGCGGAATCGTGAAGATGTCCACCGATTGGTAGTTCTCGATCGACTGTGCGTGTTGTTTCAGATAAGCGCCGAGTTTCACGCCGTCAAACTTGCCGATGAAGACTTCCGAGAAACGAGGCTCGGGCGCGGCGCCACCAGTTCCGCCGCCCGCCCAGTTCGACGGATAGTGAGCGGCAAAAGCCGCCGCCTCCAGGTCACGCTCAAACTCGAACCCAGTCTGCTGGATGAATTGTTCATACTCCGGATCGTGCGAGACCGTGGGCAGGGTCCGCTCAGGGTTCAGCTTGCGCACCCATCCCAGGTTCACATACAGAAATGCGTCCGCGCCCGGTAGCAGCCGCGCCGGTTCCGGAGGCGCACTCTTTCGCAGTTGGACTGCGACGGTGACCGCCGCGGCCACAAGAACCACCGCCAGCACGAGGGGGAAGGTAGGTCTGATTCGCATGAAATGCGATTAGCGCTGAAATGATAGCACTTTGGCAGGGTATGGGATGGAATGGCCGCCCGGTCGGGGATCGAAATTGGCCTGGCCCCGGTTGCACGTCAGATTCCCATTGTGATAACTTAATTAATTGTCCCGGACATCTGGAAGGGATCAAGGGGATAAGTTTGCGCGGAAGCGCGGCTGTCCCGGTTTGCTGGCGTAGCTCAGTCGGTAGAGCACCTGATTTGTAATCAGGGGGTCGGGGGTTCAAATCCCTTCGCCAGCTCCAGAGTTGAGGCGGTTTGTGGGCGTGACCCTGAGCGGAGTCGAAGGGGCGAGCCCGCAGCCGAAATCCCGAGCGTAGTTTGCGAGGGAACTCAAGAACAGAATTTCGGCAGGCGGCGGGCTCGGCGGCGGCGCAACAGGTTCTTCCAACGCACTCCATTCGGAACTTTTCCGGCGTGTAGTGATCTTCGCGCGGTCGTACGCGCGATTCTTGGTTCCCTGGTTCAGCCAAACCACGGTTTAGCCAAACCACTGTTTTTTTGCAGACATCGGTTTTGCCAACGGCGGTTTTGCCAACGGCGATTGTTTTCCGGGATTGCTTTCCGGCGACGCGCTTGGACGCCGCTGATTTTGCCGAGTTGGTTTTGCCGGAGCCGGATTGCCCGGAAGACGACGCGCGGCGGCCGCATCGCCCGAGAGTTTTATGCACAGGTGGGTGAGTGGTTAAAGCCAACAGACTGTAAATCTGTCCCTCCTAGCGAGGTACGAAGGTTCGAATCCTTCCCTGTGCACCATAAATTGAGGCGCCTGCGGGCGTGAGCGAAGCGGGAGCCCGCTGGCGAAATCCCGAGCCTGCTTTTCTTAAAAGAGCCTGCGAGGGATCTGAATTCTGTGAGCCGCCTGTCCATATCGCTGGTCTGTTACGTCGTGCTGGGAGCTCTGACGTGGACCACGATTACGGACCCGAAGTTGAGGGCGGGCACGCTGGTGATTCTGGGCTTGTTCGCGGTGAAGTCGGTGTTGCGGCGTAAAGACGTGCTGCACCCGGACGAAGAGAAGGCCAGCGAGCAGGGGAAGGCTTCAGTGAAGGTGGCAGAAAGCTGAAAGCCGAAAGCTGACAGCCGGGTTCGGGCCGATGTAGCTCAGTTGGTAGAGCACTCCCTTGGTAAGGGAGAGGTCACCAGTTCAATCCTGGTCATCGGCTCCAGAGATTTGGAAGTTTGAGTCGGAAGGTTTTGGGAAGGGCACGGCTTCAGCCGTGCCGTTAGAAGTGAGAGAAAGCGCGGCTTTAGCCGCTGAGGTTTAGCTGACGGCTGATAGCTGAGAGCTGTTTCAGGGCGGGAGTAACTCAGTGGTAGAGTCACAGCCTTCCAAGCTGTTGGTCGCGGGTTCGATTCCCGTCTCCCGCTCCATGGTTTAAGCGCGAAGATTCAGGCGCGAAGCGCTCGGGGATGACGGTGGCATTCGAACAGGCGACAATCAAGGTTGAGAAGGTCGAAGAGTTCGGCAAGCTGCAAGCAGCAGTCGAGCAGGCGTTCTTGCCCGGCAAAGCGGAGCGTTTTCTGAAGCAGCTGGATCGCAAAGGAATTCGCGTCCGGGACTTCGATGCGATCCTGACGGCACGCTTGCTGGAAGGCGCCGTTGGCGATTCTGGTTTGAGCGCGAAGCAGCTGTATCAATCGCTGCCGGTTTCCGACCAGGCCCAGATGCGCGAATTCTACCTGTCGAAGCTGGAAGGCGTCGAAGTTGCGCTGCGGCACAGGTTTAAGAAGCTGTACCAGTATTACTGAAGTTGTAGTTACAGCGAAGTTGCATAGGTCCTTCGCGGCAAAAGACGCCGCTCAGGATGACAGAGTTTAGGTGACGGGGTGGGGTGAACGGGGTTTAGCTAGAAGCTAAGAGCTAGGAGCTAAGAGCTGCGTTATGGCGAAAGAGAAATTTGATCGCAACAAGCCGCACTGCAACGTAGGAACCATCGGTCACATCGACCATGGCAAGACCACGTTGACGGCGGCCATCACCAAGGTGTTGCAGAAGCACAATCCGAAGATCGTGTTCCGGTCGTTCGATTCCATCGACAACGCTCCGGAAGAAAAAGCCCGCGGCATCACGATCGCGACGGCGCACGTGGAATACGAAACCGCGAACCGGCACTACGCGCACGTCGATTGCCCTGGCCACGCCGACTACATCAAGAACATGATCACGGGCGCGGCCCAGATGGATGGAGCGATTCTGGTGGTCGCCGCGACCGATGGTCCCATGCCGCAGACGCGCGAGCATGTGCTGCTGGCGCGGCAAGTCGGTGTGCCCTACATCGTGGTCGCGCTGAATAAGTGCGACGCGGTCGACGATCCCGAGTTGCTGGATCTGGTTGAGCTGGAAGTGCGCGAGTTGCTCAAAAGCTACAAGTTTCCCGGCGACGACGTGCCGGTGGTGCGGCTCTCCGCTCTAGGCGCGCTGAACGGCGAAGCGAAGTGGGAGAAGCAGATTGACGAGCTCATGGCGGCCGTGGACAAGAGCGTGCCGCAGCCGGTGCGCGAACTGGACAAGCCGTTCCTGATGCCGATCGAAGACATTTTTTCGATTCAGGGCCGCGGCACGGTGGTAACGGGAAGAATCGAGCGCGGAAAAGTGAAAGTCGGCGAAGAAGTGGAAATTGTCGGCTTCCGCGAAACCCGCAAGACGGTCGTCACCGGCGTCGAAATGTTCAAGAAGCAGCTGGACGAAGGCATGGCGGGCGACAACGCCGGACTTCTTCTGCGTGGCATCGCGAAAGAAGATGTCGAGCGCGGCATGGTGCTGGCCAAGGGTGGATCGATCACGCCGCACACCAAGTTCAAGGCCGAAGTCTACATCCTGACCAAGGAAGAAGGCGGCAGGCACACCCCATTCTTCAAAGGCTACCGTCCGCAGTTTTATCTGCGCACGACCGACGTGACGGGCGTAGCGGAGCTACCCGAGGGCACCGAGATGGTGATGCCCGGGGACAACGTGAGCCTGGTCATCGAACTGATCACGCCGGTAGCCATGGAAAAAGGCCTGCGTTTCGCCATCCGCGAAGGCGGGCATACCGTAGGCGCTGGAACGATCGCGGAGATTGTGCAGTAAGGCAGCTTCTAGCTGCTCGCCTCTAGCTACTAGCTAAGGCCGCAAAGGTGAGCGCCGATGGAATGGCGAGAGCTCGGGTGGTTGCTTCTTCCGGCATTGGTTTTGTTGCTGAATATGCCGTGGGGAACTTTCATTCGGTGGGCGAAAGAAGAAGCAAAGTCGAAGAAAGAAGTTGTTTAAGCTAAGAGCTAGAAGCTAAAAGCTAGGAGCTGTTTTTATGCCCCGAGAAATTGTGACATTACAGTGCGGCGATTGCAAAGAGCGGAATTATTCGACCACCAAGAACCGGAAGACGACGACGGAACGGCTGGAGTTCAAGAAGTTCTGCCGCCGTTGCCGCAAGCACACGCCGCATAAAGAAGTGAAATAGTCGCGAGCCGCGAGCCCAGAGCCGCGAGGCGAAAACCTCGGGACTCGGGACCATCGACTCGGGACTCAAACAGGGGCGTAAGCTCAACGGTTAAACTGCCGGTCTCCAAAACCGGACTTGGGGGTTCGAATCCCTCCGCCCCTGCCAGCATTTGGCCGCGCGCGGTGCGAAGACGGATATTCGCGGCGGATGGTTCGCGGCGGGCGTTCGATGCAGAGAGCGGGAAGAAGGAAGAAGTAGATGGCGACCATGACGGAACAAAACGCACTCGTGACTACGGTGAAGTCCTGGCCGGAACGCATCCGGTCGTTCTACAACGACGTGCGCACCGAAATGCGCAAGGTGACCGCGCCCTCGTGGAAAGAAGTCCAGGCCACGACCACGGTGGTGGTCATCACCGTCTTCATTTTTGCGCTCTACTTCGCCGTGATCGACTACTTTATTCAGCACGGCGTCACCTACCTGTTCAACTATTTCAAGGGCCACTGATCGAAAACGACGCACTTCGAGACAGATTTCAAGACGGATAAGAAAAGAAGCACCCTATGCAGGACGAAGAAAAAAACCAAACCGTAACCGCGACCGCGGGCGAGCAGCAGGCGCCCGCTGCTGAGGCGCCGACCGCCGATGCGCCGCGCAATCCGAACATGAAGTGGTACATCATCCACTCCTACTCCGGGTTTGAGCGCAAGGTGAAAGAGTCGCTGGAGTCGCGCGTCGCCGCCTTCGGGCTCCAGGAAAAGATCGGCAAAGTGCTGATCCCCACCGAGTCCGTCACCGAAGTGCGCGGCGGCAAGAAGTACACCTCGGAGCGCATGTTCTATCCCGGCTACGTGCTGGTCGAAATGGACATGGACGACCACGTCTGGCATGTGGTGAAGTCCACGCCGCGGGTCACCGGATTCGTCGGCACCGGGCAGCAGCCCACTCCTCTCTCGGAAGAGGAAGTCCAGCACATCGTCTACAAAGTTGCCGACAGCCGCGAGAAGCCGAAGCTCAAGGTCAAGTTCGAGAAGAACGAGTCGGTGCGCATCACCGAAGGCCCGTTCGCCAGCTTCACCGGCATTGTCGACGAAGTGAACGAAGATCGCGAAACCCTGAAAGTAATGGTCACAATTTTCGGCCGCTCCACCCCGGTGGAACTGGAGTTCAACCAGGTGGAGAAAGTGGCATAACGGGAACTATGGGTACCTTCAGCGTAAAGTTGCGAGTGTGGAATCCTGCCAAACCAGGCGACGTGGAGGAGCTGGATGCCTTCGTCGACACTGGTGCGGCTTACAGTTGGATTTCGCGCGCTCGGCTGGAGCGGTTAGGCGTGGCCTCGTCCCGCAGGATGCAGTTCCGCACGATCGAGGGGCGAGTGTTGGAGCGCGACATCGCGACAGTTTACGTCGCTACGGACAAATACTCGGTTCCGGATGTGGTAGTGATGGCGGAGTCGGGCGAGATGGAAATGCTGGGCGCTCATAGCATCGAGGGTCTGGGACTCGCGGCAGACCCGGTCCAGAAGAGGCTGACGCCGACGATCATGCTGGCGCTGGCCAGCTTGAGATCCATTTAGGAGATCATCTAGGAGATCAGGCGAAGCTGCTGTTCGCTTGAAGAGAAATTATGGCAAAGAAAGTTACAGGTTACGTCAAGCTGCAGATCGCCGCCGGGAAAGCGACGCCGGCGCCTCCGGTGGGCCCGGCCCTCGGCCAGGCCCAGATCAACATCATGGAGTTCTGCAAGCAGTTCAACGCCAGAACCAACCAGAAAGAGATGGAGGGACTGATCATCCCGGTCGTAGTCTCGGTTTACAACGACCGTTCCTTCACCTTCATCACCAAGACGCCGCCGGCCTCGATTCTGCTGAAGCGCGCCGCCGGCATTGCCAAGGGCTCGGGCACGCCCAACAAAGACAAAGTCGGCAAAGTCACGCTCAAGCAGGTGGAAGAGATTGCAAAACAAAAAATGCCCGACCTGAACGCCGCCTCAGTCGACACTGCGATCAAAAGCATTCGCGGCACCGCAAGGTCGATGGGCATCGAAGTAGTCGGATAGGTTCATGTAGGGACAGCCGCCTCGGCTGTCCAGCGAGCGCAGCGAGCGTGATCTCGCTGCGAGCTGATCGAGCCGGGGCGAGATTTCGCGGGCAACAGTGCCCGCGCCACACAAGTCAACAACACCACGGCCCTGCAGACCAACGCAGAAGCGGTGGGAGACAAGGAAAAGTAAAATGAAAAAAGAAGGAAAGAATATCGCCAAGGCGCACGCCGCCGTCGAGCACCGCGCCTACGTTCTGAAGGACGCGGTTCCGCTCCTGCAGAAAGTGAAATACGCAAAATTTGACGAAACCGTAGAGATCACGATGCGTTTGGGAGTCGATCCCAAGCATGCCGACCAGATGGTCCGCGGCACAGTCGTACTTCCGCATGGTCTGGGCAAGTCGAAAAAGGTTCTGGTCATTGCCACCGGCGACAAGGTGAAGGAAGCCGAAGCAGCCGGCGCCGATTTTGCCGGCGGCGAAGAGATGGTCGAGAAGATCACCAAAGAAAACTGGACCGACTTCGACGCGCTCATCGCCACACCCGACGTCATGAAATCCGTAGGACGCCTCGGCAAGATTCTCGGTCCCAAGGGCCTGATGCCGAATCCGAAGACCGGAACCGTCACCTTCGACGTGGCCCAGGCAGTAAAAGAAGTGAAAGCCGGCAAGGTTGAATTCCGCACCGACAAAACGGCGCTGGTGCATGTTCCGGTGGGAAAGATTTCGTTTACGCCCGACAAGCTCATCGAGAATGCAACCGTCGTGATCACCAGCGTGATCAAGGCCAAGCCGTCGGTGGCCAAGGGTAAATACATCAAGGGCTGCACGCTGAGTTCGACCATGGGGCCGGGGATCCTGCTGGATGTGGCTCCGATTGAGCTAGCGGCGAAGGCGTAAGCGCGCGGTAAGGAGCAGCGTGGGCGGCAGAGTTCAACTGCTTTGGTTCGAGCAAGAAAAAGAGGACGGTGCCGACACCGAACTCTTGATAGGTGTCTATCAAACGGTACAAGACGCCAACGCTGCAATTGAACGGCTGCGGAGCAAGCCGGGTTTTGTAGATTTTGAGCAGGGATTCAAGATTGTGTCGTATGAGCTAAACAGGGACCACTGGACCGAGGGCTTCATAAGTCAATAGTCTCGTCAGTGTGGTGCCGAAGGATTCAGAAGGATAGACAATGCCAGTTACCAGAGCGAAAAAGACGCAGCAGGTCGAGAAGTTAACCAAAGACCTGAAGAATGTTTCGAACGTGGTGGTCGCCACCTACAGCAAGCTCACGGTTCATCAGGACTTTGAGCTGCGCAAGGCACTGCGCGGCGCGGGCGCGAAATATCAGGTCGTGAAGAACACGCTGGCCGAGCGCGCGGCCAAGGGCACGAAGGTCGAAGACGGACTGAAGAACCTCTCCGGCGTCACCTCGATCGCCTACACCACCGGCGACCCCGTGGCGATGGCCAAGGCGCTCACCAAGTACGCCAAGGACACTCCAGAATTTACCTTCAAAGTAGGCGTGGTCGAAGGCCGCGTGGTCACGGTCAAAGAGATTGAAGCCCTGGCCACCATGCCGTCGAAGGAAGAGTTGATGTCGAAGCTGTTGTTCCTGATCAATGCCCCGGCGCAGCGTCTGGTTACCGCCATGGGCGCAGTCGGCCGCAACCTGGCCGTGGTAGTCGATCAGGGCGTGCAGCAGAAAAAGTTCAAAGAGGCATAGCTGCTCATGCGGGGACAGCCGCCCTCGGCTGTCCGGTCGAGCGAAGCTCGACCGGTTCTTTGCTGGCAGCGAGCGAGGCCTCAACAAAAGTTCGGGATGGCGCAAGCCGTCTAAAAAGATTTGGTTGTCAGCAGGTCAGGGGTTGCGCGGTCCGTTCCAAGGCGTTGTCTGGCGCTGGGAAATCGGACCTGCCGCACTGGAAACCGTGGCCTGCGGATAACGAAAAGCGAGACGTAGCAAGCTACGTCTCTTTTCAGGAAAGACGAAAAGACTAAAACACTGGAGAATCAATATGGCGGATTTACAACAGATCGAAGATTCCATCGTAGCTTTGTCGCTGCTGGACGCGGCAGAGCTGGTCAAGAAACTGGAAGCGCGTCTCGGCGTGTCGGCGGCAGCGGCAGCCCCCGTGATGGTGGCGGGCGGCGGCGCGGCGGCGGCAGCGGCTCCGGCGGAAGAGAAAACCGAGTTTGCCGTCGTCCTCAAAGAGGTCGGCGCGAACAAAATCAACGTGATCAAGGCCGTCCGCGAAGTCACCAGCCTGGGCTTGAAAGAAGCCAAGGAACTGGTGGATGGAGCGCCTAAAACCGTGAAAGAAGGCGTTTCCAAGGACGAAGCCGAGACCATCAAGAAGAAGTTCACCGATGCCGGCGCCGTTGTGGAAGTGAAATAACGCCGGTCGGCCGCATCCGGGGGGCTGTCCCAGGGCTGTTCGTTTTCCGTGGAGACGTAGCTTCGCTACGTCTGTGGCAGCACCGGGATGACGTCAGCCAGCAGCGCGTGGCCAGAGAGACGTAACAAGTTAACGTCTCTACGGGTTTGAGCCGTTTTTTGGGTCTGGGCCATTTTGCACCTTCCACAGGGCAAAAGCGCCCTAAGTTGGTGCAAAAACGGGAAATACGCGATTTTCTTAGTTGTGAAGCGTGGGCGGCGGTGTTAGCATCTATATAACATCGCTTTCCCAGCTTCACTCAGGCGCGGGCGAGGCTCGCGGGGAAGCTTGGGCAACTGCTCTGCAAGGCAGGCAGAGCGGAAACAGGCCGAATAACTGGCGCGAAAGAATTCAAATCAAGAAGGGCGAAACGCCTTAGCTGGCGTCTGCGGGAACCACTGTCCCTGCGGACGCCCGTTCGTGTTTTCCGGTTCCAGTTTTTGAAAGAGCAGTTTTTGAACGACCAGCTTTTGCAATTCAGGTTTCGGAGATCCCGGCTTCTGGGATCTATGGTGCAACGATCTGCAGTCCAACGATCTGCGATTCAGCGCTCTACGATTCAACGATCTACGCGGTAGCGATCTACGAACGGGTAAGTACCGCGGCGCGGCTTTCGACAAGAAACGACGCGCCCCACATTCCGCGGTTTGGTGCGGCCTTCGGCCGCGCCCGAGATTGGGAGTCTCTTGACGATGAAGACGAATGCCTTCCGTAAACGTTTCGATTTTTCCAAAATTCCAGCCACCATTCAGATCCCGAATCTGATCGAGGTGCAGAAGCGTTCCTACGACCGCTTCCTGCAAATGGACAAACTGCCCAGCGAGCGCGAAGACGGCGGCTTGCAGGCGGTGTTTCAGTCCGTGTTCCCGATCACCGACTTCCGCAACGTATCACAACTTGAGTTTGTGGATTACGCCATTGGTAACTGGGAGTGCAAGTGCGGCCACCTCAA
>DATGHF010000036.1:0-88336 GCA_035308125.1 Candidatus Sulfotelmatobacter sp.
AATCGCAGGAGTATCGATTCCCTCCGGGTTTTGAACGCAATCTTATATGGCTTGCGTTGCGCAGGGTGCGTCCCGCGAACCCGATTCTTCTTTTCCAGCAACTGGCGAAGGAATATGGCGACATCGTCCATTACAAAATCGGCTGGAACCACCTGGTATTCCTGAATCATCCTGAGTACATCCGCGAAATCCTGGTCGTGCAAAATGACAATTTCATCAAAGAGCGCACCGTACAGCGCAGCAAGATGCTGCTGGGCGAAGGCATGATTACCAGCGAGGGCGCCGAGCACCGCGCGCAACGTCAGACGGCGCAGCCGGCGTTTCATCGCCAACGGATTTCGGAGTATGCCAGCGCGATTGTCGAAGAGGCAGCGGGTGCGCGGGATTCCTGGAAAGACGGCGAGCAGCGCGACATTGCCATCGACATGATGCACCTGACTTTGAAGATCGTCGCGCGGACTCTCTTCGCTGCCGATCTGCGGAACGAGGTGGCGGAACTCGCCGACGCCATCAACCGCATCATGGGACTCTACAATTTTCTGGTGATGCTGCCGGCAGCGGAATGGCTGGTGCACGTGCGGCCGCCGGGGTTGGCCGCGTTCGTGAAGGCGCGCAAACGGATTGATGCCGTGGTGTATCGCATGATCGATGCCCATTGCCGGCGCGGCGGCAATGGCGGGAGTTTGCTCGACATGATGCTGGCTGCGTCGCTTGATAGCGGCGGCGACAGAGATAGAGATTCAGACGCGCAACAGGCGCTGCGCGACCAGGTGATTACGATTTTTCTGGCAGGGTATGAGACCGTGGCCAATGCACTCATCTGGACTTGGTATTTGTTATCCCAGAATCCGGATTGCGAGCGCAGGTGCCGCGAGGAAGTGGATTCCGTGCTGCAAGGCCGGCTGCCAACAGTAGAAGACGTTCCGCGGTTGCGCTACCTGGAGATGGTGATGGCGGAATCGATGCGGCTGTATCCTCCGGCGTGGGCGATGGGCCGCTACGCGCGGAACGATTTTCAGCTGGGCGATTATCGGCTTCCGGCGCGCACGACTGTGTTGATCAGCCAGTTCGTGATGCATCGCGATCCGTGCTATTTTCCCGATCCGCTGCGGTTTGATCCTGAACGCTTCACGGCAGAAGCGAAATCGAAGCGGGCCAAGTTCACTTACTTTCCGTTCGGAGCAGGAGCGCGGCAGTGCATCGGGGAATCGTTTGCATGGATGGAAGGCGTGCTCGTCCTGGCCACGTTAGTGCAGAAATGGAGTCTGCGGCTGGTTCCTGGTCAGCGCGTCGAGCCGCAACCGTTGATTACGCTACGGCCGAAGTATGGAATGAGGATGCGGATTGAAGGAAGAGCCTAGGGCCCGACTAATAGCGACGGACGGCGATAATCACAGACGGCCGTTTGGCGCTGCTTTCGGCACTTTAGGATTTCACGCTGACGCTTTAGCATGTTGTCGCCACGTTTATGTCGGACGAAGCCTTTTTCGAGCCGCTAAAAGAGTACCTTTCCAAGGTGCCCGCCATTACCGGAAAAATAGGCTGCGGATTCTTGAAGGATGGGGGCTGGTGGGTGAAGTTCGCGATTGATGTTGAGCATCCATTGGCGTGGAGCGTCGTCCAAGAATTAGGGCACGTTTTAAACTACCTGTCGCTCGGCGAGAGACTACCTACAGTATTCATGCCAGTTTCTCCGCCACCATACATGAACGGCGGACCAAACGAATTCCTGTCGTGGGTAATTGAATGCAAGGACAACGACTTCAAGCCCGAGACATGCGCCCAGTGGCTGGAGGGGCGTTTGCCGCGGCCTGTGAACGAGGCGGAGAAGTGGAACACTACGGATGAAGGTTGATAGTCGTTAACATGCGCTCTACTCGCTGGGATCCTTGCCAGCCGCCACTTCCAGCCGCCCAAACGCGAGTTGATAGGTATACCGCGACGTCACCACCTGCGCCGCGGCGCTTGCGGCCAGCAGTTCCGCGTCGGTGAGTTCAATGATGTTGCCTACGCCGGCGGAGTAGCGGCCTTCGGCAAAGGCCAGATTTTCCCGCGCTTCGGAGTCGGCTTTGATCGAGAGATCAATCTGCTGCTGCGCCACGATCGTGCTCTGGTAGTCGCTATAGACTTCCTCATCGATCTGCTGCGAAGCAGACTTTAAATTGAAATCTGCCGCGGTCTTCGCTTGTTCCATCTCCCCGAGAAACGCGCGGTTGTAGCCGCCGGTGAGCAGAGGTTGCAACAGGCTCTCGCCGAATCCCAGGTTCCAGATCAAAGGAAATTTCAGATTCTGAAAATCAACAAAACTCGAGAAATTCAACCTGGGCTTGAAGTTCGATTGTGCGGAGACAATATCGCCTTCCGCGGCTCTCACCACTTCCTGTAAGGCCCGCAAGTCGGGGCGAGATTTCTGCGCTTCCACCAGATACCGATCGACTGAATCAATATCCCGAGCGTTGCTGAGAACGTCGACCAATTTATAAGTGTTTTTCACCGGCAGGCCCATCGAAGTTGCCATTGCCGCCTGCGCGACGGTGAAGTCCGAGCGCGCCTGCACCAGGTCCACTTCTGCGTTGGCCAGTTGCACTTCCTGCCGCGTGACATCGATTTTCGGCACGCGCCCGACGTGGAAGAATGCCTCGATCTGGTCGAGGTGCTTGCTCTGGTCCTGCACCGTTTTTTCGCGGACATCGACCAGTTGTTGCGCCGCCAGCACCGCAAAATACGCATTCCTTACGTTGAGCAGCGTTCGCTGCCGGATACGGTCGCGGTTTTCCTGAGCCTGCGCCAGTTCCGCTCTCCCGCGCACGACCGAACCGCGGGTCAGGCCGAAGTCGTAGATGTTCTGGCTGAAGTTCAAGCCCGTGTAGTAATAAGGAGACGTTGCGCCCGACTCGCCGTGATACAGCTGCGTAAAGATGCTCGGCGAAACCCCGGGAGTGCCTGCGTAGTTATAAGTTTGCTGGTTGTGGCTGGCTCCGAAACTGAGATGCGGAAAATACGGCGAACGGCGCTCCTTCAGATGGGCCTCGGCCACATGAACCTGCGCTTCGGCAGTGGCGAGATCGGGCTGGTTCTGCGTGGCGAGGCGATAGCAATCGGCGAGCGAAAGGGGAGCGTCCGTTTGGCCGACGGTGGTGCCCGCGGCGAGGGTCACGGCGACGAAGACGATGGATCGCACCAGGTTTTGCACGGTTCTAGTCATGTTTCTAAGATTTCGAACTCTTTATAAGACTCCGGCGGGCTGGATGGGAGCGAAACCGCAGCGGCTAAAGCCCGAATCCCAGCGGCGTGGACGGCACGGCTGGAAGCCGTGCCCTTCCCAAAGCTGTGCCCCTCTCCGACCCTGCCACATAACCTCGGATCAATTGCCTGGCCGGGTCACTGGCTGCACTTTGCCACCTTCGGCCACGCGCTCGCCCAGGTTGCGTGCCACGCGTTCGCCTTCTTCGACGCCGCCGATCAGGCGCGCGCTTTCCCCGGTCTGCTCTGCGACTGCGACTTGCGTAAACTTCACGGTGTTTTCAGGTGTTACCACCGCAACCACGGTTTGAGTTCCGCGTACGATGAGCGTATCGGACGGGACCTCGATGTAACGTGGCGTCTGCACTTTTAGTTCAGCCTGCACGAAACTGCCGGCGAGAATCCGGTTGTGCGGATTGTCCACGTCGATTTCGACCAGCAGGGTTCGCGTTTTGGCGTCAATCTGGCCGCTGGTTCGCGTGACTCGTGCTTCCACCTTGTTGCCAGGATGAGCCTGATCCACCAGCGTGACCGCATCCCCGGGATGGACGAATGCGGCGTGCGCCTGGTCGACATAAACGTAGACGCGCAGCCTGGTAGTCTCGGAGATCTCGACCACCGGCAACGCGCTGGTCTGCGAAGTCGCGGCATTCTGGATCAGCGCGCCGGGATCGGCGTACCGCGCCGTCACCGTGCCGCTGAATGGAACGCGCAGCTGCTCGTACGATTTCAGAACTCCCACTTGTTCGAGGTTGGCTTTCGAAACGGCGGCATCGGCTTCGGCCTGATCGGCGTCCTGTTGCGAAATCATTTCCTTTTTTACCAGCGTGGCGGCACGGTTGGAGATCAACTCTTTGTTATGTGCATCTGCCACCGCTGCCTGGTATTGCTTGTCGGTTTCCGGCGACTCAATTACGGCCACCACTTGGTTGGCGTGCACGAAGTCGCCCTTGTCGACAGAAATGCTCCCCATGTAACCACCGACCTTGGCATAGACGATGGCGGTCTGGTAAGGGCGCGCCTCGGCGATCAGGCGTACTGTGTCGGAACCCGCGACCTGATGCGCAATCGCGATTTCGACGCTGGGCCCCAGTTGCTCCTGCGTCGTGAGCTCCGCGGTCGCAGCTTCGACGTGGGCGCGCTGGCGGGTGAACAGGAAAAATGCTCCGACAGCCGCCACCAGGACAATGAGGATGCCGGCGATATACAGCAGCACCGATCCCTTGCGTCTGGCCGGCGTGTCAGGCGGCATTTCCGACGACGTTTCTGACGGCATTTCCGACATCAGTGCTCCTCCGCCGCAAAGACTTCGCCCCTGGCTTCGGCGGCAAATTTTTCATCGAGCAAATGCCTGGTCGGAAAGTCCCGGCGCAGCAGCGAGTAGACCACAGGCACCACGAACAGCGTGACCACGGTGGCGACCATCAACCCACCGATCACGGCGCGGCCCAGCGGAGCATTTTGCTCCCCGGCTTCGCCCAGGGCTAACGCCATGGGAATCATTCCGATGATCATGGCCAAGGCGGTCATTAGCACAGGCCGCAGCCGCGTTTTGCCGGCTTCGAGCGCTGCTTCCACCGGAGAGATGTGCCGTTCCACTCTAGCGTCGTTGGCGTAGCTTACCAGCAAGATCGAGTTCGACGTCGCGATGCCCACCGCCATGATCGACCCCATCAGCGATTCCACGTTGATGGTGGTTCCGGTCAAGACCAGCATCCACATGATCCCCACCAGCGCCCCCGGCACGGCAATAATGATAATGAAAGGATCCATCCACGACTGGAAGAGCACCACGATTAACATGTAAACCAGCGCGATGGCCAGAATCAGACCCAACAGCAAACTGCGGAACGATTGGTTCATCACTTCATACTGGCCGTGGACGGTGATGCGCATGCCCACGGGAAGTTTCCCCAGACCGTCGATTTTTTTCTGAATGCCCTCGACCACCGATCCCAGATCGCGGCCCTGCAGATTGGCGTTGATATCGATGACGCGCTGCACCGTGTAATGGCTCACTTCCGCAGGAACCGAATCAGGCACGACCTGCGAGACGTTGGCCAACGTCTCGTATTGCGGCTGCGGCAAGGGCTGAGTCTGCGGCAGACTGGCGGGCTGCAACGGGGATGCCGAGCCCGGCAGGCTGATGGGTGTGTTCATCAGCGTGTCCACCGAATCGAAGCGCTCCGGCGGAATCCGCACGGCGACAATGTAGTTCACGTTATTGGTCGGATTCAGAAAGTAAGACGGCGCAATCAGCGAACTCGAGGAGAGTGAGATGAGCATGCTGTTGGCGACACCCTGCTCGGTCAGGCCCAGTTCCGCGGCCTTTTCCCGGTCCACATTGATGTGCAGAGCGGGGTAGCGAATTGCCTGCTTGACGTGAACATCCACGGCCCCCGGCACTTTGGCGATTTCGTCTTTCAACTGGCGCGCGATCTTGTACGACTGGTCGAGATTGGGTCCTTCCACCTGGACGTCGACCGGCGAGGGCACGCCGAAGTTCAAGACCTGGCTGACAATATCCGCCGACTGAAAGTAGAAGCTCGATCCCGGAAATTCCCTCGGCAGTTCTTCCCGAATTCGACGCATGTAGCCTTCGGTTGGATGGTGTTCCGGCTTCAAGGCAATCAGGATCTCGGCATCCATGTCTCCCACGTTATCGGTGGGCACAAAGGCCAGGTTGAACACGGTGGGAACCCCTTCCAGATCGTTGATCGTATCCACTTCGTTGGGAGGAATGATCTGCCGGATGCGGTCCTCAACCTGCGCGAGAATCTTTTCCGTGTTCTCCAGTCGGGTGCCCACCGGAGCGCGCACATGAAGCTTCATCAGTCCCACATCGACGGTGGGGAAGAAATCGCTGCCGACAATCAACGGAAGCACAGCCGTCACCGCGAAAAGCAGTCCGAACACGCAGAGTGCGAACACGCGGTGATGCAACACCAGATCGAGAACGCGGCCATAGCCAGTTTGCATGCGCTCGAAGGCATGCTCCCGCACGCGGTCGAGCCGTCCTAAAACTCCCTTCGGCTCTTCTTTGGCGTGATCCGATTCGCGATGCCCTTCAAAAAGAATCCGCGAAAGAGTTGGGACCAGCGTCCGCGAGAGCACATACGACGACAACATGGCCAGCACCACGGCCAGAGCCATGGGCGTAAAGAGATAGCGCGACGCACCCGACAGCAAGACCACAGGAAAGAAAACGATGCAGATGGCCAACGTCGCCACGATGGCCGGCACCGCAATCTGGCTGGCTCCGTCGAGAATGGCCACGGTAATGGGCTTGCCCATATCGAAGTTGCGGTTGATATTTTCGATCTCGACCGTCGCATCGTCGACCAGCATGCCGATGGCCAGCGCCAACCCGCCCAGGGTCATAATGTTGACCGTGTCCCCGCTCAGATTCAAGCCGATGATGGCGGTAAAGATCGCCAGCGGAATCGACGTGCAGACCACCACCACGCTGCGCCAGCTTCCCAGGAACGCCAGAATCATCAGAGAGACCAGTACGGAGGAGAGAACGGCTTCGCGCACCACTCCCACGATCGCGGCGCGCACGAATACCGATTGATCGAAATCAATCTTCAGATCCATGCCCTGCGGAGCCGCCGCCTTGATAAGCGGCAACGCTTCGCGCGTCGATTCCACGACCGCCAGTGTGGACGCATCCGAGTGCTTGAGAATCGCCAGATAGGTTGCCCGTTTCCCGTTCACATGCACGATGCCCCGCTGCTCGGCAAAGCTATCGGAAACCACGGCAACGTCCCCTAGCAACACGGAAGCCGATCCCACGACCTTAACCGGGATTCGACTGAACTGGGCCACCGTATCCGGGCTGGAATTGAGTTGCACCGTATAGTCGGTCCCGCCGATGCGCGCATCCCCCGCCGGCAGAATCACATTCGAGGTTTGCAACGCATTGACCACGTCTCCCGCGGACAATCCTTTCGCCGCCAGCGCCTGGGGATTGATGTCGACAATGATCTGGCGCTCTTTGCCGCCAAAGGGCGCGGGCGTGGACAGACCGGGAATGGTAAACAAACGCACGCGGATAAAGTTGAGGCCGTAGTCGTACAACCGCTGCTCCGGGAGCGTTTTGCTGGAAATAGTCAGCTGCGCCACGGGCACGTTGGTGGCGTTGAACTGGATCACGTTGGGCGGCGTCATCCCCGGCGGCGTGATCCTGAGGATGGTGCTCGAGACCGAAGAAATCTGCGCGATGGCCGAGCCGATGTCGGTCCCCGGCTGAAAATACACGCGCAGCAGCCCGACCCCGGTGATTGATTGCGATTCGATCCTGGATATCCCGTTCACGGTGGTCGAATACGCGCGCTCGCTGATGAGTACTACCCGGCGCTCCATGTCCTGGGCCGAGAGGCCGGGGTAACTCCACACCACCGCGACCACCGGAATGTCGATCACCGGAAAGATGTCCACAGTCATGCGCGTCAGCGAGAGCACGCCGAGCAGCATGATCAGCAGGCACGAAACCGCGATGGTATAAGGGCGCCGGAGCGCCAGGCGAACTAACCACATAAGTTGATGTCGAATCCCGCTGACTGCAGCGATCAACCCGGAAAAGCCGGACCAGCGTTATCGAGACTTAGATTCCGCTTGCGTCCAGAGGTCGAAATATTATTGCGAATCATAGTATTCCGTTTTCCCATTAATGCGTCCAATACATGAACACATATGGGTAATGCCTTGAAGGCATTACAATCAGATTGTGGAACTGCGCCATCTGCGGTATTTTGTTGCCGTCGCTGAGGATCTCCACTTCGGGCGTGCCGCTGAACGCTTGCGCATCGCCCAGCCTGCCCTCAGCCGCCAGATTCAAGCCCTGGAAGAAGAGCTTCAGGTGCAGTTGCTGTTTCGCAACCGCAGGCGGGTGACGATCACTCCCGCTGGCCAGGTGTTTCTGGAACGTGCACGCCTCATCTTGGTGAGAGCGGACGAAGCCATCGTGGCGGCGCAACGCGCCGGCAGCGGGGTAAGCGGCTCTCTCAACCTGGGATTCGTGGGTTCGGCAACCTATGACGTGCTGCCCGCCGTGCTTCGTGCTTTCACGCAGACTTTTCCGGAAGTGGATTTAATCCTGTCTGAGATGACGGTCCACGCGCAGTTGGAAGCTCTCATCGAGAAAAGGATTGACGTCGGATTGCTCCGGCTTCCCAGAAAAACCGAAGGGCTGGCTTTCTTGACCGTTTCGCGCGAGCCGCTGTACGTCGCGCTGCCCAGTTCACACCATTTGGCACAGCTTCCCGCCGTCCGCCTCTCCGCTCTGGCGGGGGAACCCTTTGTGCTTTATCCCGACTATCCGCAGCCCAGCTGGACCGAGTTCGTGGTAGGCCTATGTCAGCAGTCCGGGTTCCAGCCCATCGTGGTGCAGCGTACGGTGGAGATTCAGACCACGCTCAGTCTGGTTGCTGCCGGCATTGGCGTCTCCGTCGTGCCGGCCTGCCTCGGCAACATCACACGCAAGGATGTTGTCTACCGCCGCCTGATCGGGCTTCAGGCACGCACCGAATTGCTGGCAGCCTACCGCAAACAAGATCCTTCGCGCGTGGTGCAGAATTTTCTGGGAGTGCTTTCGCACACCCTGCGCTCCTACCGGACCGCAAGCGCTCCCCGATAAGCCGGAAGCCTGGAGCCTGCTTATTTTCCTGACAGGTAGATGTCCGCGACATGTTCGGCGATGGCCTCGGGTTTCGCTTCCGCCAGGTTGGCGAGCACCACGACGGTCAAGCGATCGTCCACGTAGCGGGCAATCGAAGTTTTGAAGCCCTGCCATGCGCCATCGTGGCCGACAACGCGGTGACCCTGCCGCTTCGTCATAAACCACCCGAAACCGTAGCCCTCTTTGTTCGGGCGCCCGTCTTTCAGCTTCGCTGGGGTCCACATCAGCTCGAGGCTCGATCGTTTGAGCAACTTTTCGCCGTATAAAGCCTCGTCCCATTTCGCCAGGTCGAGGATGGAAAAGTAGAGGCTGCCGTCCGCTGTCGTGTTCACCATGGGCGCGACCCATTCCTGATTCTTCAATTCGCCCTTCACCAGTCGATAACCGGCCGCACGATTGGGAACGATGTCAGCTTCACTGATGATGCGAGTCGTCTGCATTCCTAGCGGCTGAAAAATACGCTGCTGCAGGAAATCGCCATAAAACTCGCCGGTCACGCGGTGAACCAAGATGCCCAGCGTAAGGTATCCAAGGTTGCTGTAATCCCATTTCATTCCGGGAGGGTACGCCGGCGGAATGCCCTCGACCATCTTGAGCAGTTCGTCTTCGGTCCAGTTCTTGCGAAAATCGAACTTCTCGGGATAGTCGGTGAATCCGGCCGTATGGCTCAACAATTGGCGTACCGTGACTTCTTTCCAGGCTGCGGGCGCATCGGAGAAATATTTCGTGAGCGGATCGTCGAGCGCCAATTTGCCTTCTTCCACCAGAATCATCACGGCGGTCGCGGTGAACTGCTTGCCTACTGATCCGGACTGGAAAACGGTTTCCGGTTTCACTGGAGCCTGCAACTCAACATTCGCGAGACCGAAGCCTTCGGCGCGCACGATTCGCCCATTTTTCGCTACCAGGAGCGACAACCCCGGAATGCGCTGCTTCTGCATCTCGCTGTGGACGTAGCCGCTGACGGAATCCGGCGTGGCGGGAGAATTCTGCGCGGTGGCGCTCTGAGCGTTGGCCCGGGGCAAAAATGCGGAACCCGAAAAGAAAAAGCCAGCGAAGAAATAAAGGGATATTGCCCTGACGCTTGCGTATCGCGAGTGCATGTTGGCCCTCCCGCAAAAAATGGAAGCAGTAGTCTAATTCGTCTGGTTCAAATTGTTGTATAGTTGCTTTAACGTCGCGGCTGGGCAGTGAGGATGGGGCTGAAAAATCTCCGAGCTGTCTGCGACAGCCCCCCGTAAGGATCTGAACTTCTTTCCGGATTTTTCGTCCCGGGCTCCGCGAGGAGCGCGCGCTGGACTCTCAGTTTCATAGTTGCGGTGGCAGATAAGGCTTGAGGCAAAGCTCCCTCCCAAAGGGGAGATCGGCTAAGGGGAAGATTGGCTGCGGACGGGCCGCACGGGAATCAGCCAACACCATCAGATGATCACGATCGTATCCGGAATACCCAGGTCAGGCACGTCGCTCATGATGCAGATGATTGCGGCGGGAGGAATGACCGCTCTCACCGACAGCCAGCGCAATGCCGATGCCAACAATCCTCGCGGGTATTTCGAATTGGAATCGGTGAAAACTCTGGCTCGCAACCCGGACGCCATCGCTGAGGCGGAAGGCAAGGCGGTGAAAGTAATTTCCTCGCTGCTGAAGTTCCTGCCGAATCGCCACGAGTACCGCGTGATCTTCATGTGCCGCCCGCTCGATGAGGTTCTCGCATCCCAGGATCGAATGATGCAGCGGCTCGGCAGGGCTGTTCCTGCGGCGCCAGTAGACTCCGTAAAAGGAGCGTTTGAGCAGCACATCCTACAAATCCGCGCCTGGCTCGCGGCGCAACCTAACATAGCGGTGCTTTATGTGGAGTATGGCGCCGTGCTGCAGGATGCTCAGGCCGAAGCTGCCAGACTCAAGGCTTTCCTGGGGCTGGATCTGGATGTGGACGCCATGGCCAGGCAAGTGCAGCAGTCGCTTTACCGTGAAAGGGCTGGCTGACCAAATTCGTTGGCCGCAGATGCTTCTGAAAGCGCCTTAAATATCGTTATTCTTTTGCAGCCAGCGCATGCAGGATTTAAGATGGGGCGCGCTCTTGTTCCCCAACTTCATGCCTCTTTCGTGGAAGCCGTTCCGGCCGTGCTGGCTGCTAGTGCTGTTGATGCTGGCACCGCCTGCGGGTGTCTTTCCGGCGCGGGCGCAGCCGTCATCCGGGGCGGAAGGGCCGGGACTCAAACCAATTCTCGATTACATCTCTTCGGGCTGGGACACGCTCACTCGTTCCATGACCGATTGCCAGAGCGTCGTCGATCCGAAGATGAAAGTCGCGCCCGTGCTGTATTTGCCTGCCGGGTTTGCCGAACCGGAGGCAGTGAAGAAACTGGCGACTGACTGCAACGTCCGCATTGAGTATCTGCCCACGGAAATCCATCGGCTGGGAGAGATCGATACCAGCAAGATTTCTCCCCACGGCCTTCTCTATCTGGAAAATAAATACGTCGTACCGGGCGGCCGCTTCAACGAGATGTACGGTTGGGACAGTTACTTTATCGTGCGGGGACTGCTGCGCTCGGGGCGCCTCGAACTGGCTCGGGGCATGGTGGACAATTTCTTTTTTGAGATTGAGCATTACGGCGCGATGCTCAACGCCAACCGCACCTACTATCTGAGCCGGTCACAACCTCCTTTCCTGAGTTCGATGTTTGTCGACGTGTACGGAGCCCTGCAGAAAGACGGCCACGGCGACCCGGTGTGGCTGGCGAAGGCTTACGCGGATATTGAAAAAGACTATGAGATGTGGACTCGCGACCCGCACCTGGCGGGGCAGACGGGATTGTCGCGCTACTACGATTTCGGCGACGGCCCGCCCGCCGAAGCTCTGCAGGATGAGACCGGCTTCTACCGCAAGGTAGCGATCTATTTCTTTTTTCATCCCGCTCAAGCGGACCATTACCTGGTCCAAACGGATCTCGCCCAAAGCGGGGCCCCGGCCGTGGCGGGATCGCCATACACGCTTCAGGTTTGTGACGCGCCCTTGACCATGGCTCGCCCCGAATGCGAAAAGTCAGAGCAGTTCGAATTAAGCGCCGACTATTACAAAGGCGACCGCTCGATGCGGGAATCGGGATTTGACGTTAGTTTCCGCTTTGGTCCGTTCGGCGCAGCCACTCACCACTACGCTCCCGTCTGCCTTAATAGCCTGCTCTACAAAACCGAAAAGGACCTGGAGCAGATGAGTCGCTGGCTGGGACACGGCGGGGATGCGGATAAGTGGAACCAGCGCGCGGGTGCGCGCAAGAAACTGGTGGTGCGCTATCTCTGGGATCAGCAGCAAGGTTTGTTCTTTGATTTCAATCTCGAGACTGGCCAGAAATCGTCCTACCGATATGCTTCCACGTTCTATCCGTTGTGGGCGGGTCTGGCGACGCCGGAGCAAGCCAAAGCGGTGGCGGGAAACATTAAAGTTTTCGAGCGGCCTGGCGGCCTGGCCATGAGCCCTGAACAAACCGGCGCACAATGGGATCTGCCTTATGGCTGGGGAAACATCGAGATGCTGGCCATCGAGGGCCTTCGCCGCTACGGCTTCAACGCCGAGGCGGATCGCGTTTCCTACGAGTTTGTCTCTATGGTTGCGGAGAACTTCGGGCGCGACGGCAACATTCGCGAGAAATACAACGTGGTGTCACGATCGTCCGAGTCGAGCGTGGAACTCGGTTATCACATGAACGTAGTCGGCTTCGGCTGGACCAATGCCGCGTTTCTCGAATTGCTGCACGGAATGCCGAAAGAAATGGTAGACCGGCTGGAAAGGTCGCAGCGCCAACCCGGCCCAGCTTCTCAATAACTTAAAGCTTAGTCAGGAAATCTCTGCGAGAGAGTGCTCCAGGGCCCCTTCCTTCGGTGTTGGAGTGGCTCCCGCCTGGCTCGCCACCCACGCCCCCACCAGATTCGCGACTTCGTTCATGCCATCGAGCGACGCGCCGTGCAGATACTCGTGGGCGAGGCCCGCGGTAAAGGCGTCCCCGGCGCCGATGGTGTCCACCACTTTCACGCGGAACCCTGGGTGCTCGTTAAAGCCGGACTTGCTGATCAGCAAACTGCCCCGGCATCCCCGCGTGACGCAGACCAGTTGCAGATCGTAGAGCTTGAGCAACTGTTCGGCTGAGGATTTCTCGTCGCTGTGGACCAAGCCGCCGAGTTCCATCATCTTAGGTAGTTCTTCGTCGTTCAGCTTGACGATGTCAGCCAGGCTCATGGATTCAGACAGCAGTTCCGGGGAATAGAAATCGCCTCTCAGGTTAACGTCGAAGATGTGCACCGCGGCCGGAGAGCTAGCGCGGAGAAAGTTCCGTGTGGTCTCACGGCTCTGCGGCGATCGCTGCGCCAGCGATCCAAAACAAACCGCATCGGCCTGCCCGGCGAGTCTCTCCCACTCCGGCGTCCACTCCAGAAAATCCCATGCGGCTTGCTTGGAGATTTCAAAGCGTGCCTGGCCGTGGTTCAATTCGACCTCAGCCGTCCCTGTGGCGTGAAGCGAATCGATCTGGACGAAACCGGTCGGGAGACCCAGATGTTTCAGTTGCCGGAGAGCTTCCTCTCCCAGATCATCTTTGCCGACGCGGCTGAGCGGAATACCCTGTCCGCCGAGAAGGCTGGTAATATAAGCAAAGTTGGCAGGAGCGCCGCCCAGTTGCTTTCCCGCGGGCAATAGATCCCAAAGCAACTCGCCCAGCCCGACGACTATTTTTCCTTTGCCGGCCACGTGATCGATCATGCTCTCTTAGATATGTTTATCCGAATTTCTCAGGTGCCCCGCGCCGCAATGCCGAGTTCTGCTAAGGCTGCAAGTCCTGCCGCGTCTGCAGTTCCTCCCCCAACTTCAGTTCGATGTCGGCGTCTTCTTTCTTCCCCATATCCCGATAGGCCTGACCCAGCAGGTGATGGGTCGTGGGATTGTTCGGGTCCATCGCCGCCGCGCGCTTCAGCGCGCGCACTGCCAATTCGTATTCGCCTTTCTTTTCCAGAACCTTGCCCATCAGGATGAACGGCCCGGTGGAAGTCGCATCGAGCCAGATGGAGCGCTGCAGAAGCCTCTCCGCGTCATCGAACTTCTGGATGCGGGAGTAGGCGTCGGCCAGCTTGTAATAGGCGGCCGCATGTCCGGGATTAATGGCCAGTTCCTTCTGAAACTCCGCAATGGCCTCTGGAACGCGCGACTTGTAAAGATACAACTCGCCCAATAGGAAGTGAGCGAGTGGAAGCTTCGGATCGAGCGCCACAGCTTTCTGCCCGTATTCTTCCGCCACCGGATCAAACTCCTGCCGAAACAGCATGCGAGCGGTGAACAGGTAGCTGGCGGCCGAGTCTGGCGGTACATCGAACATCTTGGCGAACGCCTTGCGCGCCTGCGGATAGTCCTTGGTCTGGATATAGCAGATACCGAGGATGTACGCGGCATCCACGTTGGCGCGGGGAAACCAGGTTTGCACCTTTTCGAGCAACGGAATCGCCAACGCCGGATACCCATTCAGATAATAAGAAAGACCAAGCAGCTGCGCCGCCTCGCTGCTCTCGGGATCGGAAGCCGTGGCCTTCTTGAGAAAAGCAATCGCCTTCACGTAATCGCTTTTCTTGTAGTAGGCGGTGCCAAGTTCCAGGTCGAGCCCTTTCATCCCCGGATTGCTGGCTGCGAGTGCCTGCAGTTCGGCGATAGCATCGTCGACCTTGCCTTGCTGCATCAGGTTCCGGGCGTGCGAAAAGTCTGGTGCGGGAGTTGAAGTCGAAGTCGGTGAAGTTCCCTCCGTCAGCGGTGCTTGCAAAGGCGCCTGCTGCGCCACAGACGTTGAGAAAAAGACGCAGCAGCAAAGAACCCACATGCACCACGAGAGCAGGACCGCGCGGGAATTGTGGCCGAAAAGCATATACCAAGACGAGAGTACCGGAAACAGAGTACGAGGGGAAAATAAGAGGGAGCCTCGAAAGGCTCCCTCGAAAAAGCCTTGCAATTATGGAGACCTAGAAGTCAACCCGCAGCGCGAACTGCAAGGCGCGCATAGTGCTCCCAAATTCTATGTCTGTGATTTGACCGTTCGTACCACCCTGGCAATCGATGCAGTTGTTTGCTCCGCTATTTCCGCTGAAATTGAACACAGGGTGATTGAACACGTTGAAAGCATCCATGCGGAACTGACCCTTGACCCGCTCACCGAAGGGGATATCCTTCGTAATCGACATATCCGAATAGAAACCTCTCGGTCCACGGAATGAGTTGTAGCCGATGTTGCCGAGGTTCCCGGTGCCGGGATCGGTAAAGGGTCCAGTACTAGTGGGAGTAATTGCGGGAATCGGAGTGAAGTATTGTCGGACGGGATTACCCGTAGCCGGGTGCAGAAGCGGTCCTACCCCCAAATGGAAGGATCCAGACCCCCTGTTCGGCCGGCATACGCCGACATCTTGCTCGGGGCCGCATTCATTAAAGCTGGGCGTCCAAGGCAAACCGCTGCTCCAGTTAGTGCTGTTGCTCAACTGCCATCCGCCGACCAGATAGTTCGTGCCGCGGCTGGCATTGCCCATGAACTGCTTACCCTTGCCGAATGGCAATTGGTAAACCGGGTTGAACACCCATATCGCCGTACGCACGAAATCGTTCGGACCATATGCAATCGGATGATCGGTGGCGTATAGGGTACCGTTGTAGGCGTTGGACTTTGCGTAAGTGAAGTGGGTAATAAACTGGAAACCGCGGTTGAAGCGCTTATCCACCTTGGCCTCAAACGCGTTGTAGTTGCTGCTGGCGTCGTTGCCGTAGTAGTTGCCGAGATCATCCGGGATGCCAGTACAGACACCTGCTGAATTCTCGTGGCAAAGTGGCCTGCGTGCGCTGGACGAATAGAGTTTGCCGGTTGCAGGATCGATCGTGTTGAAGCCAAACATGGAAACCGGGTTCACATCGTAGTTCGGGCCGTCACCCGAGAACCCGTGTGATCCCTTGTTGCCCACATATGCGACTTCCGCTGAAATCGTGTTGGTAACCTGGCGCTGAACCGTGACGTTCCACGCGTCAAGCGTCGGAAGTATTTGTTTGATTGGACGAATGTGTACGCCGGAGTCCTGGCCGTTCAGGCTGGCGAACGTGATTTGCCCGTTGGATGGAATTGTGGGAAAGGCAGGCGCAATGGGCCCAGCCGCCAGACTGAAGAGCGGAACGAAATTTGGGCTGGCGTTCTTGATTACCGCGGACGCATCGATGTTCTGCTTGACGAGCACCGGAAGGTTTTGAGTTACAGTGTGCCCGAAGTTCGATCCGAAGACCCCCATGTCGTAGCTGCGACCGTATCCCATACGCAGGACGGTCTTCGGAGTGACCTGGTATGCCACACCCAAACGAGGCGCGAAGGCATGCAACGTGTTCGAGATGTTACCATTCAACCCGTAACCGCCCTCTCCCGCCACTCGGATAACGCCGGTGCCGCCGTTGTCAACGATGTTGGCGAACCCTCCGTAGTCTTTGGCAAGCACGGACTCGGGGAAGTAAATTTCCCAGCGCAAGCCGTAGCTCAGGGTCAATTTCGAGGTGGCACGATAAGTGTCCTGGCCGTAAAAGAACCAACGCTTCTGCCGCTCCGCAGCGTTGGTGGCGACCGTCAGGGCCGGGTTGGTGACGTAGCGGGCGAACGACGAGACGTCGCCCAACAGGAATGACGCCAAGTCCAGTCCGCCTGTCCCTTGATTGGAAGTCTCCTGCGGGCTGAAGTTGTATTCGCCAGTGCGGTTGTTGTCGCTGGGAATTCGTAAGTTTCTGGCGTAGCGAATGTCAGCTCCGGCTTTAAAGATGTGGTTGCCTTTTGTTTTCGTCCAGTTGTTGACAAACTGGAACTGGTCTTCCTTCTCGGTCAAGGGGCAGTTGCAGCGTGCGACACCAAGGCCGTCACCGAAGCTGGAGATCGCTTCCGCGCCTCCGTTGCTATTAGGAGCACCGCCCTCCCCAGTCGACGCGTCGGACCCGAGGATGAATGAGCCCAAGCCGGCGGTCTTGGGATCGCTGGTGTTGGCGTTAGGAATTCCGAAGGTGGTCATGGGAGTGCCGCCGTCGGGCTTGTGGGTTTGAGGATTGTATTGGAACCATCCGAACCTGAAGTCGGTAAGCAGCGTATTGCTGAGGGTCTTGGTGAAACCCAAAGCCAAGCTGTAGTTGTGGGTAATGGAACCGCCGGACAATCCGAGCAAGCCGGTTCCCGGACCTCCTAACGCCCCCAAGACGCCCGTCCCCGAAAGGCTGAAGTAGTCGAGACTGTACCGCCCAAACACGTTCAAACTTTGGCTCGCCGTGTAGTCCCAACGAGTGTCGAAGCTGTTCTGGCTAAACGGACCGGACCCGGAGCCTATGAAATTATTTTGGACACCAGTCGTTTGCGGCTTGGGAAACAAGGCCAGAATGGCGGCAGCCGGACCTGAAATCTTGCCAATCGGAATGCAATTACCGGTGCATGCGCCAGCCGGGCCGAATGGGGTTCGCAGCCCGCCGTTACCTGTGGTGCTGCCGGTGCTGGGATCGTAAGCTTGGCCACCGCCAGGGAGCCCAGCGGCTAAATACTCGTGCAGGTCGCAGTAGCCTGGCGTTGCGCTTGTGGCATTGGTCAGCGGGTTGCAAGTGCTTTGCACAGTCGCCGTCGGAATCGTTAACTGATTGGTGATGCCGTTGGTTTGGCGAGTCGCCTGGAAATCACCGAAGAAGAACAACTTATTCTTGATGGCCGGACCGCCGATGGAGCCACCGTACTGCTTCCAACTCGACGTCGGAAGCTTAAAGTTAGGTCCGAATTGATTGAAAGGATCGCGCGCCTGAAAGCCATCGTTCCGATCAAAAAAGAATCCGCTGCCGTGAATGTCATTACTGCCTGACTTGGTCTGCGCGGTCACAACGCCCGCTACCGCTTTGCCAAATTCGGCATCGTAGTTCTGCAGCGCGACTTTGGTTTCGGTCACGGCGTCCAGGTTTGGGTTGACCACGATAATGCCGAGAATTGGATCCTGGTTGTCAGTGCCATCCAGTTCGTATGCCGTTCCGCTGAAGTGCTGTCCCTGGACAAAAATCTGCTGGCTGCCTTGCGGATTCTCGGTCGCGGCGTGGCCCCACGCCAGCTTCTGAGTACCGGGGGAGAGCAGTTCGAAGCTGGTAAAGTTGCGGTTCAGGATAGGCAGATCTTCCACGTACCTCTCGTTGAACTCGATGGCAACATCGGCGCGGTCGGTCTTGAGCTGGGGCGCTTCGGCAGTGACTTCCACCTGTTCGCTGGTCGAGCCGACCTGGAACTGGCCGTTGACGTCGACCCCGCTGTCAGCTGCTACGGTGATGTCCTTGAACTCCAGAACCTTGAAGCCTGTGCCCTCGATGCGGACGGTGTAAATGTCGGGGATCAAGTGCGTCACCGAATAGTTGCCGCTCTCGTTGGTCGTGGTCTGCTCGGTCGTGCCTTTGCGCTGGTCCAGAACCGTGACCTTTGCGTTCGCCACGGCTGCCCCGGAGGGATCCGTCACCGTGCCTAGGATGCTGCCGAAAACCGCTTGTCCGAAAGCTCCCGGCACACAGAAGCCGCACAGAAGTCCCAGTATCGCCACAGCCGCCAGAACTGACTTCTTCATGGAAGATCCTCCGAAAACCGCACCTGCTAGAAAATCGTTTGACTACCAGAGATTCGATTGCCCCAGAGTTGCAGAGAGATACCAGCAGGAAAGCTTGCAAGTGGTAGTACAAAACCACTAGCGAATTAAGTTTCACTAGGTTTTTAACGGTTACAGGAGTAAAGTGCTAGCGTCACAGTAGGATACAGACTTCTGTTACGTGGCTGTTAAATGGCTCTGACACGTACCTACGCGGCTGGGCGGGAGCAATGCTTCCAGCAAGTAGATAAACTTATTAATAGTCATAGCCTGCGGGGGTCGGAATCGCTCTGCAAGCTGCTCCGCTACCTCGCGGAGCACTCCCTCGACCATCCTGGCGTAGCCCTGAAGGAATATCAGATCGCGACCGAAGTCTTGGGACGGTCCCCTGGATTCGACCCGCAAAGCGATTCGACGGTCCGGGTACAGGCGGGGCGCCTGCGCGTCAAACTGGCGGAGTATTACTCGCACGAAGGGCCAGACGATCCCATTGTCGTAGAGCTGCCGAAAGGTTCCTACGCCTTGACCTTCCAGGTGCGGACTCCAACGCCTACCACCTCGTCGCTGCCGGGCGTGAGCCTGCGGTTCGCCAAGGAGGAGGAAGGGCGCGAAGAACCCTCCAAACGGCCTTGGCTGATTGCGGTGGTGGTGCTCGCGGGGCTGTTGGTGGTTTCGCTGGCGGCGATTGGAGTGCTGCTTGCTGCCAGGTCACGGCCCCAAGCCGCAGCCCGGCAGGCCGCTCCCGCGGTTTACCAGACTTTTTGGAACAGCTTCATCAGCGGTCCGCAGCAACCGTGGGTGATCTTCAGCAATGCCAGCTTCGTGGGACACCCGCAGACGGACATGCACTATTTCACCCCTGGATCGGATCCCCACGCCGTGATTCTCGATCATTACACGGGAGTCGGGGAAGTGCTGGCGGTTCACCAGCTTGATCGGGTCTTCGGTCTTTTCAATCGCCCGTTACAGGTTAAGCGGGGTGCGTTATTTTCGCTCGATGACGCCAAGAACAACGACCTGATTTTTATCGGGTCTCCGGCAGAGAATCTCACGCTGCTCGATATTCCCGGGACCCAGGAGTTCGTTTTTCGTCGCATCGATTCTGGTCCGCGAAAAGGGGATATGGAAGTGCTGAACATGCATCCGGGGCCGGGCGAGCCGACAGTCGTCATGGCGAGTGCCTCCGACCGCCCGATCACCGAAGACTACGCGGTTGTGGGCTTGGAGCCTGGCCTGGACCGGGAACGTTCCATGCTGATCCTGGCGGGAACTACCACCATGGGCACCCAGGCGGCGGCGGAGTTCGTGTGCAGCGAAGACTCCCTGTCCGATCTGTTGCACCGTTTGGGCGTTTCGAAGCCCGGGGATCTGAAGCCTTTCGAAGCTCTTCTGCGTGTAAAAGTCACTCACGGAGTCCCGGTCAAAGAGGATCTAGTCGCGCTGCGCATAAGAGACCACTAGTCTCCAGTCGGCGGTTGACTGGCACTAGCTCCTGTGGGACACTTCATGCCCGTCGATTGAATCGTCTCTGACTTCGAGGCGCTCAGTGTGATGGAGTCGTCGGATGAGCAGACAAATCGGCGGCTTTCTGAAGTTCCTGCTTCGCCCCTGCATCATCGCCTTTTTGCTGTAACGCCAAACCAAGCTCATAGTGAGCCGCGGAGTAGGTGGGCATGGCGTCAATGGCGGAGCGGAACTGCGAGATCGCTCCATCGAGGTCACCGGTGTTCAGCAACCGGCGGCCGGAGTTCGTAGCAAAGGTAGCCGCCTGCAAGTTGTTTTTCTCGCGGGTGATGTCCGCGCCCAGCTTGCTTTCGGCGGTTGCTCCGGCGGAGTTCCCAAGTTGTCGCAAGATTGACGCCAGCGTAGTATGCGCCCCCGCGAAATCGGGCTGCAGCCGAGTAGCTGTCTTCAGCGCTTCGGCAGCTTCGGGCAATCTTCCCATCTGTTTCAGCACCGTGCCCAGCATGTAATAAGCCTCAGCGTAATCGGGCTGAATCTGAATCGCTTGCTGCATCTGCTCCGCCGCACCCGGAAAATCTCCCGTCTGCCACAGAGTGACTCCCAAACTGTAATGCGCATCCGCCAACTTGGGATCCAGGCGGATGGCTTCCTTCCATTCAGCAATGGCGGCGGGCAGGTCATCTTTCAGCTTGAGGGCGAGGGCCAGATCGTAGTGCAGGCTGGCGTGCCCCGGATCGAGAATCAAAGCCGCGCGAAACTGGCTGACGGCCGCATCGAAATCCGTTTTCTGTAAATAAGCGGTTCCCAGATTTTGCAGAAATCCCGGATCGCCGGGACGCAGTTGGATGGCCTGCTGAAATTCCTTGATGGCCGCGTCCGCTTGTCCGCGTTGCAGCAGCGCCAGCGCAAGATTGTTGTGCGCCTCGGCGTCGGATGGTGTGAGTTCAACAGCCTTGGAGAACGCAGCCTCTGCCCGCTCCACATCCCCCCGCCTTTGCAGCAGCAGGCCGAAGTGCGTCTGCAATGGCGCGAGATCAGGCTTGAGTTCGACGGCGCGTTCGTAGGAGCGCAAGGCCTCGTTGGGATTGACGGCCTGCTCCAGGATTCCGCGCTGGTACCAGGCCATCGCGTCGTTCGGGTCGAGTTTGACCGCCTGATCCAATGCATCCTGCGCCGGGTTTGTTTCACCCGCACTTGCGAGCACTAAACCCAGATGCAAGTACGCCGGCTCATAGTTCGGGTCGAGGCGTAGCGCTTCGCGGAATTCTTTTTCGGCATCGGCGAACTTCACTTCCTGCACCCAAAGCAAACCGAGTTCATCGTGAAACTCCGGTCGCTCGGGCGCAAGCCGTACCGCTTCTTTGAATTCTGCGGCGGCCTCTTCATTTTTCTGTAGCAGAGTAAGTGCGCGTCCAAGGGCCTCGTGAGCTTGCGGCGTTTTCGGCGCCAGTTGCGCGGCGCGACGAAATTCGGTCACCGCGTCGTCCAGAGATCCCTTGGCTTGAAGAGCCTGACCGAGGTAAGCGTGGGCCACAGCCAGAGTCGGACGAAGTTTGATTAGTACGTAGAAATGCGCGATCGCGTCATCCACTTGTCCTTGTTGCAGCAGGGTCTGGCCGAGCATGTTCTGGGCATCGGCATCGCGCGGGTTAAGTTGAGCGGCCTTTTCGAATGCGTCGCGCGCCGCTGCCATGTCGCCGCGCTCCCACGCCGCGAGACCAATCTGGTAGGCCGTTGGAGCGATGGTGGCGGCAGGTTTTGTCTGCGCCGCGGACGTGGCGAAAACTGTTCCGCAAACCGTCGCGAGCAAAATCAGGAGGCGCGAAAATGATAGGGCGCTCATGGTCGATGGGCGGTACAGGGTTTCGCCGCGGCACTTCAGTTTAGCGACAGCCGTCAGTTGGACCGGCCGCAACCGTCAATTCTCAAAATCAGCCGCTTCGCAACATTGCGCGGGTTCCCTGGTGCTGCATCTGAATCTTCAGCATAGCGCAAGTTGCCGCATCTAGAGCCCTGTTCGCCGCTTGATGCGCTTGCGTCAAAAAAATCGGCGACCCCGCCCGTGCTAGAATTCGCGGCTGCTTCACATTTTTGTGTTGAGCCTTCATTCAGCACGCTCCGGCGCAAGCGTCCCGCCGTCCGATCTGACCGCCGCAAGCCGTCGCTTCGAACTCATGTTTCACTCGTTTCCTCGCCTGCGCATCGAACGATACTGCCTTTTCGTCCAATTGCTTGTTTTTGTTTTCCTGCTCTTGTTTCCTCTCGTTCTCACCGCGCAGCAAACGCCCAAGACACTGCAACTCTCGCGGCCCGTCCGCAGCTGGGAGTTTCTTCCCATCGTCGGTACCCGTGCAGGCTTGTTCGGCAACGAGTCTGGACAGATGGAAGCCTGGGTGTATCCGCTGAAGATTTTTCGCGGTCTTCACCTGACCTTTCACGCCGGCGGCCGCGCATTGCCCGCGGAGAGCCTGTCTCGAACTCTAACGGTGCGTCCCGAGTCAGCCACGCTACTCTACGCGGGGGATTCATTCCGCGTACGCGAGACTTTTTTTGTGCCGGTGCACGAACCGGGGGCGGTAATCCTGCTGGACGTGGAGACCGAGCAACCGCTGGAGATCGAAGTGGCGTTCGTCGCAGATTTCGCCCTGGAATGGCCCGCGGCCACCGGTGGTACTTTCGTCAACTGGGACGTGAATCGGCGAGCCTTTGTTTTCGGCGAAGAGACTCGAAAGCTTTCAGCTATAGTCGGCTCTCCCACTGCGCAGGACCCGCACCAGGCCTACGAGACCAACTATTCGTCTTCGAATGAAAACTCTTTTCGTCTCGGAGTCACACAAAAAGGCCACGAAACCAAGCTGCTGGTGATCGCGGGATCATTCACCGGCATCGAAGACGCGAGTAAAACTTATCAGCACCTGTCGACTTCATATCCCGAACTGCTTCGCGATTCCGCTGACTACTACCGCACCTATCTGGCGCAAACCGTCAATCTGGAACTGCCCGACGCTGCACTGCAGCAGGCTTACGACTGGGCGCGTATCAGCACAATTCAAGGATTGGTCGACAACCCCTATCTCGGCAGGGGCCTGGTCGCGGGCTATAGGACATCGGGCGCCAGCCAGCGTCCAGGATTCGCCTGGTTCTTCGGCCGCGATTCGTTGTGGACTTCGTTCGCTTTGAACGCCGAGGGCGACTTCGCAACTACCCACGCTGCCCTTGACTTTATCAGCAAATACCAGCGTGAAGACGGCAAAGTTCCGCACGAGATTTCTCAGAGCGCAAGCCTGGTGCCCTGGTTCAAAGACTTCCCTTATCCCTACGTTTCCGCCGATGCCACGCCGCTCTTCATCATTGCCATGAATGACTACGTCGCGCAAAGCGGGGACATGCCGTTTCTGCGCGAGAAGTGGGACAACGTCTGGAGCGCTTACCAATTCTTACGCTCGACTTACGATGCGCAAGGCCTGGCGCAGAATGCCGGCGTGGGCCATGGATGGGTGGAGGGCGGTCCGTTGTTGCCCGTCAAGAATGAGTTCTATCAGGCCGGACTGGGAGTTGAAGCGCTGCGGGCGCTCTCCAGCCTGGCACAGCTCGCGGGCAAGGATGATCTGAAAAAACAGTTGGCCGCTGAGTTCGAGCAGAAACGAGCGCTGCTCGATCAAGCGTTCTGGTCGCCCGAGAAGAAGATCTACGCGTTCGCTTTGACGCAGAACAACCAACGCGCAGACGAAGCCAGTGTGCTCGCAACCGTTCCAATGTGGTTTGGTCTGGCCGATCCTGTCCACGCCGGTCAGATGATCACGCGACTCTCGGAAGGCGATCACCAGACCGATTGGGGTATGCGCATTATCTCGTCGGGTTCCAAAGTCTACGATGGCTCCGGCTACCACTTCGGCGCCGTCTGGCCGTTGTTCACAGGCTGGGCTTCCGTGGCAGAGTACAAGTATCACCGCGCATTTCCCGCTTACTCCAACCTGCGCGCCAACGCGCTGCTTGGGCTTGACGGCTCACTCGGCCATTTCACTGAAGTTTTGTCCGGCGATTACTACCAGTCTTTTTCCACCAGTTCGCCGCATCAGATCTGGTCGGCGGCCATGGTCGTCAGTCCCATCCTCCGCGGAATGTTCGGATTGCAAACCGATGCCGCGAATCATCAAATCACTCTGACTCCGCACGTCCCAGCGGACTGGACCTCATTCGCCATCCGAAATGTTCACCTTGGATCGGCAACCGTCGATTTTCAATACCACAAAACCGCGGACAGCCTCGTGCTCGAAACTAAGTCCACCGGAGCGGGAGATTGCTGGGTGGAGTTCTCCCCGGCTCTCAGCCCGCGCGCCGAAGTTGTCGGCGTCGAGTTGAACGGACAACGCCTGCCCTTTAAGGTGCAATCGAGCGGCGGAAGTGAGGGCGCAGATGAGCGTGATAGCCCGAGCGCAGATCAGCATGTGTCACTCCGTTTTCCCGCGCACGGCGGCCCCAAGCGGGTGGTGATCCACGTGAAGAACGATTTCGGATTGTCGTTGTCGAACGAACTTCCCGCGCTCGGCAGCACGAGCCATGGACTACGCGTGATCTCGGAGTCGTGGAACCCGGCTCGGACTCAGTTGACAGTCGAGGTTTCGGGCCTGCCGGGCGCGCAGTATGATCTCGCAGTCTGGAACCCGTCTCAGATCAGCTCGGTTGACGGAGCCGTGATCAGCCAGGGAAAAGTCCGGATTGAGTTTCCTGCCGAAACCGGCCAGGGTAGCGGCGAAGCATATCAGCATCGCGCTATCGTCTTTCATTTTTCTAAAACCTAGCGCCGAACGGCACACGAACTCAAACGCCAGGGAAAATGGAAATAGATGGACGCCGAGGTCGAAACGAGAGCAGCATTGCGGCTTTAAGTTCTGGTGGAGGCATGTATGAAAAAGACAATGAAGTGGTTGCCGGCGTTTGTCGCTTGCTTCTGCGTTCTCCTGCAGACTGTCACGGGTCAAACCGCAGCCAACGCCGTGGACGCCGAAGGCCATCCATGGTGGCAGCATGCGGTTTTCTACGAGCTATATCCGCGCAGCTTTGCCGACAGCAATAACGATGGCGTCGGCGACTTGAAGGGCATGACCTCGAAACTGGATTACCTCAGAGACCTGGGCGTGGATGCGATCTGGATTTCCCCCTGCTTCCCATCGCCCCAGGTGGATTTCGGATACGACGTTTCCGATTACGAAAACATCGATCCCATGTACGGAACGCTGGCCGACTTCGATACTCTCGTCGACGAAGGAAAGAAGCATGGAATCCGCGTCATTCTCGACTTCGTGGTGAACCACAGTTCCGACCAGCACAAATGGTTCCAGGATTCCAAATCCTCCCGCACGGCGCAGTACCGCGACTGGTATATCTGGCGCGACGGTAAGGCGCCCGGCCAGCCTCCCAACAATTGGGAATCGACCTTTGGCGGCTCCGCGTGGAAGTTTGATGCCGCCACCGGCCAGTACTACTACCACTATTTCTACGCCGAGCAGCCGGATTTGAACTGGCGCAATCCTGCAGTCAAAGATGCCATGCTGGATGCGGAACGCTGGTGGTACAAGCGGGGCGTTGCAGGGTTCCGCCTGGACGCGGTGGACACGTTATTCGAAGATCCCGATCTTCACGATAACCCCATCGCGAAGCCCGGCAAGAATGCCTACGGTGACCCTATCGAACAGGACAAATACAACACCAAGCTGCCCGAAGTGCATGATGTGCTTCGCAGCTTGCGCAAAGTAGCGGATGAAAGCAACGCCGTGCTGATCGGCGAGACCTGGACCGCAGATATTGCCGAATTGAACCGCTACTATGGCCAGCACAACGACGAGTTGCAGTTGCCCATGGATTTTCTTTTCACCACGGTCAACAGGCTGTCGCCTCCCGAATTCCGCAAACAGATTGCCGCCGTCAACTCCGCTTCGGGCTGGCCAACGTTTGTGATCAGCAACCACGACATCGTGCGCTCCTACGACCGCTACGGCGACGGCAAGCACAACGATCAGATCGCCAAAGTGATGGCCGCGCTCTACCTCACGCTGCGCGGCACGCCGATCATGTATTACGGCGAAGAAATCGGCATGAAGACGACTCCTCCCACGCGCAAGGAAGATGTGCAAGACCCCATCGGGCGCAGGGGCTGGCCTAAGGAAAAAGGCCGCGATGGCGAACGCACCCCCATGCAATGGGACGAGAGCCCCAATGCGGGGTTCTCCACAGCCAAACCTTGGCTGCCCGTTCCCCCGACTTACAAAACCCACAACGTGGCGGATGAGTCGAAAGATCCGAACTCCGTGCTCGAGTTCTACAAGAGCGTACTCAAGCTGCGCCACGCCAGCAAGGCTCTGCTCGATGGCAGCTACACAGCCTTGAATGAGAGCGATCCAGACGTATTATCTTATTTGCGCGCTTACAACGACGATGTGGTGCTGGTGGCGCTGAACATGTCGGGAATTGGGAGAAAGGTCAATTTCGAACTCAAACACAACGGCTTTTCATCGGCGAAAAGCCTGGTGGCGACCGGGAAGTCCTCAGCCAAGGGAGACGAAGTAACGCTCGAGCCTTATGGGGTTTTCATCGGCCAGTTGAATCGCGGCGACGGGCATTGAGGCCTGTCGCAGATTTCTGGCAAATGAAAACAACTGGAAAAGATACTGGAGGCGCGGGTCGGAATCGAACCGACGCATAAAGGTTTTGCAGACCTCTCCCTTACCACTTGGGTACCGCGCCCCTCGTCCCTACGTTAGCGTTCCGTGCGGAAAAAGTCCATCGGCGGGGACTGAATCGAAGAAAATCTGGAGCGGGAGACGGGGGTCGAACCCGCGACATCGACCTTGGCAAGGTCGCGCTCTACCACTGAGCTACTCCCGCTTGTGCAAAACGTAATTATAAATCACGGGTTGGAGCGGGGCAACGCCAACTGTTCCAACTGAGAGCCCTGGGTACCGCACGGTGTATCCTTTTTGCCGACCATGGGAAACAAGAAACCATCTCTCCGCGGCACCAAATGGCTTGGGACCATCCCGGTAGAAGCCGAATGCACCGCTTGCGCCGGCGTGAAATTCAAAGCAATCATCGGAAGTCATCGCCCAAACCACGATGAATTCGCGAAGTCGCTCCAAGAACAGTTCGAAGTGCATTTGAAGCAAGCGCACGGCGCCGATATTGGTAGGACCACGCCGTGACGAAGCAGTCGCACGAAAACTCTCCTAATGCGGCGCCCACTGCGGGTCTTCTTCCGGACTCACTATCTGCCCGTCGCGCATGTGGATGATGCGGTCGCCGCACTTCGCAGCCTCGGGATTGTGCGTGATCATCAGGACTGTCTGCCCCAGTTCCTGATTCGATCGCCGCAGCATGCTCAGCACGACCTCCGAATTCTTCGAGTCGAGGTTCCCGGTGGGTTCGTCCGCCAGCACGATGGCTGGCTTGTTGATCAGAGCTCGCGCCAGAGCCACGCGCTGCTGTTCCCCGCCAGACAGTTCTGACGGACGGTGTCCCAGCCGCTTCGTCAGACCCAGAAGATCTGTGATGCGATTGAAATGGGCCGGGTCGCGGTCCCCATTGCCAGAGATTTCCTGGGCGATGGCGATATTCGACCGCGCGTCGAGCGTGGGCAACAGATTGAATTTTTGAAAGACAAAGCCGATCTTGCGCTTCCGCATGCGGGTACGCTCGCTGTCGGAAAGCGTGGCGAAGTCGTCTCCATCGAGCACCACGCTGCCGGAATCGGCGCGGGTCAATCCGCCCAAAAGATAGAAAAGCGTCGACTTGCCGCTGCCAGAGGGTCCCACCACGCTGACAAACTCCCCTTTTTGCACGCTGAAGGAGATACCCCGGAGAGCCTCAACCTCGATCTTTCCGATGTGGTAGGTCTTACGCAGGTCTTTCGCTTCGATGAATGCCGCGGCCATGCTCACGCACGATCTTACACGAAGGAAGGCGCCCGGAAGCCGCGCAGTTGGGGTTAGGTCAATGACGGAGGAGAAAATCGCGAACCACGAAGGGCGCAAAGATCACGAAGGGCTTTCTTGCTAGGTTTCCTTCGTGCGACTTTGTGTCTTTGGTGGTAAAACGCCGTTCAAGCGATCCACCAGCGAGCGTCGGTTGGCGGGAAAGATCGTGAGGCGGTCCTACGCCGCGCCCGCCCGATTCGCCACCTGCACAGGCCGCTGCTGCAAGCGTCTCGGGCCGCGTTTTCGCACCAACAAGATGCGAATGCGTTCCAGCAGATCTGCTGGGGCATACATACCCTTGGTAAGGAAAACATCCGCCTGCGATTCATGACTGTAGATGCGTACTTTGCTGGAAATCAGAATGGCAGGCGTCTGCGGTGACAGATTCTTGACGGCGGCGATCAACTGCGGGCCGTCCAAGCCGGGCATGGCCATGTCAGTCACCACCAGGTCGATGCCTCCCTGCTTGAACCGTTCCAGCGCGTCTTCTCCCCGGGAGAAGCTCACCACCCGGTAGCCCCGGGTCTCAAACATGATTTTGCGGTGGGAAAGCGACTGTTCGTTATCGTCTACACACAGGATAGTGCGCTTTGGCTTCATCAATCCCTGGCAATCCGCTCGGCGCGACGAGAATTGAATCGCTCGCCCAGCGGATGGTTTTCTCTATATGAAGAATGTAAGAGCGAACTGCATGCTATAGGGTAGAGTGCGCGACTGTAAAGTGCCGCGGAAGCTAATGACACTTCCTGGCCATTGATTTTTTTTCGCTCTGGTGGACTACGGCATTTTGCTGCAATTGAGAGAGAATAATCAGAGGAAAACTTCGCCGCGCAACACTTCCACGGCGTGGCCTCCGACGCGAACGTTAACTACCCGGTTATTGGCACTCGCGTGGAGCCGAGATGCGCGCACGAAAATCCGGCTCGCCCGGTTCATCTCCAGGCCCTGCTCGATCAGCACCCGCTTGTCGGGTTCGGCCACGCCATTCGCCACCATCCAGGCCGCCGCGCAACCCGCGGCAGAGCCCGTTGCGGGATCTTCGCCGTTGTAAAAAAGCATGCGCGCGTGCAGTCGTGCCTCGCGGTCCACCGTTTCGCGGGTTACGAAATAAAAAAACTTCCCCTCAGTTTTCGCCAAATACTCCGTCGAGCGGTTCATGTCGAGTGACAAATTCCGCATGACCGCGAGCGACTTCAGTGGAGTCACGATGTAAGGCAGCCCGGTTGAAACCGTCTGGATCGGTAAAGAGTCGTCGAAGTCCTCCAGCCTTAGTCCGGTCGCCTGAGCCACCGCCTCGCGCGAGTGCAACATCCCGAAGACTGGGTCCACCTGCGTCATCTCTCCGGATGCCGGCTGTCCGGCGCCATCCTCAAAACGCACCGGCACCGTACCCACATTCAGGTTGAGTCTCACTTCTTTCGCCCCAGTCTGCCCGCGCAATGCGAACGCCGTACCCAGCGTGGGATGCCCGGCGAACGGCAGTTCCTCCTGCACCGTAAAGATTCGGACGCGCACGCCGCGCTCGCGCTCGGCTGCGGCATCCCCGGGCAGAATGAACGTAGTCTCCGAAAGGTTCATCTCCTTCGCGATCGATTGCATCTCCGCGTCGCTCAATCCGCGGCCATCGAAAAACACCGCCAGAGAATTCCCCTCCAAAGCCCGCGAAGAAAAAACGTCCCACTGTGCCATCGCCAGCCGCCGCACCTGTCCGCTCACTAGGATCGCTCCTAAGAAAAACATTTAACGCTAGGAAACTGATGCTGTCAGGCCGCCGTGCGATGCACGAAAGCCGTCCCCTGCCCCAAGCTACATGCCGGGGGAATTAAATGGGAGCTAACTCGGTGGCTCGCAGAGAATTGAAAAACGATAAACTGATCCATGAGTGGAATGCCGATATTCAACAATTGCGGCGCTGCAGAACCACGTCGCCGCGACCGAGGAACGATTCAAGTCAACTGCAACTAAAGGGGATAAGCTGGTTTCGATATTGGCCTGGCATCGGCAATCTTCGCCAAGCACTCTCTCGTCTGCGCGCCTAGCGCAGAACTGGTCAGAGTTGACCATCCCCGCGCGGATCAACCATGTCTTCGTCATCCTCAGTTGCTGGCTTCTTTCGCAGTCTTCGCAGGGCAAGGAACAGAAGCCAAACCGCTGCCACGATGGCAGTCGGAGTCAGGAGATTAAGCCATTGTGCCGGATGGTGGATGGCATAAACGGGAAAGTAAAGGACGCCGCGCAGACCGGTCCAAAGCTTGCGAGGGACATCCCAAACGTTCGTTGAGAAAGTCAGAGCGAGGATAAGGCAGATGACAGCAGTGATTCCAGTGATTTCCAGGCCTTTGCGCCAACCAGCACGCCAAATTGCCACAGCGACAAAGACGAGAAGGGAAGCGTAAATCATAAAGAACAAGCGGCAAAAGTCAATTCTAGCCCTACCGTTCTGATCTCAAGATGTTTACTTTGGTTCTTGGAAAAAGCAGAGGATGGCCCCGGTTATGCCAGGAATTCCTACGGAGAACGGCACAGGCCCGGCACGTCAACGCTCACCACGCGGGATGAAATGGTTCCCCCACGAATAATGTACGACCAGCGCTGGAGCGCCCAGGCGAGCGGGCCCCTAGGCGCTCGACGGGAAAGTAATGCCCCAGAAATTGGTTGCGCCGACGTCTTGCTCGACAAACTCGATGGCGTAGGTGGAAACTCCCTGGGACGCTTTCAGTAGAGCGACGATCCGCGCAGAAACCTCGCCACGGTTCTTGTTTCGCAGTTGCACGACGGAGCCAACCGCAAGGTCACGAGTCAACTGCACAGCTGCTCCGTGCTTGTTGAGATTGGTGGCGCGGGCGGGCATGTTAAATGAACACTTCAGGCGATCTTCTCCGGACAATCCGACCGAGGCGATGAGGCCCATCCGCTTGCTCCGGCGCTGATTACGGACGATGCCTGCCGCGGCCACCGCGGCTGCATGATGCGATTTAGGCTGAGGATGTGGGGAGTGGAGTCTCATTGACTAGCAGCCTAGACCCGGGAAACAGCCGCCGCAACGCACTCTCGTCGGTGGTGACCTGTCAAATTAGGACATCGCCCTCTTCAAATTAGGACACCGCCCTCTCGTTCCTCGGATTGGTTACCCCCGAAGAAGTGCTTGATTCTATTGGGGTGAGCCAGATCGCGCCAAATTCCGGAGTTTCGGCAACGGTGCAGTTCCGCTTCCAAACTCTCCATCGGCGTTATCGACGGCAGAACATCGCGCCCCCCGTTTGACACCAGACGAACCCCGCTTCTATCCTGTCAACATGATTATCCCTGCCGGCGACCGCCTGTGTTGTTGTATGCATGCGCCGCCGTGTGGGTAGAGGGTCAGTGAGATTCCCATCAACCCACCCGCGGCAAGCTGGGTGGGTTTTCGTTTTCAGCGGAGATTCACCCGGATTTGAAAGCTGCCGCGGACCAACTTTCGCATTTCAAATTCGAATTCACGAGGAGACCGGCCATGACCACCGAAATCGCAACCGAAGTCACCAGCATCCCCCGCATCAACGACACCGCCCCCGACTTCACTGCCGAGACCACGCAGGGCACAATCCATTTCCACGACTGGATCGGCGACGGCTGGGCCATCTTATTTTCACACCCCAAAGACTTCACCCCCGTCTGCACCACTGAACTCGGCTACATGGCCGGACTGCAGCCCGAATTCGCCAAGCGCAACACCAAAATCATCGGCCTCAGCGTGGACCCCGTCACCAGCCACGCCAAGTGGGCCGCCGACATCGAAGAAACCCAGGGCCACAAAGTCAACTACCCGATGATCGGCGATCCCCAACTTAAAATCGCCAAACTCTACGGCATGCTCCCCGCCGGGAGCGGACTCACCTCCGAAGGCCGCACCGCCGCCGACAATGCCACCGTCCGCACCGTATTCGTCGTCGGCCCCGACAAGAAGATCAAGCTGCAGCTCAGCTATCCCATGAGCACCGGCCGCAACTTCGACGAGATCCTGCGCGTCATCGATTCCATCCAGCTCACCGCCAAACACAAGGTTTCCACCCCGGCGAACTGGAAACCCGGCGACGACGTCATCATCAGCGGCAACGTCAGCAACGAAGAAGCGCAAAAACAGTATCCCGCAGGCTGGAAGTCGCCCAAGCCCTACATCCGGATCGTTCCCCAACCGAAGTAGCGGATGGAACGATGTGGCGGAAGACGGCCAGCAGCGACGAATCAGTGACCGCTGCTCACAACCACGGTGGGCTCGGTCTGCGCGGCGGGGCGTACGAAAACGAAATCCAGCAGGGTGTCGGTGGCGCGCAGACTGGAATTGTTGCCGATCTGAACCGCGCTCGCGTGAGCGCTCGCTTGGGCCAGGGGGAGAGGTGCAGTCGCGCTGATCAGCCCACCAAACTCATCGAGCAGGGAGGCTTGCTGGGTTTCCTGGGTTTCGTCAACCACGGTGCGCAGGCGGTACGCTTGCCCGTAACTGAAACTATTCCAGACCTGCGCGAACTCGCCGTTCGAAATGATTCCGGAATCCGAAGTAGGGTCTGTGGCGTGGGTGGAGGGTAGCTCCCAGTTGACCAGATTCACTGGCGACCCGGAAGATTGGCCCCGCAGAACCACCGAAAACTGGCTTCCCGCCGGCGTTGGACTGGAACGAAAGCGAAATTCGAGAGAATACCGCGTTGTATTTAAGCTTAGCCCGTGTGTTGCCAATCCGGGCGCGAGCCGGCTGACGATGTGGAGCGAACTGGTAGGCGTGGCAAACGGCGGTCCTACCGACAGCCTCAGCGATTTGATGTCCGGCTGGCCTAGATTGTGGGAATCTGCGTAGTAGACCACGTAGACTTCTGGATTCTCCGGGCAAAGAAACTCGGACGGCCCGCAGGGTCCGCGGGTAGCCCCTTCCACCGGCGACTGCGGTTCCGTCTCGCTATGCACCAGGATCGGCCACGAGTAGCCGCCATCGATGGTTTGTCCGGTATAGGTGTCGAGGACCGTGCCGTAGCGGAATGTTTGTCCCGCATCGTATGAGACGAAGGCGACCAACTGCCGCGGATAGCCGAGGGTGTTGGAAGGTTGAACCCCAGGAATGGCGGTGGCTTCGCGACCCATCAGAATGAGCGCCCGTCCCGCCTGGATCATCTCGGGATCTTGCAGCGCACCAACTTGCGAGGTGTAGGAGATTAGCGGTCCCCATGTCATTCCCAGATCGGTGGAGTAGCGCCCGAAAGTATCCACGTTATCGTCGGATCGCATCATGGCGAACAGCGTATTAGGAGCGGTCTGGGCGAGCGCAGTTTCGTTGAGCCCAGGATCGTTCGGCTCGCGAAGCTCGGAAAGCTCGGTCCAGGTGTAACCATCATCGGAAGATGACCATACACTCGGCGCGTAACCCGTACCTCCAGCGTACAAGCCATATCCCGCCCCGTACATCGTGGACCCAATATTTAGCAAAGGGTCCACGATGAATGTTTTCGTGGGCGGATTGTCGAAGAAAGTGAATGGTTCCCAGGTTAAGCCGTTGTCGTTGGAACGGCTGTATGCGCCGCCTGCATCGCTGCTCTGATCCGCTTTGACGAGCGCGATCAGCAAGTCGCCGAGCGGGGTCCGCGCCAACCCCGGATCCGGCTTTGACGAATTAAAATAAACCACCTCCGGACTCCACGTCGCCCCGCCATCCCGGCTGCGCCGCAGAATGACAAATGGGCTATTCGAATGGCCGACCCCGGTGTTGTAGGAGAGCACCAAGTCCCCGTTCGACGCCCGCACCACCGAGGGCGTGTTGTTGTACCTTCCATCGCTCTCGATGACGCTGCGGTCATAAATCGTGAGCGGGCTCTCCACCACGCTATCGGAAACGCTGAGTTCGTTGCTGGCCTGCCAGTTCAACACGTCGTGCACATCACTAAAGAATGGGAACACCGTGTAGCCGCTGAAAATGGGAGGTGAACAGCCCGGCGACCGTCCCGCGGTCAACAGAAAGCTCAGCGACGTTTGTGCGTCCAAGTTTGGCAACTTCACCCAGAGCAGGCCCTTACTGGCTGCGGGATCGTAGGACTCGAGCCATGCCGCCATGGGCTGGTGCGTAGCCGCGTCCCACGCCGCCAAATCAGATCCATCTTTAGAAGGAATTGCGAAATCAAAATTCGTTCGGTTGAGGGTGACCGCAACCGCGTAGTCCTGCAGGTCTTCCTGCTCCGAATTCTCGACCGTCACCGATCGCACTTCCGGCGCGCGGTTCGGGTCGCAACCTGACGGAGAAGAGGCGCCCCATGCGGTAATCGACCACGCCAGGAAGCAGATCGCCGCCGCACCCAGAATTCCATTCTTGGTCGCATGACGCGCCAAAGGACCGGAATATATCCAGTCGCTGGTTCGCACCGCCGTCGGAAGGATTCTCACTGCGCCCCAAAATTCAACGAATCGCTCCCGCATTCTGCATGTGTAGCACAGAATTAATAGCCTTCGCTATAACGAATGGACGTGGAGTCGGTTCCGGTCTCAGCGCCTCGTTCCGTGCGCAGCGCGTTCATCGGCCGCCAGCGTAGACGAATCACAAGTGCGCACGAAGCAGAGTCGGCTGGTCATGAACCAGTTTGACATTTTGTATGGTTGAGTCCTGACGTCGCATCCGAGGTCGAGCCCTGAGCCTGCATTTTTGCCGGAGTCGACTTGGCAGCCGCGCCCGACTTATCCATCTATAACGTTCAAGTGACCACCGTTGGGATGATGCACGTGACGATACAGGAAGGGTAAGCAAGTTCCCGAGCGTGAAGGGGCGAGCTGATCGGCGTGGTAGCGAGATGTCGCCAATTGAGACGAACCCCTCCAACGCGGCGGCCGCACAACCTCCTGTTTGCCGACGAGCCTCGAGCTACTCACGCGCCACTAATTGACGGTATATTGCACGGTCTCGACTCAGGGCGGGCGCCGAACGGTAATAACGCAAAAAGGTTCACAAACGCGAAAAGCCCCTCGCTTGCGCGAGGGGCTCTTCTGGGGGAGGGACTCGGGCGAGGCGCCCGTTTGGTCCCTAAGTGGAGACAACCATTCAGTTCTTCCGGTTCTTCCGTTACTTCGGCTGCTGCGACTGATCCATGTTCATGGCTGGAGCTGCCGAATTGCTGGAGAGTTGTTCCAGATCGTTCTTCAGCATGCTGATCTCGACGCGTCCGCCGCTGATGCGCTTGGTCTTGGTCGCTTCGTCGGTGCCGACGGGAGCGTTGCCCATGCCCACCAGATAGATGCGATAGACCGGAATCTCGTGGTTGAGCACGAGATAGCGAACCACCGACTCCGCCATCTTCTGCGACTGCTCGATGGCAACCTGGCCCCTGCCGGAAGAGAAGCCCTGCACTTCGATAATGTATCCGCGCTGACCCTTCACTCCAGTCGCCATTTCGTCTAGAGCGTCCTTGGCGGGCTTGCTCAGCACGGTCTGGCCTGGACGGAAGCGGATCTCAGTCTGGTTTGAGGCCTTGTACTGGTCGATGTTGTTGACCACGGTCTCGACCGTTTGAATGCGCGTGGTAGCCAGCTGCGCGGTCTGCTGCGCGGCGGTGGCCTTGTTGCCGGCGTCGACGGCGTGCTGATCGGCCACATCGGCCTTATCGGACGCCAGCTTGATGCCGGCCTGGGCGCGCGAGTCCGTGTCTCGAATGTTCTTGCTGTTGGCGGCGGTCAGGTCATCGAGTTCGTTGACGCGGTCGCGAATGGGCTCGGTCTGGCGCTTCACGTAGTTCTTGCGCGCGAAGGGATTAACCCGTCCCCAAAAGCCTTCACGGCTGGGCGGCGCCAGAGGGGCCTTGCCGGTGGCGGAATCAGTGGTTTGAGTCGTAGCCGCAGCGGGCTGGGAAGACGACGGAGCGTTCTGCGCCAAGGCCGGCAGCGAGAGCACTGCGGCCAGTGGCAGGGCAATGAGAATGCGATTGTTCATGATAACTTCCTCCAGAATTGGGAGCTCTTTGGGCTTACACCCTCACAGCCTCTAAGTGGCGCTGCGGGGATTGATCTCGTCCCTAACGATAAGAAAAGCAAGCAGATAAACACTTGCCGGCCTGCGCTGACGCGGCGCCTGGCCTTGAACCCTGGGTGCCGAATGCTAACTGGCGCCTGCTCTCTCTACTACAGGTTAGATGCCAAACCCGCGGCAGGGTGGTCCATGTAAATTGTTGTATCTAAGGACATTATAACTCTCTGCCAAATCGTGAGGTAGGCCGGGCGCAATTCGGAGGGTAATTTTGGGAAACCTGATATAAAAACTGCGTGCAAACGTTGAATCTAGGAGGACAGCGATTGACGGAAAGAGGCCGAGGCAGTGCTGAGAACCAGAGTTCAGGGAGGATACGACGCGTCTTGGCGGTTCTGACGGTTTGCGGGGCAGCCGCGGCGTTTCCCTGTCGGGCGGAGGGTCCGGCGGCGGATCAGCATCCCGTGACGCTGGCCTCGTCGCGCATTTCCGCCGACCGCTTGCAGCAATATTCTGACCTGGCGCTCGACTGGATGCAGCAGTATCTGCGAATTGACACCACCAACCCTCCGGGAAACGAAATGCGCGCGGTTACGTTTTTCAAGGGAATCCTTGACCGGGAAGGCATTGATGCCCGCGTTTTCGAATACGCGCCGGGCCGTGGAGATCTTTGGGCTCGGCTGCCGCGTACAACGCCCGACACCACGTCCGGAGGTGCGGCGGAAGCCAAGCGTCCCATCATCCTGCTCAACCATATGGATGTGGTGACCAGCGACGCTTCCCATTGGCAAGTCCCGCCCTTCAGCGGAGAAATCAAAGATGGATATGTCTGGGGCCGCGGCGCGCAGGACATGAAAGACGAAGGCCTGGCGCAGTTGGTCGCCATGGTCATGCTGAAACGCGAACAGGTGCCGCTCGATCGCGACGTAATTTTTCTCGCCGTCAGCGACGAAGAAGCCGAGGGCACGGGTACCGACTGGTTCATCGCTCACCAGCGCGACCTTCTCGGCAATGCGGAGTTCCTGATCAACGAAGGCGGCGAGAATCTGCTGGAAAATGGCAAGGTCAAATATGTGGGCGTGGATGTAGGCGAAAAAGTCACGTTCTGGCTCCACGTGGTGGCCCACGGGCGGCCGGGGCATGGATCGCGTCCCATCGCGGATTCGGCCCCCAACCGGCTGGTGCGGGCGCTGAACCGCATTCTGGCCTACAAGACGCCGCTGCGCGTGATGCCGGTGGTCGAGGAATTTCTACGGGAGATGGCTCCCTATGAGCCGACCCAGCGCGCAAGCCAGTATCGCAATATCCGTCAGGCGATCAGAGACCCGAAATTCCAGGCGGAGGTGGAGCAGGACGAATCGTTGAACTACCTGCTGCGCGATACCATCGCCCTGACCATGATGGGTGGGTCGGAACAGACCAACGTGATCCCCGCCGAGGCGTGGGCCAATCTCGACGTGCGAGTCCTGCCTGGCGGCGACCCCAAGGCGCTGCTGGAGGGGCTCCGGCGGGTGGTGGATGACCCCAGCGTAACGATTGAGCCGCTGAATGCGGAGGTGCGTGTCGCAAATTATTCGCCGACGAATACTGCGCTGTTTACCGCGATTCGCCAGGTCTCTGCGCAATATTTCCCCGGGACGCCGGTGGTGCCGAACATCACCAGCGGCTACACCGAGAACCAGCGCTACCGGCCGCTGGGCATGCAGGCTTACGGATTCAATCCGTACGTGGCCACCGACGTAGAAGGAAATAGCGAGCACGGAAATGATGAACGCATCCGCGTAGATGAAGTGAAGCGCGGGCCGCGGATACTGTTTGATGTGCTGGCGAGGGTGGCGGGAAGGTGAGGGGTGCTATTCGCCACGGATTTGCGGGGGATTCATGCGGATCTGAGCCGAGAGCGGCAGGCGTTACCCTGTCAACCGCAGATCAGGGTGTGACTTTTCGCACCCGACGGGGATCGCTTACTTTTGTGTTTGCAGAAACGCGTTGCGCCTCTACGAAGAGTAGCCAACTCAGGCGCAGGCAGTGGCTCAATTTGAATTTCCCTGCGTTCTCTGCGGCTTTCCTCCGCGCACTCTGAAGTCTTTAGTTCCCGCGCAAATCAAAAGACTTTAACCGCAGAGCGCGCAAAGAAAACCCGCGAAGAGCGCAGAGAGATTCAAATTGAGTCACCACCCTGGCGCAACACGCCTTGAGGTTCTAAATCTCTCAGGAGACAATAAAATAATGGAACGAATTGAAGCGTCGCCGCGGTTCTATGCCAGGATCGCCGGCTTCCTGTATTTGATTGTGATTGTCGGGGGAGCCTTTGCCGAGCTTTTCGTTCGCGGCAGGCTCGTGGTGCCGGGCGACGCCGCGGCTACCGCGCACAACATCATGACGCACCAGTTGCTCTACCGGCTGGGCTTTGCGGTGGAAGTCTTTTACCTGGTGTGTAATGTGCCGCTGGCGCTCATCTTCTATCACCTGTTCAAGGTGGTGAACAAGAACATCGCGTTACTGGATGCGATTCTTGGCCTTGTCTCCACTGCCGTTGAGGCCGTCAGCTTGCTCGCTCACTACTCGCCGCTGGTTATTGTGGGAGGCGGACCTTACCTGCATGCCTTTTCAGCCGAGCAATTACAGGCTGCAGCGTATCTCTCTCTCCAGTTGTTTGAAGGTGGTTTTGCCATCTGCCTGGTCTTTTTTGGCTTCGATTGCTTCGCGATGGCATACCTGATCTACCGCTCGACCTTCCTTCCGCGCGTCATCGGCGTGCTGCTCGCGATCGAGGGCGCGGGCTACCTCATCAACAGTTTCGGGCTGTTTCTTGCGCCTGCGTTCGAAGCCCGTATCTTTCCCTACTTTGTGCCTACGGCCATTGCAGAAGTAGCGCTCAGTCTCTGGCTCCTCGTGATGGGCGTAAACGTCCAACGATGGAAGGAGCAAGCCAGCGCAACGGAGGCAACCTGGAAATAACGGTTGAACCAGGCCACAGCGCTCATCCACCCGGTTGATCCAAGTCAGTGAACGATGTTGATGGCGATGACGGGGGTGATGGAGGCGGTCGTGTTTTTGCCGGCGGGAAACAGGCGCGTGCCGAGAATGACGCCCACTTTGCTGTTGAAGTTATATTCAAATGCGGGGGCCAATGCGAAGGCCTGACTGGGGCCGGAGTTGAGCAGGATGGGCGAGTTGGGATCGGAGATGTTAGATCCACTCACCGGAGTGTTGTACTGGTGGCGATAGGTGGCATCGAGCGCGAGGACCCAGCGGCGGGTGACGCTATATTCCCAGGCCGCGTCGACAAACAGCGCGGCGCCGGGGTTGGCGTGGCCGCGGAATCCCTGCGAAGTTCCGTAGACGCTGACGTCTTCGACGTGGACTGATCTGGAAAACGCCTGCGTGATGTTGAAGCGGGTGCGCAGAATGCGGCCGTTGGGCATCCAGAAGAAGGTCTGGTTGTAGAAACAAAAGGTGGTGGTATAGGCTCCGGCGCCGAGGCCGTTGTTGGGGCGATCTCCGAGTTCGTCGTATTTGCCGGTGGGGAGCGTTTCCTGCACCGCGATGGAAGTGGTGGGAATCGAACTGCCTTCATGAAACAGATGGAAGCGGTACTGCGCCTGCACCGTGAGATCGCCGGCGCCGATGCTGGAACTGTTGGGGCCTAGGGCGACTTCGTTGTAGCCGAAGACGGGAATCAGGCCGACGGTGAATTTGTCGGCAAGGCCATAGTTGATATAGGTGAGCGAACCGAACTCGTTCGCATGCGGAGTGCTTTGTTTGGTGCCATGGGAATCGTAGAAACCCTGCGTGACCACATCGTAGAGATAGGGCTCGATCAGGATATGGCCGCGGGGCAAAGTGGTGGCATTCGGGGCCAGCAAAGGCCCGGTCCACCAGGCGTCGTTGAGTGACTGGCGGGCGGTTGGCACCGTTGCCTGCTGGGCCGCGGCCACGCAGGCGGACAGCGTGAGCAGGGCGAGGGTCTGGCGAATCGCGCGCACAATCAATAGACGCATACGGAATAGAAGAGTTTGCCGCAAAACGGGTCGAGTTTGGGAATGACCATTTCGTAAGCGGATGACAAGGTTTATTTGTGCGGTCTCATCACGCTGCCGCAGTGCTTTTCGTGTTGCTCGAAAATAAAGTGGTCCGTCATGCCGGCGATGTAGTCGCAGATAACGCGCGGCAATGGCTCGCGCCCGGCTTGCTCCTGATAGTTGTGTGGCAGGCTCGTGGGATTTTTCATCCAGAAGGCGAATAGTTCGCTGACCACGCGCTCGGCATCGTCTTTCTCCGGTTCGAGGGTTGAACTGAAGTAGAGATTTTCGTAGAGAAAATCTTTGGCCTGCTTGCGTTCCGCTTCCACTTCTGGGCCGAAGGCGGCCAGACGCTGGCTGTGATTGCGCACGTCTTCCAGCGTTTGAACTCCTGCCTGCTCGATGCGCGTTTGCGTATTCGAAATCAGGTTGCCTACGAAGCGGTTGAGCATGCGTTTGAGCGTTTCGTTAAATTTCAGCTTTTCGGGCACATCCGGATGAATCTGCTCGACTTCGCGGTAAAAACGGTCGAACGGCGGCACACCTTTGCGAATACTCGGGAGCGTGAGCAGGTGGGCTTCGTAGCCATCGTCGAGGTCGGCGGTGTTGTAGGCGATTTCGTCGGTCAGGTCGATGAGTTGGGCTTCCAGCGGAGGGCGCTTGTCGAGCAGGTACTCGGCCAGTTCCGGATGGTCGTTTGGGTTGTAGTCATGCGAATGCTTGATGATGCCTTCGCGAACTTCGAACGTCAGATTCAATCCGCGAAAGGCCGCGTAGCGCTGCTCGAAGTCTTCCACAATGCGCAGCGCATGCAGATTGTGATCGAAGAAAAGTCCATGCGCGCGCATGGCGGCATCAAGCGCCTTCTCGCCCGCGTGGCCGAACGGGGGATGGCCAATGTCGTGGACCAGGGCCAGCGCCTCGGCCAGATCGACGTTGAGGCTGAGCGCGCCTGCGATGGTGCGCGAAATTTGCGAAACCTCCAGCGTGTGCGTAAGCCGGTTGCGGAAATGGTCGGAGTAACGGCGGGTGAAGACCTGGGTCTTCGCTTCGAGACGGCGAAAGGCGCGAGCATGAATGACGCGGTCGCGGTCGCGCTGGTAGTCGTTGCGGTAGGCGTGCGGCGGTTCGGGGAAGCGGCGTCCGCGGGTGTCTTCAACGTGCACCGCGTAGCCGGCCAACATGGGGAACAGGATAGCAGAGGAGCATTGTCGATTGTTGATTTGTTGATTAAAAACCTCTGCCTTTGCGTTTTCAATCGGCAATCAGAAATCAACAATCAGCAATGGATTCCCACTCGCTACTGCTTCTGGCTGGGGTTCTCCGAGTCTTCCTTGGCCAGCTTCACTTTCGCGGCGTCGAGATCCTGCTGCACTTTGGCAAGAGCGTCGCCGTCGACTTCGGCGGAAACGGTCTTGCCCCACTCCTCGATCGCCCGTTCCCAGTGCGCCGCGGCCAGCTTGAGACGGCCAGTCTTCTGGTAGAGGTCGCCGAGATGCTGCTGCACGGTGGGATCCGATCCCATGTGGATCGAGGCCTTGGTCAGGCTCTCTTCTGCCTGATCGTATTTGCCGAGCCGGAAATAAGCCCAGCCTAGCGAATCGAGATAAGCGCCGTTGCCGGGATCGAGGCTCACCGCCGCCTTGATGTAGTTGAGCGATTCATCGAGCCGCACGCCGCGGTCCGCATTCATATAGCCCAGGTAGTTCAGCGTGACCGCGCTCTGCGGATCAGCTGCCAGAACCTTCTTGAATTGCGCCTCCGCTTCGTCGTATTTCTTCTCACGCTCGTAGGTCGAGCCGCGCAGGAAATAAACGTAATCCTTGTCTTCTGGCTTGGTGGAAAGCTGCTCCGCTTTGTTGAGCGCGTCCTCGGCTTCTTTCCAGCGCTTGAGGCGAGTGTTGATCTGCGCCAGCGTGACGTAAACCTCGCGGTCGTCCGCTTTGCCGTTGAGCATGGCGCGCACATCGGCCAGCGCCTTGTCGGCTTCCCCGGTGTCGGCGAGCTGGGCATCGAGCACCATGCGCAACCCGCGGTCGTTCGGCAGTTTCTGCACCGCTTCGCGCGCGGCGGCGGTGGCCTGCGGCCACATCTTGCCTTCGCGGTAGGTATCGATAATGCTCTGGTATCCGCGCTCGGCGTTGTCGTCGCCCAGATTCAGCATCTTGCGGAAAGTTTCCACCGACGACGAATAATTTTCCTGCTCGCGATAAACGATTCCCAGGCGTTCGACGAATATCGCGCGATTGTTGCGATCCGCCTGGCTGTAGTTGTGGTCGGGCTTCTCGGTTTTCTTGACCAGGTCTTGCAAGAGCTTCACCGCATCGTCATAACGTCCCTGCGCTTCATAGACGCCGGCCATGCTGTAGGGTACTTCGAGCGAGTCGGGAACCATGGTGTCGGCTTTTTTCAGATTCTCGAGCGCCTGGTCGTACTTGCCCTGGCGGCGATAAATCTCGGCAATGCGGAGATAAGTCTGCGCGTCTTCCGGATTCGCGTCGGCGATGACTTTGTATTGCTCGAGGGCGGCGTCGCTTTGGCCGTCGTTGAGCAGATTCTCGGCCAGGCCGCGGATCGCGTCCAGATTATCGCGGTCGAGCATGATCGCCTTCTTGAAGGCGTCAATCGCGTTTTTATATTCCTTGCGCTGTTCGTAAGTCTGGCCCAAGGCGGCGTAGAGCTTGGCGGACTTGGATGTGTCCGGCACCGAACTCAGCACTTGTAGCGCGTGCGCGGTGTCGCCTTCATCGGTGTAAAGAATTGCCAGCGTTGTGACTGCTTCTTCGGAATTCGGGTCGAGCTTGATGGCGGTTTTGAGCTCGCTCTCGGCTTTCTGCAAATCGCCGTTCAAACGGTACAGGCGGCCCAGCAGAAGATGGTCGTCCACGCTGTTGGGCTCGATCTTCACGATCTGCTCGTACTGCTCGATGGCCAGTTTCAGCACGTTGTCGGAACCGGTGCCGCCGGGCATGTCGCCGAGCGAGCGCAGGTAGATTCGGCCCAGAAGTTTATGCGCCTCGAGGTTGGTGGGGTCGCGCTTGATGATGTCTTGCGCTTCGATGACGGCGTCGCGAATGCGTCCGGTCTTGACGTAAAGCTCGGCCAGGCCTGAGGTGAGGAACTCGGAAGTTGGGTCGGCCTCGATCGCCAGCCGGTATTCGTCCATGGCTTTGTTGGCCAGCTCGCTGCGGCCGTACACCGTTACCTGCTCTTCGTACATGTGCGCGACCGAGTAGTGATAGTAGGCGGCGGCTCGGTCAATCTTGCGAGGCGCAGGCTGGGTGGGCGTGGAATCTGCCGCGGCCGGAGCGGTGGACTGGCCAATTGCCGCAACCGCGGCAACCGCCATCACCAGGAAAAAACCCAAAAGATTCTTCATGCTGGACCTAACCTGATTTGACCTGAACTGAGTTATTCCGACCTGAGCCGACCTGAACTGAGCTGACCGCGTTCTCAACGCCATAATTGATTGGATGCAAAACCGCTGGGGGCGGGGTGCCCTTATTCTAACCCGCCGAGGTCGGGATAGGGAAAAACAGTGCGAATAGACGCGGATTTAGTGCAAACAAAAGTACAGGACCGCCGGGATTGTGAGTGTTTTATTGTCAAGTTAAGTAAAGACGAGCGGCATAGATTGCCGAACAGCGGCGAGGAGACTTTCTTAAAGGCTAATCGGGGTCAGTAAAGAGCCTTCGGCGGTCTTCCGGAAGGCATCAACGGTGTCGCGAGCGAATGCCAGGCAGCTCTCGCGCTCAGGAATCGCCGACGCAACTCGTCGAGGGTATTCATCGTAGGTGCGCCCGTCGAGCAATCGGCCGTTCCTCTTCTTGCGCACGCCGCCCCATTGCTTGAAGAAAAATGGGACGCGGTAGTCGCGGCACAGATCGCGGACTGCGAGAGCCCACTCTTCCCGCATCGGGCGAGCGCCGGGACCGCTCTCGCCCCCGACAATCGCCCAGTTGATGTTGGAGAGATCGAAAGAACCCAAGTCTTCAAGCAGTGGCTCTACTGATAGAAAGCGGACTCGAGCTGGCGTATTCTGCAAGTCGTCGATTCTCGGCAGTCCATACTTGCGATCCTCGACGCTGACGCCCCACCAGATGTGATCCTGCTCCGCGGCAAAGCGAAGGCGCCCGCCCAACAAGTCTTTCAGTCTCTCTGATCGCTTGGTGAGCACCTGGAACGTGTGCCACTTTGCCTTGACCATCACACGGCAGACGGCCTCGATGTAAGCGTCGGGAACGCCATCCTGGAAAAGATCGCTCATGGAATTCACGAACACGAGTTTCGGCGACCGCCAGGTAAAAGGCTCAGTCAGCTTTTCGGGAACCAGGCGGAGGTCGAAGCCCTGTTCGTAGGGGTGTCCCTTAACCCCGCGAAACCGCTCCGCGAAGGTCTCGGCGTAGCAGTGCTTGCAGCCGGGACTGATCTTTGTGCAGCCGCGGACTGGATTCCAGGTCGCGTCGGTCCATTCGATATGGGACTTGAGGGACATTAGCTATCGCTTGCCGAAGGTGTCAAAGATGTAAGTGACGATATGCTCTGCCGTGTCTTTGTGCGAAGCAAAGAATAAGTAGTAGACGACTGAATTCTTACTGTTCCGCATCGGTAGCGGCTGAGGGACCTTCTTGAATCCCGCGACCTTTTTGAGTCGCTCCCGAAACGCCTCCGCAAGCCGACGATTGGTAACCTTCTCTTCCATAACACCGAAAAGACCGGGTGATTTCTCGTATGCAACCTCACGCCAAGACTCATCGCCCCAGTAGGCGTTCATCCGTTCGATATGCTGTGGCAATACGGTTTCCGGATCGCGGTGGAGAACATTGATGTTGATATCGTATATCGGGAAATTGATGAAGATATCGAGCGACCGCATTTCTCCCGCTCGTTGTATGACTTTCCAATCTAGAGTGAGGGCGTAAGGGTCGAGCAAGCACAATCCTCGCTTAAAGTCCTCACGTAAGACTCTGGGGAATACGTCTCGCAAGAGGATCTGATTGCAGTTCCCTTTGTGAGGGAACACATCTCTTCGCTTCCCGATCAATTCATTCAGTCCGTCTATCTTGTCGCCGTCTAGATCAATGAGGTGATATTCACGAAAGGGAGGGCGCACAAGCAGCGCGTTCAAAGGGCTTCCCAAAACCATTTCTCCAGATGTTTCGGACAGGTGGAAACCGGCTCCGGCGAATGCGTCGATGTAGACATGGAAGAAGGAAGGATTCTTCCGATTCGACAGAATCTTCGAATATTCGGCAGCATACCGTTTGAGAATGTCGAGCTTCACTTCCGACCAGGGCCCGATTTCATCAATTCTCGGTCCGGGCATATGTAATTCGCCTTTTGTTCGCCATTAAGTCTGGCATGAAATCGCCGTCTGCGCAATAGCCCCGGTGGTTACAGCGGGATGTTCCCGTGCTTCTTCGGAGGGTTCTTATCCCGCTTTGTTTCGAGCATGGCTAACGCCTGAATCAGCTTCTTCCGCGTTTCCCTGGGCTGGATGACTGCGTCTACGAAGCCGCGGTCTGCCGCTACATAAGGGTTGGCGAAGCGGTCGCGGAATTCTTCGATCTTCTTCTGGCGAACTGCGTCGCGCGCTTCGCTGCTCAACGCGCCATTCTTCGCCGCTTCCAGCTCGCGTTTGTACACGATGTCGACTGCGCCTTCCGGGCCCATGACGGCGATTTCGGCGGTCGGCCAGGCGTAGTTCACGTCGGTGCGGATGTGCTTGGACGACATCACGCAATAGGCTCCGCCGTAGGCTTTGCGCGTGATCACGGTGACTTTCGGGACTGTGGCTTCGGCGAACGCAAAGAGCAACTTCGCGCCATGCTTGATGATGCCGCCGTATTCCTGCGCGGTGCCGGGGAGGAATCCCGGCACATCTTCGAACGTAACTAGCGGAATATTGAAGCAGTCGCAGAAGCGCACGAAGCGCGCGCCCTTGATCGACGCATTGATATCGAGCGTTCCGGCAAGCACGGCGGGCTGGTTGGCCACGATGCCGACGGGGCGTCCGTCGAGGCGGGCAAAGCCGACGACAATGTTTTTCGCGTAGCGCTCCTGCACTTCGAAGTAATAGCCGTCGTCAACCACGGCGTGGATCACGTCTTTCATGTCGTAGGGCAGATTCGACTGCGCCGGGACGATGGTGTCGAGAGCGGCGTCGGCGCGGTCGATCGGGTCGGTCGTCGGCTTGCGCGGCGGGTCGTCGAGGTTGTTCGAGGGTAAGAAGCTCAGCAGTTCGCGCGCCATCGAGAGGCACTCGGCGTCGTCATGCGCGAGAAAGTGCGCTACGCCGGAGGTTTCGTTGTGCGTGATGGCACCGCCGAGTTGGTCTTTGGTGACGTCTTCCATGGTCACGGTCTTGATCACGTCGGGGCCGGTGATGAACATGTAAGAAGTTTTGTCGACCATGAGCACGAAGTCGGTGATGGCCGGCGAATACACAGCGCCGCCCGCGCACGGCCCCATTATGGCGGAAATCTGCGGCACGACTCCGCTATACAACGTGTTGCGCAGGAATATGTCGGCGTAGCCGGCCAGCGACATCACGCCTTCCTGAATGCGGGCGCCGCCGGAATCGTTGAGGCCGATGACGGGCGCGCCCATCTTGGCGGCGAGGTCCATGATCTTGATGATTTTTCCGGCGTTCGATTCGGAGAGCGAGCCGCCGAACACGGTGAAATCCTGGGCGAAGACGTAGACCAGGCGGCCCTCGATGCGGCCATAGCCGGTGATGAAGCCGTCGCCGTAGATTTTCTGTTCGGCCATGCCGAAATCGTTGCAGCGGTGGGTGACGAGCTTGTCGGTCTCTTCGAAGGTGCCGTCGTCGAGCAGGAACTCGACGCGCTCGCGGGCCGACATTTTTCCTTCTTTGTGCTGGCGCTCGCGGCGCTGGGTTCCGCCGCCGTCTTCGGCGAGCTGGTTGCGTTTCTTCAGTTCAGCAACTTTTTGTTCGAGATTCATGGCGGGAGGATTATAGCGGGGTGGGAGGAGAAGCGGGGTGAGGGCGATCACGGCCCGCTAACCGAGGATCGCGGGCTGCGCTCGCTGGACAGGCGAGGCGGCCGTCCCTGCGGGAAGCTATTCCATGGTTGAGCCCAGGGGCTGGTACTTGTATTTCTTGCCGTCCCAGAAGACCACGGACGAGATGGTGTCGCCTTCGCCTTTTTCTTCCATGTAAATTCCCAGCGCGATTCTCTTTTTCAGGGTCAGCCTCTTCACGGTGAGAGTCTTGAAGGGCAGGTTGATGAGCAGAAACTTGGCTTTGGGCGTTTCCGCGCGCCATGCGTCTTTTTCGGCGCCGTGCACGATCAGCAGGCAGATGCCGCGCCGCTCAGGTTCGTCGGAGCCGAAGGCAGACGTGACTTTGACGTCGCCGAAGCCCATATAGCTGTCAAAAGGGTCGGAGACCTGAAAACTGTATTCATCGCGGTCGGCCATGGGATTCTTGCACCGCGCCGCGATGACCAGGTCGTCGATGCCGTCGCCGTCGAGATCTCCGGTAAATTGCGGAGGACCGGGGAGCAGCGAGCAGTTGTCGCCGAATTGTTTGTGCACGTAATCGTCGGTCACCGCGGGTGACGGGTGCTGAGCGTGCGCGGGCGGCGGAGGCAGCGGCTTCTTCTGCGCGGCGGTTGAAGGTTCGATGGCGATGACCAGCAAGACCGCGAGAACCGGAAGGGGGAGAAATCGAAAATACGGCATAGGAATACTGTATTCCGTCGGCGTGGGTGAGGGTAGATCAGAGATGGTGACCGGGACACCAAAGTCACCGGCAAGACATCCTGACTGTCAGGCATCGCTCGACCGGCTGTCCCCACATGAGCGTCTTCGCTTACGATGCGTCGCTCTTCAGCGACGGATTAGGTGCGGAAGTGCTGCCAGCCGTGCGGTTCGAGTTGATGGTTGACGTTGTTCTTGATCAGAAAGATTTTCTTGCCGCGGGTGATGTGGCCGATTTGCGTGATCGGCAAGCCGGCGATTCGAGAGGGCACGCGGCGGTTCCGGGGCGCGGTGAACAGGAGTTCGTAGTCTTCGCCGCCATGCAGGGCCAATTCAAGATCCACATCCCGCGCTGGTTTGCCCACGCTGGCCCGGGGAACGAGTTCGGATTCCACTTCGGCACCCACACCACTTTCTTCGCAGATATGGGCCAGGTCGGTGGAGAGGCCGTCGCTGGTATCGATCATGGCTGAGGCAAGGCCGCGCTCCCGAAGGACTCGGCCCAGCGCGATTCGCGGTTCGGGAAAGAAGTGCCGGGGATACTCCGCGGGATTCAGCTTGCGCCTGGGCTTCTTCCCTATCTGCTGCAACTTCATCTGCTCTACGGCGGCGGCTGAGCCGCCTAGCGCTCCGCTCACGTAAATTCGATCCCCGGGCCGTGCACCGGAGCGCAGGACCGCTTTGCCCCTGGGAACGGTCCCGACCACGATAATGTCGGCCAGGATTCCGTTGGGGGATTCGGCGGTGTCGCCGCCAGCCAGGGTCACGCCGAACTTTTCGGCGAGGCCGATCAGGCCGCGCAGGAACTTTTCCACCCACGCCTGGGGCAGATTTCGGGGCAAAGCCAGCGAAAGGAAAGCGGCAACCGGCTCTCCTCCCATAGCGGCGATGTCACTCAGGCCCCGCGTCAGGCAGCGGTGTCCAACCGATTCCGGAGGGTGCCAGTCGCGGCGGAAGTGGATGCCTTCCAGGGTGAAGTCGGTCGTGACCAGCGAGTCGCGTCCTGGGCGGAGTCGCAGCACGGCGCAATCATCGCCGATTCCGGCAACGACGGAAGGATTCGAACGTGTGGCGCGGGCACTCCTGCCCGCGAGGTTTTGACTTGCTCCTCCAGTCGCCATACGGCGAATCTGGGCGATCAGCGCTTTTTCGGCAACAGGCACGGCGTCAACACTATACAGGCTGCCGAAAGACTTGTTGTGGGGGCGGAAATACGACCACGAGGGCTGAAGCCCCGCTCTGATTTTGGAGCTTTACGCGGCGCTGGAAGCGCCGCTCTTCCACGGTGCTGCATGCGTTCGAGGTGCTGCATGCGTTCGTGGTCCTGCGCACAACCTTGGGGAGCTATGCCATTCGCGGATTCTTCCTGCAGGTCGGCGGAATGGCGGGGTATCGAATCGTGGGGTGACGCGCCGATTTACGACTGTGCTTCCACCCCAAAACCGACTGCTTTTGGGACACTCCCGTAACGGGCCTCCCGGTCACTACCGTTACCGGTGCTTCAGTAACCTCCAAAGGCCATAGTGCGTCGTTGACAGGGGGGACCTGGTTTGCTACCTTTTACCAGGCATTCACAAAGACCTTTGGCCGAGCTAAGTTCTGCAGGAAGTTTGGATTGCAGACAGGCACACTTTTAGGCTCTGGCCGGGTTCCGGTAGGTAGAAGGGCACGTAAGAGGTTTCCATTCCCAAGTTGGGAGCGTTGCCCGATCAGGAGCACCGTACAGGGTTTCTGCAACCACAGAGCCGCCCTGGATTTCCGGGCCTGATTTCTTAAAATTGGCGAGGAGCGATTTGCGTAAACGCTTTTACATCCTTTTTGTGGCCCGCGGGGACGACGGCCAGCTGCGTAAGATATCCATCCCCGTTCAGTATTTGTATGTGTTCGTGGTGGGCGCCGCTATTGGATTCCTGAGTCTTACCGGCATTGCCAGCTCCTACGCCCGGATGCTGCTCAAAGTTTCGCGCTACAACCAGTTGCGCACTGAAAAAGATCAGCTCAAAGACAATTATTCGCGCCTGGCGCAAGTGGCCAAGGAGCGCGATGTTCAGGTGGCGTCGCTGGGGTCGATCGCCGGGGAAGTTTCGGCGCTTTACGGGTTGAAGTCGGAGCCCACTCTGGTAACTGCGACCGCGGAACAGATTCATAATGCCGATGTGACTTCATCCATCGACCAGTTGCATGCGCTGCGGACTTCCGCGTTGAGCGGCGCCACCATGGTTGGCCTCACCATGGGGCTGACTAAGAATGCGACCACGGCCGACTGGTTCCGCGCCAATTCGGCTCCGAATCTGTGGCCGGTGGAAGGCCAGATTACGGGAAGTTTCGGTGAGCGGATCGATCCATTCAACGGAGAAGGCGCATTCCACAGCGGCGTGGATATCGGCAGCAGCTATGGGCAGCAGATTATCGCACCAGCCGACGGACTAGTTACTTTCGCCGATTTCCTGGGCGGATACGGCAAGGCGTTGATGCTCGACCACGGGCACGGAATTTCCACCCGCTACGGGCATCTTTCCGGTTACGCCGTCGCGCCTGGGCAGCACGTTCACCGCGGCGACGTGATTGGCTATGTTGGGGCTAGCGGACGCTCGACCGGTCCTCATCTTCACTACGAAGTGCGAATCAACGACACCCCGGTTAATCCCTACAAGTACCTGCGCATCACCATCGCCCACGATGGCGGCTTCGCGGCCGGCAGCTAAGTAAACAGTCGTTGGTCGTTCGTCCTTGGTCGTTGGCTCTCGCCTTTTCTTTTACGAGCTTCTTAATTTTGCTCCGCCGAAACTCGTTCCCCGAAAAAGTGCTGGATTTATTGGTGGGCCCGCAAGGATTTGAACCTTGGACCAATGGATTATGAGTCCACTGCTCTAACCGCTGAGCTACGGGCCCTTCAACAACTTACCGCCAGTCGTAAACGCTTGGTGTCACCAAACCCGCGGCTTCCACGGCGGGATCGAACCAGTGCTTATGGCCTTTCAACGGATTAGAGGTTCGCCCTGCTCGTTGCAGTGTTTTGGTTGTTTGTGGTGCCGGGCACGCACTTACCCTCACCATGAATACTAACAAACCGGACCGCCCTCCGGAGCGCGCCGCCAGCATCCTGTGCGCCGCCAGCGCTGCTGAGTTTATCGGGATATGCCGCGTCTTGCCGTTCTTGCTTTCCAGTACCGTGACGAACCCTCGCACCAAGTCCATATGGTCCCGGTCGAGGCCGTCTTGCTCGCCAGGGCGCATGGCTGCGTGCAAGGTGATCTCGAACTCCGCCATGGGTTCGGGGTATTCCTTAGCAATCTCCGCGCAGCACAAACTCGATCATGGTTTTTCTCAAAGAGCAACACCTTAGTCCACGGCTCGCGTGACTGCGTGACTGAATGAGCGGCTTCTAAGAATGTGCCGTTCGCTTCTGGAGCCTGAACTGCATATGGGTAACGGCGCAGGTCACTCCATCCCCGAGGCAGACTAATGTCAGGAAGAGCAGTTTGTGGTTCCAAAGGCACAAGTTCGCACGAACGAGTCACGCCAATCCTTCGGAATATCTTCGTTCTCATCGCTGTTCTAACCGCAGGTAATGTTCTTACGGCCCAAACCGCGTCGCCGACGGACTTGCAGTTTCACAAATTTCAGCCCCAAATGGCTCCAGAACTTCAGGTTGGGGATGCGGCCGGCCAAAAGATGCTGCCGAATGGGATGAGTGTGGCGGCGGTTCAACAGATGCAAGCGCTGCAGGCGGAGAAGGCGTCGCGCACGCCGGCGCAGCAGAAAATCGACTCGAACCTTCTCTATACGATCCGGATGCTGGCCGGAAAACCAGCTGCCCCGGGGGTTTCCTACCTCTACACGGGGGTGGATCTCGACCCGAGCAACAATATCGTCGCGGACGTGGTTGCCAATGTCAGCGACGCGCTGCTTACTCAGCTCGCCACCGCCGGGAGCGCAAGTCTTGTACGTCAATCGCGACCTGCGCAACATCCGGGCAATCATTCCTCCAGCAGAGATCGAGACGCTGGCTGCATTACCGGAGGTGATCTTCATTTCGCCCAAGCAGGGCTCGATCACTCAGGGAAGTGGAGCGTCCGGGCAGATCAGCCCGCTGCGGATCGCGGAGATGGCACCCGGATTCAAAGAGAGAGCGGCGAGAGTGCGTCGACAACTGGCGAGAGCCATGTCCTCTACCGGAATACCGACACTCGGGCAGGGCAGCGTGGAGACAGAAGGCGACATCACGCACCGCGCCGTGGATGCGCGCGGCGCCTTTGGCGTGGACGGTACGGGGCTGAGCATCGGCGTATTGTCGGACGGGGTTACAAGCATGGCGCTGAGCCAGGCCACCGGGGATCTTCCCCCGACCTGCGGAACGCCGCCCTGCCTTACGGTGCTCGCGGGACAGGCCGGAGCCGGAGATGAAGGTACGGCCATGCTGGAAATTATTCATGACATGGCGCCGGGAGCGAGCTTATACTTCGCCACTGCCGACAATAGCATCACGAGTTTTGCGGCGAACATCCGCGCCCTGCGAACCGCCGGATGCAACATCATCGTTGACGATGTGTTCTAGTTCGTCGAGACTCCATTTCAAGACGGACAAACTGCGGCCGTGGTTTCGACCAGCCAGGGGGGCGTAGTCACCCAGGCGGTGAATGATGTGGTTGCGGCCGGCGCACTGTATTTTACGGCGGCGGGCAACCAGGGGAGCCTCGACGCCAGCACCTCGGGCACGTATGAGGGCGACTTCGTCCCGCAGGCAGCCGCCTCGCCTTTGCCGGCGGGGAACGTGCACAATTTCGGCGGCGGCAACGGCTTTGACACCGTTACCTCTCCCGGCGAGCAGGTCGTCGGGTTGTACTGGAGTGACCCGCTTGGCGGGTCGGGCAACGATTACGATCTTTATCTCCTCAACAGTACCGGCACGTCCATTCTGGGCGCGTCGACCAACATTCAGAATGGAACTCAGGACCCTGTCGAGTTGATTGGCAGCGCCAATGTAATCAACAACAACCGGCTCGTCGTCTTCCAGCACACGGGAGCGGCCAACCGTTTCTTCCATCTGGAGCTTTTCCGCGGCCGCTTGGCAGTGGCCACCTCGGGAGAAACGCATGGCCATGCCGCAGCCTCCGGAGCCTACACCGTTGCTGCCACGCCAGCATCCGTGTCGGCTGGCTTACCCACGCCCAACGGGCCATTCCCCCTCCCGTTCAACGCTTCGAGTCAGACGGAATTCTTTACTTCCGACGGGCTCCGTCAGATCTTCTTCAACGGTGATTCGACGGCTATCACGCCCGGAAACTTCTCCTCGACCGGCGGCCAGATTTTGAACAAGCCTGATATCACCGCTGCCGACGGAGTATCGGTCACAGGAGTCGGCGGGTTCGGCAGTCCGTTTTTCGGAACCGATGCGGCCGCGCCCGCTGCCGCCGCAGTGGCGGCACTGGTGCTGGCCGCGCAACCAACATTGACCGCAGTCGATATGCGAACCGCGCTGACCAGCACAGCCGTGGACATCATGGGCGTGGGCTACGATCGCGATTCCGGTAGTGGAATCGTGATGGCCTGGGAAGCGATTAATTCTCTGGGAGTGACGGGCCTGGCCGATCCTGCGTTAGGCACGATCACTGCCAACGAGAATCCTGGCAATGGCAACGGAGTCATCGAACCGGGCGAAGGAGCCAGCATGGTCATCGCCCTCAACAACCTGGGCGGAGCACAAGCGGCCACGGCGGTGACGGCCACCCTGACCACATCCACTCCCAACGTGTTCATTACCCAACCGGCCACCAGCGCGTATGCCGACATCCCGGTTGGCTCCTCTGGCGGCAACAACCTGCAACGTCAACCAATTACCGATCGCGGGGGCTCATGATGTTTCGGTGATCGCGACCAGCGTGGGTGGCACTGGGATTGCGAACATCGACAATGGGTCTTCTGATCCCGATGGCGACGCGATCACGTTGTGCCCAGACACCCGCAGGACCTTATTCAGTCGGCATAACCAGCGTGATACTCAGCGTTGTGGATACGAAAGGCGCGACCGCTCAGGCCACCGCCAACGTCACGGTGGTGAATCCAGGATTCACTCTGGCGGCGTCGCTGCCCTCTGTGAGCACGACCGCTGGTGGTACTGCGACAGAGAAGGTCTCGTTCACCCCGAATCCAGGAATCAACGGTGCAGTAACGTTGGCCTGCACGAACCTCCCAGCCAAGTCCACATGTTCTTTTGCGCCTTCCACTATAGCTTCTGGTATGGCGGCGACAAGTGTGGTCCTGACCATCGCCACGACCGCATCTACCGCGGCGGCGATGCCGCACTCCAGAATTATCACTGCGGTCTGGATGCCGTTCACCGGAGTAGGACTATTCGGAATAGCGTTGCTAATCCCAGGGAAGCGCCGCAGAGCGTCTGCGACTGTGATGACTCTCCTCGTTATGGGCGGGTTGCTGTTCACGATGGGATGCAGCGACTCCAGGCCCGCATATAACGGCACGCCCAAGGGGACTTCTACCGTCACAATCACGGGCACCTCCGGCAACGTGACGCAGACCACGAAGTTCACCTTGACCGTCAACTAGGTTGGCAAGTGCTCTGAGTGAAGAACATCGCGGGTCTCCGCGATGTTCTTCGCTGCTTTGCCGATGCCTGGTTTCAGTGCTCAGACGGTCGAAAGGGATTATGCGTCCAGCGCTCGAACGGCTGAGCTGCGGGCCCGGGTTGCAACGGCGAACACTTCTTCCCGAGTGTTCCTTCCCGCATTTTCCTTCTAAATTTTCCTTCTAATGACGAGTATTCTGTCGTAGACAGCGAGGCGAGTTAGGGCGAGTGCTGGCCGGAATTGCCGAAAGCCGAGGATTGGTGGCGGCGCGTGGACTCGAACCACGGACCTACGGATTATGAGACCGTCGCTCTAGCCACCTGAGCTACGCCGCCATTTACCAACAAATTGGGGAGGAGCGAACGGGAGGAAGCCTGACGCCGGCTGAACCGGCATTCCCGCCGCCTGAGGACGACAACCCCAGCGCATCACGCCTTACAGTTTGATTCTAAGAGGCGACGCAAAACAGTGTCAAACGGCTTGCCCTTGTGAAGGCGGGTGCGATTGCGTGAAATGGCCGCCACTTGCCAGCCGACCCGTCGAGACTGGAAACTAGACGTCGCAGGAAAATCATGAAGGCCGTTGCGATTATTCCAGCTCGACTGGCATCGACACGCTTGCCGCGCAAGATGCTGCGGGAAATCGGAGGCAAACCTCTTATTGGCGTGGTTTACGAAGCTGTCCGATCCTCGCCATTGCTGAGCGAGGTGATTGTGGCTACGGACTCTGCGGAGATTGCGGACGTGTGCCGCGCGCGAGGGTGGCAGGTGCAGATGACTTCGAGCACTCATCGCAGTGGGACCGAGCGGGTGCATGAAGTCTCCAACCTGGTGAGCGCTGACGTTTATATCAATGTTCAGGGGGACGAGCCGCTGACTCGGGCTGAGCAGATTACCACGCTGCTTGGCGTCATGCAGAATCCGGTGGCGCTGGTGGGTACCGTGATGACGCCGGCGGCCGAGACGGATATTCCAAATCCCAATGCGGTGAAGGTGGTGGTCGATCTGAAGGGGAGGGCGTTGTATTTTTCCCGAGCGACGATTCCTTTTGATCGCGACGGCGCTGAGCCGCGCTACTTCAAGCATTTGGGCCTGTACGCCTATCGCAAGGCCGCCCTGGACCGGTTCGTCACGCTGCCCGAATCGTCGCTGGAAAAAAGCGAACGGCTAGAGCAGTTGCGCTTTCTGGAAAACGGCGTGCCGATTTTTGTCGGAGAAACTCCTTATGACTCGGTGGGAGTGGACACGGAAGAAGATCTGCAACGGGTGATCGAGATCTTGCGAAAGACCAAACCTCAGGCGTGAAAGGCGGGATCGTGTTTGCGTCCCCAGGCTTCGGCCGCGGCCACGCGGCGAGCGATGGCGGGATGCGAGTGGAAAACCCACTCCACCCATTTGGAAGGCGTGCGCTCAGCCAGATTCTGTTCTGCCAGTTTGTTCATCGATGAAATAAAGGGCACGACGCTGGCCACGGACTCGAACGCATAGCGGTCCGCCTGCCGCTCGTTGAAGCGCGAGTAGGCGTTGAGCGCGGGCATCAACAGGAGTGAGAGCACGGTCGAAACCAGTACGAGCAAGGGCAGGTTGGCGAAGTCGGAGATCTGCTCGAAAATGTGCTGGTCAACGGCGTAGTGGAGGATCCAGTTGGCTGCCCAGAAACCGAACAATGTAATCAGGGCGTGCACGAAGATTCCCTTCAAAATGTGGCGGTGCACCTGGTGGCCCAGTTCGTGTGCGAGTACGGCTTCGATCTCTTCGGGCGAGTAATTGTCGAGCAGCGTGTCAGCGAGAATGATGCGGCGGGTGCTGCCCAGTCCGGTGAGCGCGGCATTCGCTTTTTTGCTCTTTTCGGAAAGCTTCCAGCGGTAAACCCCGCGGACCCGGGTGCCGGCGCGTTCGCCGAGAACTACCAGGCGGCGGCGCAGATCTTCGTTATCCAGCGGCTCGAACTTATAAAAAATCGGGAACAGCACAACCGGCGCCAGTTGCGCCATGAGTACGAAGAGCACCATGAACAGGGCCCAAGCAATAAACCACCATCGCTGCGGAGATTGGCGGATGGTGAAGTAAAGCAGTTCGACCAGGATACTGCCCAGGACGAGTCCAACCAGGAATCCCTTAGCTTCGTCCCAGAGCCAGGAGCCTAGTCTCTGGTTGGAGAGTTTGAACTTACGCTCCACGCGGAAACCGAAGTAGTCGAGACCGATACCGAGCGCTTTGCCGATCACCAGCAGCAGAACGAGATAAAAGAAAACAGAAAGCGTATAGTTCTGCGCGCCCAGGCGGTAGGCGAAATCGCGTAACGAGCCTGACCAGCCCGTAACCAGCAGCACAATCAAGAATACCAGGCCGACGACAAAATCGGAGATGCCGAGCCAGCGCCGGATGCGGTTGTAGCGGTGGGCGTCGGCTGAATCCGTCGGGACCGGGGTTGGGTTTGCAGCAAAAGCCATGTGTCTTAAAAGTATCGCATTCTCGGGCCACAAATGCTGGGTGAAAATGCCATGAGAGCTGGAAGGCCCCAGGGCGCCACGCTCCGCCGAGCAGGGCTTTATCCACCCTGGAGAACGAATTGTTCGCCGCTGGCTAGAATCTCAGTCACCAGTTCGGGCGATGCGGCTTCGCAGTACAGGCGAAGCAGGGGTTCGGTTCCCGAGGCGCGGAACAAAATCCAGGCCTCAGCTCCGTTGCCATTCGTGGGCGCGTCCAGGAAAAACTTTACGCCATCGAGGTGCTCTTTCTTGATCACGGAGTAGCGGCCGAGCTTGCGAGTTTCGTCGGCGCGGGCGCGCTGAATGGCTGCTTGCTTCAGTTCTTCAGGGATGTGCAGATCGCGCCGGCCGTAGTAATGAGGGCCAAACTCGCGCTGCAAGTCCGCAACCAGCTGGCCGAGCGGTTTGCCTTCCTCGGCCATCACGTTGGCCAGCAGCAGGCAGTTGAGCACGCCGTCGCGCTCCGGCAGATAACGCGAATAGCCAATGCCTCCGGACTCTTCGCCGCCGATCAGGATTTCGCGCTCCATCATCAGATCGGCGATGTATTTGAAGCCGATCTTAGTCTCGTAAATCTTTCGGCCATATTTGGCGGCGATGCGGTCGAGCATGCGCGTGGTGTTGAACCCGCGGACCACGTCGCCGGGCCATTTCTTGCGCACCAGCAGCCAGCGCAGCAGCACGCTGAAGATCTTGTGAGAATCGACGAAGCTGCCGTCCTCGGACACGGCGCCGACGCGGTCGGCATCGCCGTCGGTGGCCAGGCCGGCATCGCATTTTTCTCGAACCACGGTTTGTTGCAGCAGGGCCACGTGCGGCTCGATTGGCTCGGGATTAATCCCGGGAAATAGCGGATTCAGTTCCTCGCGGATGGTTACATGCCGAATGCCGCGTTCACGAAATATTCCGGAGAGAACTCCGCGGCCGGAACCGTACATTGCGTCCACGGCAAACTTGAAATTGCTTTGGGCGACGAGATCGACGTCGGCGAATCGGCAAACCGCGGCAATGTAGGGCTGCTTGAAGTCAACTTCCTCGATGGCGGCGTTGGTTCCCTTCGGCACGGCGTCAACGGCCAGTTCTTCTTCAATACTCTTCATGATGGCGGGCGTGGCCGAGCCACCGAATTTGCCTTTGAACTTTACGCCATTCCAGTTCCAGGGATTGTGGCTGGAGGTGATCATGATTCCCCCTGCGGCGCCCTGATGCTTCACCGCGTAGGAAACAGCCGGCGTGGGCGTGTAATCGTTGGCCAGCTTGACGGGGACGCCCGCCGTCGCAATGACTTCAGCGGCCGCCTGGGCAAAGGGCTGCGAGGCGAAGCGGGTATCGTAGCCGATGAAGACTCCGCGCTTGGCTTCTTCGTATTTCAGGACGTACGAAGCGATTGCGCCGGCGACTCGGCGCACGTTGCCGAAGGTAAAATCGTCCGCGATGATTCCGCGCCAGCCGTCGGTGCCGAATTTTATTTCTTGAGGCATGTTGGAAACTATGTGAGCTTATGCAACTTCTTCTCGTCCAGATACTTTACGACTTTGCCGACGTCCTGCGCCTGCTGCCGGGTGGTGATCAGCAAGGCGTCCGAGGTTTCCACCACCACCAGGTCACTGACACCGACCAGCGCGACGAATCTTCCCGGCGCGTGAACGTAGTTACCCACGGCATTCAGAAGACACATGCCATTCCCGATGACGATGTTGCCATGTTGTGGGCTGGTGGGCTTGGCACAGTGATGCTCATGCAATGCGGTCCATGAGCCCAGGTCGTTCCATCCGAAATCTGCCGGGATACAGAAGATATTTCCGGCTTGCTCACCTTTCGCCGAACGCGGTTCGAGAATGGCATAGTCCACGCTGATGTTCTCGCATTTCGGGTAGAGCTTGCGGAAGGTCGAGGCAAATCTGCGCGTGCCGAACGTGGCGGCGATCCGTTCGAGCAGGAGCGCCGTCTTCGGAAGATGCTCGCGCAGTGCATTGGCTAGGGTGCGTGCGCTCCATAGAAACATGCCGCTGTTCCAGAAATAATTCTCTGCTGCGATGAATTCGGTGGCTCTTGTGGCGTCCGGCTTTTCAGTGAAGCGGCGAACGCGCAAGGCCTCACCAGTGAACGCGCTGCCGGCTTCGATATAGCCGTAACCGGTTTCAGGCCGTGTCGGCCGGATGCCCAGGGCGACGATGTTTTCACCAGAGGCGGCGAGCTGGATTCCGCGCTCCAAAGCCTGGCGATAACGCTTTTGGTCGGCGATTACGTGATCGGAAGGAAACATCCCGATGATGGCTTCAGGATTCTGGCGCAGCAAAAGGAAGGCCGCCAAGCCAATGGCCGGAGCAGTATTTCTTCCTGCGGGCTCGGCCAGGATTTGATGTCTCGGCAACTTCGGAAGCTGTTTCGAAATTGCAGTCCGTAGATCGTCGTTGGTGATGACCCAAAATCTTTTCGCCGGAGTCAGCGGCAGCAGCCGCGCTACGGTCTGCTGGATCATCGAATGTTTGCCATCGAGCGCGAGCAGTTGCTTGGCGCGCTTCTTCCGGCTGAGTGGCCAGAAGCGCGTGCCGCGTCCGCCGGCGAGAATCACGGGATAGAAATTTGAAATCTTAGCCACAGGTTTCGCAGGTTACGTGGATGAAAAGCAAAATCAGAAACTAAATTCTTGTTTCGGGCTCAGGCAGCGCTTTCCCGGGGACGTACGCTCTAAGGAATTCGAGCGTCCACTGCGGGCGCACGACGAATCGCTCGAGGCACGCCGGAACTACCACGGCGTCGCCCTTCGCGAGCGTCACAGGCTCCGCCCCAGACGCTTCAATCACGCCGAGTCCTTCCGTTGCCACTAGGATCTGCACCGATGTTTTGTCCGAATCATCGCGCGTAGAGAGTTCGATCTTTTCTTTCGCGTCGAACCGGTCCACCACAAAATAAGGCGCAGCCACGAGCACTTCATGCTGGTTCTGACTGCCCGGAACCTGCAGCAGAGTTCGCCGCACTACTTTTCCAGAAGCGACTTTTTCCTTCACGGCGGCCATGCCGTCTTTCAAGTGGAGTTCCCGGCCTCGTCCGTAATCATACAGGCGGTAGGTGGTGTCGGACTGCTGCTGAATCTCGACGATCACTGATCCAGGTCCCAAGGTGTGAACCGTGCCTCCCGCAACATAGATCATGTCGCCGGCGTGGAGGTCGAGCCAGTTCAGGAGTTCCTCGGCGCGTTTTTCCTGAATCGCTTGTTCGAAGCGGGCTGCGGTTACTCCGGGCTTCAATCCCAGCGCGATTTGCGCGCCGGGCGTGGCCTGAAGCACATACCAGCATTCGGTCTTGCCCCAGGGCTGCCCTACGCGTCGCGCTTGCTCGTCGTCGGGATGAACCTGCACGGAAAGTTTTTCATGCGGGAAAAGAAACTTCGCCAAAAGCGGGAATCGAGTGGCGTCCCGCGCCGCATCACCGACCAGATAGCGTTGATACTGCTGGCTCAACTGCGAGAGCGTTTTCCCGGTGAACGGCGCGTTCGCTACTTTGCAGTCGTCGCCAGTCAGCCAGGCTTCGCCGATTTTTTCGGCGAATTGGTGATTGGGATAGATTGGCGACAGGTCGCGCGTGCCCCAGGGACGAGGGTCGAAGGCCGGAAGCATCAACAGTGGATAGAGGGTTTGCATACCAGATTTCAATTCACAAAAAAGGCTGCTCGCAGACGGAACGGCCGGTGCCGAATCTCACGATACAACTGGCGTCCTATCTGCGCCAATCGTCGGTCTGCGTTCCGCCGGGCTTCGCCACGGCGGGACAGCCGAGGCGGCTGTCGCTACATGGTTCGCAAAATGGCTTACAACGTGGCGAAAAACTTGCGCATGCGCTCCAGGCCGCGATCCAGTTCGGCTTTCGATGTGGCGTAGGAAACGCGAATATGGTCGCTGGTGCCGAAGCCTTCCCCGGGCACGGTGGCGACGTGCGCTTCCCGCAGAAGCCTTCCCGCCACGTCGGACGCCGACTTCACACCTCGCCCTAGGAACGCCGATATGTTGGGATAGGCATAGAACGCGCCTTCCGGCAACGTGCAGGTGATGCCGGGAATGGCTCGCAGGCCTTTCACCACATGGTCGCGCAGTTCGATGTATTCGCGGCGCATCTCGGCGACGCACGCCTGCGGTCCCTTCAACGCGGCGACCGCGGCCTTCTGCACAATCGAAGTTGGATTCGAGGTCGACTGGCTCTGCAATTTTGCCATCGCGCTCACGACCGCCGACGGAGCCAGCGCGTATCCCAATCGCCAGCCGGTCATGGCGTAGGTTTTCGAGAGCGATCCCAGCACCACCATGCGCTCTTTATACTCGCGCAGGCAGCCCACAGAAAAATTCTTGCTGGCGTAGTTCAGATAGACATAGCACTCGTCGGACAGCACCCAGATGCCGCGTTGGTGCGCCAGGCGAGTCACTTCCGTCATGTCTTCGGCGCTCATCACGGCGCCAGAAGGGTTCGAGGGCGAGTTGAGAATGATGACCTTGGTGCGCGGCGTGATAAGTCGCGCGACCATTTCCGCCGTGACACGAAAGCCCTGCGACTCGTCGGATTCGAGTAGAACGCAATTCCCACCCGCGTAGCGGACGATGTCCTTGAACGAAACCCAGTAAGGGACAGGCAGAATCACTTCGTCGCCGTGATCCACCAGAACCTGAATGGCGTTGAACAGTGCGTGCTTGCCCCCGGTTGACGCGATCACTTCCTCGCGGCGGTAGTCGGAGTCAAAATCAACGTTATGACGGTGGGCGATCGCATCGCGCAATTCGGCCGTGCCCGCGACCGCCGTGTATTTCGTAAAATTGCCCTGGATGGCTGCAATGGCAGCGTCTTTGATGTGTTGCGGCGTGGAGAAGTGCGGCTCGCCTGCGCCGAAATCGACCACGTCGATTCCCTGGGAGCGTAGCTTCTCCGCTTCGGCCACCACCGCCATGGTGGCGGAAGGTTCAATGCGGTTGATGCGGTCGGTAAGTCGCAACGCTTCGGTAGTCGCGGTGGTCATGCTTTTTTCTTCCTCTTCTTGTCACTGGTTTTCTTGTTCTGGTCGACCTCGGGAGCTTCGACGAAGTTCGCATGGTGGAACTTGTAAGCCGGGTCCAACTTCTCCCGCAGCTTCTGCTCCACCACGTCCGGCACCAGGCCTTTGACCGGCCCACCGGCCTGCGCCACTTCCCGCACCAGTCGCGAACTTACGTAAGAATACTTATCGGCCGGCATCATGAAGACGGTCTCCAGAGTGGGTTCGAGCTTGCGGTTCATGAGCGCCATCTGCAGTTCATATTCGTAATCGCTGATGGCCCGGATGCCGCGCAGGATGCATACAGCGTCAATCGACTTGGCATATTCCACCATCAGCCCGTTGAAAGTGTCGATGCGCACGTTCTTCAGGTCCGCAGTGAGCGCCCGCAACATCTCCAACCGCTCGGCCACGCTGAACATCGGACTCTTCTCCGAGTTGCGCAGGATCGCCACCACCAGCTCTTCAAAAATCTTGCTGCCCCGCTGAATCAGATCGAGGTGCCCGTTGGTGGGCGGGTCAAACGAACCGGGATAGACAGCAATGCCCTTGTTCAATGGTCCTCACAGGAACAGCCTCTCAGTGGGTGCAACTTAAGATTTTATGCGGGCGGGAGCAAGGATGGCAATTGGGAGAGTAAGAAAGCAGGGCGCAGCGCTTTGAAACGCCGCGCCCGTTGGCAACGAAATTCAGCGCCGCGCCGCCACAATCGGAGCCTTCACCGGTTCCGTCGCCGACGGCATGGTCGTAACCCGCGCGCCCTGCGGCGGCGGAGCTTGAGCGGCCACGGCCGCCGGCTGCGGATGGGCCACAGTCAGTCCCAGCGTCTTGCGCACTTCCGCGTCCAGTTTGGCCATGGTGTCTTTATTGTCTTTTAAGAACTGGCGGGCATTTTCGCGGCCCTGGCCAATGCGTTCGCCCTTGTAGCTGAACCACGAGCCGGATTTCTCCAGGATGTTGTTGTTCACCGCGATGTCGAGCAGATCGCCTTCGCGCGAAATGCCCTCGCCATAAAGAATGTCGAATTCGGCTTCGCGGAACGGCGCGGCAACTTTGTTCTTCACCACTTTTACTTTGGTGCGCGATCCGGTGACCACGTCCCCTTCCTTGATGGCCGCGATGCGGCGGATATCCACCCGCACCGATGAATAAAACTTCAATGCGCGGCCGCCAGTGGTGGTTTCAGGGTTGCCGAACATCACGCCAATCTTCTCGCGAATCTGGTTGATGAAGATCAGGCAGGTGCGCGACTTGGAAACCGTACCCGTCAGCTTGCGCAGGGCCTGCGACATCAGCCGCGCCTGCAGCCCCATGTGGCTGTCACCCATTTCGCCGTCGAGTTCTGCCTTGGGTACCAGTGCCGCGACGGAGTCGACCACCAGCACGTCAATGGCGTTCGAGCGCACCAGCGCTTCCGTGATCTCTAGTGCCTGCTCGCCGTAATCAGGCTGCGAGACCAGCAGGTTGTCGACGTCCACGCCCAGCTTCTTGGCGTACGCAGGATCAAGCGCATGCTCGGCGTCCACGAACGCGGCCATGCCGCCGGCTTTCTGCGCCTCGGCAATCACCTGCAGCGTAATGGTGGTCTTACCCGAAGATTCCGGCCCGAAGACCTCGACCACACGTCCGCGGGGAAATCCGCCCACGCCGAGCGCCGCGTCAAACGAGATCGCCCCAGTCGAAATAACCGCGATGGGAACGATGGCTTCCTTCGATCCCAGCCGCATGATGGAGCCCTTGCCAAACTGTTTTTCAATCTGTGAGACCGCCAGTTCAATCGCTTTGCCGCGTTCATCCGCCATGGGAGTGAGGCTCCTTTTGAGATCGCCGAGATGAGAGATCGCCGAACTGATCGCCTACCGAGAGCTGCAGAACTGATCTGGCCGGATTATACATACAGATCGAAGCGAATAAAAGGCGAATCTTAATAATTAACGGTGGAAATCGTCCCGAAATGGGCAGAGAGGGTTGTGTGGCGCGGGCACTCTTGCCCGCGAAATCTATCCAGGAAGGGGAACGATGTGCTTTGCAATCCACTCGTGGAGCAAGGCAAAGCGGAACTTACCTTCCGCCAACGCTTTCATCACAAACCCGACAGCCGCCTTGCTGGAAACGTCCAGATCGAATCCGTTCAGCAGCAGAAACGCGTGGGCGGCGGCGAACCCCACCCGCTTGTTGCCGTCCAGAAAAGCGTGATTATTGACCAGCGACTCCAGCAAGGCGGCAGCCTCTTCGCCGAGGTCGTTGTAATAGCCGTCTGCGGACGGAAAACCGCGTTCATAAACGGTATATACTTCGAATCGGCAGCTCGAGAGAACACCAACGCGCTGCAGTCCTATGATCACTAGGATCGTGTCACCAATATTCTTCCCTTTGCTTTTTGTCGGCGCATGCTGGTTGCGGGAGAAGCTGGATAGTCCCGAAAGCAAAGCGCGCCGCCACGTAACAATGCAGGGCTGGATAGTGGTCGGTGCTTCTGTAACATGCGGAGAGTATGCCCTAGCCTGGCACAACGAAATCGGCGGCGCTTGGCAAAGCCACCCTACTGTTGCCTTGTTGTCAACCTGCGTGATTTTCTTGGCGATATTCCTTGCCACCGCGGCTTCAGTGCGGCGTTCGGTTAGGAAGCCCTTCTAGCTCCTACCTCTGCAGCAAGTCCACCGGCGCCGTCACATCGTGCACGCGGAAATACTTGGCTAGCGCCGGATACTTCCGCGCGACGGCTTCATACATCGCGTACGCCACGTTGCGGTAGGAAATATGCCCTGCCGGCGTGGTCCGCAGCTCGGAGATGTAGACCACCTCGGCGAAGTCCATCTTGAACAGCGCGCGCTTGCGGAACGCCAGTGGAATGGCGTACTGCGAATTCTCTTCTGCTTCGGGCGTGCCGCACATCGATAGATCCTCAACCGCGGTTTGCACCCTCCGCATGGCAGCATCGAATCGGCCGCGCATGCCGGCATCTTCCACATCGAGCAGCATCTCGTAGCCATGCTGCGTGGTGAACGGCTGCATGACCTGGATGCAGCGGCGATGGCGGTGCATGTCGCGGAAGCCGCCGGTATCCATGAGAATGTCGAAGCGGAACTGCTGCCCGGCGCGGAAAGCGCGCGGCATTTCGTCGTGCTTGCCGCGATGGCGCAGGCCCATGTCGATAATCTCGCGCCGGAATCTTTCTCCCGAAACCTGCAGTGCCTGCCGCAGCTGGCGATAAGAGTGATGCGAATGCTCGTAGAGCAGCGTAGTTGCGATCTCGACTTCGAGCGGTTCGTCGTCGAGCAGATCGACAATCGCCTTCGAGGGCGCTACCGATTCGTTCTTCATCAGTTCGCGCGCGGCCTGCCGCAATTCGCGCCGCGATTCCATCTCATACGGATTCGGATCGGCATACTTCACCAGCGTCGGCGCCACCCGAACTTCACGCAGCAACTCCTGCTCGGCCCGTGCTCCCAGCGCCGCATCCACCGCGCGAATCTCCGCCACCAACTTCTCCAGCGATTCCGCATTCACGTTGTACGCCGCCGTCGTCGCCGCCTTCTTCAGCGACTCACCCAGTTGGCGCACTTCTCGGTGAGTGTGCGACAGCAGGTGCGCCACCTGCGTCTCCAGCGTGCGCGCGTTGACGATCTCCCCCAGCGACGTGTTCGTAGCCAGCGGCAGCAGATACCGCGTGATGTCGAAGGCCCGCGCCCTCAGCGTGCGTTCATATGCTTCCTGCTTCATCTCGGCAGGCTTGGGCGTGATCCGGATCAGGTGCTGCGCCATGTGAGCCGAGAGCGTCTCGTACTCGGCAAACAAAAAATCCATCGTTTCGCAATACAGCTTGCGCGCTTCCTTGTCGGCCCCGAAATCCGGCGTGTAGTAGCCGCCCTTCTTGAAATCCTGATAACGCGTGGAGCGCTCCTGCCCGTCCCAGCGCTGCTCGTCAGCCAACTCAATCGCGGCCAGAATCGAAAGCCGCTCCACGGCGAGCGCAATATGTGCGAGGTCGGCAATCGAGCGGTGACCGTACTGGAAGTAAAACGTGTTGAGAAACTTCTCGGCTTTTTGCGAACTGATCTCGCGCAGCGACTCCTTCATCGACAGCGACGAGCGCGAATACTTGGCCATAGCGTAGGCCTGGATTTCCGGCTCTACGCCGTACACCGCGAAAACCTCTGTGGACGCCCCTCCTGCAGCGGCCGTTTCGTGAGGCGCCGGGTTCTCGACGGCCGAGCCTCGCAGCGGCGAGCGGTGTCCAGAACCGGCTGACGCCGAATCTGTTGGGGATGAGTTCTTGTTGGAAGGATCGGGCATCGCGATGACATTGTTCGGAAAAGTCTGAGGCATGGGAGTGTTTTGAATGTTACTTGGCAATGAGGCGGTGCGCAATCGTTAGAGGAACGACAACGGCGGTTCAGTCGAGAAGGTCCTGGCCTGGCCAGGCGCTGCCCGCCGATAGAACCAGGGGCGCGTATAATTCCACGTTCTAACACTGTAGAGACGAACCATTCGATCGGGAGAAATTCATGTCCCTTGCAGGGCACGTGGCGCTGGTTACGGGAGCATCGCAGGGTATCGGGAGGGCTTGCGCATTGCGGCTTGCCTCGGCCGGTGCCGCGGTGGCCGCGGCTGCGCGCAATCTGGAAAAGCTGAACGAACTGGTCAATGAAATTACCGCGGCGGGCGGCAAGGCGGCAGCCTTTCCGCTCGATGTCGGCGACGAGGAGCAGATTAAATCCACTGTCAAAGCTGTGATCGCGCAATTTAGCAAAATCGACATCCTCGTTAACAACGCCGGCATCACGCGCGACCAGTTGGTCATGCGGATGAAGCGCGCCGATTGGGACGCCGTGCTCCAGACCAACCTCACCTCCGCCTATCTCACGACTCAGCAGGTGATCGGCTCGATGCTCAAGCAGCGCTGGGGACGCATCATCAACGTCACCAGCATCTTTGGACAGATGGGGCAGGCGGGGCAGGCCAACTACGCGGCGTCCAAGGCTGGATTGATCGGGCTGACCATGGCGATTGCGCGCGAAGTGGGCTCGCGCAACATTACCTGCAACGCAGTCGCGCCTGGCTTCATCGAAACTGCCATGACCGCCGGCCTGGGCGACGAATTCAAGCAGACTGCCGTCAAACAGATTCCGCTCGGACGGGTGGGTTCGGTCGAGGACGTGGCCAGTGCCGTGGAGTTTCTGGCTTCGGACGCCGCGTCCTACATCACTGGCCACGTGCTGAACGTAAACGGTGGCATGCTGATGGGATGAAGAGTTCACCGCGGAGTACGCCGAGAGCGCAAAGCAAATGAAAACTGAATCGGCAAAACAACCGGACTCCAGGCGCTCCCCGGCGTTTTCTGCGTCCTCTGCGGTAAAAGGCTTTTCGATTTTTCAAGCCGAGTCTCCCGTACAAATCGCGCAAGCCCGCGAACTGTTTCTCGAGTACGCGCAATCCCTCGGCTTCAGCCTCTGCTTCCAGAATTTCGACAAAGAACTCGCCGAACTTCCCGGCGACTATGCTCCACCGAATGGCCGCCTTCTGCTGGCGGAGTTCGAAGGCCAACTTGCGGGCTGCGTGGCGCTCCATAAACTCGCGCCTCAAAATGCCGACGATGCCATCTGCGAAATGAAGCGCCTTTACCTGCGCCCGCAATTTCGCGGTAAGGGACTGGGCCGCGTCCTGTCTGAGCGCATTATCGCGGAGGCCCGGCAGATCGGCTATGAACGCATGCGGCTTGACACCGTGGGGCCGGTCATGAAGGATGCGGTCGCAATGTATCGCAAGCTGGGATTTATGGAGATCGCGCCGTATCGCCCCAATCCGAATCCGGGCGCGCTCTATATGGAATTACGGCTGTGACCTGCGGCCTCAGCCTGCGACTACGCGAAACCGGCGAACGCCGGCCCCCTGAAAGGACCTGACCAGTGCGCCCTTTAACCGATTGGTTTCTTTTACGGCGTATAAGCAAAGCCTCCAGGGGGGGACTGTTTCGCCTGGAATCCGCCCGGGACATATGGCACTAATTTCCACTTGCCAGAAAGTGCCGACATGATTACTATGCACGCATCCTAAAATGCTCCCCACGATAAACATCGGCGAGACCATCCGAAACTACCGGTTGCAGAAGGGCATGTCGCAGGGTGATATCGAGAAACGAACCGGCTTATTGCGCTGCTATCTCTCGCGAGTGGAAAACGGGCACACTATTCCCTCACTCGATACTTTGTCGAAAATTGCCGGGGCCATGGAGATCGCGCTGTCGCAGTTCTTTTCGGAGTCCAGCCACGGCAACGGCTCCAAGGGACTGCCCCAGCTTTCCGACGACGAAGTCCGCTTCCTCAGCCAAATTCGCCGCTATGCTACGAGCTTGAATGACAGCGACCGAAAGCTGGTCCTAGCCATGGTCAAAAAAATGGCCTCGAATTCAGGGAAATAGCTCTCAACTGCTAGCCATTAGCCATTAGCTCTTAGCCTTTAGCTTGGCGCACTCTCGTACCCGTCTCAGCCTTGTATTTGCCGGTTCTTGCCGACCCAATTCCGCAGATGGCCTGTCCGAGATGGGGTGTAATGCGAAGGCTGGAGCTAACGGCTAAGAGCTAAAAGCTGCTTTCAGTTACTTTCGTCCCCCCACTTCAGTGACCACCAGATACCTCGCCGCCGGGCCGCGCAACTCCTAAACTGGTGGTGGAGACTCCTGCGTGACCATCGACGAGGAACTGAATCTGCTCGACAATCAGTTGCGGCGGCTGAAGATCGAATACGAGATCTTCTTCAGCAATCCGACCAAAAGGCCGCCCACGGACGTGGAATGGAAGGTGGTAGCGCTGATCCGCAAGTTTTCCGACGGCGGCCGCATGAGCTTCTCCCAGCGCTACCGTTACAACGAAATGGCGCAGCGCTTCGCCGTCTACAGCGATCTGTGGCGTAAGAAAGCCCGCATTCGCGAAGAAGGCTACCGCCGTCCCCAGGACGCCCTGCTTTCGGTTCAAGGCGTTCGCATCGCCGAGGACGAGCACAAGCAGCAACAGCACCCCGTGTATGGCGTCAGCGCGGCCGCGGCGGCTGCCGGGAAAGCGCGTGCCTCGCAAGCTTTTTCGCTGCACGACGTGGACAAGAGCGAGCGGGAACAGGTCGAGCGCCTTTACAACACCCTGATCGCAGCCAAGAAGAAAGCCGGTGAAAGCGTCTCCGGCAACTTCGATTCCTTCACTGCCTTCGTGCAGAAAAAAACTCAGCAGATTCGCAAGCAGTATCATTGCGAGAACGTCGAGTACACCGTCGAGTTGGCCAACGGCCACGTGAAGCTGAAAGCGAAAGCCAAAACGTAGGAAGTCGTTGGTCGCTGTGTCCTCAGTTGTTCCGCCCGGACATGGCGGCAAGTTTGAAAGTAAAACGCGAAGAATCTACGTATGAAACTTCTGCGACTTATTCTGATCGCTGTCGTAGTCATCGTCGCCGCCCTCTCCTGGATCGGTCCAGCCGGAGTTCTTTACTTCGCGAAAACGGCTCCAGCAGTCGTCAGGGTCGTGCCCACTAACTTGCAGGACCAGTCGACATCGCAGGCTGCCGGAACGAAGCTCTCCTACTTCGGCTGCGAGTTTGAGGTTCCCTGGAATGATCTTGACCAGTCCCAAACCCGGGTGTTCCCCGAGAACGAGCACCACATGCACATGGTTTGGGTCAGTTTCCACTCTGGATTGAAGTTGTTTGTCGCGATTACTCCGCGTAATGAGGTGGTCCCTGATTATTCAGTTTTGAAGCGCATCTATGAGAGCACTCCCGACAACGTACATTACTGGTCGTTGATCGAGGGTTGGGGTTACCGCGACGCTCATCTCCTTTTAGCGAAGTGGGCATTTCTTCAAAGTATTGGTGACCCCGGAGGCGGATCGAATCCTGCGGAAACTGGAATCTTCAACCTCCAAAGCCAGGGTTACAACGGTTTTCAATACGGTGATCCTCGCACCCGGCCGGACGTGCTCCAACTGCGCCTCTATTCTGACGACGTCCGAGTGGATGTAAAGTTCCTGCAGGGCGGATACTATGAAGCCGCCGGGGTCACTCAGCCCGAAATCAACCGCATCGTGCAATCCCTGCACAGGACCACGGTGAACGAAACGCCGATAGCGGTCACGTCAAACTGAAGGCCAAAGCACCCGCTGCTGATAGAATTTCCGGTCACGGCATCAGGGGCCCATCATGTCTGCTGTTCCCAAAATTCAGCGTGCCATTCTCAGCGTCACCGACAAAACCGGCCTTGCCGATTTCGCCCGCAAGCTTTCCGCGCTAGGCATTGAACTCGTCTCCACCGGCGGCACCGCCAAGCTGCTGCGCGATTCCGGTATCGCGGTCAAAGACATCTCCGAACTCACTGGATTTCCTGAAATGCTCGACGGCCGCGTGAAAACGCTGCACCCCAAGGTTCATGGCGGCATCCTGCATCGCCGCGAGAATCCCGCTCACCGCAGCGCGGTCGCTGAGCACGGCATCCCGCCCATCGATATTGTGGTGGTGAATCTCTATGCTTTCGAGAAAACGGCGGCCAAGGCCGGAGCGGGCTTCGACGAACTGATCGAGAATATCGATATCGGCGGACCCTCCATGATCCGTTCCGCAGCTAAGAATTTTCACGACGTCGCCATCGTCACTTCGCCCGCCGACTACGACGCTATTGCTGATGAGCTCGTCCGCTCAGGCGGCGCGCTCTCGCTCGACACCAAATGGCGGCTGGCCAAGAAAGCTTTTGCCACCACCGCGGCCTATGATTCCGCCATCGCTTCTACGCTCGAGCGGGTCAGTGCCAACGGGAACTTCCGCCTGCCGACTCCATCGCAAGCCGCAGCGACAGAATTTCCGCAGACGTTGCGCCTGACTTTTCAAAAAGCGCTCGATCTCCGCTACGGCGAGAATCCTCATCAGAAAGCAGCGATGTATTCGGACGGCTCGGGCGCAGGCGTAGCCAACGCCCACCAGCTCCAAGGCAAGGAACTTTCCTACAACAACATCGTCGATCTGCAGGCCGCCTGGGACCTGGCGCGGGAATTTGACGAGCCAGGATTTGACCAGCCGATGTGCGCCATCATCAAGCACACCAATCCCTGCGGCGCGGCCACGGGCGCCACTCTCGCCGAGGCGTATAAGCGCGCACTTGAAAGCGATCCGGTCTCCGCTTTCGGCGGTGTCATCGGCGTCAATCGTCCCGTCGACGCCGAAGCCGCCGAGGAGATGCACAAACTGTTCATCGAGGTCATCGCCGCCCCGGCTTTTGACGAAGCCGCCAAAGCAAAGTTCGCCTCCAAGAAAAATCTGCGGCTCGTGGAAGTTGTTGCCGCAGACCAGAAATGGGTACTGAAAAATGTCTCCGGCGGAGTTCTCGTCCAGGATGCCGACCAGCGGCCGTTGCTGCCCTCTGACTTGCGCGTGGTTACGAGGCGTCCTCCCACGCCCCAAGAGACGCGCGCACTACTATTCGCGTGGAAAGTCTGCAAGCACGTGAAATCGAACGCCATCGTCTACGCCCGAGACGGGCAAACCGTAGGCGTAGGCGCGGGCCAGATGAGCCGCGTGGACTCCGCGAAGATCGGCGCCATGAAAGCGCAGTTGCCGCTGCAGGGAACCGTCGCCGCTTCAGATGCATTTTTTCCGTTTCGCGACGGCGTCGAAGAGATCGCGAAAGCCGGCGCCACCGCCATCATTCAGCCCGGAGGTTCTCAACGGGATTCCGAAGTGGTTGCTGCGGCCGACCGCCTGGGGCTGGCCATGCTGTTCACCGGCGTGCGCCATTTCCGCCATTGACGAGGCTGAATAATTCGGGAGTTCGTTTCCCGCTACAATGCCTCGAAACACGGAGACGAGAATGAAGCGCCTGCTCTATGCACTCCTCGTTCTGCTGCTAGCCGCGGCTGCCGAAGCGCAAAATTCCACCGCGTGGCTCAGTGATCTCTCCCAAACCAAAGACTATGTTCAGCACCGTTCCTCGAGCTACGACCGCAGCGGCGCCAACGCTGACTCGCGCACCATTGCGCCGGGTGAAACTCTCACGCTGCTCGACGAGCCCGGCCCCGGATTGATCACGCACCTCTGGGTCACCATCGCCAGCGACGATCCGCATCACCTGAAAGCTCTGGTGCTGCGCATGTATTGGGACGTCGAACCCACTGCCAGTGTGGAGACTCCCATCGGCGATTTCTTCGGTCTGGGCCTGGGAGACTATTTTCTATACCAGTCCGTTCCGCTGTCCGTTGGATCCGACAAGGCGCTGAATTGTTTCTTTCCCATGCCGTTTCAAAAACACGCCCGCGTGACCGTGACGAATGAGGGCACGCAGAAGGTCGACGATTTTTATTTCAACCTGGACTATCGCGCGTACAGCAAGCCTCTGCCTGCCGATCAACTCTATTTTCACGCGCAGTATCGTCAGGCCGCGCCCGCCGTGGGCTGGACGAACCAGTGGCGCTCCAATGGCGATCCTCTGGTCAATGACAAGAAAAACCTAAACGGAGAAGGGAATTACGTCTGGCTGGAAGCCACGGGCCGCGGGCACTTCGTGGGCGTGACTATGTCTGTGCTGCAGAATCAGGACGGCTGGTGGGGCGAAGGCGACGATATGCTTTTTGTCGACGGAGAAGCCATGCCCTCGATCAACGGCACCGGCTCAGAGGATTATTTTCTGGGCGCGTGGGACTTCGGCGGCCGCTCGTTTGCGTACGGATTATTCGGCGCGCCCGTGGTCGGACCCGAACGCGTAGGCGGGCGCTGGTCGCTCTATCGCTTTCACCTGGATTCACCGATCCCGTTCACCAAGTCACTTCGCGCCACCATCGAGCACGGCCACGCCAACCACCGCTCCGACAATTATTTCTCGGTAGCCTACTGGTACCAGGCCGAGCCACACGCCAAGTTCCCGCCCCTGCCTGCGCTCGAAGAACGAATTCCTACGCTTCATTTAACGGGAGGCCCGGGGGTTGCGGAAAAACAGTGATTAGTGATTAGTGGCTAGTGGCTAGGCGGCCTGAAGCCACAAAAACAAAGAGAGTTCCGAGGTGGTGTTGAGTCCATTCGTCTCGGCCAGTAGCTCGCGTTTAGACCCTCGCTTGACCTGCTATCGCTGCTTCCCTTGCGGGGCGCTGCGCGCGATCTTCACTCGGGCTCCGGGCTCACCGCCAACCGGATAAACCTACCCAACGCCTCGGAACTCTATCCTGCCTTTAACTGGGTTTCCCGTTCTCCTCGACCAGCGCTTAGCTTTAGACCCTTGCTTGCCCTCTCTCCTCGCCTTTCAGCGTGGAGAGTGACTTCGCTTGAGCCCCGGACGCCGCACCAACCGGAAAAACTTAAGAAACTGTCAAAGAACGATTACTGTTCTACTCCTTATAATTTTTTCGTCAATCAAAAATCGCCGCCTGCAACTCGCCTGTTTTCAATCGAGTGCAGCTAGTCCACAGGCCAGTGACCGGAATTGGTGCAGGCGGTCTGCGCCGACTCGCACAGAAGCCGCGCTGGACGGGGCTTTTCGTTGATTTGAGGCGGGATTAGGAACTGTGAGTCTTTCGCGCGATTGTTTCCGGATTGTGAAAAATCCGGCAAAATCCGCGCTGGGCAAGGGATTTGCTGTTGGGTGGCGCAGAGTTTTCAGCGCTGCGATTACAGCTAAACGGGCGAAATTGCCTTCCGACCCTTAGGATCTCCGCGATTCAACAAACATCCACCTTCTCGTCGATCAGTTGCTTGCCGCTCTCATCCGAGCCCGCAAGTTCGAACGAGTTCGTGACCACAGCCGTGCCCTTTTCCACGCTGGTGATCATGTAAGAACAGCCAAACCAGTGAGCCTCAGCCAGATCGGTTGGCGACCAGTGCGCCGGATGGTCGGGATGGGAGTGGTAGAAGCCGATGATATCTTCCCCACGCTCACGTCCTTCGCGCTGAATGCGCACCAGTTCGCGCGGGTCGATGTTGTAACGATTCTGCGGCGAGTCGATCCGCGTGTTGCCGCAGCGCGCCGTTGAGGTCACGATGCGCGCCCCGTCGTCATCCACGCGCCCCAGCAGCACGCCGCAGCATTCGTGGGGATAAGCCTCTTCGCCGTGCCGGCGCAGAGCTTCGTAGTCTATGCGTTTGATCTTTAGCATCGGCGGGATTGCTAATTGTTGAATGAAAAGCGCAACGTACACTATCGTCGACGGCTTTCAATCAACAATCAAAAACCAGCAATCAATAATTTCTACTCTTCGGTCCAGAATCTCTCGCTCAAATACTTATCGCCGGAGTCGCAAAGCACGGTCACAATCACCGCCTGCTGCGCTCTTTTCAGCTGCAATTCCTGAGCGATTTGCAGGCTGCCGACCACAGCCGCGGCCGCCGATACTCCCACCAGCAGGCCTGCGCCGCGAGAAAGCCGGCGAGCCATGGCGTAGGCGTCTTCGGTAGAGATCTCCAGATTTCGGTCGGCCAGGTCCGCATCGTAAATCTTGGGCACGATTGCCGTGGCCATGTGCTTGGCCCCCTCGATTCCGTGAAAGGCCGAATCGGGCTGCAGCGAGATGCACTGAATCCTGGGATTCAGTTCCTTCAGCCGTCGCGTTGCGCCCACGAACGTGCCGCTGGTGCCGAGCATCGAAACAAAATGCGTGATCCGGCCCTGCGTCTGTTGCCAGATTTCATTGGCGGTTCCGTGGTAATGCGCCTGCCAGTTGGCGTCGTTGGAATACTGGTCGGCGTAGAAATATTTATCGGGATGCTTGGCGGCGAGTTCCTGCGCCATACGAATTGCGCCGTCGGATCCATCGGCCGGGTCGGTATAGAGAATGTTCGCGCCGTAGGAATGCAGAATCTGCTTGCGCTCGAGCGAAACATTTTCCGGCATGCACAGGGTCACTGGAAATCCCTCCGCGGCGCCCAGCATGGCGTAGGCGATGCCGGTGTTGCCGCTGGTGGCGTCGAGCAGAATCTTGCCGGCGTGGAACTGCCCACCCCGCCGGCCCTGAACGACGATGTTCCCTGCGGCGCGATCCTTCACCGAACCGCCGGGGTTATACCATTCAGCCTTACCCAACAGTGCTATGCCTGGCAGGTCGGCGGTTACGGCGTCCAGCCGGAGCAACGGAGTGTTGCCAATGCTCTGCAGCAGGCTTTGACCCAACCTGGCCGCGCCGTTTCCCGCTTCTTTGCTTTCTGGCGGATCGAACATTTTCGCGAGCTTTGCCGAACCCTGCACCATGCGGAACCGAATCCCCGTGACTAACGTAATGTGCTACTGAGTCTGAAACACGGTATGTAGTATGGTGTTTAGATGATTAAGGTTGCACAGCGATGCAACGGATGTAAAGTTACGTTTTTTTCGCAGTGCGTGCATCTAAGTAGACGAAGCAAGACGAAAGCAGATAGCAATCATGAAAAGCATCGAAGCTAAAACCTATGATGAAGCGTTGACCTGGCTGCGCGACAACGGATTCGATATCACGGAAGCTCCCGGCATGAACGGGCGGGTGTTCCTCAGAAAATATAACGTGTCGGCGGCGATCCAGAAGACTCCGGAAGACGGCGTGAAAATTTTTGCTTACCCGGGCTGCCTGATCGGCAGCGAAATCTCAAAGCTGGTGAACCGCGGATATCAGCAGTTCCTGAAGACTTCGAAGAACGAAGTGCCGGCCTCGGCGGATCATCTGAAAGCGCTGCATTCGTTTGCCGAAGAACTCAAAGTCGCGCTCGGCATGCCGAGCCTGTACAACGAGTCGCTGGGAACCGTGAGCGAGTCTTATCAATACGACCGGCTCAAGGACCGCGACGAAGCGGCCGTCGATCGCCCGAAGCGTCCATGGGAAACGGCGGGCAAGCAGGCTGCAGTGGCCGCAAAAAAGGGCCGGGCTTAAGGCTGAGATCACGCTTCGAGTTCCACTCAGCCTTTACTTCTCCGCAGCTCTATCTCGTGCGAAACTAGCCGCTTGCGGAGGTCCCGATGCGCAGCGGTTTCGCCGCCTTTCTCTTCTTTTCTCAACTTCTCTTTTCTCAGGTGCCTTCGTCGGCCCCTTCCTCTTCCTTTCAGAAGGCAGCAGACGCGGCGCTGTCCGATGAGAAAGCCGCCGTCGAAGCGATGCTGCGCACGCAGCAAGACGCGTGGAACCGCCAGGATCTCGATGGCTTCATGGCGGGTTACTGGAATTCGCCGGAGCTGACTTTTTTCTCCGGCGCCACCGAGCGCAACGGATGGCAGGCCACGCTCGACCGTTACCGCGCTGCCTACGCGAGTCCGGGGCACGAAATGGGCAAGCTGGAGTTCTCCGAGCTGCGCATCGAGCTGCTGGGCACCGATGCGGCTTTCGTGCGCGGGGCGTGGCATCTCACCATGCCGGATGGGAAGACGCCGCATGGGTTATTCACGCTGGTTTTCCGCAAGTTTCCCGAGGGCTGGAGGATTGTGCACGATCATGCTTCGGCGGCGGAGTGATATTTCCTGGGTGGCGCAGCCTCCCAGTGCTGCGATGGGCGCGGTCAATAATCTTTAGATGGTAGATACCACCGTCTACAAGCCCTTCTTCAAGCGCACCTGAACCCGCGTGCCTTCGGGGAGTTTGCCACTCGTCAGTTCGACCACGCCGTTGTGGACGATGCCTTCGAATTCCGGCTGAGTTTGGGGCGAAAACCTCGCGGCCGAGGCGGCCGCGGCCACATGGTCTTTGCCTGGGGCTGGGGTCGCGGGCAGGAGTGCCCCCGCCACATGGGCAACGCTGCGTCCCATGCCTTTGTCCATGGCTTCGTTGGCCAGGCGGTCGGCTTCTTGGTTATGTTCGCGCAGGGCGTGGCCAATGGAAAACCAGTCAAGCTGAGCGATCATTTCCTTGGCGCGAGCGTGCAGGTCGCGCAGCGTGGGATTCTTCACCTTGTAGATGCCCTTGATCTGGCGGACCAGCAGTTCGGAATCGCTGATCAGCTTGAGCGCCTTGGGACCGTGCTGCAGCGCATATTCGAGCGCGGCGATCAGTCCCTGATACTCGGCGAAGTTGTTGGTCTGGTGGCCGAGATATTCGCTGAGGGCCGCAACTTTCTTCCCCGACTGGTCTTGAATAACGACGCCATAGCCGGCCGGACCCGGATTGCCGCGGGCTCCGCCGTCGCTGTGAGCCATCAGGTAGTGGTCGGGCGGGGTGGCGCGAGAGTCTTCGCGTCGGGGGAAAAGGGGCCTGGTTGTGCTGCGAGACGAATCGGGGGGCATGGTGTCGAGTTTACAACGGGGAGGGAGACGGGTGCGAAAGGGTAATGGTTCGAGTCGGCCGACAGGAGGACCATCAACGAATCGAATCTGAACTCAGCGGCCTGCCGCCAGCCGCGTAGCGAGGCGGGCGGGAAGGTTGGCGGCGAAGATGCGGTCCTGAGCGGATTTTAAATTGTAGGGAGAGCGGTGGAAATGGACGATCTGGGCGTCGCTGTCGAACAGGGCGAAGGCGGCGCGCCAGTCGCCATCACGGGGTTGCCCGACGCTGCCCGGATTGATCAAGTAACGGGCTTCCGGTTTCAATTGCAGCGAAACCGATTCCGCCTGCCCTACGGTGCGGTATTCGGGACGGAAACCGTCTGCACCTGTGCCATTGGCGAAAAATCCTCCCTGCAAGTGGGTGTGCCCGAAAAACGTGAGCGGCGCCGATAGGGCGATCAAAGGTGCCAGCGCGTCGCCGATCGAAACCAGGTATTCGTCTTCATCGTTGGGAGAGCCGTGGACCAGTTGAACCTCGGGCAGATCCTGCAACTGCCGCGGCCCCTGGGGCAGCGAGCGGAGCCAGTCGAGATTGTCAGCCGCGAGTTGATCGCGCGTCCAGATGGCGGCGCTGGCGGCCAGGGGATTGAAGTCGTCGAGGGCGATCAGGCCAGTGGCGGCTTTGTCGTGGTTGCCGCGCACGAAAATTTCTCCCAGGCTGCGCGAGCGCTCGGTGACCTCGTTGGGACTGGCGCCGTAGCCGACGATGTCGCCCAGGTTAGCCACTACGTCGAACGCGGGAGCCGTGGCCAAACAGGCCTCCAGGGCCTCGAGGTTGGCGTGAATGTCGCTAAGCAGCAATATGCGCAAGAATCACCAGACAAAATGGCGATTATAGAACAACGGTGGTAGCTAGGATGCGCCAATAGCGGGGCCTCAGACCTTGAGGGACGCATTCACGACCGGGCAGCGGGCCCAATGTCCCGCCGCAACTTCCACCCGGGGAGGCATCGCGCGCGCGCACTCGGGCACGCGAAACTCGCATCGCGGTTCGAAAGCACAGCCTGGCGGCATGGCCTGCAGCGGCGGGACGGTTCCTTCAATGGTCGAAAGCGGTTGAGCGCGGTCGGTCCTGAGATCGGGCACGGCATGGAGCAGGCCGCGCGTATAAGGATGAGCGGGCGCCTGGAAAATGTCACGCTTCGTCCCCAGTTCGACGAGGCTGCCGGCGTACATCACGGCGACTTGGTCGGCAACCTGCGAGACCACGGCGAGGTCGTGCGAGATGAATAGCATCGCCAGTCCGAACTTGGCGCGAAGATCAGCGAGCAATTCCAGAATCTGGGCCTGGATGGTCACGTCGAGTGCGGTAGTGGGCTCGTCGGCAATCAGCAACTGGGGACGGTTGACGATGGCCATGGCGATCATCACGCGCTGGCGCATGCCGCCGGAAAGCTGGTGGGGGTAATCACGGGCGCGGCGGTCGGGCTCGGGGATGGCTACATCGTTCATGGCGTCGACAGCTCGCTGCCAGGCTTCACGCGTCGGGACGAAGTTGTGCGCGAGCACGGCTTCCGCAATCTGTTCGCCCACGCGCATCACGGGGTTAAGCGCGGTCATCGGCTCCTGGAAAATCATGGCGATGCGGGAGCCGCGAAGCTGGCGCATGGAGTCGTCGGGCAGCGCAGGAAGGTTGCATGGGGCGGATCCGTTGTGGGTGTCAGCAAACAAAATCTCGCCCGAGACGCGAGCTTGCGGAGGGAGCAAGCGCATGATGGCTAGCGACGTGATCGACTTGCCAGAACCGGATTCGCCGACCAGCCCGAGGACTTCTCCGGGGGCAATGGAGAAGCTGAGATCGCGGACTGCGGGCAAGGTTTGTGTGGAAACCGCTTGTGTGGAGACGGGCACTCTTGCCCGTCCGGCTCGCAGGGCCGTGGTCTTGTCAGGGAAATCGATGCTTAGGTTTCGAACTTCGAGGAGCGGCGGCACGGGTTCATGTTAGCAGTGGCAAGAGCAAGAGTCGTCCTGCGGGCGACGGACGGGCAAGAGTGCCCGTCCCCACACTGGCCCGACCACATTGTCGTTACCACACAAGCCTTGCCACCGGCTCATTGCCCTAGGATCAGAGGCAGGCCGTTCTTGCTGTTGCCGATGACTACTACTTTGGTGTTGGGGCTCTTGGCCAAATTCTCGGTGGCTTCGATGCCTTTCCACTCCAGCAGTTGGGCGCTGATGCCCTGGGCCACGATCTGCTGGAAGTCGCGCACGCCGGCGGCCTCAATACGCTTGCGCTGGGCTTCCTGCGTTTCTTTTTGCAGGCGGAAGTTCATAGCCAGCGATTCCTGCTCGGCCTGCTGCTTGGCCTCGATGGCGGTTTTCAGCGTGGCCGGCAATTGAATGTCGCGCAGAAGAACGTTTTCCACGGTCAGGCCGCGCTCCTTGAGCTGGGTGCTGACCTGGTCGTAAATCTGCTTAGCTACCATTTCACGCTCTCCGGTGTAGAGCGCGTTGGCGGTGTGGGAGGCGGTCGCCTCGCGGATAGCGGAGCGGAGAGTGGGCTCGACGACGACGTTTTCGTAATCGGCGCCAATCTTCTGGAAAACCTCGGCCGCTCGGTCGGGGTTGAGATGGTAAATGAGCGAGGTATCCAGGCTCATCATCAGGCCTTCACTGGAAGGCACGCTGGCGGATTCTTTCAGCGTCTGCGTCTGGATGGAGAGTTCGTTATTGGTCTTCAGCGGGTTGATCAGGTGAATGCCCTCGCCCAGAGTTCCCCCGGTCTGCACTTTGCCGAAGAGCGTGAGCACGCCAACGTGGCCGGTGCCCACCTTGGCGATGGAACTGACCAGCAGGATGACCAGCAGGAAGCCTGCGATGCCCAGAGCTACCAGGGTCAACAAGCCTCGGCCACCACCTCCGCCGCCGTCAAGTACTCTTCCTCGTGCTGGATCAAAAATCGTCATGACAATTCTCCCGACGCGATTCTAGGGCGCATTGGCTAGCGGGATAAGTAGCTTGCGTGGGGCGGGTCGGGGAGGGAGCCAACCCAAGAGGTCGCCCTGAGGGCGACGGACCCTTCGGCCTCGCTCAGGGCAGGCTCACAAGAGTGCCCGTCCCCACACGCAAGTTCCAACCCGGGCGGTTGAATCTTCCGCGAAGCGGGGCGCATCTTGTAGAGTTAAGATATGAGCAAGATTCACATACCTACTCCTTTGCGGCAGTATGTGGGCAAGCAGACCACCGTGGACGTTCAAGCCACCACGGTTGCGGAAGCCATGGATGCGCTGGTGGCGCGGCATCCCGAGGTGCGGCGGCATCTGTATACCGACGAGGGCAAGCTGCGGGCATTCGTCAACTTGTACGTCAACGACGAAGACATTCGCTACCTGCAGAAAGAAGCGACCACGGTGAACGAAGGTGATAACATTTCGATTGTGCCTTCCATCGCCGGAGGGGCCGTTTGACTGGGGATTTCGAGACTGCAGAATTGAAGCCTGCCATCACAATGCGCTGTTGTATGTGTTGTCCTTCCTAAGGGTTGGCTCCTGATTTCATTCTCTGGTAACCCAGCCCGGAAAAATCAGCGCTCGAGGACCCCCAGCGAGAAGCCCAGTAATTCTGAAATCTGAACCGAGGACTTATGGCCACCATCACCACCGAGATTCCAGTGACTCTCAGCAAAGACGAAATTCTGCGCTACTCGCGGCATTTGATCATGCCCGAGGTGGGCATGGAGGGACAGCAGAAGCTGAAAGCGGCGCGTGTGCTGTGCATTGGCACGGGAGGGCTGGGATCGCCGCTGGCCCTTTACCTGGCGGCGGCCGGAGTGGGCACGCTCGGGTTGGTGGATTTCGATGTTGTCGACTACACGAATCTGCAGCGGCAGATCATTCACTCCACTGCCGACGTCGGCCGAAAGAAACTCGATTCTGCCGCGGACAAGCTGAAGGGGATCAATCCGTTTCTGAATCTGCGGTTGTTTGATACGCGGCTAAGCAGCGAGAATGCGCTGGAATTGTTCCGCGACTTTGACATTATTGCCGACGGCACCGACAACTTTCCTACCCGCTATCTGGTGAACGACGCTTGCGTGCTCACCGGAAAACCGAATGTGTACGGCTCGATTTTTCGTTTTGAGGGGCAGGCCAGCGTGTTTGCCACTGAAGACGGGCCGTGTTACCGCTGCCTCTATCCCGAGCCGCCACCGCCAGGACTGGTGCCTTCCTGCGCCGAAGGCGGCGTGCTGGGCATTCTTCCCGGACTCGTCGGCGTGATGCAGGCCACCGAAGTCATCAAGCTGATCCTGGGGGTGGGAGAACCGCTGATTGGACGGCTGTTGCTGATTGACGCGCTGGGGATGAAGTTTCGCGAGCTGAAACTGCGCAAGAATCCCGAATGCCCCGCGTGCGGCACTCATCCCACCATCACGAAGCTGATAGACTACAACGAGTTTTGCGGCATTCGTGGGGAGGAAAAACCTGTGGCCAGTGGAGTTCCGGAAATTCAGGTCGAAGAGCTAAAGCGGCGTCTGGACGCAAAAGAAGATCTGTTCGTGCTCGATGTGCGGGAGCCGCACGAATACCAGATCTGTAACATCGGCGGACATCTGATCCCGCTGAACGATCTGCCCAAGCGCGTGAGTGAGCTGGATTCCAGCCGCGAGATTGTCGTCCATTGCAAGATGGGCGGACGCAGCGCCAAGGCGGTCGCGTTTCTGCAGCAGGCGGGATTCAAGAAAGTTCACAACCTTGCGGGAGGAATTAACGCCTGGGCGGAACGTGTGGATCCAAAGGTGCCGAAGTATTAGAAGCAGTGGATAGTCGCTAGTTGCTAGTTTTCTGAGGGAGCGCTTGCGCGCTCCCTTTTTGTTTTTTGTTGTGCGGGACGCCCCGCTCCTAATTGCCGATCGTCGTGCCCCAGATTTGGCGTTGACATCGCCGCTATCGAGCGCATAATAGCGTTCTCGGCCAGCGTCGCCCCCGCAAATCGAGAAATCGGAGGATATCCATGACCAAGAAAGGCATACTTTTGCCTGCTCTGGGGGCGGTGCTTTGCGCAGTGCTTTCCCTGGGCGCAGCGGTTGCGCAAAACAACTCGACGGCTTCTGACCCGGAGGAGAAGCCCCGCGTGTTTATTACCGACAGTCAGTCCTGGTCGATCGGGTCGCAAGGCGGAGGCGGGGGCGGTGTGTTCGCGTCGAGGATGGCGGGAGGGGCCCGGCCGCAAACGGCCGAGATCATCAAGACTTTCGGACAACGCTGCCCGCCGGTGATCGTGAACAACATTCAAGCGAAGGCCGATTACATCGTGCTTCTCGACCACGAGGGTGGGAAGGGTGCGTTTAGCCACAAGAACAAAGTGGCGGTGTTCGTGCGCGTCAGTGGCGACTCGGTGGTCAGCAAGTCGACTGTGTCCTTAGGCGGATCAGTGCAGGAAGCCTGCGATGCCATCAAGAGAGATTGGGCGGAACACGGCGGCGCCATGAGGGAAGCCGCGGCCGACCCCCCGCCAGCTGCGGCGCCCGCACCGTCTGCCGCTCCGGCTGCCCAGGCTGCTGACCCTCCGGCGGAGGCTGCCCCTGCGGGAAAACTGGCGATCGTATCTGTGCCCGATGGCGCGGACATTGAAGTGGATGGCAGTTTCGTAGGCAACACTCCGTCCGATCTCCAACTGCCGGAGGGCGAGCACTCCGTCGTGGTCAAGAAGTCAGGATTCAAGGAATGGGCCCGGAAGTTGAAAGTCACCGGCGGGAGCAATGTGCATTTGAACGCGGAGTTGGAGAGGGCGGCGAACCCCTAACATTATGTCCTATGGGGACGGACACTCCTGCCCGTCCGTCGCGGCATACCGACTGAGAGGAAACGGGAGCGCGGAGAGCGCTCCCTTATTTCTTCCACCTCATTTCTTGCATTCCTCCACGAACGCGATTTCTTGCATTCCTCCACGAACGCGCATAGATTACGGGTTCCTCTTCCCCCGGGGAGGGCTCATGCCGTTTCTCATTCGAAGTCAGCGCTACGCCGTAGTGTGCGCCGTCGTGATCTGCGCAGTCTCGGCGTGCTTGTCGGTTGCTTCGCTCTGCTTTCTAGTTCCGGTCGGCTCCTTGCTGGCCGCCACGCCTGCCCAGAGCGCCTCGGCTGGCGCGCCCGCGGGCCCCAATTCCGATCCCAGCTATCAGGCTTTGCGCAACCTCACGCTGAGCGGCGAAGCCTTCACCGTAAAGAACCTCGAACTCAAACGCGACGCCGGAACCTTCCACCTGCGCTCGGGCACGGTGTGCTTTGTAGCTCCGGTGCAGGGCAAAGTGACGGGGGCGGTATTCGTGGGCGACGGCAACTTTATCCTTGATCCGCCCACGGACGTGGAACGCAAGAGCCTGAAGCTCCTAACCAAGGAAGACGCATTCAGCGAGAACTTTGAGCGCGCGGTGCTGCGCTTCACCGACTCGACCTACGACGACATCAAGAAAGCCAGTGCCGCTGCTTCCGGCTGCGATGGGGGGCCGCTGAAAGACAGCCAGCATGTGACCCGCCACCGGCTCAAGTACAACCTGGAGTCGCGCATCCTGGAAGATGTGCTCAGTCCGGAACCGGGAGGCCTGTTCGTAGCTTTCATCCACGGCAAACGCTACAACGGCGAGGAACTCTACACCATCGACCCGCGCGAGGGACGCGATCAGGTGGATTTCCAGACCTACGACGACAACAAGTTTGGCGACTGGGCTTCATTTCCTGCCTCGGGAGCGCACGCCAGAGGCACTGTCGGACACACGACCCGCATCGAGCATGAACAGCTGGACACGACGCTGGAGAAAAGCGCGAATCTGATCGGCAAAGCTACGACGTCGTTTACCGCGCATGCGAACGGCGTGCGGGTTGTCCCTTTCAATCTGTTCCGGACGTTGCGCGTCAGGAGCGTGACCGGGGAAGACGGCCAGGCACTGTCATTCATCCAGGAAGACAAGAACGACGACGCGGAATTTGCCGTGATTCTGCCGAGAGTGCTGGCTGCTGGGGACCACTGCGCTGTCACGATCACGTACGAAGGCAAGGAAGCGGTCACCAACGAGGGCGGTGGCAACTACTATACCGTGCCCGCAGCGCGCATGAATTGGTATCCGAATGATCGCGGCGGCGGCCTGGGGGAGTACGTAACCTATGACATGACGTTCCGCATCCCAAAAGGGATGCAGATTGCCGCCACGGGGGTGCGCCTTAGCGAGAGCAATGACGGCGGGCAGAACGTGACCGTGTGGAAGAGTGAAGCACCCCAAACGGTAGCCGGGTTCAGCTTTGGCAAATTCAAGATGGAAGACGCGAAGCTGGACAAGCCGGAATATTTCCTTCAGTCATACGCCAACGACGAGCCGCCGGATTGGGTGAAGGCTTTGAAGTCTCGCGCCGAGGGAGACACTCCGACTTCCAATTTAGGAATGCTTCGAGGAAGGGAGGGCGGTGAGGAGGTGGCGCTGGGCTCGATGAGCACCACGGGTCTCAACAAAAAAGCCCTGGCCGAAGGCGCACTCGCGGTTCAGTTCTACACCGACTACTTTGGCCCTTCTTCATTCAAGCACTTGCAACTCACGCAGCAGACCGCGTGCAACTTCGGCCAGTCCTGGCCGGAACTGGTCTGGATTCCGATTTGCTACTACTTCGATGCCACAGTGCGCCACCAACTGGGAATGGATTGGGGCGACCGCGGCTACTGGAAGGTGGTGACCCCCCACGAAGTGGCTCACCAGTGGTGGGGACACACGGTCGGCTTCAGTTCCTATCGCGATCAGTGGATGAGCGAAGGATTCGCCGATATGTCCGCGTCGCTTTACCTGAGCCTGATCGAAAAAAATCCGAAGAAGTTCATTGCATTCTGGAACGATGAACGGGACCTGCTCCTGGAACGCGACGCCCAGGGCTTCCGCGCCATCGACGCCGGGCCGCTCACCATGGGTTACCGCACCAGCAACTCGCGCACCGGGTTCGACACCACGAGCCGGTTGATCTATCCCAAGGGCGCTTACGTCCTGCACATGATCCGCATGATGATGCATGACAATCGCGGCGGCGATCAGCTGTTCAAGGAGACGATGCAGGATTTCGTCAAGACCTACACCAACAAAGCCGCAACCACGGAAGACTTCAAAGCCACGGTGGAAAAACACATGACTCCGGAGATGGACCTGGAAGGAAACCACAAACTGGACTGGTTCTTCAATGAGTATGTGTATGGGACGCAGTTGCCATCGTACAAACAAGACTCATCCTTCGACGTCGGCGCGGACGGAGAAGTAGTGCTCGATCTGAAGGTAACGCAGTCCAACGTTGACGACAAATTCCGTATGCTGGTTCCGGTCTATCTCGAAATGGCGGACGGGAACATGTTTTTCCTGGGACGGGCCAGGATTGCGGGAAATAATTCTCTGGAGCAGAAGATTCCGCTGAAAGGCTTGAAAACGAAGCCGCGCCGGGTTGTTCTCAGCTACTACGACGACGTGCTGGCGTCGCCTAGCTAAGGAGATCCGTCATAAAGACAAAAGGGAGCACGCGGGCGTGCTCCCTATTTTTGCTGTTTGCTGAGTTATTTGCTTGATCCGGTCTGCATGCCGTCGTTTGATAGTCCGAGTTCCAGTGCGTACTTCTTGCCTTCGAAGCGGACGCCAGATAGCGTGGTGGTTCCATTGTCGCCCTTGGATACGACGGCCGCATCGTTGGCTGATGGGGAATTCAGATCGACCCGCCGAGCCGCGACTTTGGCCACTAGTTTCTTGCCTTGCATGATGCTGACTTCCACGTTGTCGGTGCCGGTCCACTCGAGTTTGTATTCGCCGGGTTTGAGAGTGGCGCCGCTGACATTGACAGGATCGTAGATTTGCAATTTGCCCTTTTCGGCTGCGAAAGCGCTCGAGGCGAGCATGAGAGCCAACCCCAATACCAGACTCTTTGAAACGGTCGCGAACTTCATGTCTGCTCCTTTTTCTTTCCCGAAAGTACGTCGGGAAGCGGTTGGGGCGGCCCGGCTCGCGACCTGCGCGAAAAAACTTCTTGTGTTTCCCCGCGAATCGCCTAAAATGCACCCGCTGGGGTTAAGCACACGGGCCCTGAAGCCTGTGCTGCTGTGATGGGGGTTTTCTCATCTGGGCCGCCAAACCGAGTGTGAGAGAATCCCCAGAACCCCGCTTAGATTTCGTTAGTAAGTTGAACCAGTTTCACTCCTCGTGGTCTTCCATCATTCGTTCCAGTTCACGGTTCTGCTTCACCGCTCTGCTTGAATAGGTACGCGCGGTGCGACGGCGAAGTTCCCTAATTCTTTCTGTCGCTGTCACGCTTCTTTTGACGCAATCTAGCACTCTCCGTTAGCAGAAAGTTGAGCTGGATTCGTTTTCCGGTGCAGGAACAATGGTCGAGTGTTTTGTATCGAGCGCGACTCAAGATAATCGATTCCGTCGCTCATTGTGCATTAGAAAGCGATGATGATAGGGATGTAATTCCTATGCGGTGAAATGCGGTCCGCCATGCAGTGCAGCGTCGGGGGAAGAACACTTGTGATTTGTGGTCGAGGGATTTTAGCAGTCTTCAACGAGAACGCGCCTTAGAGCCCTTAACCGCCGAGGACGCAGAGAAAAGCCGCGGAGGTCGCGAAGCAAATCGCAACACCGCGGCTATTGGCAACAATCGTTTTCTGTTAGTCGGCGTCGCCGTGCTGGCGCTCGACCGACCAGATGCTGGCTTGATCTTTCTCGAACGGGTAGACGTGCACCATCCAGTTGAAGATCACGGGGTGAAACGTTCCGCCGGCGGCGTCGCAGGCCTCCTGCGTGGTGATCGATCCGCGCAGTCCGAACTGCGGATGAGGATTCAACAACTCTTTTCGCTGACCCTGCGGAGGCGCGCAGAAATTCACGTGTTCATGCCACTGCGCCACACTAAGCGGAATGCGGTCGTCGAGTTGATCTTCGGTTAAGCGCTTGGGAGCCGTGTACATCACACCGATCAGCTTGTAATCGTCACCGTGCTTCTCATACAGCAGTGAGGTGGGATGCTCCGGGTTGAAGCGGAATCTCGCCTCCATGGCGTAGCTGTAGTTGGTGAAGTGGTACATCTTCTGCTGAATTTCAGGATGGAAAATCTCGAAGCCATCGGCCAGAGCAGTGTGATAGTCGGTGTATTTGTCCGATGCCTTGCGCGCCCCTTCGACCACTTGCTGCGCCCGTGCGGCGTCGCCTGATTTGGGCTGGCGTAAGGCGGTCATCTTCATGTGCGGGCCCATATCCATGTGACCCTCCATGGAGTGCATCACGTGAGCGCTGGCATCGCTGTCAGCGTCTTTGTCCGAGTCTTTGTCTTTTCCCATATCCATGCCAGGCATGCCTTTCATGTTCGACATGTCGTGATCGGGCATGTTCATGCCGGGCATGCTGGATGAACTGGGCTGGGTGGTGGGCTGGGCCGGTTGCGCTTGTCCCCAGGCTACGCTCGACAATGCGCCGGGCAAGACACACGTCAGAAAGAAGGCGGTTGCGAGAATTGTGATTCGGTTACGCATGGCTTTGTTCTCCCTACTTGGTTGCTGATATTAACCCTGTCGCAGGAAAGTTGTTTCGGCAAGGGGCCGGAGGTTACTTAGGGTTACAGAGGTAACGGGGACTTGGACCTTAGACCTCAGACCTTGAGCGTCCGCAGGTTCGCGGCTGACACGGCGGCAAGAATTCTGATACACCTGAACGCTTGACCCTGGAAACGATCATCTTTCTTTTTTTCGCGGGAGCTCTGGGCGGGGCGCTGAATTCCGTCGCCGGCGGCGGAAGTTTTATCGCCTTTCCCGCGCTGCTGTTTACGGGAGTGCCACCCATTCCCGCGAACGCAACGAATACGATTGCGCTGTGGACGGCCGCTGCGGCCAGCGGAGGCGCGTATCGCAGGCAGCTGGACGTTCCGCGGCGCGTGATGATTCCGCTACTAGCGGCCAGTCTGGTGGGTGGGTTGGCGGGCGCGCTTCTGCTGTTGAGGACCCCGGCGCAGACCTTTCTGCGGGTGCTTCCATGGCTGACACTGGGCGCGACTCTGCTGTTCGCCTTCGGCAAAAAACTGACGGGCGGGCGCAAGTCCGTTCTGGAGCATGAAGCCACTGGCAGGGCCCTGGCGGTCGCAACCTTTTTTCAACTGGGCGTAGCCGTCTACGGAGGCTACTTCGGCGGAGGCATGGGCATTGTGATGCTAGCCATGCTGGCCGCGCTGGGCATGACCAACATCCACGCCATGAACGCGCTGAAAAGCGTGATGGGCTTTGTGATCAACGGAATTGCGGTCGTGACCTTTGCTGTAATGCGCGCAATCTACTGGAAGCCC
>DATGHF010000037.1:0-47201 GCA_035308125.1 Candidatus Sulfotelmatobacter sp.
TCGGGAGGGCCCTTATCGCTCTTCTGCAATCAGCGCTTTCGCAGCGCCGACTGCGCCAGCCGGTTGGCCTCGGCGTTATCCTCGCGCGGCACGTGTGAGATGGAAAAGTTCAGCGACCGCGCCAGCTTGCGGCAGGTCCAGTGCAGAGAATACAGGCGTGGGCTGCAGCAGATATATTCTCCCAGCATCTGCCGCACCACCACCTGGGAATCCGAATAAACGTGCAGAGCTTTCGCCTTCAGCTTGAGCGCCCACTGCAGCGCTTCCAGCAGCGCCGCATACTCTGCCACGTTGTTGTCCTGGTGGCCAATCCACTTCGCGATGCGGATGGGACCGCTCTCGCAACCGTCAATCACCACCCCAATACCCGATGGCCCCGGATTTCCCAGGGACCCACCGTCCACATACGCCACCAGTTCTGACATCACCCCTGCCCCGTAAAAAAGCTGGTCGTAAGATTCACGATGCGCCCATCTGGTTTTCGCGTCAAGGTGATTCTTGGTTCGCAGGTTACTTTTTCCCAATTTTTATCTCTGTGCAATGTTCTGTGCAAAACCGGGACGAATTCGATTTTCAAATTCGTAAGCTTCACTTTTCCAATAGCTTGCACTTTCAGTTATTCACAGCTTTGCGCCAAGCTATTGCACCATTAGTTTGCGTTGACATTTATGAATGGTCTGTTAAGGTTGCTCCCGTCGACGGTTGAAAGGGTTGGCACAATAATACTGAGCCGATCCGAAGTAGACTGGGTGATCAGCCAAGCGGGGTAACCCGAAGGGCAGCCAGACCTGAAAAAACCGACAGCTCTGCGAGGGGTAGCCGGGGTTTGGGACTGCGAAAGCAGTGATCGCATCAAGGGGTCGTGACGGTACATGCGTCCACGCAGTCAGCTCCCTCGCAGGAGCTGGCGGCTAGAGCATAACCAATGTCACGGCCCTTTCAATTTTTTCCCCACCTTTAATTTCAGCCCGCCCCTTCCCAACCTCTTTGCATCTTGTTATTTAGAATCTGGTCATCTCTGATTTACCTTATTGCATAGTCATCCTGAGCTACTCCATTTTGCATTGTCATCCTGAGCGAAGCGAAGGACCTATGCAACCTGCCGAGAGCGCCGCAAATGCCGGCGATTGCATAGGTCCTTCGGAAAGTAGTCGGCACCGGCAAAGGCGCCTATTTCATGCGCCCCACGCACGCTCCAGAGATTTGCAAAAAAACATGAACCCCTAACCTTCCGCAACATAGAAGTAATCCGCGTGAAATCCGGCGGAACCTTCGACATCGATAGAGATAAATGGACTAGCACCGCGGGAGTGTCGTACACACTCTCAGTAGTCGCGGGAAAAGTAGAAAGCACCCAACCCAACCACTCCATCTACTGACAGGAGCCGTCGAAGACGCGGAGGCTCCACAAAAACGCGCCGGGCCCACAAAAAAGGAGGGTGCCCCATTTCTCGCCTCTTTTGCGAGAAGTGGGGATTTTGAATTTCACTCTACCCGCGAGAGCGCACATTGTTCGGAATGAAGTTCAGTCGTGGAGCACGATATTGAGAAGTGAACTGTGAACCTGCAAATCGCCGGCGCCGTGATAGTCGATGAGCCCCAATTTCCTGAACCGGTTCATGAAGAAGCTCACCCGTGAGCGCGTCGTGCCTATCATCTCGGCGAGGGTTTCCTGACTGATATTGGGGATCGGCGTCTCATGCACCCCTTCCTTACCGAAGTGGGCCAGCAACAGGAGAATCCGAGCTAGTCTCTTTTCGCTCGAATTGAAAAGCTGGTCAACCAAATCCTCCTCGTATCGGATATTCCGGCTCAGCAAATAGGCCACGAAGACGTCGGAAAACGCGTGCTCTCGGTGCAGGACTTCCATCATGGACTTCTTGTCGATCCGCATCAGAGAGCAATCGGTCATCGCGGTTGCGGCGCACAGGCGGCGAGGCTGTCCTGTAAGGCAACCCTCTCCGAAGAAATCGCCCTCGTTCAGGATGCCGATTGTGGCTTCCTTCCCGGTCTGCGACACAACGGTGAGTTTTACCTTTCCCGTCTGAATATAAAAGACAGCATCGGATGAGTCGCCCTGAACAAAGATTGGCTGCTTTTTGGAAAAGATCACGATCTTCCTGCCGCCGTCGATCGTCGAAAGGAACGTCTTGGTATCGAATTGGATGAGTTTCTTGGCCGCCGCAGGGGGACCCATCAGTCTGTGCCTGCCACAGTCTTATCACATTCCAACTGCGATCGTCGGTTGGTCAGACTACATACGTGAAAACGTTTCATTCGTGGAAACCTCTGATTTTCGGGGACTGGATCGAAGTGAAGCGGAGTCGTTTTGACCCTTGCGCACGCTTTGTGTGTCGCGATGCCGGCGCGTCGCAGCGGCCTGGCCAATGTACGATACCCTACAGAAGTGTTGTGTTTGGGCTTGTATACTCCACCGGGCAAAGCGAATCAGCGGAGTTCCTGTTTCGCACAACGCGACGGGTGAGTTCCTCCCCGCTCCTGGAGGTTTTTCGGTTCCCGCTCGTGGCGCGCAAGGAACTCCAAATCGTGCAGTCTGGCGAGCGGACCAATGCTTCCGGAAAGCCAGTCAGCAACAAAATACTTCTATCCATCCCCGATAGCGAGTACAACTCCCTTCGCCCACACCTCGAATACGTCCGCTTGCCCAACCATCTAGTCCTTCACGAGAGCGGCGGAAAGCTGGAATCTGCGTATTTCCCGAATCGAGGTCTGATTTCTCTGGTCGTCGTGATGAAAGATGGAAGGACCGCCGAAGCTGGCGTTGTGGGCAACGAGGGCTTCACCGGAACTCCAGCGGTGGTTGGCCTGAGCCGGGGTCCGCTGCGGGCCGTGGTTCAAGTCTCGGGAGACGGATTTCGGGTAAAAGTTGGAGCTTTGCAAAATACGTTGGAATCAACTCCAAAACTGCGATCGATGTTGAACCGCTATGCCGTAGTTCGGAGTATGCAGGTTGCACAAACCGCCGCGTGTAATCGGCTGCACGATATTAAGCAGCGCCTGGCGCGGTGGTTGCTGATGACTCAGGACAGAGTCGACTCAGGCGCGCTGCCCATCACTCATGATTTTCTGGCAACGATGCTGGGGACGGATCGCCCCAGCGTGAGCTTGGCCGCCGGGGTTTTGCAGAAGAAAGGGCTCATCGAATACACGCGTGGCGCAGTGAAGATCGTGAACCGGAAGAAACTCGAGGACTCCGCCTGCGAGTGCTACGCCGTTATCCGGCAGTACGATGGCGAGCTCGGCTCAAAATGAGGCTGGCCCAGTCTTTTTCCTGTACTTCTGAAAACCACCACGACTGGCGGGAGCCCTAAAAAACACGGCGGGTGCCCCATTCTAACGTCGCGCCTTTTGCGACGTTAGAGTGGGGATTCTGACCTTGAAGGCCGGGTAGCTCTCCGCGGTTTTCGGAGGGCGGGGATTCCGGCCCGCCGAAACCGTACGGTTTTGTTTCTGCATTTGAGATAGCGGTAAGCACCGGCGACTCGATCACTGCCGACTCCGCGAAAGCAGTCCAGAGTTCAACCCACCACAACTCATGCAGCGGAAATTCCCGGCCCTTCGAACCCCGCGAAGACGGGGGCAGCCTCAGTTAGTATGGTGTCGGCAAGAGCGAGGCAGGGCCAGGCCCCACATATTTTTCCTCCACCGACGCCACCACCAATGATTCACGAGGTGTCCCCAAGACCTTACGATAAGACGCTGTGATTGGCGAACTTGGGTTGACTGCTGTTCCTTGTCCTGCGGCCCAGCAACAGAATTCCAAGCAGGCATCCCAGGATTTCGAACCCAAGGAGAAAAAAGACACTGGCGTCGAACCCGATAGTCCAATCACCGGTCGGCGCGACCATGAAAATATTGTTGGCAGATGCATGCAGGAAGTGCTCGTAAAGATCGGCACCTAACGCGGCAAAAAAGAATATCACTGAGACCAACCCAGCGAGTTTATCGCTGAACTTCCATACAGCAATGCATACGCATAAATGCCCGAACGTTATCAAAGTGATGGCCAGCCAGCTAACGCTGTTGTTTGGGGCCGAAAGAACCTTTGCCGCAAGGAACAGGTGCAAGACTGCAACGGCCCAGTGTGCGATCACAATCAGCAGAGTAAGCATGCGTGCTTTTGTCATAGCGAAGTTCAGCAGAGTGCGCTTCCCGTAGTTCACTTTCATAAGTGAAGACGTAGGTCCAGGGGGATTATTACAGTAGGCTCGGAAGCCTGCGTTTGATGCTGGGCTGGCGCAGTCTCTTCCTGTACCTGTGAAAAACCACCACGACCGAGGCTGCCCCGCTCTCCGCGGTTTTCGGAGGGCGGGGATTCCGGCCGCCTGAACCCGTATGGTTTTGTTGCTGCTTTGGAGGTCGCGGTAAGCGCCGGGTGCCCCATTTCTCGCGTCTTTTGCGAGAAGTGGGGATTTTGACTTCGAATGCTGGGGACGAGCGCCCCAGGCTCTCGCTCTCGCTGGCGTCAGCAACACCGTGGGTGCCCCGTCCTTCGCGTTCTTTGCGAAGGGCGGGAACCACGACCGTCGGCACCAGAGGTCAACCGAATTGTCGCTGGCAGTACCATCACCCGCCCTTGCAAAATGCGCAAGGACGGGGCACCCACCGCTCCGGAAAAGTACGGGCCAGAAAGGATGGGCCACCCGCCAGGCTCTTCGAACCGCGCGAAGACCGGGGCAGCCTCAGTTAGTATGGTGTCGGCAAGAGGATTGAAGTACAAAATGATCATGAGTTTGACAAGAAGTGGATCATGGTTGCTCGTACTCGCCATAATCTCGGCCGCCCCCACCCTGTTTGTAAGAGCGGTCGCTCAGGATGAGCAAAGCGCCTTTCAGACTGCGAACCAAGAGACAGACAGCAGGGCGAAAGCGGCCAAGCTAGAGTCCTTCCTGAAACAACATCCTAATAGTGTATTTGAAGAAAAAGCCCTAGAGTCTCTCATGGACACCTACAAGCGAGTTGGCGATCTCTCAAAATATGCTGCAACGGCTACTCGCCTCTTGGAGAAAAATCCAGACAATCTGATGGGGCTTTGCGCCAAAGCAAAACTCTTTTTCTACACGGACTACGCGCCAGGTGCACCCCTTGATGCATACAAGGAGAACTTAGACCTTGCAAAGAGGGGACTGCGCATCTTAGATGCTCTCTCAACCCCTCCTGGTGCTAGCAGCACGATTTCTGAGAAGCAGAAATCTGAAATGAGCTGCTCGGCCTTCAGCTTTGTGGCGGGCTCGATTTATGTGAGGACGAAGAATTTCAACGACGCTCAACGCTACCTGCGTCCAGCGATCGAATCTGATCCAAACAACTTTCGCGGCGCATACGACCTAGCTCTTGCATATTTCGGTTCTGATCCCCCCGACCCGGCCCAAGGCCTATTCTTTCTAGCGCGCGCCTGGAATCTTACGCTCGATAATGGTCGGCAGAGGTTAGACGCCTATGGCGCTGAGCAATGTATAAAGTACTATGGCTCGGATCGGAGTTGGCCTTCGATCAAGTCCGTTGCAAAATCACGGACAACCCCGCCACCGGGGTTTAGTGTGGAGTGAATCCCAGATCCCGCGAGGTGGGCGGCTGGCCCGTCCTGAGTCACGTTCGTTGCGAAGCTCCCGATGCTTCCCCCTCACTTCTTCTTCCCCGGCAAATACTTCTTCTCCACCGACGTCACCACCACGTAATTCGGATCCACCATCTCATTCAAATGAACTCTCCCGACCTTCGAGAGCAATTCATACGCATCGAGTTCCGACAATCCATAGTCGTTGTGAATCCAGTGCACCAGTTCGGTGTAAGCAATACGCAAAGCATCGTCCACCGGACGGTAAATTCCCACCGTCATAATCGCGTCATCATTCTCAAACTGCGGCCAGCTGATGGTGCGTCCCTTGATCACGCTGAGCTGCAGCCGCGCCTTCAGCGGCACCTCGATGGCCGAGCCTGCAATCTCGCCGTCGCCCATGGCGGCGTGCCCGTCCCCGATGTAGAACAGGCCGCCCTTCACGTTCACCGGAAAATACACGGTGTTGCCCACGCTGGCTTCGGGCGAATCCATGTTGCCACCGAATTCCGCGGGCACCAGCGAACTCCGAGCTTCGCCGCTCGCCGGAGCCACTCCAATACATCCGAAGAACGGATGCACCGGAATCCTCACCGAAAAATCCGTATCCACGGCCTTGAACGTAGCCATGTTGGCCGCGTGGTCGATGTGGTAAAACCACACGCGATCGGGCAGCGGCTTCTCCAGCACCGGCGTGTAATGGGTTCCGTTGAGCGCGCCAAATCCCGAGCTGAAAGCGCCCACTCCGGTGTCACCATCCACCTGCAGGTCGAGAATCTTCACCGCCAGCGTATCCCCCGGCTCCGCTCCTTCCACATAAAACGGCCCCGCCAGCGGATTGTCCCCCTTGGCCATGCTGAGCGTGTCGCCCGGCTTCTTGAGCCCGTTGCCAAAACAGTCGAGCGTGTTGGTATCCAGAATGTCGCCCGACTTGAGCCGCGCCACGGGCTCCGCCGTAGCAAAAAGATATTTCACGTTGTCGTTGGTAGTCGTGTAATGCACCACACTCTGACCAACCGCACTCTGAGCCAGCGCCGAACCTGCCAGCGAAACCAGCAGCACAAGAACAGCAAGCACGCGAACGATCATGAGGAAGCCTCCCAGTAGATCGTTAATTGTAGCGAAGACTGCCGAGCATCGCCCACGAGAGCCGAGGGTGCCCCATCCTGAGGTCGCGTTCTCGGCGTCGCAGCCGCGCTCTATGTCTGGCACGAGAACAATCCGGTGGAACTAACTGATCTTCACCACCCGCCACCACCCGACCAGACGAAACAAGCATAGTCGCTATCGTTTTGAGCGCTATCGCGCCATCGCATTCACCGAGTGGCCAAAATGACACAGATTTGACGGAGCCGGTTCTGCCACACTGGCAGGCATGACAACTCAAACGATTCCGGAATACCTTGAGGAAGAACGCCAAAAAACCGCGGACACTCAGCTGCGAACGGAAAAAGAAGCTGCGCGGATTGAGCCGCTGCAGCATGGCCACCATCGCACTTCAAAGCAGTCGAACCTGGAACTGGTGCCCCCATTCAAAACCGCAACCAAAAAGAAAGCCAGGAGAAAGACCGCCGCGGTGGCTCGCAAGAAGCCACGCGCCGTCGCAAACAAGGCAACGAAAACCCGCAAGCGGGCTTGACTCGGATGTGCTTGTTGCACGTACAGGAACCAATACAGAAACGAGACTACGGTTCAAATTTCAGGCCTTGTCCTCTGTTCTCTCGATGGCTTAGGCGAGACAGGCGCATACGATTTAGGAGTGATCGCCTCAAACAAGAATTCCACAACGAGACAAAACGACGATACAAAATTCGATAGAAAAATAGGAGGAACTTATGAATAAAGATCAGGTGACCGGCAAGATCGATCAGGCAGTGGGCAAAGTGGAGCAAAGCGTCGGAGAGAGTGTTGGCAGCGAAAAGCTGGCCAACAAAGGCGTGGTCAAACAAGCCAAAGGCGCGGCGAAGGAAACCTGGGGCGATGCCAAGGACGCCGCCAGGCAGATCCATGAATCGCACAAGCAAGCCGCTTCTGAAAAGGCCGCCCAGAGCCGGGCGAACGTCAGCCAGTCCGTGGACGATACAAAAGAAAAGGCCAAGGTCAAGATCGAGGAATTCAAACAGCGCCACTCCGCGTAACATTTAGCGGGCGGCCACCCTGTCTGGGTTTGAATGAGGGTCGCGAGTACGATCGAGACCAGAGTCTCCCGCCCAGGGTAACGAAAGGATAGGCTACTGGGCTTTCCCCCAAGATTATTTCCACGCCTAGACTGCATCGCTAAAAGCTAGGAGCTAAGAGCTAGGAGCTCTTTTTCTTGCGCTCATAAACCTCTGCACCTTCGCCCGATTTCCGCATCGCGTCATGTCGCACTGCGGCGGTGATGGTTCTTGCTGGTGTCCACAAAAAACCACTCGCAGGTTTTCGACGAGGCCCGCACACGGGCGAGCGCACAAACGCCAATGCCTGAATCCGTTCTCTATCCCAAAATCGGCCGCGTGACCGCCCGCCACCACCCAGGATCCACACGCCACAAATACATCGCAAAGTTTTGCCCAACGATCACCGCGGGCAGGGCATAGCGGTACACCTTGTGCACGCGCCCATCCACGACCAGATCGCGCACCACGCCGAGTATGATCAGCAGGTCCACGCAAACAAAAAAGAGGTGATGGTCGTAAACGAAATCAAAGCGGGCAAAGGCTGCGTCCATGAGCCCGCAGGTTGCGACGAACATGAGCCTGCGATGGAATTCGGGCCGCTTCCTCCAATAGATGGCCAGCGCAATGCTCACGGCAAACGCAATCATGCCGTAGAACGGGATCGACAGAAAAGCGTCCGCGTCGCTCATATGCAACTGCACCGCGTCAAACCGCGCCATCACAATGGCGATGGCGACGCCCAGCGGAACCATCAGCGTGGCCAGCCCCGCTCCAAACCATCCCATGAAGCGATGCCGGCTCACTTTGCGCACGCGCACCAACGTGGACTGCGCAATGAAGAAGACCACCCAACTCGCGAATACGGCGCCGTGAATCCAGAGCAGTAGCGGCCTCGGAGGGGCAGCGTGGAAGAGACTCGCGTTGACTGTGCGGCTGAAGCCCGACACCACAACTGTGGCGAACAGCAGAGACATCAAGAAATAAAAATACCGGTTCACGAACGCCTTGAACTGGAGCGCCGCGCTCGTTCCCTTTTCTGGAACCGCTGCAACCGCCACAGATTCCGCAATACGTTCCGCGTTGACGATGGGCATGGGTCGAAAGCTCCTTATCCCGCAGGGCGGAATCGCGGCTTGCCCGGCTTCAATCCAAGTTGCAGCGATCGATGAACCGTGAACCGCCTAACTCTTCAAGAGTTCCTGCACGTAAGCCGGCTTCAGCGGAAGCCGCCGGAGAACTTTTCCCGTCGCGTCCTGCAGGGCCGCCGCAATCGCCGGCGCAGCCAGCGCATTCGCCGCTTCTGATCCTCCGCCGTAACTGCCAACCTTCGGATTGTTAATCAGCACTACTTTGATCTCCGGTATGTCCGACATGGTCGGGATGGGATACGAAGTCCAGTCCTCCGTGGTGATTCCGCTCTCATCAAACATCACTTCTTCGAACAGCGCATGGCCGATTCCCATCACCGCACCGCCTTCGACATTCCGCTTCAATTGCATCGGGTTCACCACGATGCCGGGATCCACCGCGATCGTGTACTTCTCCACCACGATCACGCCGGTACTGGGAGTAACCGCGATCTGGCAAACGCAGGCCCAGTAGGTTCCACTGCGCAACATCAGCGAAACTCCGCGACCCCGCACCGGCGCTGACCCGGTCGATACCGCATCCGGACGCGGCGACGAACGAGTATCCCAACCAGAAGCATCCCGCACTGCCTTCAACACACCAACCGCCCTCTCTTCCTTCGCGTGGTCAATGCGGAACTGGATGGCGTCCGCGCCCGCCAGCGCCGCCGCCTCGTTGATCGCCAGTTCGCGCGGGTAGTTCTGCTGGAACTGCCCCGGCGTACGCATGCTGTGGTCGCGCAACCCCACGGCGAGAGGCGAAGCTTTCTGCCCCACCTGAGAGGTGCCGTGCCCATTCTCCGTCAGGTGCGGAACCGCAGCGTAGACCCACGGATCCTGAATGCCGTTGACCGTGGTGGTCACACCACCAGAATGAACATCCGGAGCCGGCATGGTGGGCAACCCCGCCAGCACCGCGCCGACCGGCCGGTCATCCTGCATGGCGGGCATGTAGTGGTCGATCTGATATCCCGCCATTTTGCCTTTTTCATCGATGGCAACCTGAACGTCGGAGTAAGAAACCGACGCCTGCGTGGACCACTGCATATCGTCGGCGCGCATCCACTGCACGCGCACTGGCTTGCCCACCGCTTGTGACAGGATTACCGCTTCGTCTTCCGCGCCCGAGTTTCCCCCGTTCGATCTGCCGTAATGTCCAGGGCCGGGATAGGCATGCACGATCACTTGATCGATCGTGGTGCGGAGCATCGTCGCAATCTCGCCCCGCAGCGCCTGCGGATTCTGGTTATGCACATAGATGTGCACCGTGCCGTCAGCCTTCACAGCGGCAACCGCCATGGTCGGCCCAATCGGCGCGTGCTTCATGTACGAGAGTTGATAGGTAGCCGAAAGCTTCTTGTGAGCCGCCGCCAGCGCGATCTTCACATCGCCCTTCGAATCCCTGCTCTTCTCGACCGGCGCGGAGGTCCAATCGGCTTCTTCCCGAAGGTGCTGGTAAAGTTTTGCGTTGCCCGGCAGGCCTTTCCACTCGGTCCACTTCGTGGCTCCGGCTACCTGCTCGGCCGCCTGGATCGCTTCCCACTCAGTCGGCGCGACCACTCCCACCAAATTGCCCTGCACGATGACTTGCGAATTCGGAAACTTGGCCTTGTCCACTGCACCAGCAGACACCAGCGTCGACCCCAGCGTCTTCGGATGCACCACCCGTGCGTGCAGCATCCCCGGCAGGCGCACATCAGTCGCCCAGGTTTCTTTCGCTGCCACTTTCGAACTGATGATGGAATTCTTGAACGACTTGCCGATCACGGTGTACTCGCTGACCGGTTTCATCGGCGGATTCCCCTCGATGGTCAACCCCATGATGCCGGTGAGATCTCCCTTCACAGGAATCGTGAGCCTCAACTGTTGATTCTTGACCAGGTCACCATAGGAAATGCTCTTGCCGCCGCCCGAGACAATGCCCTCCTTGACGGAAAGCTTGTCTTTCGCCACGCCGAGTTTTTCAGACGCGAGATCGAGCAAAGCCTGATAGGTATAAGCGGCCGCCTTTCGGATATTCGGCGTTCCCCGCCCGAGGAAGTCGAACGCGCCGCTGCCGTCGGGCGTGCGATCGGTATCTCCGGCCACCACCGTGGTAATCGCTTCGAAGGACACGCTCAACTCGTCGGCCACAATCTGCCGGTAAGCGGTAAAGGTTGAGCCCTGGCCGAAGTCGCTCTTCCCGGTGCGAATCAGCACCGTGTTGTCCGGATGAATCTCAATCCAGGAACCGGGCAGCGTGGGATCGAGCGAGTTCCTGAACGTGGCGACCTTCGCAGAGTCGCCCTTCAGAATCTCCGGGCCCACCAGGCTGAATCCCACGACCAGCGCGCCGCCCGCCTTCACGAATTGGCGGCGCGATAGCGTTGGTCCGAATACGTTCGCTGGTCTTTCGCTCAGGGTTGCCATCGCTTACCTCCCCTTCGCCATAATCGTGGCGGCATGTTGTACGGCTTCAATGATCGCTACGTAAGTTCCGCAGCGGCACAGATTGGGCGACGGCCCGGAGTTGGTGAATGCGTCTTTAATCTGCGCCAGGGTCGGATGCGGATTGCTTTCGAGCAGTTCCGTCGCCTTGATCATCATCCCGTTCTGGCAGAATCCGCACTGCGGAGTTTGCTCTTCGATCCACGCCTGCTGCACCGGGTGCAGCGTGTTTTTCGCTTCCGCCGCCGACAGGCCTTTTTGCTTGGCCCACCTCGCCGGCAAACCTTCCAGCGTGGTGATCTCCTGGTCGCCAACGCTCGCCACCGGCGTAACGCAGGACCGCATCTCTTTCCCGCCCGCCAGTACGGCACAAGCTCCGCACTGCGCCAGGCCGCACCCGAACTGCGGGCCAATCAACTGCAGATCGTTGCGCAACACATAGAGCAGCGGAGTGTCGTCCGGCGCCTGCACCTCGTGCCGGACTCCATTCACAATAATCGTGACCATAAAAAACTCCCTCCGAAGGCGCATTCCGAATGCGGCTGGTTCTTTTGTGAAAAGCCCCAGTGGATCTCGTGCCCCACTCCACCAGGGCAAAAGTTCGGTTCGGCTTGGCGAACATTCTAACTCGCCGATGCAATCCCAATCCATTGCAGACCGGGTTTCTGTTGCTGGAAGCTAGCGGCTGCTTTTCTTCCGCGCGTAAAACCTCTGCACTTTCGCCCGATTCCCGCAGCGCGTCATATCGCACCAGCGGCGGTGATGGTTCTTGCTGGTGTCCAGAAAAAACCATTCGCAGCTTTTCGACGAGCACGCCCGCACATATGCCAACCCATCCGACGCCAGCAGATCGGCCGCCGCTCGCGCGATCGGCCAGAGCAAGCCATCGAAATCGCCGAAGTCGTCGAAGCTCCACTCGAAGCCTCCGCCCTTCGCCGGAACCAGGCGCATGTGCGTCGCAGCGGTTTGCGCGTCGGCATTCATCCGGGCCAGAGCGGCCGTGGGCACGGGCCGCTTATTCATGATCGCCCAAAACACATCGTGAATAGCCTCCCGCAGTTGTCTCCCCCAGAGCAACGCTTCCTTCGCGCCCTCAGGATCGAGGGTGCTGCGTTCGTAAAGCTGGTCGGCCTGCCTCTCGGAGAGCAGCCCGGTATCTTCGCCGAAGCGCGCGAGATCCAGATAGGTTTCCAGCAATTCTTTGGGTTTGATGTGGCGATCGTCGAGAGTGTTAACGAAGTCAAGGGCGACGTTGCCTGCAATCAGATCGAATCGCGGTGGACGCCGGCGCGGGGTTTTCCTGGTTTCTTGTTTGCTTTCTTTGGTTTGGGTCAGTTGATGCTTCCTTTCCGTCGATTCCCTATTATCTAACCATCAAAATGTTCTTGACAAGTTAGATGCCAGACGCCTACATTATATCTAACCTGTCAAATAGATTTTAAAGGTTATGTCGTGGAGGTCATGAAAATGTTCCGCGCCGAACCCGCTCAAATCCTGACCAAGCTTCGCACCGCCGGCCTGCCGAAGCAAAGCTCGCCGAAACAAAGCCTGCACCACGTAAAGATGTTTAACATAGGAGGCAGACCCGTGATCGTGCCCACTCCCCGCCAACCCGTCAGTTCGCCCGACCGTGCTGACGCCATCAAGCTGGCGCTGGCCTTCGCCGCCATCTACCTGGTCTGGGGATCGACTTACCTCGCGATTCGTTACGCCGTCGAAACCATTCCCCCGCTGGTCACGGCGGGCATCCGCCATGCCATTGCGGGCAGCGTGCTGCTGGCGTGGGCCTGGCTGCGCGGGTTTCGTCCTACGCGCGAGAACTGGGTTGCCGGATTCATCCTGGGCGCGCTCTTCTTTCTGGTCGGCCACGGAACGCTGCACTGGGCGGAACAATATGTAGGATCGGGCCTGGCGGCATTGCTGATCGCGACTGAGCCTATGTTCATCGTGGTTTTGGCGTGGCTGGTCAATCGGCAGAAGATCAGCCGACTGAGCGCACTGGGCCTGGGTCTGGGCGTGGCCGGAGTCGCCATCCTTACCGGTTTCGAAATGTCGATCAAAGGATCGAGCTTGCTGGGATTGCTGGCCGTGCTGCTAGGTTCTCTGTCGTGGTCGGCGGGAGTGGTGATCACTCCGCGGCTCAAGCTGCCCACCGACGCGCTCGGCCGCACCGCGCTTCCCACTCTGTGTGGCGCGGCCATGCTGCTGGTCGCAGCCGGAGTGAGCGGAGAGTTCCACGCCACGCACTGGTCGGCGATTTCGCTGCGCTCGGTGCTGGGCCTGGGTTATCTGATCACGTTCGGCTCGATCGTTGCGTTTACGTCCTATACCTGGCTGCTGCAGCGGATTCCGCCGGCTCTGGTGGCCACGCACACTTACGCGAATCCGGTCGTCGCCGTGCTGCTGGGATGGCTGCTCGCTTCCGAGCCTCTCACCCTGCGCGTGGTGCTGGCCTCCATCGCGATTCTTGGCGCCATCGTTCTGATCCGACGCGGCGAGCGCTCGGTCGCAGTCAAGGGTCCGGAAGCGGTGCCGCTTCAGACAAACATGGCAAACTCCGAGGAATGCGCGTAGGGCGAAGCGCCAAGAAGTAGAGTCGCCCAGAAGTAGAATCCACGGAACCGAACGGCTCGGCCGCGCGTACCGCCATCAGGGAGAAAACTGCATGGACGTGATCAACCAGCGGGTCGGCGTGGAGCATAGTCTGTCATCCTCGGGCAGCCAGTCGCGAGCCGACACTGCGGCGTTACTGGTGATCGCGGGTGCGATCGTGCTGGTTCACCTGCTGACCAACAATCGTTACGGCATTCATCGCGACGAGCTGCAGACTCTGAGCGATGCCCTGCACCTGGACTGGGGATTCGTGGCGTATCCGCCTTTCACGCCGTTTGTGGAACGCATCAGCCTTGGCATTTTCGGGCTGTCTTTGGTGGGGCTCCGGTTGTTCTCTGTGATCGCCCAGGCCGCAGCGGTGGTGGTGACTGGGTTGATGGCGCGGGAACTGGGAGGCGGGCGACTGGCGCAGGCTACGGCAGCATTGACGGTCGCGCTCTCACCCCTGCCCCTGTTCGAGGGGACGGAGTTTCAGTATTCGACTTTCGATTATTTGTGGTGGGTGCTGATCGCCTACTTCGTGATCCGCCTGCTGAAGAGCGAAGACCCGCGCTGGTGCCTGCCGATCGGCGCGACCATCGGCCTGGGCCTGATGACCAAGTACACCATGTGCTTTTATGTGGCTGGGATTGTTGGTGGACTGCTGCTGACACCGGCGCGCCGTTTTTTCGCCAGCAAATGGTTCTGGGCCGGGATTGCGCTGGCATTGGTGATTTGCCTGCCGAATCTGATCTGGCAGGCGCGGCATGATTTTATCTCCCTGCATTTTCTGCAGCATATTCACAAACGCGACGTGGGTCAGGGCCGGGCGAATGGATTTTGGGTTTTTCAATTCCGGGTTAACGCGAATCTGGTGGCCACGCCGTTGTGGATCGCCGGTTTGCTTTGGTTCCTGCGCAGTCCGCGCTATCGCACGCTGGCGTGGATGTACCTGATCCCGCTGGCGCTGTTCGTGGTGGGCAAGGGACGTGGCTACTACGTGGCTGGGGCGTATCCCATGCTGCTGGCGATGGGAGCGGTCGCGGCGGAACGCTGGGTTGGGGCGCTCTCGCGGCCATGGCGATGGCCGGTGGAAGGCGTGTTCTTTGCCGGGCTGGTGGCTTACGGCCTGTACCTGGGCGCGATGATCGTTCCGGTGGCGTCTGGCGGCGCGCTCAAGGAATTCGCGCTCAAAAACAACGGCGACCTGCGCGAAGAGATTGGCTGGGCCGAACTGGTGCAGGCGGTCGCGGCTGTGCGGGATTCCCTGCCTGCGGAGCAGCGGGAAAATGCGGGCGTGATGGTGGGAAACTACGGCGAGCAGGGAGCGATCGAGATGCTGGGCCCGGCCTATCGTTTGCCCAGGCCCATCAGCCTGACCAACTCGGCCTGGCTGCGGGGATATCCTGCGCCGCCGCCATCCACGCTGATTGTGGTGGGCTGGTCACGCCAGCAGGTGGACGAATCGTTCACTTCGTGCCGGCTGGCGGGACACAACGGCAATCCCTTTGGGGTAGAAAATGAAGAGAGCCAGGACCATCAGGATATTTTTGTGTGCGGCAGCCCGCGCAAACCGTGGGCCGAGTTCTGGGAGGAGTCTCAGCGGTTTGGATGAAGGGTGCCCGTAGGCCCGAACTAGTTCCCGAACTAGTTCCTGAACTTCTCCGCGAGCTTTGCGATTTTTCCTTTGCGAACTTCGCGTTTAAAAGGGTTTTGTTCTTAGGTGAGTCAAAAGACTTTAACCGCAGAGTTCGCGGAGAAAGGCCACAGAGTACGCGAAGAAATTCAAGTTGAGCCACTATCCCCGAGACGCATCGGTTGACAACTGCACTGTGCCGAGGCACTATTTTCGTGCGGCGTAGGGCGCATCGGTCATTGTCATTGTGATTGCGAAAGGGCAACGCCCGCCTACATAGAAGCATAGTTGCGCCTATGCCGAACCTCGAAAACCTCAGGAAGCAAGCCAAACAATATCTGCGTTGGCACCGTGAACGGTATTATCCGGTGGCGCCTCAAGTCAGGGCTGCACTACCTCGGTTTCGCCAATTCACCGACGAGCAGATACTGGACGCGAACTTTAAGCTCTCCGATGCGCAGGAGCTAGTGGCTCGGCAGATGGGTTTCGAGGGATGGCAGGCGCTGAAATCAGGAGCCCATGTCATGACCCATGAAGCTGCGCAGCCTGTACCACGCCCTATTCTCAGTTCAAGCTCCGCACAATTGTTCGTTGCCAACATCAATGCGTCTTGTGGTTTCTATACCCATAAGCTTGGCTTCGCGGTCGACTTCGTTTATGGCGATCCGCCCTACTACGGCCAGGTCATCCGCGACCATGCGCGACTCAACTTAAGACTGGTCTGCGAACCTGTGTTCGCTGGCGATGTTCGCGAGCGCGAACATCTGCTCTCGGCTACCATCACGGTTGCCACCGCGAACGAAATCAAACAACTGTTCTTGTGTTACCAGGCCGCGGGAGTGCGCTTTCATCAGACCCTGAAGAAGGAGCCCTGGGGCGCTAGAACTTTTGTTGTTATCGATCCCGACGGAAATTTAAGTCTCTTTGCCGGCCCGGGGGATTGAAACCTGTCTGTGACGAATGAAGCGCCGGGACACGCTTTCCGAATGGCCATTCCCAGGTCTCGCAAAAGCGGCGAGGCCCGGGGAACTGAGTTGTTCAGGGTGCGACCGCCGCTAGGAAGGCAGAAGATTCCCGCCCCACTATGTAAAAGCCAAACGGCGCGTTCGCTCCGCGAGCGGCGGCGAGAAGTGTGGCCCATAAGCCGTTCCGGGCTCTACGAGTGCAATTATTTGCAGATTGACAGGACTACACCCGCTCAACATAATGCTCGGCGTGCTTTTGGGCAACCTCCCCCGGCTTCCTTCAGTGCCCGAAAAGAAAGGGAGAATGTCCAATGAGGATTCACTGTTCGCCTGTGCCACTTGTGATGGCCGCGATGTTATTCGCAGGCTCCGCGAGCACTGGGTTGGCCCAGAGTGCACGCCCCAGTATCGGGAGTGGCGTTAGGATCCCCAAATCCAGTATTGCCAGACCTGGCGACGCTGGCATACGGGCCCACACCAACATCCAAATCAAGGCTACCTCGGAAGACTTTAGGGGGGCGACGCCTCAAACGGTTGGCCCTCCGTTTAGCGGATATCTCTACCAAACTCCGGCTTCGCTCGCTTGCGCTTACAAACTAGTAAAAGTAGTAACGGGTTGCGATCCGAACGTCGTCACCCGGAATCCTACCGGCGGCGCGAGGGCCGTTGCCGTTGTGGATGCCTACGACAATCCCAAGGCTGCTTCGGATCTGTCAGCATTTTCGAGCCAATTCGGGCTCGCATACTCAGCCAGCAGTTTTCAAACGGTCTATGCGCCGCATGGGGGATCGACGCCGGGGTCGTGCACCGGACCTGCCACGCAGCCACCGTCAGCTGGGACCTATGGCTGGGACGTCGAGGAATCACTGGATGTTCAGTATGCTCACGCCATGGCCCCCTTGGCCACTCTCTTTCTGGTGGAAGCCCAATCCAATAGCGATGCCGATTTATTTTGTGCGGTGTCTGTTGCCAGCAATATCGTAGTGGCAGCCGGAGGGGGTGAAGTATCCATAAGCTGGGGCGGCGGCGAGTTTTCCGGTGAAACTTCCTACGACTCCATTTTCGCGGCCACCAACGTGGTCTACTTTGCTTCAACCGGCGATGGGCCCGGGGTTATCTATCCCAGTGCCTCTCCCAACGTGGTTGCCGTGGGCGGCACCAGTCTCAGCTTCAGCATCACCACCGGCGACGAACTTCATGAGAATGTCTGGCAAGACACGGGCGGTGGTCTGAGCCTTTATGAAAGCAGGCCAAGTTACCAGTCCAGCATCTCCACTATCGTAGGCAGCCAGCGCGGCGTTCCGGACGTTTCCGCGGACGCCAACCCGTACACCGGTGTCTGGGTTTTGGATACCTTGGTCAGTGGTCCTGGGACGTGGTATGTGGTTGGCGGCACCAGCGTTGCCTCGCCCCTGTGGGCTGGTATTGTCAATGCGGCAAACAACTTCAACGCCTCCAGCAACGCCGAACTCACCGTGTTATACGGGGCCCCAAACACTTATTTCCACGACATCACGGTGGGCTCGTGCGGCCCGTTTATGACGTATTTTGCAAAAAGTGGATGGGATTTCTGCTCCGGTCGCGGCAGCCCCGAGACGTATAGCGACAAATAGTTTCGAATCGGTGGCAACTTGCTCCGGCAGGGGCGGGCGCGGGTCCGCAAGATTGCAGATTTCAGATTGAGGATTTCAGATTTATTAATCCGCAATCTGCAGTTTGAAATCTGTCCTAGCTCTTAGTATCGCGCTTGCGGAGGTAGTCGATGAACATTTGTTCGACGGGCTTGTCGTAGGCCATCAGGACGTGGCGGACGGTGCGTCCGCTGACGAAGTGGCAGACTTCCTCTGCCAGGTTCTTGGCGTGGTCGCCAGCGCGTTCCAGCGATTGGGTCATGAAGATGACCTGCAGGCTGGCTTGGCGGTGAATGTCTTCGGGGTTCTCGATGTGGCGCAGAAAGATCAGGTTGCGCAGGCGGTCCATCTCGGCGTCGGCGCGCAGCACGTCGACCGCCTTGCCTACGTCCCTTCCTGAGAATGACTCGCCCACATCGGTGAGCATTTTTTCCAGGATGGTGGCCATCTGGGTGAGGTCGCGGGTGTCTTCGGGATCGATCCGTCCGCCGGCGGCGTGGGCGCTGTTGGCAAAACTCAGCAGCAGGTCGCCGATGCGCTCCAGGCCGATCATGAACTTCATGCAGGCCAGTAGTTCGCGGGCCTCGGCGGGGCCGACCTCAGTGATCGCAGAGGTCACGCCGGCGTCGATTTCCATGTCGAGCGTGTCCAGTTCGCGTTCGCGTTGACGCAGCGAGTTCAATAACGTGCTGGAACCGGTGGCAATCCCTTCGGCCGCTGCGCCCGCCGCTTCCTTGGCCAGACGGCAGGCCTCCACCGTGCGCCGCACAATGTACTGATGCGCCGGCTCGGGAGAGGTGCTCTCGACTCTGGCTGTACTCATGGCTACTTCCTTCCGGAGTGAAGCGGGGCGGCTCGGCTTCTGGTTCGGACCTTGCCGGCTACTACGTCGCCGGTCATTATCTTTCCGGTCATGCTCTTGCCGGTCTTTGTCTTGCCGCTCATGCACTTGGATGCTCAACGCCTAAGCATAGGTTTTATTTTTCACAGCGTGGTTACAACCCTGTGAATTTTATGTTTTTCACCACGAAGGCACTTGAACCCGCTTAAGAGGTCGGAAGCGTGAACAGGAACCTGGAACCATGGTTCAACTCGCTCTCGGCCCGGATGGAACCGCCGTGCGCCAGCATGATGTGCTTGGCGATGGCCAAGCCCAGGCCGGTGCCTCCCGATTCGCGCGAGCGGGCTTTATCCACGCGGTAGAAACGCTCGAACAGCCGCGGCAAATGCTCGGAAGAAATGCCGGCGCCGAAATCCTGCACATAGAATTCGATCCCCCGCGCCGCTGGACGCGCCCCCAGCACGATCTTGCCGCCCGCGCGCCCGTATTTCATGGCGTTGTCGATGAGGTTGGAAAAAACCTGGTGGATGGCCTCACGGTCGGCCAGCACTCGCGGCAGAGACTCCACCGATTGAGCCTCTTTTGACTCCGCACCGTTTCCGCTCCCACCCACCGTTTCCTGAATCTGTAATTCCACACCGTGGCCTTTGGCGATCTCGCGAAAGCTCTCCTCGGCGTCGTGCAGCAACTCGATGGGGGGCACGGGATCGGCGTCGAAGCGGGTCTCGCCCGATTCCACCCGCGCCAGAGTGAGCAGATCCTCGGTGAGGCGCGACATGCGGGCGGCGTTCTTGCGGATGATTTCGAGAAACTCCCGCGTAGGCGCGCCGTTTCCCGGAACGAGATCGAGCAGCGTCTCGGAATAGCCCTGGATCGAAGTCAGCGGCGTCCGCAGTTCGTGGGAGACGTTAGCGATAAAATCGCGCCGGGTTTTTTCCACGCGTTCGGTCTCGGTCAGGTCGCGCAGCACGGCGACCGCCCCTCCACCCGGCAAAGGCGCCGCGGTCACGTCGAAGGCGCGGCCTGGAACAATGGAGGTGGCACGCGCGGTGGTAACCTCTTTGCCCGTGGTGGCAGCCTTCACGGCCGCGAGAAAATCGGGGTCGCGAATGGTTTCCACTACCGGCGCATTCAAGCGCGTGCCCTGCGGGACCAGGCGGTCCATGGGCTGGTTCGCCCACTGCACCAGGCCGTCGGCGCTGACCGCGATGACCGCGTCCTGCATGCTGTTGAGCAGGGTTTCGAGTTGCCGCTGGCTGGAACGAACTTCGGCAAAGCTGCGCTCTACCTGGCGCGCCGTTTTATCGAGGGCTCCGCCCAGACGACCGATTTCGTCCAGCGCGCCGTCTTGTACCCGGGCTTTCAAGTCGCCATCGGCAATGTGCGCCGCTACATCCACTATGTGCTCCAACCGCCGCGCCGTGGACGTGGACGCGACCGCCGCCACCAGCAGCGCGAACACAAAGCCGAGGGCCGAGCCCCACGCCAGCCGCGCGTGCACTTCGCTCTTGACCGCTTCCACATCGGAGAGCGGATAGCCCAGCCGCACCGCGCCGCCGGAAATCGGCACCGCGACGTAAAGAAATGGAACACCGATCGCGGCGCTGGGGCGCTCGCTGCTTCCGGTTTTTCCCGCGAGTGCCGCCACAAATTCCGCGCGCGTGGCCTCGCTCTCATTCTGGCCATTCAGATTCTGACCATTCAGGTTGGCAGGATTGGTTTCGGAATCGGCCAGCACTTTTCCAGCGGCATCGACGATGGTGGCTCGCGCGCCCGCCGCCTGACCTTCCTGCGCGGCGATATCCGCCAGCGAGTGGCTGCGGTCGTTTTCGACGCGATGGGCAAACAAGACCGTTTTCTGGGTGAGGTTGCGGTCAATCTCCGCGCGCAGCGACGCTTCCCAGGCCCGGCCCAGCATAAAGTCCAGGATCACGGCGCTGGCGGCAATCACGATCAGGAAGGATGCCAGCAGCTTGAAGAAAATCCGATTCTTCACTGGTTGTTCACTTCGGAGCCTCGAAGCGGTAGCCCGCCCCGCGCACGGTTTTCAGGTAGCGCGGGTTCTCGGGGTCGGGTTCGATTTTTTCCCGGATGCGGCGGACGTAGACGTCCACCGACCGCGGGGTTACGTAAGAAGTGTCGCGCCACACGCTGTCGAGCAGGTGGTCGCGGGTGAAAACCCGCCCGGCATGGCGGGCAAAATAATCGAGCAGGCGGAACTCGGTGGCCGTGGTCGCCACGGTTTTGCCGGCCACCGTAAGCGCCATGGCCGACGGATCAATTTCGATTTCACCGATTTTTAAAGGACTCGGCGGCAGCGGCCGCTCAAACCGCCGCAGCACCGCTTTCACCCGCGCCACCAGTTCGCGCGGACTGAACGGCTTGCCGATGTAATCGTCGGCGCCGAGCTCGAGGCCCAGCACGCGATCGGCCTCGCTGCTTTTCGCGGTGAGAAAAATTACCGGCACGGGAGCCAGGCCCTGGGTCTGGCGGATGGTGCGGCAAAGTTCCAGGCCGTCCTTGCCCGGAACCATGATGTCGAGCACAAACAGCGCTGGGCGCTGGCGCTCGGCATCGGCCAGAACCGTTGCGCCGGTGGGATACACACGCACGTTGAAACCTTCGTTCTCCAGGTGATGCCGCACCAGGCGCGAAATGTCAGGATCGTCCTCCACCACAAAGATGCTTGGTTTCACGGGAGTATTGTAGCCGGAAGGGGTGGCGAGCACCCAGCGCCGAGTGGCGTTTGCGGCGTGCGGAGCGCGATTTTCATCGGATTGTAATAATCAGGTTGCCGGGGCGATCGATGTGGAAGTGCTTCCCCGGCGGAATGACCGTGGCGGCGCTGTATTCGGTGATGATGGCGGGGCCGGAATATTTCTTGCGGGGTTGGAGAGCGTCGCGCGAGTAGATTTTCGTTTCGAGCTTCTTGCCATCGAAGAAGACCCGGGCTTTGAGCGTGGAAAGCGAGCCGAGCCTTGCTCGGCCTGGACGGGCAAGAGTCCCCGTCACCACATGATCTAGCTTCGGTGACTTCACGACTGCACGAAGGCGTAGAGTTACCAACTCGACCTCGCGATTGGGATGGACGTATCCGTAGCGGCGCTGATGTTCTCGCTCAAATTCCTTCACAAGGTTGTTGCTGAGCGGGATGCTCAGTTCGTATCCCTGGCCGCGGTAGCGCACATCTACACTTTTTTCGTAGCGCGCTTTTCCGTGCCAGCCTTCTTGTTTGAAAATTCTCGCCGCTTGTTTTTCCAGCTCCGAGAATTCCTGATCCAGCCGCGCATGCGGAATCTTGCCCGAAACCCGCCACAGCACCGTGCGCGAATAATCCTTGACTACGTCGCTGGCCAGAATCCCCAGAGCCGAGAGCGCACCCGGCAGCGCTGGAACGATGACCTGCGGAATGCCGAGCGCTTCAGCGAGGGCGCAGGCGTGCAATCCTCCGGCGCCGCCGAACGCCACCAGAGCGTAGTCCCGGGGATCACGGCCGCGCTCCACCGACACGACGCGGATCGCTTTCTCCATGGTCGCGTTCACCACCCGGATCACGCCGTCGGCGAACTGTTCCAGCGTGAGCCGCGATTTCTGTTTCTTCAGCCATGCTTGCGTGATCGTGCGCGTTCGGTCTAAGTCGAGCTTGAACTCGCCGCCGAGAAAATGTTCTGCCTGCAGACGCCCCAGCAGCAGGTTCGCATCCGTGACCGTGGGCTGCAGGCCGCGTCCGTAACAGATCGGGCCGGGATCGGCGCCTGCGGATTCCGGGCCCACGCGCAGGACGCCTCCGGCATCGAAACGCGCAAGCGAACCGCCGCCAGCGCCGACGGTGTGGATGTCGAGCATGGGGACGCCAACCGGCAGTCCGGCGACTTGCGCGTCCTTTGTCGTCGAAATCACGGCCGTGGCGATTGCGCCGTCGACCAGCGAAACGTCGGTGGAGGTTCCTCCCATATCGAACGCGATGACGCGCTCGAAGCCGCTGGCCCGGGCCGTGGCGGCCGCTCCGACAACTCCTCCAGCTGGTCCTGAGAGCACCGTCCGCACCGGCTCGCGCGCGGCCGCGGCGAGCGCGGCGATTCCGCCGTTCGACTGCATCACAAAAATTCGCGCCCGTGTGTTCTGCGTCCCGACCGTGGAAGAGCGGCGCTTTAGCGCCGCGACAGCCCGCCGACCAATTGGGGCTTCAGCCTCCGACGCCTCGGTTTTCGATTCACTCGCCGCAAGCTCGTTCGCCCGAAACTGGAGGCTTTCCAGATATCCCTTCATCACCGGCTGCAGATACGCGTTCACCACGACGGTTGAGGTGCGCTCGTACTCGCGAAATTCCGGGAGAATTTCATGCGAGATGGAAAGGGGAACGCCCAGCGGCCGCAGTGCTTTCGCCACAGCCAGTTCATTTTTCGGATCGGCGAACGAAAACAGCAGCGAGATCGCGACCGCCTGTGGATGAGTTGCCGCCACGCGCGATGCCAGTGATTTCAAATCCTCCGGCGAAGGCGCGGTCAGGATTTCGCCATCGTACGCCGTGCGTTCCTCTACACCGAAGCGCAGATCACGTGCCACTAGGGGTTCGACGCGATCGAAGAAAAAATCGTAGAGCTCGGGCCGCGCCTGGCGTCCGATCTCAATCACGTCTTCGAATCCAGCGGTTGTCACCAGCGCCGTGCGCGCGCCCTTGCGTTCGAGCAGCGTGTTGGTACCTACGGTGGTGCCGTGCAGCAGGATGAACTCGCCGTGGTGCGCAATCTTTCGGAGGGCTTCAATGATGGCCTTGGAGGGATCGGCGGGCGTCGAGAAGACTTTCAGCATGCGGAGCCGACCGCTGGCGGGATCGACCCAGACACAATCGGTGAAAGTGCCGCCTGTATCGACGGCGATGCGGAGAGGTTGCGTGCGGTCGGGCATGTGGGTCCGCGCGGTCCATCAGAGTATCAGAAAGGACGCCGATGTGACCGCGCTAGTTAAGGATGGGACAGGCTCCAACCGGAAATCCCCACTTCTCGCAAAGAACGCGAGAAATGGAGCACCCGGCGATGTTGCGTCAACCGCGAGATGCTATGGGCACTAATGCTGCAATCAGGAAGATCAGGACCTCCATTGAGCCAATCGCCCTCAACACCTTGTTTGCTGCCCGAGCGGTCCGATAGGCCGAGTAGAGACCCACAGACCAGGGAGCAACCACGCCCATCACAATGATGAGGATCGCCGGCAGCCTTGGCACTTGGAGGTGGTCTCGCAAGTACAGATCAAGACGCTTAAATGTCGCATACAGAATTACGGTGCAAACAACCGGGATGAGCGATGCCACAATAGCTTTCCTGTGTGGTGTTGGATGTTCTGGCACAGCTTGTGGAGGGGGGCTGCCCTTGTAAATAAGCGCATAGACACCCGCAAGAAGGGCCAACAATATAACTGCGAACAGTCTGCCCTCAAAACCGTTCATCTGTTTCGGCCTCCGTGTCCCCCACAGTGTGACTATCCTCTCGTAAACGCCAGCGTGATCAGCGTTTTCTGCTCGACTTCATGCGCCTTGGCGCTGCCCGTCGAAGGACTTGCGCTGGCCGAGCGCTTCACTGACAGCACCGGACGCGCGCCCGCAATCCGCCGCAGCCGCACCAGCATGTTGACGAGTGCGCCCATGTTGGCGGGCTCTTCCTGCACCCAGACGATGTCTCCGGTGGTGCCGTGGCGGTCGAGTTCGGCGACCAGTTCTTTTTCGGGGAACGGATACAGCTGTTCCACGAACACGATTGCGGTGGAAGTGTCTTTTCGCTTCTTGCGCTCCGCCTGCAGTTCGTGGCCGATTTTGCCGGAGCAGAGCAGAATGCGGTCTGCCTCGCCAACTTCCGCGTCGGGAAGTACGTTCAGAAAATTCTTGTGGGTGAAATCCTCGATGGGCGAGGAGGCGTTGGGATGCCGCAACATGCTCTTTGGCGTAAACACAACCAGCGGCTTGCGCCAGTGCCGCAGCGCCTGTCGCCGCAGCAGATGAAAATATTGCGCCGCGTTCGAGGGCTGCGCGATTTGAATATTGTGCTGCGCTGCCAGCTGCAGAAAGCGTTCGATGCGCGCGCTGGAGTGCTCCGGGCCCTGGCCCTCATAGCCATGCGGCAACAGCATCACCACGCCCGAAAGCAGGTTCCATTTGGCTTCGCCCGCGCTGATGAACTGGTCGACAATGGCCTGCGCCACGTTGGCAAAATCGCCAAACTGCGCCTCCCACAAAACCAGCGACTCGGGATAATCCCGGCTGTAGCCGTATTCGAACCCGAGCACGCCCGCTTCCGAAAGCGTGGAGTTGTAAATCTCGCAGCGTGCCTGCTTCTCGGCAATATTTTCGAGCGGCACATATTCGTTTTCGTTTTCGATATCGATCAGCACGGAGTGGCGCTGGTTGAACGTGCCGCGGCGCGAGTCTTGCCCCGACATCCTGACAGGAACTCCGCCTTTCACCAGGCTCGCGAACGCCAGCGCTTCAGCCATGCCGTAATCCACGGCGCGCTTGCCCGTGCCCATCTCGGCGCGCTGCTCCAGCAACTTCTTCACCTTGGGATGGATGTGAAAACCTTCGGGATAGGTGGTCAGCTTGCCCGTCAGCCCCGCGAGTTCGTCGCCGGATAATCCCGTTTCGACTTCGAATTCCGGCCGGTGGCGTCCGCCGTAGTATTGGGCCCAATATTTCGGGAGCTCGCGCATCAACGGCTTTTGTTTCAGCGTGCCGGCCTTTTTCTGCGCGGCTTCGAACTCGGCCTTGATTTTCGCCGCCCGCTCCGCGGCGTCGGTGGCGCCGATGTCATCGGCATAGATTTCCCACAGCGGCGGATGCTCTTTGATCCGCTTGTAGAGCAGCGGCTGGGTGATGGTGGGGTCGTCGACTTCGCTGTGGCCGTGGCGGCGATAGCCGATCAGATCGATCACCACATCGGTGCCGAACTTATAGCGATATTCCACTGCCATGCGGCCCACGCGTACCACCGCGTCCACGTCTTCGCCGTTGACGTGAAAAATCGGAATCGATTGCCGCCGCGCGATGCACGCCGCGAAGCGCGTGGAATGTTCTTCGTAGTAGTTCGTGGTGAATCCCAGAAGATTATTCGCGATTACGTGGACTGTGCCGCCCACGGTGTAGCCTGGCAGGTCGGCGTAGTTCATGGTCTCGGCCAGAATTCCCTGCCCCGCAAACGCAGCGTCGCCGTGCACCAGCAGCGGCAGATACGCTTCGCGTCCGCCTTCGCCGGTGCGATCCTGCTTCGCGCGCGTGCGGCCCACCGTGACCGGATCGACCGCTTCCAGGTGGCTGGGATTTGAAACCAGGTGAATGTGGACTTTCCCGCCGCTGCGCGTGATGTACTCGCCGGTCGCGCCCATGTGATATTTCACGTCGCCCGATCCCAGCACGCTGCGCGGGTCCACATCTTCGAAGCCGGCAAAAATTTCTTCCGGGGGGCGCCGGGCCACGTGCGCGATCACGTTCAGACGTCCACGATGGCTCATGCCCATTACCAGTTCGGTCGCGCCGCGCTGCGCGCCCGTGTCCAGAATTTCATCCACCAGCGGCAGGAGCGCAGTCACGCCTTCCAGTGAAAACCGCTTGCTGCCTAGATATCTCTGCTGCACGACTTGCTCGAAAATATCGGCGCGGATCAGCAGATCGAGAATCCGCTGTTGGTCTTCCGTTTCGGCCTCTGACTCCATGCGCTCGTAAATCCACCGCCGCCGTTCCGGCGCGTAGATATGATTGATTTCTACCCCGATCGTGCTGCAATAGATCGCCCGTGCCTCGGCCGCGTACGGTCCGTCGACCGGCAAAGCAGGCACCGGACGCGGTCTTAGAAACCCCAGCGGATCGAGGTCGCCCTCCAGATATCCCCACTCGCGGAACATCTCGAACACGCGCTCGCGCTCGGGATTGAGCCCGTTGCCCGACGCGCTGGCCACAAAAACACTGCCGCCAGAAGCCTTAGTTTTCGAAGTCGTCATAAATGATTCATGATTCAAGGGTGTAGTAAATGATCCGCTACTAGCATAACGGATGCGGCACGGTCCGCGGGAGATTCGCCCCGGCTTGAGGGTTCACTCAACTCCAGGAAACCACCCTTACATCTTCGACAGCCGGCCCCGAGGCGGACCTCAGAGGCTAAAGCCCGACATGACGCGCACCTGGTCGGCACGGCTGGAAGCCGTGCCCTTCCCGGAATCACTGCGACGAGTCGCTTCGGTGGCAAGTGTACTGAAGCCGTTCACTCTACCCACGTACTCAACGGCCTTCCCCTCGGGGCCCTCCGCGATCTATCATTGCTTGAGACCCTGCATCGAAACCCCGCGCCCCATCATCAGACATAGTTGGAGGAACAATCATGGCTCACGAACTGCCGCCCCTGCCTTATGCGTACGACGCCCTCGAACCCATCATCGATAAGCAGACGATGACGCTGCATCACGACATGCATCACGGCGCCTACGTCAAGAATCTCAACGCCGCGCTGGAGAAGCATCCCGAGCTCAGCGGCAAGTCTGCCGAAGATCTCATCCGCGACCTCAACGCCGTCCCCGAAGACATCCGTGCCGCCGTCCGCAACAACGCCGGCGGGCACGTGAACCACACCATGTTCTGGAAGATCATGAAGCCCAAGGGCGGAGGCGATCCCACCGGCGCCATCGCCGACGTGATTCACAAGACTTTCGGCAACTTCAAGGATTTCCAAACCAAATTCAACGATGCCGGGGTCAAGCAATTCGGCAGCGGATGGGTCTGGCTCGCCGGAAAGCCCGGCGGCGAAGTGCATATCATGTCTACGCCAAATCAGGATAATCCCATCAGCCAGGGCCACTATCCCATCTTCGGCAACGACGTGTGGGAGCACGCCTACTATCTGAAATACAACAACCGCCGTCCCGAATATTTGGCCGCATGGTGGAACGCCGTCAACTGGGACGAAATCAACAAGCGCCTCGCCGCCTTCAAATCCGGCAAGACCGCGCACGAACCCGAACTGGCCCACCGCTAAAAAACAATCCAAAGAATCGGGTGCCCCACCCTTGTCGCGCTTTTCGCGACAGGGTGGGGATTTTGATTTTCTAACCCGCGGATTCGGCTGCGGCGGAACCGAACGCTCCGCTCTCCCGTACCATCATCAGGCAGTCATCCTCCGATCTCATGCCGCTCGTCCGCCGATCCCGCCGCCTGATCCTCGCCGTCGTCCTCTACCTCACCTTCTGCTCCATCGCCGGCATCTGGGTCGCCGACGGCACCCTCCACCCCCTTCGCCGTCCGCTCACCCAAGAAGAAGAGACGGCCATGATCGACTCCGCCCACGCGCTTGACGCGGAACTCCATGATGTCTCCATCACCACGCCCGACGCAGTCACCCTTCGTGCCTGGACCATCCGCCCACGCCAACCCAACGGAAATTCGGTCATCCTGCTTCACGGACTCGGCGACAACCGTATCGGTATGGCCGGCTACGCCCAACTCCTCCTCGCGCACGGCTACGGCGTTCTCCTCCCTGACGCCCGCGCTCACGGCGCCAGCGGAGGCGCCCTTGCCACCTACGGCTTGATCGAGCGCAACGATATTCGCGAATGGTTCGACTTCGTCTCGGCGCAAGACCACCCTGGCTGCGTCTATGGCCTCGGAGAATCCATGGGCGCCGCGCAACTACTGCAGTCCCTCGACGCGGGCAGGCACTTCTGCGCCGTCGTCGCAGAATCGTCTTTTTCCAACTTTCATGAGATCGCCTACGATCGCATGGGCCAACCGTTTCATTTCGGACCCACCTTCGGGCCCTGGTTCGGCCGCGCATTCCTCCGTCCCCTCGTGGAAGCCGCCTTCCTTCGCGCGCGCTGGAAGTACAACCTCGACCTGCGGCAAGTCTCACCCGAACAGGCCGTCGCTAACACCCAAGCCCCAGTCCTGCTGATCCATGGCCAGATCGATAGCAATATTCCAGTCCGCCACTCCCGCCGGATTCACGCTTGCAATCCCAAGACCGTCCTCTGGGTAGTCCCTAACGCCGATCACTGCGGCGCCATCAGCGCCGCCCCGCAAGAATTCCAGCAGCGTCTGCTGGCCTGGTTTTCAGATCATTCCCGGTCGACGAACTACCAGTGGACGAACTGATCGATTGAGGTTGGTCCCGAATCTCGGTTGACCCACGAAATCTGCGGCCCTCTTTTCTGCATTTCCTGTGCACGTCCTGTGGACAATCCTGCGCCTCCGGTTCAAGATTTTTTCCCGCGCGCAGCCTCGCCCCAGAATCGCCGCAGCCAGGCGCTCGAACCACTCACAATCGCCTTCTCATTCATGCGCGTTTCGTCGGCAAAATCCGCGGCCAGTGGTTTTCCTCAATTGCACCAAAAATACTGAATTGACCGCGCGCGCTTTCGCTCGTACATTCTGTTTCGCCTCACCTACAAAAAAGCCCGGCCGGCAAGCAGCGATCGGCCAGAAAATAAGCATCGGCCGCCGGCTTGTGCCGGTCGCCGATGCGGCAACGATGACCTCGACAAGAACCTGGCAACGCAACCTCCCTCCCCCGAAGGTTGGCAAGAATGAAGGCAACAAAGACCAAGGCAGCAGATACGAAGGCAGCAGCTATGAATGCAACCGATCATCGGGCAGCCACAGAACAAAACGCCGCATGGAAGACTTACCGCACGCGTTTTCTGGTCAAGGCCAAGCAGTTGCATTGCAATCTGGCCTTCACCGACTCCCTTGGCCGCCAGCATTCCGGGCGCAAGGGAGATTATCTCGTCGAGTCGTCCGACGGCGTGCTGAGCATTGCTCCGCGGCGGATTTTTGAGGACGTCTACGTTTCCATGCCTCCCGCGGAAATGTCGCCCGAGCCCGACGGAAGCTGTATCGCGCTGAACGAACCCGTCCGCGAGCGCCGCAAACTTCCCCAGCCCTGTCGCGGCCCTCGTCCCGCCACCAGCCTGGGCCTGATGTAAGAGTTGGTGTGATTGAGATTGTGTGAGTTGAGATTGTGTGGAGCGGGGGGCCACTCTTGCCCGCTTGCCTTTGACTTTGACTCTAACCCTAACCTAACCCTAACTGGCACCATCCACAGTGTGCATCACATGTCCATCGAAACCAACAACTTACCCAACCCCAAACCCCGGTTTCTCTGAGAACCGGGAACCGAGAACTGAGACCTCAACAAAGTGATTGTGGAAAACCAAGCCTCACCCCCGCATCTGCCCCGTCATTATTGGGGATACAACCTATGGTATTTCTCTATTGACAGACCCCATACACGGGAGTAACTTTGCAATCCCAAGCATCGAAATTCTCCCCGCGGGAACGGGGCGACTTTCGCAGAAGTGGTCCAGAAGCAGCGGTAAGAGGTAGCGATAAGACGTAGCAGTAAAAAGAGCGGCAGTCTGGAAAACGCGGCTCGGCGCCAGGCCAGAGGTGACTTGGCGCCGTCCGCAAGCAACAAGGCTTCAGCGGAAGCCCGAAAGCCGAAGCCCGAAGCCCGGTTTTGTGCGGTGGCCGTCTCCCCGAACCTCTCCCCGGGGACACGACAACTCATTGCAAGGAAAGTATTTGTACCTGCCAGCCGGCAGATCGGGGAACTCCTTTTCTCCGGCGCGGCAGCCAGAACCTTAGGAGCCCGAGCATGGAAGGTTTAAGCCGCCTCGTCGCCGAATCGTTGGCCCGGCATGGCATGGATCGCCCCGTGGACTACCGCCGCCTTCACTGGTCGCGCTGGTTCCGTTGCGAATCTCCCCATAGCCTGCTTTTTGTCCCCAGCAGGCCCGGCGTGTTCGCACTGGCCGAGGAAATCATGAGCGGGGGCGACGGCGCCAAACGCATGCTCGCCGTGCTCCAGTTCGGCGAAGACGACGACATGGCGTTCGTCCTCGACCGGATGTTCTCCCGCCAGAATCCCATGCGCAACCGCCTGGCGTCCGGGCGGTGTTTCGTCCGTTTCGTGGTGATCGAAGACGAAAGCCAGCGGCGCAGCATAGCCACGGCGCTGAATCAATGGCTAGTTACGTCGGGGGAGAAGGCCTCGGGCATCGGCGCGCATTTCGCTTCCTCGCTGGAACTGACCCCGGCAAACGGCACAACCCGTGTGGAGGCGGGCGACTCTCCCGCGAATGCCTACGGCGCCATACCGCCGGTACCGGTAGGTCCGCTTGAGCCGAAGGCAGCCGCTGGAGAAGAGTCCGCGCAGGTCTCGGCCCCACAGGTCGACTCTGGCGCTGCAACCAATCTTCATTGTCCTCAGCCCTTGCCCTCCGGCTTCTGACGGGTGGGCTGGTTGTAGGCGGCGACGCTTTTGGGCGGCGCGGCGCCTTAGCGCTGCGATCAGGAGCGGTCGTGGAAGAGCGGCGCTTCAGCGCCGCGCGAGAAGCCGAAATGATTCAGGGGCTTTAGCCCCAGCGTTAAAGGCCCCGAAGGGGCGAAAGAAAGCTCTTTACAAGACACGCGATAAGACACGCTGTACCCCGGACGAAATTCCCGTTCGGGAACGGTCTCAATTCCCTGCCCACCCCCGGGGGCCTGGAATCGAGCCGCTGTAGATAGAATCTAATTGTTAATGGAGAGATCAATGCCCGAAGCCAAAACCACTACCGTTGCTTCCCCGGCGGCCAGCTCCGCACCCCCTGTCCCTGCGAATGCTCCGGCGAATTCGAGTCCCGCGATTTCGAGTTTCACAAAAAAGACCGCGCCTGGGCTCGCCTTCCGCCGTTTTTTCACCAAGCCCGGCGTCTCTCCCTATAACGAGGTTGAGTGGGAACTCCGCCTCGCTCAGATCACTGACGCGCAGGGCGGCGTGATCTTCGAGCAGAAAGACGTCGAGGTCCCCAAGGACTGGTCCATGACCGCGACCAACATCGTCGCGTCGAAATATCTGCACGGCACCCTCGGCACCGCCGAGCGCGAGACCGGAGTGCGCCAGCTGGTGGGCCGCGTCGCTGAAACTATCCGCGACTGGGGAATGGCGCAGGGCTATTTCAAGACGCCCGAAGACGGCGCTACATTCCACGACGAACTCGTGCACATTCTGGTGCGCCAGTACGCCGCCTTCAACTCGCCCGTCTGGTTCAACGTGGGTTGCGATCGCATCGAGCCCAATTCCGACGGCCGCAACTGGCACTGGAACCAGCAGACCCAGCAAGTGGAATTCGGCGTCACCGGATACAGCAAGCCGCAGTGTTCGGCCTGCTTCATCAACTCGGTGAAGGATTCGCTCGATTCGATCCTCACGCTGGCCAAGACCGAAGGCATGCTCTTCAAGTGGGGCAGCGGCACGGGCACGAATCTTTCCCCGCTGCGGTCGTCTACAGAAGGTCTCAGCGGCGGAGGAACCGCCAGCGGCCCGCTCAGTTTCATGAAAGGCTTTGACGCTTTCGCCGGCGTGATTAAGTCTGGAGGCAAGACTCGCCGTGCCGCCAAGATGGTGATCCTCAACGTCGATCATCCCGACATCATCGACTTCGTCGAGTGCAAGCAGAAAGAAGAAGCCAAGGCCCACGCGCTGGTGGCGCAGGGCTATGACGGATCTTCGCCCGACTCGGATGCCTACTCGTCCATCTTTTTCCAGAACGCCAACAACAGCGTCCGCGTCACCGACGACTTCATGTACGCCGTGGTCCGCGACACCGACTTCTCCACCAAGTCCGTCCGCGACGGCGCGGTCATGAACACGTACAAAGCCAAAGATCTGCTGAAGAAGATTTCCGAGGCCACCTGGCATTGCGGCGATCCCGGCATGCAATACGACACGACCGTCAATCGCTGGCACACGTCGAAAAATACGGCGCGCATCAACGCCTCGAATCCCTGCAGCGAATACATGTTCCTCGACGATTCGGCCTGCAACCTGGCCAGCCTGAACCTGCTGAAGTTCGCGCCCAACGGCACGTTTGACGTGGAGGCCTATCGTCACGCCGTGGACGTGCTGATCACGGCGCAGGAAATCATCGTCGACAACGCCGGTTATCCCACCGAGCAGATCATGCGCAACTCACATGACTACCGTCCGCTCGGCCTGGGCTACGCGAATCTGGGCGCGCTGCTGATGGCCGCCGGACTCCCTTACGACTCGGACGCCGGCCGCGACTATGCCGCCTGCGTCACCGCCATCATGTGTGGCGAAGCGTATCTGCAGTCGTCCAGAATCGCCGAACAGTGCCCACCGCTGACGCCGGCAACCGAGATTACAAAGAAGAACCTCGCGGAGACTAACCTCGGGTCCAACGTTATGCCCGGCGGAGCCTGCCCCGGCTGGTACATCAACCGCGAACCGTTCCTGGACGTAATCCGCATGCACCGCGCGTCCGTAAATAACATCACGAAAGCAAACGTGCCGACCGCGCTCTACGAATCCAGTAAACAATGCTGGGACGAAGCCCTGGCCCACGGCGAAAAACACGGCTACCGCAACAGCCAAGTAACAGTTCTAGCCCCCACGGGAACCATCGGCTTCATGATGGACTGCGACACTACCGGTGTTGAGCCTGACCTGGCGCTGGTGAAGTATAAGAAGTTGGTCGGCGGCGGCATGATCAAGATCGTCAATCAGACTGTGCCTACGGCGCTGTTCAAGCTGGGTTACAGCCACGACCAGGCCGACGCCATTGTCAGCTACATTGACGCGACGGGCACGATTGAGGGCGCGCCGCACATCAAAGACGAACATCTGGCGGTGTTTGATTGCTCGTTCAAGCCGTCGAAGGGGACGCGGTCGATCGCGTACATGGGGCATCTGCGCATGATGGCGGCGGCTCAGCCGTTCATCTCCGGAGCCATATCGAAGACCGTCAATCTGCCGGAGAACGCCACCGTGGAAGACATCATGGAGGCTTATCTCCAGGCGTGGAAGCTGGGCATCAAGGCGGTGGCTGTTTATCGCGACGGCTGCAAGAAATCGCAGCCGCTCTCGGCCGCCGGGACCAAGACGGCGAATTCCAGTAAGGACGACGCGCGCGTTGCCGCGCCACAAGTTGAAGAACCGAACCTGAACGCGCCTCCGCGTGCGGTACGCCACAAGCTGCAGGAAGAGCGCGCCTCGATCACGCACAAATTCAAAGTGGGCGACCACGAGGGCTACATCACCGTGGGACTCTATCCCAACGGCGAGCCTGGCGAACTTTTCATCACCATGGCGAAAGAAGGGTCAACCGTTTCCGGGCTGATGGACAGCTTCGCGCTGGCCGTCTCCATCGCGCTGCAGCATGGCGTGCCGCTGAAACTGTTCTGCGAAAAGTTCGCGCACACCCGCTTCGAGCCCAGCGGATGGAGCGGCAATCCCGAACTCGGCTACGCCAAGTCGATCATGGACTACATCTTCCGCTGGCTGCAGATGCGCTTCCTCACCGGGCAGCAGCAGATGCTGTTTGAGAGCTTCAGACCGCGGGTTGCAGAGCTCGGGCCTCATGAAGGAACCGTCAGTCAGGACGCGGCGTCCGGCGTCCGGCGTCCGGAAGCCGGAAGCCGGGAGCCGGGAGCCGGCTCTGTCCACGCCGCCGACGCGCTCTCGGGCATCGTCGACATGGGCGACGCCCCCAGCTGCAGCTTCTGCGGCAGCATCATGACCAGGAATGGGAGTTGCTACCGGTGCATGAGCTGCGGGAGTACGAGCGGATGCAGCTAGGCCCTGCATTGTGTGAGTGGTCTTCTTCCAGGGACCCGAAACGGTTCGCCAACACGCTCCCGTCGTGATGTGTCGTCTGCGCCACGGTGGAAGAGCGGCCCTTTCAGGGCCGCGTTAACGGGCGAGGATTCTGCGGGCTTTAGCCCCCGCGGTCGTTTTCCCCTGCGGCCGGGGAGAACGATTCACGGGGGCTGAAGCCCATAACTCACAACGACACTTTACGCGGCGCTGGAAGCGCCGCTCTTCCACGTGACTTCACGCGTCCGTGACGATTCTCAGGGTGGGCTTTTCGCGATTTTCGAAAGGTGGACGGACCTCGTCGGAGAAGATTCCCGCGAAGTGCTCCGCCCGCTTGCGCCACCGTGGAAGAGCGGCCCTTCCAGGGCCGCGTTAACGGCGGAAACTGATGCGGGCTTTAGCCCCCGTGGTCGTATTTTTCTGCGGCTCCCGAGGACGATTCACGAGGGCTAAAGCCCTACCCTCACGGGATACCTGACGCGGCGCTGGAAGCGCCGCTCTTCCACGTCACTGCAACGTTCGTGGAGATCGCCGAGAGTGGCCGTGCCTTCGCATCGCATCACACTTACGACCTATTTCATTCCCATTCTGGAATCGATTTCTTCCCCGTGTGACGGACATCACAATCGATTCCCTTCTCACAACGCTACGATCCCGACCATGGACTCGCAACGTATGTTCTTTATCACGACCGTCACGTGGGGACGCATGCCTATCTTTCGGCTCGAGGCTCGGGCGCGGCTCCTGATCGATGTTCTCCTTGACTATCGCGGACAAGGGAAATTCCTGCTGCACGAGTTTGTCGTGATGCCGGACCATGTTCACGTGTTGCTCACGCCGGCACCGGAGATATCCCTGGAGCGGGCAGTGCAATTCATCAAGGGCGGATATTCGTATCGTCTTCGGAAGAAGGAGAATATTCAGGTGTGGCAGGAGAGTTTTACGAATCACCGGATTCGGGATGCGGAGGATTATCGGAGACATTGCGAGTACATCCGATTGAATCCGGTGCGCGCGAAATTGGTGCGAGAGGCGACGGAGTATGCGTATTCGTCGGCGAGTTCGGCGTTCGAGGCGATTGACGCGCCGGCGGGGACTGAAGCCCTCATCTCGAGAGGAATCCTGACGCGGCGCTGAAGCGCCGCTCTTCCACGTTACCGCGTGGGTTCGTGGCGGTCCGCCTACACCTCCGGTTTACATCCAACTTCCCTCTTCCATCCCTTCAAGGTTTTCCACAGAATCGGAAGTTTTTCCTCAGGAATCCTGCCTCGCATCGAGGGCCGCGTGCGTCTGATTTTGCGTAACGTTCCGCTGCCGGAGTTCACTATTCATTAATTCTAGGGAGTGATTCTAGGAGCAATTCTAGGAGTGATCCGCTATGGCGCCTGGACTCGATGGTCTGAAACATATCGTTGTGCTGATGATGGAGAACCGGTCGTTTGACCACATGCTGGGCGCGCTGAAGGCGGTGAATCCGGCGATTGACGGGATTACGCCGAACCTTAGCAATCCGGATACGAATGGGAATCCGGTGCAGGTGCAGGCGCTGGCGCAGTTTCAGGGGCAGCTCGATCCTGACCCGGATCATCATTTTCCCGCGGTCGATTTGCAGATTTTTGGCGGGAACACGGCCGCAGGACGGCAGCCAACGATGGACGGGTTCGTCAAGAGCTACTTCAACCAGCAACAGGATGTGGGGCACTCGCAGAAAATCATGTATTACTTCACGCCCGACAAGCTTCCGGTGCTGACCACGCTAGCCACCGAGTTTGCCGTGTTTAACGGATGGTTCGCGTCGATTCCGGGGCCGACGATTTGCAATCGGGCGTTCGCGCATTATGGAACGTCTTTCGGCCAAGTCAGCATGGATATTTTTTATGTGAAGGAGCCCTACAAGAGCATTTATGAACGGTTGATCGGCGCGAATCCGGCACATACGGCGAAGTTGTATTACTACGACACGACCAGCTCGACCATGGAAGTGGTCAATCTGCTGCAGAACGAGCCCAAGCTGTTTGGCACGTATGAACAGTTCTTGTCGGATTGCGCCAGCGGGAATTTGCCGGAGTATTCGTTCGTCGAGCCGAACTACACCGATCACGATGGAGATAACGGGGCGGAGATCGCGAACGATCAGCATCCGGATCACAACATCCAAGCCGGGGAGTTGTTCATTGCATCCGTTTACAACGCGATCAAACAGAATGCGGCGTTGTGGCAGAGCACGGCGCTGCTGGTGGTGTATGACGAGCATGGCGGAATTTATGACCACGTGCCGCCGCCGAATTGCTCGCCGAACGCGCCGGATGGGCACACGGCTTCGGGCAACGATACCGGGACCGGAATGCCGTTTGGGTTTGACCGGCTGGGGGTGCGGGTGCCGGCGATTTTGATTTCACCGTGGGTGCCGAAAGGGACGGTGGTGGACGGGCGCGTCTTCGAGCATGCGTCGATTCCGGCGACGGTGACGAAATTCTTCCTGGGGAACTATCCGCAACGCACGGCGCGGGAGGCGGCGGCGGATACGTTTCTGGATTTGTTGTCGCTGAATGTGATGCGGCAGGATTGTCCGGATTTCAGCACCTAGGTCGAACGTTTAGAAACGCGCGGCTTGTGCCGCAGCCAGGAGATTTGCATGACAACGATAAAAGTTCCCCGGCCGCCGGAAAGTGCAATGGATCGCGACCGGCCGGTCAATGGGCTGCTGAAGGCGCAGATTCTGCATCTGCACGAGGCGGAGCGGAGGCTGCCGCTGCGGCACCACACCGATATTTACATCAATGCGATCAAGACCGAGGGCGAGGCGGCGGAGTATATCCGGCGGGTGACGGAGGCCATTCATGACGCGCACGCGGCCGCGGCGGCGAAACGAGTCAAGCCGAAGCGCAGGCGCACGATTGAGATTGCGGCGGTGGCCGACGATAACCCTCCTCCGAAACGCGGGAAGAGACGCAAGACCTAGTCCGTCAAGATTTGGGAGGGTGTATGCGGTGGAGTGTGGTGATTGCGCTGTGGCTTACGGGCGGTTTCGCGTTGGCCCAGGAAAACGCGTTGCAGGCCGATTTTCGCGGCGAGGGCAAGCGTCTCCGTGATGCATGCGGGACTCTTGGTTTCAAAGCCGCAGGCGGATGCGCGGAAGAATTGTTTACCGACCATCCTCTGCATATTGCGGCGGGAAGTATCGCGCCGCAAAACGGATTCGGTTTGGGTCCGGCGTTTGTGGCGCATCTCACTCCGAACGAAAGCTGGCGGTTGAGCTGGGATGCGGACGCGGTGGCTTCTACGAACGCGTCGTGGCGGGCCGGCGGATATATGAAGATTATTCATACGCCGGTGCAAACTATCCACGTGGGCGTTCCGTCGACAGCGAAGCCGGGCGAGAGTCCCGAAGCGGCCAAGCCCGCAAAGAAGGCGCAGATCAATCTCGTGCATCCCTACACCGTGTTCAATCTTTACGCGCAGGCGACTTCGCTGAACAAGGTTTATTACTTTGGAGAGGGCAACGATTCCACGCTAGCGGGGCAGTCGGTGTTCGGCATGACGCAAACCATCGTGGGCGGAAATGCGATCAAGCCGGTTTACGAATGGGCGGCGCTCAGCAAACTGAATCTGGCGCTGCTGGGGGAAATGAATGGACGGTTCGTGAATCTGAGGGGCGAAAATGGGCAGTCGATTCCGTCGATTCAGACGATCTACAACGAAGCGAGCGCGCCGGGACTGGCTTCGCAGCCAGGATTCATGCAGTCGGGCGAGGGTTTGCGCATCAAGCCGGCGTTGTTCCAGGATCACCTGCAATTGAATTATCTGGCGACCTTTCAGCAGTTTTTCGCGCCTGCGAACTCGCACTATTCGTTTTTGCGCTGGACGGTCGACCTGGGGCATACGGTTGCGCTCTACAGCCACTCGCCGTCTTACGGGCCCAAGGACACGAATGGGCCTGACGAATGCGCGGCCGCCGTGGGAGCGATCAAGTGTCCGCCAATTTCTTACTCGCGAAATCTTTCGGGGTCAGTGGGATTGCGGCTACTGCTTTCGGAGTCGATCCATTCGGCGACCAGCGCGGTGCCGTTTTATTTTCAGCAGACCCTGGGAGGGTCGGATGTGAACGGGAGCCCGGCGCTGGCGAGCTATCAGGACTACCGGTTTCGGGCGTCCAATCTGCTGCTGCTGCGCGGGAGCTTCGAGCATTCCATCTGGGGGCCGTTTGGATTTACTTTCATGGCCGACGAGGGGAGAGTGGCGCAGGCTCGTGCGGACGTAGGATTCGATCGTCTGAAGCACAGCTTCGCGACTGGATTCACGCTCCGGGCTGGCGGCTTTCCCATGATCTTCGTCACCTTTGCCTGGGGAGGCAGCGAAGGCAGCCACACAGTTTTCAATATGAATACGGCGCTTCTGGGAGGGTCGGCGCGGCCGCTCCTGGACTGATCGGGACAGTGCGTGACGACGTCGGACTTCAGACCTCGGCCTTCGGGCTTCGGGCTTCAGGCTTCGGCCCCAGGAACTATTTTGACGGCTTTGCGGGCTTGGTGGCTTCGCTGGCCGTGGCGGCGGGAGCGGGGGTGGAGTCCGCTGCGGGCGGGGATTTCTTCGGCGGCGGTTTCTTGGCGGCTTCGGCTCGCTTGCGTTCCTGGTAGCGGCGATCGTGGAATTGCTGGTCGGAGGCTTGTTTCTTCATGGCTTAATCATGTCACAGATCGGGGCCGTAAGGCTGGGGGCTGAACGGTTCCTAAAATACGAGTAACCCAAAGGAGCACGACTTTGGGAATGAAACCTACCTAGGCTTTGCGACGCGGGTAAACTATACTTAGTTTGTTATGGCAAAGGCCACGACCAAGTCGAAGTCCGCGATTGACACCCTGGTTGAGTCGTTCACCCGCCTTCGGGATGAAGCGAAGGAGCGGATGTCGAAAGACGAGTTTCGGGAAGCGGATGAGAAATTCCATCAGCTTGCTAACAAAGTCCGCGCTTCTCGCGGACGTAAACGCGAAACTGCATAATCGATTCTTGCAGTTCTTCCTTTCCAATGTCCGGTTTGTAGTTCTTCAACGCTGCGACAAAGTCATCCTCAGTTCCATATTCCAAGATGTCGCTTAGATCCTGCTGGAATTGTTGTTCGCGGCGAACGGCTTCCGCGTCGGTTCGGTCTTCTTTGCGTGGTTTCCATCGACCCGCCATATTCTTGACCGCCTCCTATGACATGGTCGCCAGCGTTTATTTGGCCAATTATCCGTACATCTTAGGCGGATACTACCCCGTCATTGCTTCCCCTTCCCACCTGTGGTAGCCTCATTCCGGAGGGTCACTTTGCAGGACAAAGTACCTGCCGGACTGGATCGCAAGGAAACGGAAATCTACAGGCAGCTTGATCCAGGGCGGCTCCCCAGACACATCGCCATCATCATGGACGGCAACGGGCGCTGGGCCAAGCGGCGCCACATGCCGCGCGTGGCCGGACATCGCGCCGGGGTCACGGCTGTGCGCTCGACCGTGGAAACGGCGGCGCGCATCGGCATTGGGGCGCTCACGCTCTATGCGTTTTCCGAGGAAAACTGGAAGAAGCGTCCCAAGAGCGAAGTGGATTTTCTGATGCGGCTGCTCAGCCGCTATTTGAAAGCCGAAGTGCCGACGCTGAACAAGAACAACATCCGCCTGGAATATATCGGGCGGCAACAGCAACTGCCGGAAGATGTGCAGGAGCGCATGGCCTGGGCGCGGGAAGCCACGGCGCGGAATCCCGGCATGGTGCTGACGCTGGCGCTGAATTACAGCGCGCGCAGCGAACTGGTGGACGCGTTCCGGTCGATGGTGCACGCGGCCGCTCAGAACGGCGGCGTCGAACATCTGCGCATTGACGAAGAGATGGTCGGGCGGCATCTTTACACCAGCCACCTGCCTGATCCGGATCTGGTGGTGCGCACTTCGGGCGAGATGCGGCTGAGTAATTTTTTGTTGTGGCAGCTGGCTTATGCCGAAATTTATGTCACGCCGATCCTGTGGCCGGATTTTCGCGGCGCGCACCTGCTCGAAGGGATTGCCGAGTATCAGAAGCGCGAGCGGCGGTACGGCGGGCTGAATCATGGGGATGGGCACGAGCTGGAAACTTCTTCTGCGTCACACGAGCGAAAATCCTAACCACAGAGGACACTGAGGAACACAGAGGCTGCGAAGTCCTCTGTGATTCCCTGTGACCTCTGTGGTTTAAATCTTGAATTCGTGCAAATATCGTAGCAGCGGCGGCTGAGGCCACGGCCATTGCGAGTCCTCCACTTCCCTTGCTGAAGCGCATTGCGACTGCGGTTGTTCTGATTCCGATTGTGCTGGCGCTGATCCTGCGGGCGCCGGCGCCGGTGCTCGCCGTGGTGGCGGCCGTGGTGGCGCTGCTGACTATTCGCGAATTCCTCAAGCTCACGGAATCTTATGCAGTGCAGCCGATGAGGCTGCCGACTTATATTTTCTCTGGTGTGTTTTTTCTGCTGCTGGCGGTGAATCCGGGCAACGAAAAGCCTGTACCCGCGACGGCGACCTTCATCTTTGTCGCGGGGGCGGCCGCGGCGCTGGCTCCGTTTATTTTTCTGAGCATCGGAATGCGGCGCGCCGACCTTCGCGCGGGATATCCGGCGGCGGCGGCGGCAGCCTTTGCCTTCACTTACATCGCCCTTCCCATGGGGATGCTGGTGCAGCTGCGCGAGTTGTGGGCGGGGGCGTTTTACGTGCTGTATCTGCTGCTGGTGGTTTGGGCGGGAGACATCTTCGCTTATTTCGCGGGTAAGTCGATAGGCCGGCATCTGATGGCGCCGCGTATCAGCCCCAAGAAAACGTGGGAGGGCGCGGCGGCGTCGCTCGTGGCCAGCATCGGCGTGGGCTGGTTGATGTTTGGCCATGCGGAGAGGATCAGTTCGGCGCTGCTGAGTTGGGGAATGATTACGCGGCGCGACGGATTGTTTGGGCTGGAGACGCCTGCCATGGGTCCGGTCATTCTTCTGACGGTCGTAATTAATATCGCGGCCCAGCTGGGCGATCTGGTCGAATCACTCATCAAGCGCGGGGCTGGCGTCAAGGATTCGGGCGCGCTTCTGCCCGGCCACGGCGGCATGCTAGACCGCATTGACGCGCTGCTGTTTGCCGCTCCGGTGCTGTGGTGTTATGCGGCGTGGCGGGTGATGCAGTGACGCGCATTTTAGATTGTAGATTTCAGATTTCAGATTGAAAACCACCCCGAGCCTTTGACTCGAAATCTACAATCGACAATCTGCAATCTAAAATAGAGTCCTTCAGCGGGCTCGGGCTCCCGGCCATATCCCGCCCAAGAGCAGCCGGAAGCGCGTAAAATAGAAGTTCTGTCCTTATGAAACGCATCGCCATCCTCGGCTCCACCGGCTCCATCGGGCGCAGCACGCTCAGCGTGGCGGAAGCTTATCCCGAGCGCTTCGAGATAGTGGCCCTGGCCGCCGGCGGAAACCTGGAGGCGGCGTTGGAGCAGGCGCAGCGCTGGCATCCGCGCGTGATTTCGATGGCGGCCGAGGGCGACGCGGACGCTCTCGGCGCTCGCCTCAAAAAAAACGGCCTAAGCGGGATTGAAGTAGTCCACGGTGCCGCGGGCGCCGTCCGAGTCGCGACTCATCCCGAGGTCGATTTTGTGGTCAGCGCCATCGTCGGAGTCGCCGGGCTCGAGGCCACTTACGAGGCGGTTCGCGCCGGCAAGATTGTTGGCCTCGCCAACAAGGAATGCCTGGTCGCCGCCGGAGAGCTGATCACTGCCGAGGCGCGTAAGCAGGGCAAGCCGCTGCTGCCGATCGACAGCGAGCACAACGCGGTGCATCAATGCCTGCGTGGCGGGCGCATGGAGGAAGTCGAGCGCATCTGGCTGACGGCTTCCGGCGGGCCGTTTTTGAGCACTCCGCGCGCGGAGTTCGATTCCATCACCGTGGAGCAGGCGCTCAACCATCCTACCTGGAAGATGGGGCGGCGCATCACCATTGACTCGGCTACGCTGATGAACAAGGGCTTCGAGGTGATTGAGGCTTGCCGGCTTTTCAACCTGCCTCCAAACAAGGTGCAGGTCATCGTGCATCCGCAGTCGACCATTCATTCCATGGTCGAGTTCATCGATGGCAGCATCCTGGCGCAGTTTTCGGTCACCGATATGCGCCTGCCGATCCTTTACGCGCTAACATATCCGGAGCGGATTGCGTCGGAGATGCGCTTTCCGGTGAGTGACTTGCGTCATCTGGACTTTTGCCCACCGGACATGAGTAAATTTCCTTGTCTCCGTTTGGCCTACGAGGCGGCGGAGGCTGGCGGCGCGAAGACGGTCGCGCTGAATGCCGCCGATGAAGTCGCGGTGGCCGCGTTTCTGGAAGGCACCATCCGGTTTAACGACATTCCCAGGATCATCGAAGGTGTGCTTTCGCGAACCAATTCCGGCACCTTGGAGTCTATTGGGAATGTGCTTCAAGCCGACGCCGAAGCCCGCCGATGTGCTCAACAGCGGGTTGGGGAGCTTGTTAAGGCGGATTTAAGCAAGGCCGACGGGAACAAAATTGCGTCATCCCGGGCAACTTCTTTAGTTTGATTTTCGTATCTAACACGGTGGGGGAGTACGTACTTCTATTATGCCTGAGTTTCTAAGTCCGCTCGCTTATCTCTACGTTGTCCCAGTTCTGGGCTTCATGATCCTGATCCACGAGTTCGGCCACTATGCCGTGGCCAAGCTGCTGGGAGTGCGGGTCGAAGTGTTTTCCATCGGTTTCGGCAAGCGGCTGATCGGCTTCCGCAAGGGAGATACCGATTACCGCATCGCCGCCATCCCGCTCGGCGGCTACGTGAAGATGAGCGGCGAGAACCCGATGGATGAGCGCACGGACGACCCCGGCGAATTTATGAACCACTCGCGCTGGCACCGGTTCCTGATCGCCATTGCCGGGCCGACCATGAACATCCTGCTGGCCGTGTTCCTTCTGACCACGGTTTACATGGTGCATTACGAGTACCCGGTTTTCATGGACAAGCCGGCAGTGATCGACGGGGTGCGCAAGGGATCGGCGGCGGCTCAGGCCGGCATCCTGCCGGGCGACCGCGTGGTGAAGGTCGACGGCATCACGAACCCGACTTGGGAACAATTGCAGCCGCGAGTCTTTATCAGCCCGAATCAGCCGATTGCCATCACCATCCAGCGCGGAGATCAATTGCTCGAAAAGACCATCGTGCCCAAGCCGGTGACCACGTCAGAGGTGGGGTCGGCGGGGTGGTATCCGGCGGAGCCCGTCACCATCGGCCGGCTGGAGCCTGATATGCCTGCCATCAAAGCAGGCTTGAAAGAGAACGATAAAGTCGTGGCCATGAACGGCCAGCCGCTGGGTTCGATCGACGAGATGATCGAGCGCCTGCAGGAAACCAAAGATCAGCCGGTCGAGCTGACCGTGCTGCGGGGAAGCCAGAGTTTAAATTTCCGGATGCAGGCCGTGCTTTCGAAGACGGAAGATCCGAAAGAACAGCGCTACCGGCTGGGCTTTCTGAACCAGGAAGAAACCAAAGTGACGCAGCTGCCCTTCTCGCAAGCACTGCGGCTCTCGCTCGAAGAGAATAAAAAATATTCTCTCCTGCTGCTGGAGCTGGCCAAGAAGATCGTGGAGCGCAAGATTTCGCTGAAAGCCGTCTCCGGCCCCATCGGGATCGCGCAGGAGACCGCCTACCAGGCGCAGCAAAAGGGCTGGACGCCGCTGATGGGCCTGACCGCCGGCATCAGCCTGAACCTGGGCATCTTCAACCTGCTGCCCATTCCCATTCTCGATGGCGGCGTGATCATGTTCCTCTTGATCGAGAGCCTGATGCGCCGTGACATCAGCCTGCGTATCAAGGAACGCATCTACCAGGCGGCGTTCGTGTTCCTGGTGTTGTTTGCCGTGATGGTGATTTATAACGACATCATGAAGACGATCCCAGGGCTGGCGGACCGATTGCCGTAAGTTCCATAAGATTTAATTGGAAGAAACGGGCGGAGAGTTCAACTCTCCGCCCGTTTTTTGTGTGCTCCACTCGAGCCGATCAGTCAGCCGCCTTGGCGTGCGGCGGCGTGGCCATGGCCGCTCGGACGCTGGCGACGATGTGGTTGGCTGGCTTTCCAGCGGCGACGTCGGTGAGAATCGCGCTGAAGATTTTTCCTGCCAGCGAAACTGTCCAGGGAGCGATGTGCGCCAGTTGCGCCGGCTGCACCCCTCCGCCGAATGGATCATCGCTGGTGATGCCGTTAGGCAAGGCCTGCACCGCAGCCTGGAAGTTGGTCCATGCGCTGGAGGCCGGGTTGTTGGTGAGGTTGGCGTAGAGTTGTGCGAGCGTGCCGCCGGCGCCGAGCACCACTAGCCCCTGGGCGATATTGCCGAGGCTGTAGCTCTGACTCATCAGCCAGGAAAGAAAGGCCATGCCGCACCCGATGCTGTCACCATCCTGGTCGGTGGGGTCAGTCTGGTTGACGTAGTCGGGCATGCCGTCCTGCACCCACTGCGGCGCGGTGGAGAAATCGGAGAGCGCGTTGTTTCCGATGACGGCGGCGCACCAGCGCGACAGGGCTTCTCCGGTGCTGACGCCGCACAGGTTTCCGCCCATCGAGCATTCGCTGAGCTCGGCTTCAAACAGCGCCGAGACCCGCGCCGAGTTTCCGAACGAAGCGCAGACTTCGATCGCGGCTCCAGTGTTGTAATCACAGCCCATGTGGTCGGCGCCGCCGGTGCCGTCGGTGGCATTGCCCAGCGCAAAAATAATCACGCTGACGGGGCCCCCGGTGGTGCCGAAGATGGCGTCGTTGGCGGTGGCGACGCGATCGGCATCGTTGACCAGGTCTTGCGCGTTCTGCAGGGCAGGAGCGCCCAGCGTGGGATCCACGTACACGGTCACGCGCCCGCTCGGACTTGTTCCCACAAACTGCGAGTTGCCTTGAAAACTGGGCCACTGCGGCGCTGCCGGACCGTCCCGGCGAACGCCCTGCCGCTTCTTCCTGATGGATTTCGCTTTCAGAGGGTGATGCATTGGAAACCTCCATTCTGCACAAAGTTATGGTGGAGCTTCGCCTGTGTTCCGGGCTCGGCCCTTCTTCCTGAGCATTCGACCCGAACGTTCTACTGGCTGATTGGATGAACTGGCGAGGCAAATAGTAGACCCGCCTGCAGGATGGTGCGAAAAAAATGCGCTCCGTTTCACGCGAGAAGGCTTAAGTCTTACGGCGGCAAGGGCCTGGTTTTTGGAAGCAGTGGCCGGTGGACGGTGGCTGCTGATCGGTGGTGGCGACTCACTGCATGGTAAAATATAGGTTCCCATGGCTGATATCCGACGTAGAAAGAGCGTGACTGCCGTCGTTGGCGGCGTGCGGGTCGGGTCGGATGCACCGATCGTGGTGCAGTCGATGACCAATACCGACACGGCGGACGTGGCTTCGACCGTGCAGCAGGTTGCGGCGCTGGCCCGCGCCGGGTCCGAACTGGTGCGCGTCACCGTGAACAATGACGACGCCGCGGCCGCCGTTCCCCACATCGTGGAACAGCTCGACAAGCAGGGCGTTCGGGTTCCGATCATCGGCGATTTTCATTACAACGGCCACGTGTTGCTCACGAAGTATCCCGAGTGCGCTCGCGATCTGGCCAAGTACCGCATCAATCCCGGCAATGCCAGCATTGGAAAAACGGGCGACTCCAACTTCCGCACCATGATCGAAGTGGCTGTGAAATATGAAAAGCCAGTGCGCATCGGCGTGAACTGGGGATCGCTCGATCAGACGCTGCTAACGCGCATGATGGATGAAAATTCAGCGCTGGCCGAGCCTAAGGATGCCCGCGAAGTCACCATGGAAGCCATGGTTGTCAGCGCGCTGAATTCCGCCGACCTCGCCCAGAAATTCGGCCTGCGCCCCGACCAGATCATTCTCAGCGCAAAAGTCAGCGGCGTGCAGGATTTAATCGACGTCTACCGTGCGCTGGCGGCGCGCTGCAACTATCCGCTGCATCTCGGCCTGACCGAGGCGGGAATGGGCGCGAAAGGCGTGGTCGCGTCGAGCGCCGCCATGGGCGTGCTGTTGCAGGAAGGCATTGGCGATACCATTCGCGTTTCGCTGACGCCCGCACCGGGCGGCGACCGCACCGAAGAAGTTCGCGTGGCGCAGCAGATTCTGCAATCCATGGGCATTCGCAGCTTCACCCCGCAAGTCACCGCCTGTCCCGGCTGCGGACGCACCACCAGCACCACCTTTCAGCAGTTGGCGGAAAAAATTCAGAGCTATGTGCGCGAAAAAATGCCCGAGTGGAAGCAGCAATACGAAGGCGTGGAATCGATGACCCTCGCGGTCATGGGCTGCATCGTGAACGGTCCCGGCGAATCCAAAGCCGCAAACATCGGCATCAGCCTCCCCGGCACCGGTGAAGCCCCGCGCTGCCCCGTCTACGTTGACGGCAAACATTTCAACACGCTTGAAGGCACCTACGACGAACTCTCCGCCGCATTCCAAAAACTAGTGGACGATTACATCTCAACAAAATACTCCAAGCGCGAACACCCGCTGCCAGAAGTAAACGTCCCGCCGCCCGCAGCAGCAGCCGCAAAATCCGCACTCCGCGTACTTGCGTAACCG
>DATGHF010000038.1:0-14528 GCA_035308125.1 Candidatus Sulfotelmatobacter sp.
CGGAGGCCGCGCCCGGAGTTCGGCCATCCGGTCATAGAATTCCTTGCGGCTCTTCAGTTCTGCCGCGGTCGGAATGTTCTGTTCCAAGAGTTCAATGACCTCCGCCGCAATCGACTTGCGGTTGGCGCGAGCCCGCTTGCGCAGGGCCTTGTAGATTTCATCGGGAACGTTTTCCACGTAGAGTGTCGCCATAGGGAACTCCTAGGGATATTCTAGCACTTTCCGTGGAAAACAGCCGGCACGGATTTCCTCTTTTACCTGTTTATGTAGTACGACGACCCTTGATTTATTTACCTGTTTAATGCATAATTCCAGGTAATGGTCGACCCTATCAATAGCGTGCTGGAGACGGCCCATCAGAAGCTCGGTCAGCTCCTAGCCGAGCGGTCCAAGATCGACAAAGCGATCGTTGATTGGAAGCGCGTAATCGACAGTCTTTTAGCCGTGTCCGAGAGCGAAGACTCCGACCCTTCCGATGTTGAAGTATCTGCCCTCGTGGGAAATGAAACGGGGACCAGAACCATCAAATTTACCGACGGTGTTCGGTTGGTCCTCAGGCAGAATGCAAGCCGCGAGATCCCGATTTCGGTACCTGAAATTAGGGAACAATTGATAAATCTCGGCTTTGATTTTGCGAAGTACGCGCAGCCGCTTGTTCCGATCCATAACACCCTGAAAAGACTTGAAGACCAGCGCGAAGTTTTCCCCATAAAAAACGATCAAGGTCAAACGCTCGGCTATAGGTGGATTTCTCCGATTGAGCGAGCCTTGAATGAGGAGAACGTCCAGCCGTATGCAAACGCTTATGCTGGGTTGGTGAGTGGCGAGATGTCGACTTCACTGGACGCAACCCCTCTTCCCGCTGACCATCCGTTGCGGAAATTGCGTCGCACGGTTCCGCCTCCGCCCGGATCGGCAGGCGCAGCGTTTGAAGCCTTAAAGATTGCACACGACCGACTCAGGAAGAAATGAGCTTGAATTAAATGCGAAAGCCCCGCGTCAACGGGGCTCTCAGGAAGGATGAAAACAGCGTGGTCATTCGAATTAAGATCACATTCGCTGCTGGTCAGACCGTAGAGATCACGGTCGAACCTCCACCCTAAATCACAACTAACGCATCACCCCGTCTGCGGCCAGAAACCGCAGGCGGGGTTTAATTCGACTGACAGTAATTGTACATTGAGCTGCGCATCCGGTTCAGCCTTTCTTGACACCCCCTTCCCCCACCCTTTATCCTAAGTCTTGCTCCTTGCGGTACTTACGCCTCTTGGCGAGCTTCCGCGGAACTGGTGCGATCACGTTGGGGCGCGGAGGTTTCTCATGTTCCTCGACATCCAAGAACTGGAACGCCATCCTATTGATTTCAAGGAGGAGTTTCAGCCCGGTGTCATCGACCTTGGTGAAGACATCCGCCAGCGCACTCCGCTCAAAACCAGCGGGCGCGCGGAGCTGGTCGAGGAGCATCACGGCAAGCACAAGACCGTCATCGACATACGCCTGAGAGGAACGCTCTGCGCGGGTCTGGAATTGAATTGTGCCCGGTGCCTGGAACCGGTGGCGCAGAATATAACGCGCGATTTTGACCTGCTGTACCGGCCCCTCGGCACCGACGCTGGCCGCGACGAGCTTTCTGTGACCGACGCCGAAGCCGAAATCGGCTACTATCAGGGCGAAGGTCTGCTGCTCGAAGACGCTCTGCGCGAGCAGGTGCTTCTGGCCGTGCCGCTGAAAGTGACGTGCCGCGAAGATTGTAAGGGCCTCTGTCTGCACTGCGGTAAGAACCTGAATCAGGAACAATGTTCCTGCACCGTCCCGATGGAAGACCCGCGGTGGTCGGCGCTGAAAGAGATCCGCGGACGGCTCGAGAATTAATTTCCGCGAGAAATTAGTTCTGCGAAAACCAGTTTTGCGAAATTAAGAAGCACGAAATTAAGAAGAGCGAAGGAATTCATCCACCATGCCTAATCCAAAACGGCGACACTCCCAAAAACGTACCTCGACCCGGCGCGCCCACGACGCCCTGAAGGGCCATTCACTTTCTGAATGCCCCAACTGCCACGAAAAGAAAATGCCGCACCGCGCCTGCTCCAAATGCGGCTACTATAAAGGACGCGAAGTTCTCGACGTTAAAGAAGCCAGCTAACTGAGCCGGCGAAAACGGAGTCACTCTCGTCAACCATGCCTAGCGTGATCGCGCTGGATGCGATGGGTTCCGACCGCGCGCCCAAGCCTGAAATCGAGGGCGCTATTCAGGCTGCGCGCCAATACGGCATGCGCGTGTTGCTGATTGGTCCGGAGGCCGAAATCAAGGCGGAGCTCGACCGCCATTCGTCGGCTCTGCGCCTGCCCATCGAGATTGTCCACGCCAGCGAATTCATCACCATGGAAGATAAAGTGGAGGCGATCCGCGCCAAGCGCGACTCCTCCATGCGCGTGGGTTTGCGGATGGTGCGTGAAGGCCAGGCCGCCGGCTTCGTCACCGCCGGCAACACGGGCGCAGCCATGGCCACCGCCAAAGTCGTGCTCGGCGCCATGGCCGGAGTCGACCGCCCCGCGCTCGCCGCCGTGTTTCCCACCGCCCCCGGGCCCGTCGCCATGCTGCTCGATGTGGGCGCGAACGTCGACTGCGAGCCCCACAACCTGGAACAGTTCGCCGTGATGGGCGATATCTACTTCCGCGCCATGTTCGGAAATATGTCCGGTAAGAAATCCGGCATGCCAGGCCCGCGCGTCGGTCTGCTCTCCATCGGCGAAGAAGAAAGCAAGGGGAACCAACTCACGCGCGAGGCCTTTCACCTCCTCAAGCAGCTGCCGCTGAATTTTGTGGGAAACGTCGAGGGCCGCGATTTATACAACGGAAAAGTCGACGTCATCGTCGCCGACGGCTTCGTCGGCAACGTGGCCCTGAAAATTTCCGAAGGAGTGGCCAATCTGGTGCGCACTGCATTGAAAGAGTCGCTCAAAGCGACCATCACCCGCCAAGTAGGAGCCTTGCTCTCGCGCAGCGCCTTCATCGATTTCAAAAAGCGCCTCGACCACACAGAATACGGCGGCGCGCCGCTGCTCGGCGTAAAAGGCGTGTGCATCATCACTCACGGATCGTCGAACGCCAACGCCTTGAAGAACGCAATCCGCGTGGCCGCTGAGTTCGCCGAACGCAAAATCAACGATTCCATCGAGCGCGGCTTGGCGGCGCTGAAACCGGCGACCGTAGAACCCGAAGTAGCGCGAACCACCTAGACATGCGAGCCTTCACCCCAGCCTGGTTCGTTCCGCTGTTCATCCTGCTGTCAACCGGCATAATGCCGGCTCAAGAGGCAGTTACGTTTTCGACTCCGGATGGCTATCGCCTTCACGCCGACCTCTATGGAAAAGGTGACCGAGGCCTCGTGCTCGCTCATGGCGGGCGCTTCACCAAGGAGAGTTGGCACAAGCAGTCGGAGGTTTTTGCAGACGCAGGATTCCGCGTGTTGGCCATCGATTTTCGCGGCTACGGGCAGTCTTGGGAGCTCGGCAAAGAAACCGAAGACTGGAAGCATTACCCCGACGTGCTGGCCGCAGTCCGCTACCTGCACAATGCCGGCGCGAAATCGGTTTCCGTGGTCGGCGCGAGCATGGGAGGAGACGCGGCGGGCGACGCCGCGGCCGAATCAAACCCCGGAGAAATCGACCGGATCGTTCTGCTCGGGTCCGAAGGAGGCGATTCACCCGAGCGCTTGAAAGGACGAAAATTGTTTATCGTTACCCGCGACGACGAGAGTGGCGACGGTCCACGGCTGCCCGGAATCACCGAGCACTATCGGAAAGCCCCCGACCCCAAGAAACTCGTGGTCCTCGAAGGGTCAGCCCATGCGCAATTTATCTTCGAGACCGACCAAGGTCCGCGGCTCCTGCAAGAAATCCTGCGATTTCTTTCAGAGCATTAGTGTCGGCAGGCTCGTAGGCAGTCAGTCGCGGAAAATCGACTAAGCTGCTCGATATCGTTCATGACAGAAACCAACCGCACGCTCGCGCTCTTCTTCCCCGGCCAAGGTTCCCAATCCGTCGGCATGGGCAAAGACCTCTATGAAAAATATCCCGCCGCCCGCCAGACCTTCGAAGAAGCCGACGCCGCCCTTGGCTACAAACTTTCACAGCTCTGCTTCGAGGGTCCCGAAGACCAGCTTCGCCTCACCGAGATCACACAGCCGGCAATCCTCACCGTCTCGGTCGCAGCCCTGCGAGTCCTGGAAACTCGCGTCCCAAGACCCGCCTACGTCGCCGGACACAGCCTGGGCGAATATTCCGCGCACGTCGCCGCCGGAACCTTCGCGTTCGCCGAGGCCGTCCGCGCGGTTCGCAACCGCGGCAAATACATGCAGGAAGCAGTTCCCGTCGGCGTGGGTGCGATGGCCGCCATCCTCGGCATGGAGTTCGAGAAAGTTGCCGCCGTCTGCCACGACGCGGCGCAAGGCGAAGTCTGCGAACCCGCCAACATCAACTCACCCGAACAGATCGTCATCTCCGGCAACGCCGCCGCAGTCGAACGCGCCACCAAACTCGCCGACGAACGCGGCGCCAAACGTGCCAAGCTGCTGCCCGTGAGCGCGCCCTTCCATTGCTCACTGATGAAGCCCGCACAAGATCGCCTGGAAGCCGACCTGGACGCATTGAGCCTGCAGAAGCCGGCCTATCCTGTCGCCTGCAACGTAGAAGCCGCCTTCGTCACCGACGTACTTCGCGCCCGCGACACTCTCGTCCGCCAGGTCACCGGCTCGGTGAAGTGGGAGCAGTGCATGCGCCTGCTGATCGCGCACCATGTAGAAACATTCATCGAAGTCGGCCCCGGAAAAGTTCTCTGCGGCCTGATGCGCCAGATCGATCGCTCGAAGACGTGCCTCAACGTGGGGGACGACGCGTCGCTGAAGAAGACGCTGGAACTTCTTTCCTCCCCCGCATGAAAGGCGGTTGTCGGTCCGGGATTTATGGTTTGAAGTTAAGCTAGAAGCTACTAGCTAGAAGCTAGCAGCTAATACGGCGAAAAGCTCATCGTCTTATCCGACTTCTGCACCCATACCCGCGCCGGGTCTACACGATCGTTCACCGTCACATCCACGATCACGCCGCTTCCCCCGCCCGGAGGCGAACCGGCGGCATAAATCTTGTAGGTCTTGATCTTCCCCCACTCGCCGCCCGGACCCCAATCCTGATAGAACTCGTTGTAGGGATATTTCTTAAAACGTTCGGGATGCTGCTTCCACTGCGGATCGTGCATCCAGATGCCGTAAGCCGTCTCAAAATTCTGATTCTGCAGGGCATCAAAGAACTGGCTGGCAACGTGTTCTTCCGGCCAGAAGCGAAACCACCAGCCGAGAAAAGCCAGCAACAACAGGAAAACGACAGCGGAAATAATTCTCCTCCGTCGCGTGCGCTCTTTTCCCGGATCGTAATCCTTGGCATCCAGCAGCGTCATACCCCTCTAGCATAACGGACACAGCCCCCAAGTCAAAAGTTCCCGGAAAACAAAGAAGTATCACACACTGGATTGTGTGCCGTACATTGTGTGGCGCGGGCACTCTTGCCCGCGAAATGCCGTCAGGGCATTGACTTTTTCGGCGCCCTCGGCGATCTCGGCGGTGAATACGCTTTTACAGCGTCCGCTTAAACAACGGAATAGCAATCCCCAGCGTAACCGCTGCAAAAACGGAAAGAAAAAGCATATCGCCCCACACCGCCGACAGCGTCGTTTCCTTCAGCAGCAGGCACTTGAACCCATCCACCGCGTAAGTGAACGGATCCACTCTCGCAATCCCCCGCAGCCACGGCGGAAACGCCTGTATCGGATAAATCGATCCGCTGGGGAAAAACAGCAGCGTATTCAAAATGCCAAACATAGCCCGTGGCACCAGCGGGTCCTCGATGCGCACCATCAGCAGAAACATCATCGTGTTGAACGCCAGCGACGTCAGCACGATCATCACCAGCAGCCCCAGGATCGTGGCCGGATTGAAAATCGTGCTCACCCCGGCCAGCAGCGACCCGATGACGCAGATGATCACCCCCGTCATCACCGCTTTGATCGCGCCCGCCAGGTTCAGTCCCAGCACCAGTTCGAGCTTAGTGATGGGCGTCACCAGGTAACCCTCATGCACGCCGCGCGCTTTGTCGTCGATGTAAAGCATGCCTCCGCCAATCATCACCGAAACGAACATGGCCAGCGCCAGCGATCCCGGCAGCAGATATTTCATGTATTCGATGTAAGGATAAAGTTCGACAATCGAGAGCGCGGTCTGCTGCAGAATGCGTGGCTCGACCGTAGGCTGGTTCAGCGCGGCGGTCAGGTCGGTGAGTTCGCCCTCCAGCGCCGAGCTCATGAAGTTGTCGCTGTTGTCCACCACCAGCGCGATCTGTGGATGATTGTCCTCATACACGCGCCGCGAATACTGCGGCGGGATAATCACCGCGCCTTCGAGCTTGCCGTTGCGCACGTCATCCACGGCCTTCTTGGGATCGTCGTAATAAATCGGCACGAAAGTTCTAATGTTCGAGCGCACCGAATCGAACGCTTCGCGGATCTTCAACGCCTGCGTCCCGCCATCCTGGTCGACAATCGCCAGCCGCGCATCACGAATCTTTCCTCCAAACGCATTGCCCAGAATGATGAGCTGCACCAGCGGAAAAATCATCGACGCCAGCATCAGCGCCGGCGACCGGAAAAACTTGCGCATCTCGCGCTCGACAATCGCCATCATTCGGTTCATACGTCAGTCCTGAGTCCCGAGTCCTTGGTCCCGAGCTCTGAGTCTCGAGTCCGCTCCGGCGCTTTGTGACTGCTTTGACTCATGCCCTCACCTTCTTAAACTCATGTCTCGCGTCCACCGCCGACCTCGGGACTCAGGACTCACGACCCGGGACTCACCACTCAGGACTCACGACTCAGGGCTCTTCACGGTTCATAAGTCAGCCCTGAGTCCCGAGCTCCGGGTCCCGAATCGGGTCGCGTTCTTTCAGAGAATTAATCAACCCGCTCAAGATGCGACTCAGCTCGTTGAGTTGTTGAGACAGGCTGGCCGTTGTTGCGGCGGCCAAGTACTGCCGCTGTTGCGCAATCAGCACCTGCGTTTCGATCTCGGCCAGAGAGCCGCGCGCAAGGCGTAGGAATCTCACAAAATCGCGATTGGAATAGTGAGCTTTTCCCTCGGCAATGTTGCTGGGGACCGACACTGCAGCGCGACGAAGCTGGCTCACAAGACCAAACTGTTCATGCGATGGAAATCCTTCGGTCGCATCGTAGATCGCCGCGACCAGCCCCATTCCCTTCTGCCATGCAATCAAGTCCTTGTAACTACTCTGACTCATATGCTGAACCTTCATAACTCGTGTCTCGCGACAACCACGAATATCGGGACTCAGACCTCGGGACTCAGACCTCGGGACTCACGACTCACGACTCGCCGGACTCACGACTCGGGACTCACGACTCTTCACGGCTGCAATCCCGGTCTCTGTGGCATCACGAAGGCGTAAGCCTTCTGCAGTTCGTCGCGCAACTGCCGCCCCGTGTAGTGGACAAACACGTCGTCCAGCGTGGTGTTCTGCACCGAAAGCGCTTTCACCGCAACCCCGGCAGCCACGGCCATCTCCACCAGTTCCGTGGTCGTGCGCGAGCCGTTGCCCGTCAGCACGCGATACATTCCCGCGCCTTCGTGCTGCACTGAGGTCACGTCGTCGAGCGTGTGCAACTTCTGTTCCCAATCCGCCGGCGGATCTTCGAATTGCGCCTCGATCACGTTCGATCCCGGCACGCTCGCCTTCAGCGCCGCCGGCGCATCCAGCGCCACCAGCTTGCCGTGATCCACAATCGCAATTCGGTCGCACAGGCGGTCAGCTTCGTCCATGTAATGGGTCGTAATCAGGATGGTCAGCTTGCGCTGGCTCATGATGTTGCCCAGCATCTCCCACACTGCCACGCGCGATACCGGATCGAGTCCGGTCGTGGGTTCGTCGAGAAAAAATATTTTCGGATGATGCACCAACCCGCGCGCAATCTCCAGCCGCCGCCGCATGCCGCCGGAAAGCGTTTTCGTCGCTGCATCCCGCCATTTCGTCAGGTCCACCAGCCCCAGTAGTTCCTCGATCGACCGCTTCCGCTCCTTGGCCGGAACGTCGTAGAGCTTGGCGTAGATATTCATATTTTCCTCGACCGTGAGGTCGAGATCGCTGGTCAGCGCCTGCGGAATCACTCCAATCGTGCGCCGCGCGGCATCGGGTTCCTTGGCCACATCGTGGCCGGCAATCCTTGCGCTTCCAGACGTGATCGGGATGAGCGTCGTCATCATGCGAATCAGCGTCGACTTGCCCGCGCCATTCGGCCCCAGCAGCCCGAAAATCTCTCCGTCTTTCACGTCGAACGAAACGTTGTCGACCGCCGTAAAGTCGCCATACTTCTTCACGATGTGCTCGACCTCGATCGCCGACTGAGCAGTCGGGTCGTACACCGGCTTCTCCAGAGGCTGAGAAACGGTATGAGGAGCAGTTTGTGTGGCCGGCACCGTGGCCGAACCGTCGCCCGCATTCGTAGTCGTGGGCGAATTCATCACCGCGACCCCGCCGCTGCCGTGCCCTGCGCGCTTCCCTGGCCCTTCATCTGCTCCGGCGACACCAATACTTCCGCCGTCATCCCCGGCACGAATGCGCCCTTGGGATTCTCGAGCCGCACTTTGAGAACGATGGTTCTGATGTCACGCTTGCGCCGGCTAACGTCGCGCTGCGTAGCGAAATCTCCCTCCACGCCTTTGAAGAAAACTTTCCCGCTGGTCACGGTCCCGCCAGGCAGCCGCACGCGCAACACATCACCGTAACCGATGTGGTCCGCGTAGGTTTCCGGGATCGCAGCCCGCGCCCAGGTGTCGGTCAGATCGACGATGGTGACAATCGGCGCGCCAATGTTGACCACTTCGCCCTGCCGCGCCGCCCGCACCGAAACTGTGCCGGTGACGGGCGCGTAAACGTTGGTGTATCCCAACCGCACAGCCGCCTGGTTTTTCTGCGCGATCGCATTCTTGAGGTCGGCTTGGGTAGACTGCACCGTGCTTTTGGCCGCGTTGGCCTGATGCGTCCGCGCAATGGCTGAGTCCAGGTCGGCCTGCGCCGCCTTCACCAGGTCCTTCTGCGCCTGCACGGTGGCTTGCGACGCCTGCAAATTCGTTTCGGCCTGCACCCGATCCTGATCGGAAGCTACGCCCACTTTGGCCAGTTCGATGGTGCGCCGGCTGTCGCTCTCGGTGCGTTCGAGCGTGGCTTGCGCTTGTAGAAGCTGCGCTCTTGCTGAGGAAAGTTTGGCCTGCGCGTTGGCCACATCGCTGGACGTTGAGCCGGAAGTCGATTTTTCCGTGGATTGCATCTCCGACACTTTGTGCTGCAGGCTGTTGATGGTCGCAGACGCCGCGGCTTCCTGCGTCTGCAATTCCGACGGGTCCAGCACGGCGATCAGGTCGCCCGCATTCACCGGCGTGCCTTCATCCACCAGCAGTTTCTGGATGCGGCCTTCCACCTGCGCGCTCACAATCACCTGATTCGAATCGACCGTGCCGATCAGCACCAGGTCTTTCGAGTGATCGGTCGAGAACGTGTAGTAAATCGCCGCGATCACAAAAATAATTCCCAGAAGCATGAAAAAACGATTGCGCGCGCTCATGAGCGTGCTCCTTGGCTGGGACTGAGGGTCGGGCCCGGGCTCCGAGTAAGACTAGCTTTGGCGTCGGGCCGGAACAGCGCCGCCGAAATGAAGTCGAGCACTGCGGTCTTGCGTTCGGCGATCCGCTCCGGTGTCAGCGGATTGAAGCCCACGATCTTCTGCATCATGGGCGCGCTGCTGAAATAAAAAACGATCATGGCCACCATCGAAGGAACGAAGTGAGCCGGGCTCACTTTCCGGAATTCTCCTTCGGCGATGCCTTTGCCCAGTAATTCTCCGACGCGCGTGAAAATCGGCTGAAAATAGTTTTTGATCAGTTTGTCGAGATGCGGCGACTGCCCATCGCGCGCCCGCATCATCTCGCGCTGCATCAACTTGGGATAAACCTGGTTGGCGGCCACGAAATCGAAATAGGCAGCCACATAAGCCATAATCTTCTCGCGCGACGGCAAATCGCTATCCAGCACGCGAAACACATTCACCTTGAGCGCCGAAAAGGCTTCATCCAGCACAGCGCCGTAAAGCGTTTCCTTGTCTTTGAAGTAGTAGTAAAGCAAAGCTTTATTGACGCGGGCCTCGCGTGCGATGGCGTCGGTGCGCGCCCCGGCGATGCCATGCTCGGCGAACTCCTGCGCCGCGGCCTGCAGGATCGCCGCCCGGCTCTCCTCCGGCTGCCCGCGCGTACCCATACGCCCGAAGTGGGAATGAGGATGAAGTTGACGATGATGGCGAAATAAGCGAGCCATAAATCCCGTCCGCGGCTTCGATGTTGTACCGCGAACTCTTAAGTAACCAGTTAGTTAGATTATACACAACCTCGCGCGTGATGCAACTAGGATTTCCCCCCAGTCAGCCTACATCGCCAAACTGCCCCGTAGCCGGACGTAACTTGCCGCTGCCAAAAGATTGCGGCAAAGTCCATTGGAGGCGACCAACTGAAGCCTGGATGAGAGAGTTCGAGCACTTGAGGCGAGTCCTTGAGCCACGAGCCTGCAATCACGACGCTATTTGGCCCGCGTAAGTCCGCCGGGGAAACGCCCGACCCGTCCCCAGCAACCACATTGAAAAACTTCGGGCGATTCCTGGGTCGTGTGCTTGTGTTCATCTCGGTGCTTTTTTTTCTTTTAAGCGGATATGTTGCCTTTGCTCAATACTGGATTCAGACGCAGTGGACAAAGGCAGATGCCACCGTGCTAAGCGGCGAGCTTAGTGAACGTTCATCGGGATCCACAAACAGGCCAGGCCAAGGCGGCACGTCTTCCAAATCGTATTTCTTCCATTGCACGGTTTCCTATCCAGTGCAGGGGGAGACCAGGCAATCCGAACTGGAATCGCCCGGGTCCGGCTACAGAATCGACGCCCAGGTTTGGGCTGGGAGCTGGTCGCCGGGCCAGCATATTGCCATTCTGTACAAGCCCTCGAACCCGAGTAGGATTCGGCTGGCGGACAATCCGGCTGAGGCGACTGCGATGGGTTCGTTGCGACTGGCGTTCTATTTCTTCGTTCCCGGCATGCTGCTGATCCGGCTATCCAGGTCAGAGCGAGTCGATTCGCGATAATCCCAACTTCCGTTTCGGTGAAACAAGCGACGTCCCCCCGCACGCCTCGGACATTGTCGCCGTCACGAGTTCGCAAAAGTGGGATAATCCGATTGAGAGAGTAAACTTTCGCGAGGGCGCAGTTGAGCATCACGGCTGATCGCGTGCGTTGCGCGGTTTTTATTTTCGCAGTGGTTGGTCTCATCTTTGCGTCTGCTGTTTCTGCGCAGCAGACGCCCCCGGTCCCTGAGATACCCGACACGTTTAACTTAGACGTGAAAGCAGCGGCGCGGCTGCGGCCGAAGTTGATTGCCGAAAGTTCGGCGGCCTCGGGCGCGTATGCGATCGGGCAGCGCGTTCTGGTAAAGCTGGTCGCGCAGGCGCACACCAGCCGCGACGTCGCCTGGGAGCTGCGCATCGTCAACGATGGCCTGCTCAACGCTTACTCCTCGCCGGATGGCACCATCTACGTCGAAAGCGGCCTCGCCGAGTTGGCTGGGCCCACTCCCGGCCTGTGGGCGGCACTCCTGTCGCACGAGATCGCGCACATCGTGCGGCGCGACTGGGCGCGGCGCTACTTGTACGAAAAATCGCTGAGCACTAGTGGATCTCTCCTCGTGATGGGCGACCCCGGTTTGCCCGCGGCCGGCTGGGCGGACGCGCGAACGGGTGCCGACGATTTCGCCCGCTTTTGCCGCCAGATGGAACTGGACGCCGACCGCGAGGGCCTCGCGTTGATGGCGCGCGCCGGCTACCATCCTGATTTCGTTCCCGCGCTGCAACATCTGCTGCACGCGCAGGACACTCGCGAGCCGGCCGACGCCACACATCCGCGCTGGGAGGAACGAGACCGTCAACTGGAGCGCGCCTATGTTGCGGCCAGCATTGATTTCGCCCACCGCTGGCTGCAGTGGTACGCATCGCCAGGAGGCAATCCGCCGATTGTGGTGTTTGAGGACGAGCCGACCACGCGGAAAGCCGGGAACGAATGGGAAGTGCAGATTCCGTTGCGCTGCGAAAATCTGGCCGGCGCGGTGGAAGTGGTTTTGCAGCCGCGGTCGTCGCACAACGCCGCGGGACCTGTGCTGGGCGCTGCGGGATATCGTCAGCGCCTGCCGGAGTCGAGCCGGCAACTCCGGCAACTGACCGGCTGCACATCGCCCAGGACCACGGTCACGTTCAAGCTGGCGAATGATTCCTTGCAGAAAACGGGCGGCGGCCCGTGGGCCGACGTTTTCGTTTTGGATGGCGAGGAAACCGTGCTGTCGCGCGCCGAGGTGCAAAGAGCGCGACGCTAACGGGCTACGTTGTTCCGCCTGCGATCGAGGGCACCAGCAGGACTTCATCTCCCTCCTGGAAGGCATAGCTGGGGCCGCCCAGGAAACGGATGTCTTCTTCGTTTACGTAAATGTTGAGGAAGCGGCGGACCTGGCCAGCTTCGTCGCGCAGGTGAGGTTTCAGCTCGGGGAATTTTTCGTCGAGGACGGAGAATAATTCTCCCAGGTTGGTAGCCGCGCAGGAGAGCTTGCCGACGCCGGCGGTGTGGCGGCGGAGGGCGGTGGGGATTTGTACGGTGATTGGCATTGGCGCCTCCTGGGTCCTGGGTCGTGTGTTTCTTGGTTTTGTAGTGACCGCAAAACCAAAAGCCGGTCGCGCATTCGCTCGACCTGGACGGGCAAGAGTGCCCGCCCCCACACAAACCTTACACACACACAAACCTTGCCCTACACAAACTCTGCTTCTTATGCGCCGACCGTGGCCGCGGATTCTTTTGCGACTTCGACTACGTCCAGCGTTTGCTGCAAATAGTTTTCGAACTCGGCCAGCTTGGGAGCGATTGCGCGCTCTTCCTGATAGACGCCGGCCAGCGCGTCGGTGGTTTTCAGGCCGTTGCCGGTGATGCAGAGGACCGTTGTTTCTTCGGGCAGGATGCGGTCCTGGCGATAGAGCTTGCCCGCGCAGCCTACCGTGACGCCGCCGGCAGTTTCGGTGAAGACACCTTCGGTCTCGGCCAGCAAGCGGATCGAATCGATCACTTCGGGATCGCTGATGTCTTCGCTCCATCCGCCGGTCTGTTTTATGGTTTTGATGGCGTAGTGTCCGTCGGCGGGATTGCCGATGGCCAGCGAACGGGCGATGGTCGCGGGTTTCTGCGGCTCGATCTCGGCGCTGCCGGTTTTCACCGCGGTTGAAATCGGAGAGCATCCCGTAGCTTGCGCGCCAAAGAATTTTACTTCTTTGGCTTCGACCAGACCGAGCTTCACCAGTTCGTCGAATGCCTTCTTGATTTTCACGATCAACGACCCGCCCGCCATGGGGCAGACCACGTTGTCGGGCAGGCGCCAGCCGAGTTGTTCGGCGATTTCGAAGCCGACGGTCTTCGATCCTTCAGCGTAATATGGCCGCAGGTTTACGTTGACGAAGCCCCAGTTGCGCTCGTCGGCAATCTGCGAACACAGGCGGTTGACCTGGTCATAGCTGCCAGCTATGCGGACTACTTTCGCGCCGAACACGTTGGTGCCGAGAATTTTTGCGGGTTCGAGGTCCGCGGGGATGAAGATCCACGCCTTCAAGCCTTCGCGGGCGGCGTGCGCGGCCACGGCATTGGCCAGGTTTCCGGTTGACGAGCAGGAGACCGTGTCGAAGCCGAACTCGCGCGCCTGCGCCAGCGCCACGGCCACGACCCGATCTTTGAAGCTCAGCGTGGGCAGGCAGACGGCGTCGTTCTTGATATAAAGATTCTGCGGACGCGCGCCCAGCGTCGCGGCCAGCCGCGGCGCCTGCAACAGCGGAGTGAAGCCAACGGGCAGGCTCGGATGAAATCCATGGGGGAGGGGCAATAGCTCGGAGTAACGCCACATGTTCGGGGCACGCTGGGAAATGCGCTCTCTGGTAAACGTTCCTTGGGCAATCTGCGCGCGCACGGCGTCATAGTCGTAGGCGACTTCCAGAGGAGAGAAACACTCATCGCAGATGGAACGAGGCTGGTTGCCCCAGGTCCGTCCGCATTCCCGGCAGCGCAGTTCGTAGTGAGACATATAGCTACTCGCTTTCTTTTTTCGTGAACCCAAAATCAAAGCGAGTAGCTGGGGACGAGCCTCGAAAAAGCGGCCCAAAATACAAAGGCCTCTTTTTCCAGGAAAAGGAAAAGAGGCTATCGGAAAGCGAGTGCCAATACAGCGCGCTTGCCGAATCCCATGTTCCCTGTTTCCAGGAGAGAGTTGGCACCAAGCACCCGGGATATATGATCCCGGATCGGTTGCCGTGGCGTCACAGGGCTCGTCCCTCAGCCACTCTGCATGAAATTCAGGTCT
>DATGHF010000039.1:0-19352 GCA_035308125.1 Candidatus Sulfotelmatobacter sp.
GTCCACGCCGATGATCTTGACGTTCTGGCAGATGTGTGCCTCGCCAGTGCGGCACAGCAGGCACTTGCCGCAAGCCACGTGCATCTCGGCGGAAACGAAATCGCCCTCATAGACGCTGGTCACATCCTCGCCGAACGCCACCACGTCGCCGCAGAATTCGTGGCCGGGAATCAGCGGAGGATGAATCCGGTTCTGCGCCCAGCGGTCCCAGTTGTAAATATGCAGGTCGGTGCCGCAGATGGACGCGACCTTCACCTTGACCAGCACATCATTCCGCCCAAAGGCGGGAACCTTCACTTCGCGAATTTCCGCACCGGGCGCGGCTTCCGGCTTGACGACGGCAAGCATCTTGGATGGCATGACGGCTACCTTATGAGTTCCGGATCACACACAAAACAGTTGATTCTAGCACCGCGCATCAGCTCCCATGCGACCTACATCTATTCTCGTCCGCCATGGTTGCCGTTACAATCGTTGCGATGTGTAATGTCTTCAGGCAAGTGAAATGCATGGCATTGGTGGCCGCACTCGCCACACAGATCCTCGCGCAGGCGAGCACGCCGGCTTCCCATCAGGAATTTACACGCCGCCTGGTCGCCGCGGCTATCGAGCGTACGCATCATTCTGTGCGCTACGTTTCTGAGTACGTCCGCATTCCCTATCCTGGAGGCGATGTGCCCGCCGACACCGGAGTGTGCACGGACGAAATCATCCGCTCGTATCGCGTCGTGGGCGTTGACCTGCAGAAAGAAGTCCACGAGGACATGCTGCAGAATTTCAGTGCTTACCCGAACAAGCGGCGATGGCTCCTGGCGCATCCGGACTCGAACATTGACCACCGACGCGTACCGAACCTTATGGTTTTTTTCCAGCGCAAGGGTGAGAGCCTGCCCATCACCAACCGCGCGGAAGACTACTCGCCCGGCGACCTGGTTACCTGGGACCTGGGCGGCAACGTGCCGCATATCGGAATCGTCGTGGACCAGAAGGCTCGCTGGAGCGGGCGTTACATGGTCGTACACAACATCGGTGAGGGACCGAAGATGGAAGACGTGCTGTTCAACTGGAAGATCACCGGGCATTACCGTTACTTCGGGCCGGGCACGCAGTAACTGGATCCTCACTTTTCCTGGGGCAGACCTCGATCGAATCTCGGCGGCGCTTTCTTGAACTCCTCCGATCTGCCCCGTGGAATGCTCAGCGTCTTCCACCCGCTCGACCGCAGATGCTTGGCCAGAAACACGATCTGCCCGATGTGGGCCGCGTAGTGCGCAATCTGGCGGTTGATGGCCTGCAGCACGGTGTGAGGCTCTCCGCGAATGGTCACCATGCGCATCACATCTTCTGGCTTGAGCGCGTCGATGGCCGCGAACACACGGCCCCAGCCTTCCTCCCACCACTTCATGACGTCGGCGCGTGTAGTCGCGGCAGTCACTTCAAATTCCTGGTCGCGGAAGCGGTCTGGTTTGTCGCCATCGGTGGTGAGGAAGTCGGTGAACCGAGAGCGCATATTCCCTGCCAGATGCTTGACGAGAATGGCGACGGAATTCGATTCCGGATCGAGCGTGACCAAGAAATCTTCGTCGCGGAGTTGCGCCATGGCGCCTTCGCCCATGCGCTTGTGCCCACGAAACTGCCTGCGGGCTTCGTCGAGATAGTGCTTGCTTACTTCGAACGGCATGAAATGACCTGGAACATTCACGGTTGAAACTCAAGCAAGTTATGAGCCTGCGGTTTTGCCCCAGCCTCCGCCCCCCGGCGACTCAATCCTAATCCGTTCTCCCGCGCGCAGCCGCGTGCTGAATTTTCCCGGCATCGCTTCGACGGAACCGTCGAGGCGAATCACGCTTGCGGTTCCTGGCAGACCGCCGTCGCCGCCAGCCAGTCCCCAGGGCCCACGCGTGCGGCGGTCTGCCAGCAGCGTGACGGAGCAATCCGTCAGCACTTCGATCTCCCGCACGATGCCGTCGCCGCCACAATACTTTCCGTTTCCGCCACTTTCCCGCCGCAATGAATACCGCCTAACCCGCAGAGGATACGCATATTCCAGCGCTTCCGCGGGCGTGTTGAGCGAATTGGTCATGTGAGTGTGCACGCCGGAAACTCCGGCCTTGCCGGGCCGTGCGCCCATACCTCCGGCGATGGTTTCGTAATAAGCGAAGGGGCGGCGGCCTCGGCCCAGATCGCTCTTGCCCAGATCGCCCTTACGACGATCTTCCTTACGCAGATCGCTCTTACGCAGATCGCTCTTGCGCAGATCGCTCTTGCGCAGATCGCTTTTGCGCAGATCGATGCCGCCGATCGTGAGATTGTTCATCGTTCCGGACGCGGCGGCGGGAATGCGATCGGGAATCGCCTTCGCGAGCGCGCGCAACAGCACGTCAACGATGCGTTGCGAGGTTTCCACATTCCCGCCCGCCACCGCCGCCGGCGGCCGCGCATTGACGACGGTTCCTTCCGGCGCAATCACCTGAATAGGCCGCATCAGTCCCGCAGTCGCCGGCACGTCTTCTGCCAGCAGGCAGCGAAACACATAGAAGCAAGCCGAATAGGTGATGGCGGCAACCGCATTGATGCTGCCCTCTACCTGCGGATCGCTGCCAGTGAAATCGACGGTGACCACTGGCTGTGCGGGGACGCGCCTACGCCCCGACCCTTTGTTCCCGGAAATCTTGATCGTCACGGCGATTCTCACCGGCTTGTCGCTCATCCCGTCTCCGTCCAGAAAATCTCCCGCTGCATAACTCCCCGGCGGAACACGCAGCAAAAAAGCGCGCATCAATTCTTCGGAATACTCCAGCAGATCCCTTGCGGCGAGCCGCGCCTTCTCCACGCCATAGCGCGCGCACACCTCCCGCAACCGCTCGGCCCCGGTGTGGCAGGCCGCGAGCTGCGCCCCCAGATCACCCTCGCGTTCTTCGGGCGTGCGCACGTTGTTCAGCAGCAGCGCAAGCACATCGCGATCCATCAGGCTTGCCCGCACCAGCTTCACCGGCGGAATGCGCACGCCCTCCTGATAAATTTCGCGGCACAGCCCCATTGACCCAGGATAGGCCCCGCCAACGTCGGCATGATGCGCCCGCGAAGCCACATAGAAGTCCGGACGGTTTGCAGCTGCAGACTTCCCCTTTCTGCCGGCGTTCGCAGGCAAGAGTGCCCGCGCCACACGAGATACATATACCGGCGCCACCAGCGTGATATCGGGTAGATGCGTCCCGCCGCGGAAGGGATCATTGAGCATCACAACGTCTCCCGCCGCCATCTGGCAGGCCGCAATCGCCGCCCGCACCGACATGGGCATCGACCCTAAATGCACCGGCATGTGGTCACCCATGGCGATGACTTCGCCGTCGCTATCGAACACGGCGCACGAATAATCGCGCCGCTCTTTGATGTTGGGAGAAAATGCAGTGCGCCGCAGCGTCGCGCCCATCTCCTCGGCAATGGAGTGGTAGAGACTCTTGAAAATTTCGAGCTCGATCGGATCGCGGGCCATTAGGCGCAGTGTACTAGAAGTCGTTGGTCGTGCGTCGTTGGCCAACAGCCTCGTGGCTGAGTCAGTGCGCCCGGATTTTCGCTGGTGAACTTGCCCGCGACGATCAAACGACGCGCGGCGAACCCGACGACTTGCTCGGCCAACGACTAACGACCGACGACTGACGACGATTTTGCGCAAAATTCTGTTGACACCTTCATTCATAGTGCCGCAATATCTTGTATCAGAGAGACCGCTAGTACTATTTATTGGGCTGTCTTTCAGGCAACGGGCCCCGCAGTCCAATCTCGCAAGGGAAATCGTTCAACGGAGGATCCTTCATGGCAACCAAGAAGAAGGCAAAAAAGAAAAAGCACTAACCGCCCGCGAGACCAAGTCTCGCATCTGGACTTTCACTGGCCTCTCCGGAGAAGCACCTCCTGAGAGGCTTCACCTTTTCAGCTTCAGCTGTCAGCTATGAGCTATCAGCCTTCAGCTTGCAGCAAGCCGCGCACTGCCTCCGGACGGGAAATCTGCGTCCTAGGCTGTACTTTCAGCTGCGGAGCGAAATCCTCAATCCTACGGCATACGAAGCTGATGGCTGACAGCTGACGGCTGAGGCCTGCCATGTTCTTCCGTGCGCGAAAATGTCTCTTGCAAGTTTGAACCTGTGTCACAATACCGACTACACGGCCTCGGCCGGGGTCTCCACATGGCTCCCAGAAAACGGGCAAAGACGCACACACAAACAGCAACAAAGAGCGCGGGCAACCATAACGCTAGGGCCGAAGAAGTTCTGATCCCCGACAAGCTCTACTTCCGCATCGGCGAAGTGGCTAACCTGTGCCGGCTGCCCGCCTACGTGTTGCGCTTCTGGGAAAGCGAGTTCCCGCAACTGAAGCCGGTGAAAAGCAGCACCGGCCAGCGCATGTACCGCAAGCGCGACGTGGAAAGCGTGCTGCGCATCAAGCAACTGCTCTACGAACAGGGATTCACCATCCAGGGCGCGCGCCAGCACCTGCGCGCGGAAGCCAAAGCCGACAAGAACCAGTCCACCATCCCGTTCCCCGCGCATTCTTCCGCCGAGATTCAGCACATCCGCCAGGGGTTGAGAGAGATTCTGAGTTTGCTCACCGCGCGCCGAACGGGGTAGGTCTTGAAAGACCTATAATGCCGCTGTCTTCTCAGGCGATCGCTCGGTCGTAGACAGCCGAGGACGGCCGTGCCCGTGACAAAAGCTGACGATACCGCCCCATCGCCAACTACGGCGCCCTCCCCGGCACCCACGCCGGCTTGAAGTCCGAATTCGCCAACCATTCCACCGGCTCAACCAGCGAGGCGATCGCCTGTTGCATATGCATGAGATCGATGTGGGCCATATCGTCGCTGGGCTGATGATAGTCGCTATGCAGGCCGAAGCTTGAAACCGTTTGGGCGACGATCCCGCGCTTGGCCAGGGCAAAATTATCGGAGCGCTGAAAAAATTGCTGCTCCGGATGCGGATCGGCTACCAGCCTTGCGCCGTGCCGCGCCAGCTCCGGGCCCAGGTTACTGCGCTCGAAGCCAGTCAGCCAAAGCTCGCCGGGTTTGACCGCGGCATCGGGCCGTCCAATCATCTCGAACTCGAGATTGGCGACGATGTGATCCAACGGCAGCGGCGGATGCGCCAGAAAATATTGGTCGCCCTGTCCGCCCGTTTCCTCGCTGCCGAAAAAAACGAACAGCACCGTGCGTTTCGGATGCTTCCTCGCCAAAGCCCGCGCCAGTTGCAGCACAGCCACGCAGCCGGAGGCGTCGTCGTCTGCGCCGTTGTAGATGCTGTCGCCATTCACTGGCTTTCCCACGCCCAGGTGATCAAGATGAGCGGTCAGCAGTACGACCTGATCTTTCAACTTCGCATCCCTGCCCGCAAGAACGCCAATCACATTCCGGGTGTGCCACTCTTTGAGTCCGTCCCGAAACTTGAACGTGCCGGAAACATCCTGAATGAAGCCGCCCTTGTCGCCCAGCGGCGAGACTCGAATCATGCGCAGTTCGGCGGCCAGATACTTCGCCGCTCGCAACTCGTCCGCCGTACCGCTGCCGCGCCCCCGCATGGCATCGCTGGCCAAAGTGCCGAGCTCGGCGGCAATTTGAGCGGCAGATTTCTGTGGGGCGTGCGGATGCTGGCCAAGCAGGGTTGTGGCCGGCGCAAGCAGCGCGAGACAAATGGCGACGGCAACGGCCGCCTTGGCGCGGTTCACTGCTCCTCCCAAAAGGCCAGCAGTATACGCCATCATCTGTAGAGGCGTTGCTTGCAACGTCTGGTCCGCGCCCGAAACTCAACTCGTGGCCCCTACGCCTCCACCCAGTTCGTGCGCTCGAGGATCGTCGGCGGCTCATACGTCTTCCCCCGCGCCAGCCGCTTCTCCTCGCGACGCGTCGCCCACAGCAGTACCGGGCCAAGCACAGCCGGCACCATGCGCGACACCGCTCCTGACTCCCGTTTCAATTCTTGTCGCAGCGCATGAATCTGCTCGCTCACTTTCACGTTCACGCTCTTGAACTGGCGCTCCATCGCCCACAGCGCCGCGCCGTAAACGCCGCTCACCCGCCGCATCTCGCGCGCAAAGCGTTCGCGCACCCGAGCATCCGGCCAGTCTTTGTAGCGCTTCCAGCCGGCCAGCAGAGTTTTCGATATCCGGTACAGGCTCGGACCATTCAATTCAAAGTCGCGCCAGAAAGCCCAATCGAGAAAACGCTTGGAATCTTCGCGCGAGATCGCCGCATGTTTGAAATTGAATTTGAACTGCCCGTGAACGTCGGCATAGTCGATATCCGGCAGCAGTCGCCCCTGTTCTTCCATCTCCTGATACAGCGGCGTGCCCGGCACCGGTGTGTAGAGCATGAACTGGTGAAAGTCGGTGTCGTGCGAGACCGCGTGCTCGATCTCGGCCACAATGTTGTCGGGTGTGTGATGCTCCAGCCCGATGATGGTCGAGCCCTGCACCCGAATGCCGTGTTCGCGGAGTTCGCGCGTGAGTTGCCGCGTGTCCGCGCCCCGCAGCTTGCTGTACCCGGCTTGCGGAGATTCCAGCCCCATCCACAGCCACGACACGCCCAGCTCCACCAGTTCCTGCGGCGTGTATTTGCGGATGGCGTTGGCCGAGGCAAACACCGACAGCGTCCAGACCTTGCCCTCTTCTTTCATTCTCTCCAGCAGCCGCATCGCCCGCCCGCGATGCAGCAGAAAATTTTCGTCCATCACAAAGAACGAGTGCACCTTCAACTCTTTTTCCATCTGGCACATCACGTCAAACAACTCGTCGCCAGTCTCGAAAAAATTGACGAACTTGCCCTTGCCTCCGAAAAACGCCGAAGTGGTGCAGAAGTTGCACCCCATGGGGCAGCCTACCGAAGGAATAATCGTCGCCGCCGTGCCGCCCTTGCGCTCCGGCAGGCGCACGCCCATGATGCGAGTCTGCATCCCGGAAACGATCGCCGGATGCCGGATGGGCGCATGCTCATCCTCGCCCAGATAGCGCCGCATCCACGCTACACCCTCGCCGCGCACAATGTGGTCGGCGTCGATCATGCTCTCGATCCCCGGAATCGCAGCCACGTGCCCGCCCACAATAATCACCGAGTCCGGCGAGAGTTCGCGTGTCATGCGGCACATCTCGCGCACCTTGCCCACGTTGACGATAATCGACGTGATGCCGACCACGTCGTAATGGTTCGTACTCAGCTCGCGCGCAAAATCGTCGAGCGCGGGAAAGTCGAGCACCGCGCACGGCGCGGAAATATTCGCCTGGATCAGCATGATTCCCCACGAGCGGTGAAACATGCGTAGCGAAAAGCTGCCCTGCGCGCGCGTAACCTGATTGTGATAAAGCTCCATCGGATTGATGGAGCGGCTGCCGAATTCGTCGTCCTGCGCGTAAGGCCCGAACACCGAACTCAGCAGAACGCGCGCCCGGCTGCCTTTGGGATGCGCCTGCGGACTGCGGGAATGAATCTCATGATTGCGAACATCATTGCGCGCGTCGCTATTGCGAGGGTCGCCGTCGCGAACGTCAGTGCCAGTAAGAGTCTGCACGTCGTATCATCATCCGTTTCTCCCCACATGCCGTTATCGCAATGGTAATCGCCCATGCGCCCGCGGAAGTGATTCGCAAGCGGAAAACACAAAAGAATTACAAAGAAGAAAATACAAAAGAATTACAAACGACAGGCGGCGCACGGCACGAGAAACCTGGTTTGAACGACTGCGCGCTTGAACCCACCTTGCCATCTAGCCTAGAATCTGTGCGCCATGGCATCCGACCCGTTGCAGATCGAACGCGTAGACCGCGGCATCCTGTGCCTGCACGGCCCGCTCACCGTGGAGAACGTTTCTCCCTTCACCAACGCGGTGCGCCGCGAGGACGCTCCCACCATGATCCTCGACTTCACTGGCGTGCCTTATCTGGATTCTTCCGGGCTGGGATCGCTGGTGAGTTCCTGTATCTCGTGCCAGAAGGCGGGACGCCGCATGGCTCTCACCGGCGTCAACCAGCGCGTGCTGAAAGTATTTCAAATCACCAAAGTCGAGCCGCTGTTCCTGATGTTCCCCACCGTCTCCGACGCGCTCGAAGCCTTCACTAATGCAGGCACCGCGTAACCTTGGCAGCCACGAATCAGCTCTTTCTGACCCTGATCACTGACCACAGATCACTGACCCCTGCCGAGCCTCCTACGCCGCGCGCTCCGGCGGGCTAGACTTCGAAGCCTTCCCCGCATTCGCGGCATCCAGCCGAATTCTAGTGACCCGCGCTGTTTCCTGCAGCAGCGAGTCCGTCGCGTTCCGCCCGTCTCCCGCCATGACTGAGCCCGCTGCAAGGGCAAAGCGCAACGCGTCCGTCTGATCGTCAAAATACAGAATGACTTGCCGCGACATAAGCATTCCCCCGAGTGTGACCTTCCCTCGACCGCATTCTAGAAAAAACATCGACGAAGCGGTGCGACCAGTGTGGCGCAAGCACGAACTTTCTATGATTGTCGGGGATGCCCACCACGCGTCAAAAGTACTCTTCTTGGTTCCCGGCTCGCAGGAATGCGGAAGGGTCTTAGCCGATAGCTCAAAGCTGATAGCGGTCTATGGTCGGGACGGGCAGATTTGAACTGCCGACCCCTCGCACCCCAAGCGAGTGCTCTACCAGGCTGAGCCACGTCCCGACTAGGAAGGAATCCGCCGTGTCCACACCAGCGGATAGGGTTGACTCAAGAATTTTACACTACCCGGCCCAACTCATGTGGCGACAGCCGCCTCGGCTGTCCAAGCTCGGGCGGAGCCCAGCGCCCAGTCCAAGCCTTCAATTCGGTTTTCAAGCCTGCGCGACCAACGCCCGCGATCTATCTCCCCTTGCGCTTCGATTTTCTCCCTGCCTTCCCGAACCCCGCCAACGGCGGCAGCGGCTTGACCTCCTCAAACAACGCGAACTGAATCTTCTTCTCCACCGGATCAATGCGGTCAACCAGTACGCGAATTCTCTGCCCCAGGCTGTAAGTTTTGCGCGAGCGCTGGCCAATGATCTCCTGCGTGCTTTCGTGATACATGTAGCGGTCGTCGACCAGCGTGTTCAGCGGCACCAACCCTTCTACGAACAAATCGGTCAGTTCGACAAAGAATCCAAACTTGGTGACGCTCGTGATCAACCCGTCGAAGTCGTCGCCGACTCGATCCTGCATGAACTTCACTTTCTTCCATTCCATCAGTTCGCGCTCGGCGTCGTCCGCTCGGCGCTCGGACTGGCTCGACTCCTCGGCGATGTCATGCAACTCGTCGAGCGAAATAGGCCCGCCCAGGGGCTCGAGATGCGCGGGCTCTCGTCGCTTCGACCACGGCGACGGTTTTGCCTCCGAACCCGATTCTTGTGCGGCGACACCCGGGTGCCCCATATCTCGCATCTTTTGCGAGATGTGGAGGTTTTGACTTAGCACGCTCTTCAAAATCCGATGCACAATCAAGTCCGGATACCGCCGAATCGGCGACGTGTAATGCGTATAGCTCGTCGCCGCCAACGCAAAGTGCCCGTGATTCTCTTCCGAATAACGCGCCTGCTTCAGGGACCGCAGCATCAGATAACTCAAAATCCGCTCTTCCGGCTTGCCCGCAATTTTCTCCGTAAGCTTCTGATACATGCGCGGCGTAATGTGCACTTCTTTCGGGATCTCGATATCCCGCACACGTTTGCCGGTGCCGTGCGCAGCACGCCGGTCGGCCTTCATCTGCACCCGATGAATGGGCAGCGCACCCACGCCCAGCGAATATCCAAACGTCGCTGCGATTACTTCGAAATCGTAAACTCGCTTGGCGTCTGGTTTTTCGTGGATGCGATACAACGACGCAACCCGCTTCGACTCCAGATGCTGCGCCACGCACTCGTTGGCTGAAAGCATGAACTCTTCAATCAGGCGATTCGCAATATTCCGCTCCGAACGCGTGATGCTCTTCATCAATCCATTTTCGTCGAACTCGATCACCGGCTCGGGAAGATCAAAGTCAATGGATCCCCGCCGCTCGCGCTTCCGATTCAGAATCAACGCCAGGTCGCGCATCAGTTCAAACGTCGAAACCAGCGGAGCGTAACGCTCGCGCATGGCAGCGTCGCCTTCCAGCACCGCGTTGACCGCCGTATAAGTCATGCGTTCGGCCGAGCGGATCACGCCTTCGGAAAGCTCATAACCAACAATTTCGCCGCGATGATCAATCTCCATCACGCACGACATCACCAGTCGGTCCACCTGCGGCCGCAGGCTGCAGATGTCCGTCGAAAGTTCGAGTGGCAGCATGGGCACGGCTCGGTCGGGAAAATAAACGCTGGTGCCGCGCAGCCGCGCTTCCTGGTCGAGCGCCGAGCCGGGCGTCACATATTGCGCCACGTCAGCGATGTGCACTTGCAACTCGAAGTTGCCGTTCGCGACCATGCGCACGATCACGGCGTCGTCAAAATCGCGCGCCGTTTCGCCGTCGATGGTAACGATCGGCAGCGCGCGAAAATCACGCCGCCGCCGCAACTCCGGTTCCGAAATGACCGCAGGCGTATTCTGCGCTTCCTCCAACGTCTCCGCCGGAAAATGATGCGGCAGGTGAAACTTGCGGATGGTAATTTCCACATCCACGCCGAAATCGTCTTCACGCCCCAGAATCTCAATCACGCGTCCGCGCGGGCTCTGCGTAGCCGTAGGCCAGTCCGTAATCTCCGCATCGACAGCCACGCCCTCCAGATCATTCCAGTCAGTGCGCCGTGCAGCCTCGGCGCCAAGCACCCGATCGACAGATCTCTTCCTTGCACCCCTCGAGTAGTCCCCGCTCTTCTGGGCGTCATCCCGAAGCCCCGCGTTTTTTCCAGCGGGGCGAGGGATCTCGCGTGCGGCGTCACCATCCTCGTCCATTGCGCCACGCGACGGGTATTCCATCCCCGCCGGAATCACAATCTCCTGCGTAATCTTGCTGTCGATCGGCTTCACATAATTGCCACGGCTGCCGTAATGAAAAATCCCCACCACCGTGGAGTGCGCCCGTGCCACCGACCGCACAATCCGCCCCTCGGCCCGCCCATCCGGACGCACGTTGCTGATATCGACTAGCACCCGATCCCCATGCATGGAATTGCCGATCAGGTGCGGTGGAATGAAAACATCGCCGGTGATCCGCGCTTTCATCTGCGGACTGAGCGCGCTCGCGTCCGGGATGACGAACCCAAACCCGTCGCGATGCATGGTGAGCCGCCCCGCCACCAGATTCTTGTCGGCCGCAGCCGCAGGCAGAGCGTAGCGGTCAGAATCCACCAGTATCAGTTGTCCGCCACTGGCCAGTTTCTGCAGGAGGTCGTTCAACTCGCCGCGCTCATCGCCACGCACCCCCAGCTCGCGCACCAGCTGCTTGAATCCCGCCGAGCGCTTAGGCTGCCGCGCGATGTGTTTCAGAATGGTGGAATCGGAAAGCATGGGAAGCCGTCAGCCATCAGGATACCGCACGGCTCATGTGGGGACAGCCGCCCTCGGCTGTCCCGTCGAGCGAAGCTCGACTGATTTTCCGTGGTGAATCGCGGCGTTGTCATCCTGAGCGAGGCGAAGGACTTATGCAACCCGCCGGCCGCATCTCAACGCTTACAAGTTGCATGGGTCTATGGCCCGCAAAAGACGCGGGCCTCAGGATGACAAGTCGGTGACGACGCAGAACGGTAACGGCCGTTGCGGAAGCCGCTCACCACGAATCCCCGCCCGCCCGCGGCGGCCACGCCCCCAGCGTGCGCCGTACCATCGCGATCTGCCCCACGTGATAACTATTGTGCGCCACCATCTGCCACAGCACCGCTTCGAGCGTTCCCGCGATTTTCGTATCGCCTTCGTGCGCAGTTTCAATCTGCCGATCAAGTTCCTGCCGCGACGATTTCGCCAGCGCCGTAAAATCATCCAGCAAGCCAGAAAATCTCTTCCGCAGCCGATCCCACTCCTGCCCATCCAAAAGCGACGGCGCCGCCGGAAAGCTCTCCGCCGAATGTTCCGGATACTTTGGCCGTTCGCCGCGAATGCGCTGTAGTTCGTAGTCCATCCAATAATTCATGTGAAACACAAGCTGTCCCACAGAATGGGGAAATACCCCGACCTGCCGCGCCGCCAGTTCCGCAGAAAGATCTTCTAGGCAAGCCACGGGATCGGCGTGAGCGCCCTTTCCGCGCAGCAGTTCGATGAGAGCCCGTTGCGTCATATCAAGCGTTCCACTACCCAAGCCCTGTCATCCAGCGAAGCGAAGGACCCATGCAACCTCTCGCCCATAGCAAACCGCCGTAGGCTCCTCACGCCGGTTTTCAATCAAAATCAACAATCCCGCCTTCACCGTCCCCCAAAATACTTCTCCGCCAGAATCCTCCGATGATGCAGCTCATGCCCGGCCATGGTATAAGCCAGCGCCCGCACCGTGACCTCACTCTTGTTCGCAATTCCACGCCGCGACCAGGCGGCCTCGTCAAGATTGCGGAACAGCGAAAGCGTCGCCCGCCGCACCGCAATGTAATCCTCAATCACCTCCGCGATCGGATGCCCCACAAACGGACCGTTCCGCACATAGTCGTCCTGCTCGAAGCCTTCCATCGGCGTAGCGTCGCCCCGCGCGACGCGCAGCGCCCGGTAAGAAAACACGCGTTCCGTATCGCAGACGTGTCCCAGCACTTCTTTCGCGCTCCATTTCTCGGGCGCGTAGCGGAAGTCGCCATCCGCCTCGCTGAGTCCGCAAAGCAGCAGCATCGTTTCCCGCCGCTGCTGGTCGAGGGTGCTGAGAATGTCGTTCTCTGCGATCAGAGAAATGTAGCGGTCGTAATAAGGCGCATATTCGCCCGGCTGTGGCCGGGCGATCACGAGGGCAGGGGAGGCGGCAACTTCTTCGAGCATAGGCTTACTCCATCGTTGGCGATTCCATCACGCGGTCATTGCATCACCCGGTTCATTTCAAGGGGCGCACGAAATATTGGACGGTCGAAATCGACTTTCGATTAATCTTCGTCCTACAGGATAACTCCCAACTGCGCCGGAAAGTTCCGCCATGCAGAATTTTTTTCCGGCAATCTTTACACGCTCACAACCCAAGCCGCTCCCGCAAGACCTCGAAAGTGCCAATCCCAGACGCGCAAAAGTACGTATCTGGTTAGGAACTCCCGTTGAAAATAAAGGACTTTTCCACAGCGCTCATTTTGAGACTGGGAGTACAATCGGGTTTGGTCACCGAAGTGCGGCGAGTGACCCCTAGTCCCCAAAAGGAAAGGAATTATTACCCCATGTGGAAGCCGACGAATCAGCCCCAGACCCCCGGCCGGCCAGCCGAGCCAGAGCGTCCTACCATGTCAACCCCCAGCACCCCTGCAATGGCAACCAGTGATCCCGCCGCTGCCCCGCGCCCTATGACCGCAACCACCACCGCCGACCAGGCCACCATCGGCAAATCGCTGGTCATCAAAGGCGAAGTCACCGGCTCCGAGTCCCTGTACATTGACGGACGGGTCGAAGGCTCTATCAATCTGGCGGGCAATCGCGTCACCATCGGCCGCAATGGCGTGGTCGCAGCCAACATCAATGCCCGCGAAATCGTAGTCCTGGGCAAGGTGCGTGGCAACCTCACCGCCAGCGACCGCGTGGATATCCGCAGTGACGGCTCGCTCACCGGCGACGTGGTCGCAGCCCGCATCTCCATCGAAGACGGCGCCTTCTTCAAGGGCGGCATCGACATCCGCAAGGGCGGCCAGAATGCGCAGCCCGCGCAACAGAAGACCAACGGCGAAGACAAGAGCGTTTCCACGCCCGAGCCCGCAGCCATCGGCGCCCGAGCCTAACTTCTTGTGTGGGGGCGGACGCATTCGTCCGCCCCGCCGAGCGAAGCGAGGCGTGTCCGCGGCCTCAGGCTTCTCTGCTTTGTGGTCGGAGTTTGCCGGTTCCGGCAATTCCCTGTCCTCGAACGCGATCCCCTATTCTCTTGAAACCCCGTCGTCCTCCCACTCGTAGCCGCAGGAATCGCACTTCCATTCGTACTTCTGGACTATTTTCTGATGTGTGGCCGGATCTTCGTCTTGCATGTGCTCGAAGACAACCTCCTCAGACTTACACTTGGGGCAGCGAATGAAGACGTCAGGGACCTCATCAACCTTTTCGGAAGCCGGCACATCTTTCGGAAAGTAGTCCTGCAACAGGTTGCGAGCCCACGGCAAACCCACGTTCATGATGCACAGGCCTACACCCTCGGCAAAATTCGAAGTCACTCGGTCGACGGCAGTGACCCTCTCCTCCCCCATGTAGAACGGAATCCCCGCGCCGCCCAGCAGAGTCGTTATCTGCAGGGCGTCGCGCACGCTCCACACCGTACACAGGGTCACCAGCGACCTCTCCTCCGCGTAAGGTGAGTTCGGGGGCTCGGGAACCAACGCCGGAGGCGCTTCCTTCGCCTCGACTGGTTCGACCTTCAATCTGCGAACCGAGACCTCGTCGCTCAGGCACTGTTGCGCCACAGCGGTCAATTCCGCCTGCTTGCGGGCGAGATCGATGAGTTCACCGTCAGTCAACTGACGGTAATGTTCTGCCAGCCGCCGCCACTCCGCTGCCCGATCGACAGTGTCCATAGCCGCCGGAATGACATACCACACTCGAAGTTACGACGTGCTGCGGTTCTTCAGTCACGCATCCTCGGCCATCAAGTACCCTGAATAAAAAAAAGGCGGCCGGAATTTAATCCCGGACGCCATTCTTTGTCCCGCTTTCTTCCAGCCTTACTGCACGATCAGAATAACGTTCACGCTGTGCGTGGGCGCTCCCGTGCCGGTTCCGGTCGAGGTCACCGTCACCAGATAGCTGCCCGCAGGCGTGCCCGTGGCCGGCGGTGGAGGGGGTATCGTGATGGTTTTGGTCGCGTTCTCGTTGTCGCAAGCCATCATTGCCCCCACCGTCAACAGAAGCACGGCTCCGAGGACGATGGCTGCCCGGCGCCTTCGTCCTTTCGCCCCACTCCCTGCCAGCAGCAGGCCCAACAGGCCCATGCCGCCCAGGCTGACCAGCAAGATCGGCGAACCCGGTTTGGCCCCCGGCCTCGCCGGCCGCAGCAGGCTCCCCGACCGTACGGTGGTATCAATGGTCAGAGTGGTGGTGAGAGGCGTGTTGCCCAGCGCGATGACCGACGATGGGTTGAACGAGCACGTCGCCGCCGTCGGCAGTTCGCCGCAGGCGAACGTGATGGTTCCGGTGTAACCGTTCAGGCCCGCCAGATCGAGCACGTAGCTTGCCGGCGAACCGGCGGCCACGGTGACGCTCGGCGTTGACGTCCCCAGCGTGTAGTTCTGCGCGGCCCCGCTGCCGGCGCCGTTCATAAATACGCTGAACCCTCCGGCCTCGTCTTCTCCGGTTAATATGTCCATGGTCCCGTCGCCGTCTACGTCGGCCAGGGCCAGGCCCTGAACGTACTCGGTCGTGGGGAACTCCACCGGAGCGGCAATGGTGCCATCCCCATTGCCCAGCGCAATGGCAACGGTGCCATAATCGTCGTTGAGATATACCAGGTCCAGATTTCCATCCCCGTTCATATCGAACATCTGGATGTCGAGCGGGTAGGAGTCTCCCGCTGCTCCGCCAAAAGTAGAGGCGGGGTACGCGGTCGGCGCCGTCGGGAACGTTCCGGTTCCATCGTTCAGGAAAATCTCGAGCTGGCCATTAAACGTGGCTCCCTTATTTTCGGTGACCGCCATATCGATCTTTCCATCTTTGTTCAGATCCCCCAAAGCAATATATTGAGCTCTGCCATTTACCGTGACAAAGTTCCCTGCCCCGAACGTGCCGGGAGCATCCTTGTTCGATAATAGAGTCACGACCGCCGTGCCACCTTCCTTCGACACCGCGGTGACCGCAAGATCCAGATAGCCATCGCCATTCAAGTCGGCGGCTGCGATCTCACTCAGCGCGTACCCCTTGACCGGATAGCTGACCGCGCTTGCGAAACTCCCGTCGCCCTGGCCCAGCAACACTCCCACATCGCCGGTATTGAAATTGGCGACTGCAATGTCCATCTTGCCGTCCTTATTAAAGTCGCCCACCACCAGATTCTCGGCACCGGCGCCGCTTAACGGACTGGTGGGATAAGCCAATCCCATACTGAATGTGCCATCCCCGTTGCCCATAAAAATCTGGACGACGTCGTTGACTTCGTCGATGGCGGCGATGTCCAGTTTGCCATCCCCGTTGAAATCGGCCACCGCCACGAAGCTCATCCTGGTGGAGGTCCCGTAGCTGTCTCCCGCATAAAACGTGCCGTCTCCTCTTCCCAGGTAGACCGCGACTCCTGGAGAACCGTTGTTGTTAACCTCCCCCACCACCACGTCCAGGATGCCGTCTCCATTGAAATCCCCGGTGGCAACCGAATAGGTGTAAGCGTTTTGGTCGAAGCTGTTGGGCAGAGGGTTGGTAAAAGCAGCCCGGAAGGTGCCGTCGCCATAGCCCTGCAAATAGACCAGGTTATACAGATCGTCTGACTCGACGATATCGGCCAGGCCGTCGCCGTTGAAGTCGGCGATCAGCGGTGTGTTCCAGGCAAATCCCCCCACCTCGTAGCTCGCTGGCTGCACCGTAAGGCTGCCATCTCCATGCCCCAGAAACACGCTGACGTCGCCGCCATATTCGTCGACCGCCACAACGTCATTCTTGCCATCCCCATTCACGTCCGCGATCGTTCCGTCGTAGATACCCTGATTCTGATCGCTGTTGTTGTTGTAGTAGACGCCAGTCCCGAACGTCCCATCGCCATTGTTTACGTAAACCGTAACCGTATTGGCGTTGCAGTTGAAGCTGACGATCTCCGGCTTGCCGTCGCCCGTCAGGTCTCCCGTCGTGGAGTTGCACGCGCCATGTTGGCCGTCTGGTGTCGACAGGCTGACCGGGGCGTTGGCAAACAGACCGGGCCCCGTCGCCAGGGTCACCTGTACCCCCGTTTCCGTTTGCCCTGCGAAGTCGATCTTTCCATCGCCGTTAAAGTCGGCGAAAATCATATTGTTAGGGGCGTTCGTAGTCAGCGTCCCTAGAGTCACCGCCGCCTGAAACGTACCGTCGCCGTTGCCCAGCAACTCAATTACGTTCGCCGGAATCGAACTGTCGAAAGTCAGCAGGTCGAGCTTGCCGTCGCCGTTGACGTCCGTGAGCAGCCCGCCCATGAGGTTGTTACCCGAAACCACATAGTTGACCGGCGTGGCGAATGTGCCGTCCCCGTTGCTGATCATGACATCGATGGAAGGTCCGCAAGGCAGTACACTTGGATGACCGGTCGCTGGCTGGGCGGCACCGCAGAAACCGCCGGTGGGATGAACCTGAACCACGTCGTCCGTTCCTCTGCCTTTCAGGTCACCCGCGATGATTGGGTCGTCCGTGTTAGCGTTCGTATTCGTCACCACCCCAGTCTTGAAGGTGCCGTCCCCGTTGCTCAGGAGCACAGCAATCTGATAGGCCGTCGTGGCTGACACTACGTTGGTCACAATTCTGGCAACATCCATCTTGCCGTCGCCGTTGAAATCTCCCATCACCGTTTCGTTCACCTGATCGTCGCTGCCGCCCCACGCCGTCCGGGTGCCGGCAACGAAACTGACGGTGCTGGTGCTGCTCGAAGCAAGCGGCCGACTCTTGAATCGCCCCTTGCTCGCCGGGTTTGTGCTCGTGGTTTTTCCCGCAGCCGCCGGCCGTGCCGCTGCCCCGCCTCTTTCCTGGAGCGCAGTCCTGTGGTTTGCCTTGCTGGATTGCCGGGAATGTGTCACCCGGAATTGGCTGGATGGTTTCGGTTGCGTGCGGGTGCCGAAGGCGGCCAGAGAAGTTACGAATAGCGTGGCGAAAACTAAACGCGTTTTCATTCAATCGTCCTTTTCATAAGTTTGCGATTTGCGCCGCCACTGCTGGCCTGCTCGGTTCTCTCTCGAGACCGTCTTCCGCGCGATAGCGTTAACCGTTGCAGTGACGGCGGCTTCGTCCATCATTGAGCGCACCTGCGGTCGAATGTCATAACTGAGGTACATAAAGTTTTCGAGGCGAGTTCGATTCTGGGCGAGTTCAGTTTTGGAATTGTGCCCGCCAATCCCCACCGGATGCTAATCACGAAAAGGGAAGAACAAGAAGGAAGAAGTAGCTGTAGATGTAGAGTGAGGAAGAAGAAAAAACCAGCAAGAATTAAAGAAGAAAGACGAGCAAAGAAGTCTGGACGCAGCCACTGACCACTGACCACTGACCACTGACCACTGACTTAAAAACAGCCCCTACGGCTCTCTACCCGCGCCCAATATTTCCTTGCTCTGCCCCTCCGCCACGCCCGGATAAGCCGTCACCTTCCGCCGCCGCAAATCCCCCGGCAATTCCGACCGCAACACCCACAAGCCCGCCGCCACCGCCGCCGCCCACGTTACCGTAATCAGCCCCAGCCGCAACAGATCCGCCATGCGGCTCCCATTCTCAGCCGACAGCGGCACAATCTTCGCCACTTCAAAACTCACCCCTCCCGCGATCACCGCAGTCAGCGCCGCCTTGCCCAGTTCCCCCCAGCGCATCTCCCCCAGCGGAATCAGCTTCCGGAAATGCAGCAGCCAGGCTAGCGCCACCAGATTCATCCCAATCCCAATATCCGACGCCCACGCCAGCCCGATCACCCCGAACGTGCGAAACAGGAAGGAATAAATCGGCAGTGACACCGCCGTAATCACGCTCACCGCCGTCATCGGCGTCAGCGTATCCCCCGCCGCATAAAACGCCCGCGCATAAAGTCCCTGCGCCGACCACAGCACCAGCGAAAGCGAAAACCAGAAGAAATAAACCGCCGTAGTCTCCGCGTCTGAAAAAAGAAATCGTCCCCGCCGGTAGACCAGATCAATCAATGGCAAAGCCGCCGCCATCATCCATCCCGTAGCCAGAAACGACGCCGCCGAAATCCTGTACACCGAATCGCTCACCGTCGCAGAAAACTCGCGCAGCCGTTTCTCGTTGTACAGCCGCGCAAAAAATGGCAGCGACGCTTGCCCCGTTGCCTGCCCCAGCACCGCAATCGGCACCGAAAACAGCCGCTTTGCGTAATTCAGCAGCGAGATCGCGCCCACCACCCCCGAGGCATAATGCCGCAGGATCCAGTCATCCGCCGTCACCAGCGACACGCCCAGCATTAGCGGCACCGAAAGCCGCACCCACTCCCGGAACGCCGCGTTGCCAATCGCAAACGACGGCCGGTATCCCGTCCCAATCTTTACCGCCCCAATCACGCTCGCCAGAAACGGTCCCAGAAAACTTCCCGCCACCGCCCCTACCGCCAGCGACGCAATCCCAAAATGCCGCCCGCCCACCACCCCGCCAAGAATGATGA
>DATGHF010000040.1:0-7885 GCA_035308125.1 Candidatus Sulfotelmatobacter sp.
CGCCGCGTCGCTCTTTGGTGATGATCTGCTCGTAAATGCGGCCTGTAGTCCAGTTGTTGTCGCGGGACAGTTTGGCGTGGGTGAAACGCTCGTAGTGGCCGAGGTCGAGGTCGGTCTCCGCGCCGTCGTCGGTGACGAAGACCTCGCCGTGCTGAAACGGCGACATGGTCCCAGGATCGACGTTCAGATAGGGATCGAACTTCATGAGGTTAACTTTCAGGCCGCGGCTCTCCAGCAGGCAGCCGATCGAAGCCGCCGCCAGTCCCTTGCCCAATGAAGACACCACACCGCCGGTTACAAAGATGTACTTTGCCGACATCGGTTCCTCGCCCTAAATTGTGATTGGAATTTTGTGCAGATGGGGTGCACGATCAATTATGCCAGAAAGGGCTGTGGAAAGAAATGGGAAATAGACCGTTACGAGACGTTCCGGATGCCTTCCAGGCGGTTTACAGAACGTTGCCATTCAGTTGTAATGTCGCAGGGACATGAAACACGAACGCCGAGCCCGTGTCAGCGCAGGGGGACGCATTGTAATTCCGGCATCCTTTCGGAAGGCTCTGGGCATCAATCCTGGAGACGAAGTCGTGCTGCGGATCGAGGACGACGAATTGCGCATCACCACCCTGAAAGCGAGAATCGAACGCGCCCAACGCCTGGTTCGGCGTCACGTGAAACCGGGCACGTCACTGGTTGACGAATTGATTGCCGATCGGCGCAGGGCGGCTGGCCGTGAATAGACGCGGACAGATTTGCATCGTTCGTTTAACCACGTGGCTTCTTGCTCTCGCCACTTTCCTCGCTATCCTCGCTCCCTCCGTTTCCGCCCAGCAGCTCGCCAAGCGCCTCATCCTCAAAGACGGCACCTATCAACTGGCCACGCGCTGGGAGATCAAAGGCGACCGTGTGCGTTATCTGAGCGCGGAACGCAATGAATGGGAGGAAGTCCCCGAGTCACTGGTGGATTGGAAGGCTACCTCCAAGTTTGAACAGGACCGCGCGGCCGGCGCCCGCAATGCCGACGCCGTCGAAATAGACAAAGAGGCAGCGGCGGAGCGGGCGGCGGAAGAGGCGAAAACTCCGCAGGTGGCGCCCGAGTTGCGTCTTCCCGACAACGGATCAATGCTTCTGCTGGATTCTTTTCAGAATCAACCGCAACTTGTGGAACTGCAGCAGAACGGCGGAGCGATAAACCGGAACCGGGCGCAGAACATGATTCGCGCCGCCGTCATTCCAATTCCCATCACAAGCAGCAAACAGACCATCGAAATCGAGGGCGCGCACGCCGTGGTGCAGGCGCACGCAACCCTGCCCTCCATTTATGTGAACCTCGAGGAGAGACAAGGGCCGAGCGGGTCCAACTCCGTGTCCCAGTCGCCGCAACAGCCACAGCAGCCGCAACAACCGCAAATGCCGGAGCAATCCTGGGACCGCTTTCACATCGTGGTGGCACAGTCGAAGAAGAACAAGCGCATTGTGGGAGTGGTGAAAATCAACCCCCTGGGCAAGGTTAGCCAGCAAGAGAACCTGGTGGCGACGACCTGCCAGCAACTGACCGGCGGCTGGGTAAAGGTCACGCCCACGGCGCCACTTGCACCGGGAGAGTACGCCGTGGTGGAGTTGCTCGGCCGCCAGGGTATGAACATGTATGTGTGGGATTTCGGAGTGAATCCGTCGGCGCCGGCGAACGGGGGAGCGCTGAAGCCGGAGGTGCCGACGCCGGCGACATCCAACGCGCCGCAGGGAGCCCAGCCACAGCCTCACTAAGGGCGTGGACTCCTACTTCGTCCTCTCCGCCTCTTCCTGAATTCTCTTCCACGCCCGCTCCACATGTCGCGCTTCTGTATTCGTCTGGCCGATGCACATCCGCAACGTCGTGCGCCCTGACAGCTTAGTATGCGTCAAGTAAAGATCGCCGCTGCGATTCAAACGCTCCATCAATCCCTGATTCGCTTCATCTCCGCCTTTGTGGCGGAAGCAGACCAGATTCAGCGGCACCGGCGCGGCCAGCTCGAAACGGTTGTCGGCTTTCACCCAGCTTGCGAATTGCTGGGCAAGTTCCACGTGGCGGCGAATGTGGTGCTGCAAGCCTTCGATCCCATAGTGGCGGATCACAAACCACAACTTTAGCGCGCGAAAGCGGCGTCCCAACGGAATTTGCCAATCGCGATAATCAATCACCGCTCCGGATTCCGTAGCCTGATTACGCAGATATTCCGGCAGAATGCTCAGCGTCTTGATCAGAGCCTTGCGGTCGGCGACATAAAAGCAGTTGCAGTCGAAATTGGTAAACATCCACTTATGCGGATTGAACGCGTAACTATCGGCAAACTCGACGCCCGCGTGAGTATGACGAAACTCAGGACACAGCGCGGCAGTGCCGGACATGGCGGCATCTACATGCAACCAGATGCCGTTTTCGCGGCAGATGCGTCCGATTTCCGGCAGCGGGTCGATCGCATTCGAAGATGTTGTGCCGATGGTGGCGCATACGAAACATGGAGTTAGCCCGGCGCGCCGATCGGCGTCAATCTGCTGAGCCAGCAGATCCGGCCGCATGGCGAAGTTCTCGTCCACTTCGATCAAGCGGAGGTTATCGAGCCCCATGCCGGCAATCCGAATGTCTTTCTCAATCGAGGAGTGCGCTTGCGACGACGTGTAGGCCACCAGTTTGCCATCGCATCCGCGGGGATTGCTGGCGAAGTTGGTGGCACGTTCGCGTCCGGCCAGCAACGCGCAGAGAGAAGCGCTCGAAGCGGTGTCCTGGATCACGCCGCCGCCAGTGTTGGTCGAGAGAAACTTCTCCGGCAGGCCGAGCATACCGACCAGCCAGTCGAGAACGTGGGTTTCGAGTTCGGTGCAGGCCGGACTTGTCGCCCACAACATACCTTGCACGCCGAGGCCAGACGACAGCAAATCTCCGAGAATCGACGGTCCGGAAGCATTGGAGGGGAAGAAGGCAAAGAAATTCGGCGACTGCCAATGGGTGATTCCGGGGACGATGAGCTTTTCGATGTCGCCGAGAATGGCGTCGAACGCCTCGCCCTTCACCGGCGGCGCTGCTGGCAAAGACGCACGAACCTGGCCGGGTTTTGTACGCGAGAGCACAGGATAAGACTCGATGCGCGCGTAGTAATCCGCAATCCAGTCGACGACTGCGTGACCGTGGCGGCGGAATTCGTCGGGAGTCATGTGGAAGGATTTTTCTTGCGGCATGTTAATTCCTGTTTTCCTCTGTGTTCCCCTGTGACCTCTGTGGTAATGGGTTATTCGAACTAAATCTTAACCACAGAGGTCACAGACGCACACAGGGGATTCAACTGAGCTGACTGTAGTAAACCCGAGTCGCATAGGCCAGCACAACCTGTCCGTTCATCTGGTGCGCGTCGAATATTCTACGCAGATGCTGAAGCATGGGCTGGTATGCGGGATGATCAGAAGAAGGTATGTATGAAGACGACAGCAACCGGCCTTCGAGTGCGTCGTAGTCGCAATTTTGGCGCATTTCAAGCACCGCGGATTGAAACGGTGAGGGCGAGAAGAAGCTGGCAATCTCGTCTGTGGTGCGCTCGTGCCGAACTTCCTGGTAGTCGGTGCCGTAAGTCAGCAGCAGCTTTTCGTAATCGCGAAGAAACGGAGTCGTGTCAGTTTGGCGCTCGTTCCAGATCAACACCGCCCATCCGCCCGGCCTCAGAATCCGGACGAATTCGGCGCGCGCCTTGGCGCGATCAAACCAGTGGGCCGCTTGCGCGGCGGTGACGATGTCCACGCTGTGATGGGCAAGAGTAGTCGCTTCGGCGGTTCCGGCGACGCTGGTGAAGCGCTCATAAGCCGCCAGGTATTCTTCGCCGGCGCGGCGCATGTCCGGGTTCGGCTCCACGCCAAAGACGGGGTTGCCATTCTCGAGCAGAATCTTAGTAAAGATTCCGGTACCTGAAGCGACATCGGCGACGATCGACTCAGGAGTAAGGTCACACTGCTGGCGCAGCAGATATAGGATTTCGTCCGGGTAGCTCGGACGGTAGCGAACATACTTCTCGACGCGGGAAGAGAAGCGTGCTGCGGGATCCTGTACTGGCATAAGCATATTTTAGAAGGTTTTGCCGATGCGAGTTGTCACGCTGGGTTTGCTACTATTGAAATCCGATCTAGTCGCGGCGTCTGGAGGCGGCTTTGAATCAGACCCGCAGGAGCCTGATGAAAGTTCCGAAGGCAGTCGTTCTTTTTCTCTTCGTTCTGGTCACGGTCTCTTTCGAATTCGGCGATGCGAAAGGGTCGAAGACATCGTCTTCTGCGATTTTCGGCTTCCAGGATTCCGCCGTTGAATCGGCGGTCGAGAGCCGCTTTTTAGCGGTTCCCGATCCCAAACTCGCTGAGCAACATCTGCGCACACTAACTCAGGCGCCGCACATGGCCGGGACGGCGGAGGACAAAGCGACGGCGGACTATGTGGCGCAGAAATTTCGCGAGGCTGGCCTGGAAACTGAGATTGTCGAATACCGCGTTTGGATCAACTATCCCTCCGAAATCAGCGTCGATATGACCGCTCCGGCCGGCATTCATATGCATGGCCCGACACGAGAACATGTGGATGGGGACCCGCTGCCCGACGATTCCCGTGTGGTAATGCCGTTCTCCGGCATGTCGCCTTCCGGCGATGTCGAGGCCGAAGTCGTCTACGCCAATTACGGCTCGCCCGAAGATTTCAAGAAACTGGAACAGCTGAAAATAGATGTCCGGGGCAAGATCATACTGGCGCGTTACGGGCAGAACTTCCGCGGGGTGAAAGCGCTGGTGGCGCAAGAGCACGGCGCGGCCGGACTTATCATTTATTCCGACCCTGCGGACGACGGCTGGCGTCGCGGGGACAAATATCCCGATGGCCCCTGGCGGCCGAGCACCGGGGTGCAGCGCGGGTCGATTGGATTCATGTTCGAGTTTCCCGGTGATCCTACGACGCCGGGGATCGCGTCGGTGCCGTCCCTTCCCGACTCCAAACGTACTCCTCCGCAGCAGTCGGCCCAGTTGGCGAAGATTCCGACCACGCCGCTTTCCTACGGCGACGCCTGGCCGATCCTCGAACACCTTGCTGGCCCGGATTCGCCACGGGAATGGCAAGGCGCGTTGCCTTTCACCTATCACGTCGGTTCTGGCCCGGTGAAAGTGAAGCTGCGCCTCAAACAGGACTACCAGTTCCGCACCATCTGGGACGTGATCGGCCGCGTGCGCGGTACGGATTCGCCGGATGAATGGGTGGTGGCGGGGAATCATCGCGATGCCTGGGTGTATGGCGCGGTTGATCCCAATAGCGGAACCGCGGCCATGCTGGAGGCTGTACACGGACTGGGCGAACTACTGAAATCGGGGTGGAAGCCGAAGCGCAGCATCGTTCTCGGAAGCTGGGACGGCGAGGAAGAGGGCCTTATCGGTTCTACGGAATGGGGTGAACAGCACGCAGCGGAACTCGCCAACGCAGTCGCGTATTTCAATATGGACGTAGCTGTATCTGGCTCATCGTTCGGGGCGTCGTCGGTTCCCAGCCTCAAACGGTTCCTCGCCGATGTAACCAAAGTTGTGCCGAGCCCCAAGGGCGGCACAGTGTTCGACGTTTGGAAAAGGGCCACACAGCCAGGATCGCAACCTAACTCGCCTGAGGCTAGCGGGGAAATGAGGCGCGTGCCTGCCGCTCAAGGCAACTTGGAGGTGGCGGTCGGCGACTTGGGTAGCGGATCGGACTACACCGTTTTCCTGCAACACCTGGGGGTGCCTTCGACCGACATTTCGTCAACCGGGCCTTATGGGGTGTATCACTCTGCGTTCGATAATATCAACTGGTTTAAACGCTTTGCCGATCCCGATTTCCTATACGAACAGGAAATGGCTCGCGTGTTTGGGATCGAAGTGCTGCGCATGGCCGACGCCGACGTATTGCCTTACGATTACGAGGAGTACGGCAAGGAAGTGACCGCGTACATCGAAGCCGCCCGCAAGAAAGCTGATGTGGAGTTCGGCGCGGAGCAGGCCGTTTTCCTCGATGCCGTGCAGGCGGCGCGGCGTTTCGAGCAGGCTGGCGAGAAGATTCTGGGAAAACAAGCGAAGGCCGGCAGCAACGCTACGAAATTGAATCAGGCCCTGATGGCTGCTGAGCGTGGCTTGCTGACTCCCGAGGGTCTGCCCCTGCGTCCTTGGTTTCGCCATGCCATCTATGCTCCCGGGCGATATACCGGCTATGCAGCGGTGGTGATTCCCGGAATCAACGAGTCTACTGACCGGCACGATCTTGACCAGGTGCGCCGGCAGATTGCGGCCCTGGCGGCGGCGCTGGATCGCGCAACCGCCGAACTTGAAGGCCGGCGATAGACTGCGTCAGGAAGTTGATTGACTACCACGCAGGGCGAAAGGCAACCCGCCACTGTCCGCATGCAACTAAATAATTAGTTGACGTTTGGCGCGGGCCCGCGTCTAATTATCTAATAAACGAGTTATCTAATAAACGAGCAGGAGGGAAGGTTTTGCCGCCGAGGAAGTCCGCAACCCTAACCGAAGCCGAACTGCGGCTCATGGACGTGGTCTGGCAGAGGGGTGAGTCCACCGTACAGCAGGTTCTGGAGTCGCTACCGAAGCACCCCGCTCTGGCCTACAACTCCGTGCTGACTACCATTCGGATTCTGGAAAAAAAGGGATATCTCAAGCACGTGAAGGATGGCCGGGCGCACATTTATATGGCCCTCATTGAACGCGACGATGCCAGCCGTTCTGAGATCAGCCATCTGGTAAACCGTTTTTTCAAGAATTCGCATGAGCAGCTGGTGTTGAATATCCTGGAAGACGAGAGCATTGACGCGGCAGAACTGCAGCGTCTGCGAAAATTGCTGGCAGAAAACCGGCGGGAGGAGACCAGCCAATGACGGTTTTCCATGAATTGGCGCGGATTTCTGCAGAGAGGATGTTGAACGGCGTGGTCGAAGGCATGGCCATTGCCCTCTTCGTGGGCTTGATGCTCCCGATAATCGGCCGGCGGTCCGGTGTGCGATTTAGCGTACTGCTGGCGGCGCTTTTCTCAATTGCGGCGCTGCCGATGCTGAGTGTGGTGAGAGCCAGTGCTGGATCATCTCACCGCGGAGGAGCGGTCTGGGCGGTTGCGCTGCCCGCTTTGTGGGCAACTTATGTTTTTATTGCCTGGGCAACGGTTGCGATTATCGGCCTGGCCCGTGTAGCGCTTGGTTTGTGGCAACTGCGGAAGGTTCGGGCAGCCAGTGAAGTTGTCGATCCCGCCAGCCTGGATCCTGTCTTGCAAAGGACGCTGGCAGAATTCCATTCGTCGCGCGCTGCGAAGGTAGCTACTTCGGCGAAACTCGCGGTGCCGGCGGCGATCGGCTTCTTCCATCCCATGATTGTCTTGCCCGCGTGGGCGTTACGTGAACTTTCTACTGCCGAACTGAACTCAATTCTGATTCACGAACTGGCCCATCTGCAACGCCGCGACGACTGGACGAACCTGGCGCAGAAGGTATTGCGGGCGCTGTTGTTCTTCCATCCTGCGGTGTGGTGGGTGGAGCGGCAGCTGTCGCTGGAGCGGGAGATTGCTTGCGATGACGTGGTGCTGGCGCGCACTGCTGATCCGCGGGCATATGCCGAGTGCCTGGTCACTGTGGCGGAGAAAAGTTTCATGCGCCGGGGTCTGGCGCTGGCGCAGGCTGCCGTCAGCAAGATGCGGCAAACGACCCTGCGCGTATCCCAGATACTGGATGGCAACCGTTCCAAGGCCCCTCGGGCCTGGAAACCGGCACTGGGCCTAGTGACCCTGGCGTCCGCTGTCTTCGTTGTGGCCTTGACCCGCGCTCCCGAGCTGGTTGCGTTTCGTGACGGCGTCCCGCCGGTCCCG